>NZ_JAAMFN010000099.1 GCF_013376095.1 Arthrobacter sp. SDTb3-6 | reverse complement strand
CGGCCGTGGCTCTGGGGCGTCAGGGCAAATGTCACGTGTCCGACGCTTGTCCTTCAATATGAAAGCGCGGTGGGCCGCGTGCCTTAAGTGAGGCCTTTTGGCCGTGCCCGTGAACGGGGGAGGTTCCTACAGTGGCAACTACAAGGAAGGGCAACATAATGACAAGGAGGCCGCAAGCCGTGCGAGGTGAACAGAGTGAAAATCGGCAACGCGTCCGGTCAACAATGATTGAGGATGAAACGCAATTTCCCGTTTGGTGTGACCACTGCGCAACGGACGCCCACGTCGTGATCGCGTCCGTCCGCCGTCCCCACTGGGCACCCAGCAATTTCCTGGACGTAACGTACTTCTGCACGAAATGCGATTCACTGTACGAGCATCTGGTCAAGGATGACGAGTTCAATGCCAACTTTGTTGAGGCCGTCGATGGCATCACGAATCGCCCCAGGTTACTAAGGGGAACTTAAGTAAGTTGACTGCTGGGGTTTATGCGGCGGTTTCCGGGGCTGCAATGTAGGCGAGGTTCTTGTCGTGGAAGAATCCGCGCACGATGTGGGGGAACCGTTGGAGGCGGCGCAGGGCCTTGATGCACAGCGCCTTGAACTGGTCGGGGCCGGTGATTTGGCAGCGGCCGATCCGGTCGTGCTTGACGTTCTTCCACACCCATTCGTCGGGGTTGAGCTGTGGTGAGTAGGCGGGCAGGCGGTACAGGGTGAGCGTGCCGTTGGTGAATTCGACGTACTCCCGGACGGCCTTGGAACGGTGCACGGGGTGCCCGTCGACGATGAGGAACACCGGACGGCCGGCATCGGCGACCAGGCGCCTGCAGAAGTCGATGAACTTAGCGGCGACCATGGTGCCCGCGATGATGGAAAAACGCAGCTTCCCGCGCGGCGTGACGGCGGAGATCATATTCACGGAGAACCTTGCCCCGGTGGCCTGGATGACCGGGGTTTGCCCGACCGGCGCCCACGTGGTCCCGGCGTGGTAGTCGGAGCGGACCTGGGCCTCATCACCGAAGTAGATCTCCGCGCCGATCTTCTTCGCCTCCGCGGCGATCGACGGGTATTCGCTGGTTTTCCATTCCTCCACCGCTTCCGGGATGGCCTGGTAGGCGCGATAGAGCGGCTTTTGCACCGACAGGCCCAAGCCCTTGAGCAACCGGCCGACACTGACGGCCGAGAGGGCGACACCGAACTCGCGCCGGATGACCTCGCCGATGATGTCCCGGGTCCAGAGCCCGAACCCGAACGCGTGCTGGCGCGGGTCCGTGCCCGCCACGATCCCGTAGACACGCCGCATCTGGGTCGGGGAAAGCTTCGGCGGGCGGCCCGGCACCGGCTTGGCCTTCAACGCCCCAAGACCGCCTTCACGGGCCTTGGCCAGCCATCCGTAGACGGTCTTGCGGTGCAGGCCAAGCACGCAGGCAACCTCCTCCGGATGGGCACCGGCCGCCACCTGCCCCACCGCCCGCAGGCGCAACACTTCAAGGGACTGGTGATCAAGCTTCCGGCCATCATTTGCACACACATTCCATTATCCCAGAAATGCCCTCAGGAGTCGTCTTACTTATGAACTAATTAGTGTGAGGAATTCGGCGAATGGGCACACGCCGCACACAGTGCCGCCGGCATTCCCTGCCGGTGAGGCGCCCGGCCTGGCGCCTGGCACCCGGAATCCGCGGCAACTTTTCCGGCGGCCGGCGGCACCTGCCTCACAAGGATGGGGTGAAGGGCATGACTGATCAATTTGTGGAAGGGCGTTTTGCGGGAAAGACTGCGA
>NZ_JAAMFN010000098.1 GCF_013376095.1 Arthrobacter sp. SDTb3-6 | reverse complement strand
CTGTCGATCGAACAAGCAGTGAACGCGGGAACCGCTCAGATTCCGTTCCCTGCCAGCGGCGCGGCCAGCGCCGTGAGCAGGGATTGGCCCGTTGCCGGTTGAAGGGTTTGAGCGGGGCGGAGCCGTCGTAGTACTCCGAGGCCGGGAAAGCCGTGCCACATGGGGAAGGGCGGCAGTGTGTTCGGTCAAAGTAAATAGAGGGAGGGACTGTGATGGTCGAAGATACATCGGTGAATACCGGTGTCACCGTATGGCCGGATGAAAATTCGGCGTACGAGATGGTACGGCGGATGCAGACCAAACTACATCGGTGGGCGGTCAGTGAACCTGATCGTCGGTTTGATGATCTGTATAACCTGGTTTACGACCCGGCATTTCTGGTCCACGCCTTCGAGCGGGTGGCAGGCAACGTCGGGGCTAAAACGCCCGGGATCGATAAAGTCACCGTGACTTATATCCGCTCCCGGGTCGGAGTGGGACCTTTTCTGGATCACGTACAGGCGTTGCTGAAGTCCGGCGCGTTTGTCCCGGTACCGGTGAGGCGGGTGGAGATCCCCAAAACTAGCGGCAAAGTCCGCAGGCTGGGTATCCCGACCGTCACGGACCGGGTGGTTCAGGCTGCGTTGAAACTTGTTCTTGAACCGATCTTTGAAGCGGACTTCCTGCCGTGTTCCTACGGGTTTCGGCCCAACAGGCGTGCTCAGGATGCGGTCGCCGAAATTCAGCATCTGACCACTCGCGGTTACACGCAGGTGTTGGAGGCTGACATTCGGGCATGTTTTGACATGATCGACCACACTGCCCTGCTGGGCAGGGTCCGCGCCCGGATCAAGGACAAGAAGCTCGTCAGTCTCGTCCGCGCGTTCCTCAAAGCCGGAGTGATGACCGGTAGCGGGGATCACGTGGGAACGCTGACGGGCACTCCGCAGGGCGGGATTCTCTCGCCGCTTCTGGCCAATATCGCGCTTTCTGCACTCGATGAGCACTTTGATCGGGAATGGAAAACGCAGATGGGCACGTGGCACCATCGGAACCGACGCCGCAAGCAGGGGCTGGGCAGCTGGAAGCTGATCCGTTATGCCGATGACTTCGTTATCTGCGTGAACGGCACCAGGGACCATGCCGAGGCTCTGCGCGCGGTGGTCGCCGGGGTCATCGCGCCCCTGGGGCTGCGATTGGCGGAGGAGAAAACCCGTGTGGTCAACATTGACGAAGGCTTCGACTTCCTTGGTTTCACCATCCGCCGGATGGTCAAACGCGGAACGGGCAAGTCCTTTGTCTATACCGTGCCTTCGAAGAAATCGATTCGTTCGATCACTTTGAAAGTTCGGGAATTGACCAGCAGAAAGCACCTGCATCTGGGCCTTGACCAGTTACTGGTCAAGGTTGCCAGGGTCACTCGCGGGTGGGCGAACTACTTCCGGCACGCGGTGTCCAAGGACGTGTTCAACGCTGTCCAGTTTCATGCCTGGCGGCGGGTCGGCAAATGGATCAAGGCCAAACATGGCCGGATCTCCTGGCGCCGGATCCGTGGTCAGTTTTGCGATATTGGATGGCGTTGGGCATGCAACGGGGTTGTTTTCCGCAGCGCTGCCAGCGTTGCGGTGACCCGGTACCGCTACCGCGGTGCGCAGATACCGACTCCGTGGAGCATAGCCGCCTCAACACCGGCAACCAGCGCGACTGGTTGACCAGCGGGTAAGAACACATGGAGAGCCCGTTGCGGTGAGAATCGCACGGCGGGTTCGGTGGGAGGCTGCGGGAAACGGGCCGGAGAGTAATCCCGGCACCGCGCCCGCAGCCCACCCTACTAACTGGTTTGTTTCCTTGGTCAGTTGGCGTGGA
>NZ_JAAMFN010000097.1 GCF_013376095.1 Arthrobacter sp. SDTb3-6 | reverse complement strand
GCGATGTCCTTGAGGAGGCGGCGCATGATCTTGCCGGAGCGGGTCTTGGGCAGTTCGGGGACCACGAGGATGGTCTTGGGTTTGGCGATCGGGCCGATCTCGTGGCCCACGTGGTTGCGCAGCGTGGTGACGATGTCCGGGTCGTCCGCGGCGGAGCCGCGTAGGATCACAAAGGCCACGACGGCCTGGCCGGTGGTCTCGTCGGCGGCACCGACGACGGCGGCCTCGGCCACGGAGGGGTGGCTGACCAGGGCGGATTCGATCTCGGTGGTGGAGAGGCGGTGGCCGGAGATGTTCATGACGTCGTCCACCCGGCCCAGGAGCCAGAGGTCGCCGTCCTCGTCCTTTTTCGCGCCGTCGCCGGCGAAGTACATGCCGTCGAAGCGGGACCAGTACGTGTCCTTGTAGCGTTCGTTGTCGCCCCAGATGCCGCGCAGCATGGACGGCCAGGGTTCGCGGATCACCAGGTAGCCGCCGTGCCCGTCCGGCACGGGGGTGCCGAGTTCGTCGACGACGTCCACGGCGATGCCGGGCAGCGGGACCTGGGCGGAGCCGGGCTTGGCGCTGGTGACGCCGGGCAGCGGGGCGATCATGATGGCCCCGGTCTCGGTCTGCCACCAGGTGTCCACCACGGGGGCCAGGTCCCCGCCGATGACGCGCCGGTACCACATCCATGCCTCGGGGTTGATGGGCTCGCCCACGGAGCCGAGCACCCGGATGGAGGAGAGGTCGTACTTGGCGGGGATGTCCTCGCCCCACTTCATGAAGGTGCGGATCGCGGTCGGGGCGGTGTAGAGGATGGAGACCTTGTACTTTTCCACGATTTCCCAGAAGCGGCCCTGGTGCGGGGAGTCCGGGGTGCCCTCGTACATGACCTGCGTGGCGCCGTTGATGAGCGGGGCGTAGGTGACGTAGGAGTGGCCGGTGACCCATCCGACGTCGGCCGTGCACCAGAACACGTCCGTTTCCGGGTGCAGGTCGAACACGGCGCGGTGCGTGTACGCGGTCTGGGTGAGGTAGCCGCCGGTGGTGTGCAGGATGCCCTTGGGCTTGCCCGTGGTCCCGGAGGTGTAGAGGATGAACAGCGGGTGCTCGGCGGCATGCCCGACGGCGGTGTGCTTGGCAGCTGCCGCGCCGACGGTGTCATCCCACCACTGGTCGCGGCCCTGGACCCAGTTGACGTCCTGGCCGTTGCGCTTGACCACGACGACGTTCTGCACCGAGTGCCCGGGTGCCGTGAGTGCCTCGTCGACGGCCGGTTTGAGCGGGCTGGGCTTGCCGCGGCGGTAGGTGCCGTCGGCGGTGATGACGAGCTTGGCCTCGGCGTCGTCGATGCGCGAGCGCAGGGCGTCGGCGGAGAAGCCGCCAAAGACGACCGAGTGGATGGCGCCGATGCGGGCGCAGGCCAGCAGGGTGATGACGGCCTCGGGGATCATGGGCAGGTAGACGGCCACACGGTCGCCCTTGGCCAGGCCGAGCGCCTCGAAGGCGTTCGCGGCCTTCTTCACCTCATCCGTCAGCTGCGCATACGTGTAGGTCCGGGTGTCGCCGGGCTCGCCCTCGAAGTAGATGGCGACGCGGTCGCCGTTGCCGGCCTCCACATGGCGGTCCAGCGCGTTGTAGGCGGCGTTGGTTTCGCCGTCCTCGAACCAGGTGGCGAAGGGCGGGTTGGTCCAGTCCAGGGTCTTCGTGAACGGCTTGGACCAGGACAGCAGCTCCCGGGCCTGCCGGCCCCAGAACGCGGGCCGGTCCGCGTTCGCCGCGTCATATTCGCCGGCCTTGATGACTGCATTGGCAGCAAAATCGGCACTCGGCGGGAACTGGCGGTTCTCCGTCAGGAGATTCTCCAGCGCGTCGCCGTTGGCCCCGGCCGTGGTCGTTTCGTCGGACATGTAAAACCCCTTCATTCCTT
>NZ_JAAMFN010000096.1 GCF_013376095.1 Arthrobacter sp. SDTb3-6 | reverse complement strand
GGGGGGTGTGGTTTAGATGGTTTGGAGGAGGATGGGGGTGGTGGTGGGTTGGGGGGATCCGCCGGGGGGTTCGATGGTGATGCCGATGTGGGTTGCGTTGTTGAGGGTGCCGTTGAGGAGTTGGGGTGTGGTGGTGGGGGTGGTGGGGAGGAGTCCGGCGGGGTGGGTTGTGGTGGTGGTGATGTACCAGAGTTCGTAGGTTTTTCCGTTGGGCAGGGTGGGGAGGTCGTGGGTGGTGATGGCGGCGTGGTTGGCGTGGGTGGACCAGGCGATGGTGACGGTGGCGTTGCCGGGGAGGGTGGTGGTGGCGACTTTCGCGTCGGGGGCGGCCATGATGGCCAGGAGGGCTTGTTGGTGGGCCTGGCTGGCTTGTGCCTGGGCGAGTTGGTGTTCGAGTCCCTGGTGGCTGGTGGCCTGGCCGATGGCCCAGCCGCCGGTTCCGGCGAGGAGCAGGAGTGTGGCGGCGGCGGCCAGGGCCGGGACCCAGCGGCGGCGTTCGGGCGTGCTGCGCCGGCGTCGTGCACCGGCCCGGGTAGTCTCCCGGGCGCCGTTGCGTGCGGGGGTGGGGTCGTGGGCGATGGCGGTGGCGGGGAGTTGGCGGGTGTTGCGGATCGCGGCCATGATGTGGGCCTTGACCTCCGGTGGCGGGGTCTGGGCGGTGGTGTCGTAGGCGAGCAGGGCCGCGGTCTGGCTGAGGCTGCGGACTTCCTCGAGGGTGTCGGGGTTGTCCAGGGCGTGGCGTTCAAACGCGTCGCGTTCGGCTGGGGTGAGGGCGTTGAGGGCGTAGGCGCCGGTGAGCAGGTGCAGTTGTTCTTCCATCACGCCACTCCCATCCTGTCCCTGAGCCTGATCATGCCATCACGGATTCTTGTTTTCACGGTCCCTACCGGGATTTTTAGCAGTTGCGCGACTTCCTGGTGGGTGTGGCCGCCGTAATAGGCCAGGCGGATCGCCTCCTGTTGGGGTTGCGTCAATGTCTCCAGCGCGGCACGGACCCGTTCGGCTTCCAGGGAGGCCTCCACGGTCTCGGCGACATCGGCGGAGCTTTCCTGGTAGTCCCTGATGCCCTCGCGCAGGTCCCTCTCCGTGCTGGCCTGGCTGGCCCGCACCCGGTCCACGGCGCGGCGGTGGGCGATGACCAGGATCCAGGACATCGCCCGGCCCCGGTCCGCGTCGAACCGGGCCGCCTGCTGCCACACATCAACAAACACTTCCTGCGTCACTTCCTGGCTTTGCGCCGGATCACGCACCACCCGGCGCACCAGCCCGAACACCCGGGCCGAGACGGCGTCGTAGAGTTCCTCGAAGGCCGCCTCGTCGCCCAGGGCGACGAGGCGGATCAAGTCTTCATGGGTGGGCGGGGCCAGGGGCTCCACCGGCCGCAACCAGGGAAGGCGCATGGTCTCCACCCTGCCACGATCACTGCCCATCATCTGCCTTTCCAAGCCAACAAATTCCCGTGGCGCCCCGAAGCGGGGGCCGGTGCGGTGCCGGAGCGGGGTGGGGGTGTTATTTTTTGGCCGGGGGCATCAGGACCGAGTCGATGAGGTAGACGGTCGCGTTGGCGGTCTTCACGCCGCCGCAGATGACCTTGGCGTTGTTGACCATCAGGTGGTCCCCGCTGCCGGTGACCTTCACGGTGCCGCCCTCGGCCGTGGCATGCGTGCCATCGATCTGCTCCGGTGAGAGCTGGCCGGGAACCACGTGGTACGTCAGGATCGACGTCAGTGTCTTGGCATCGGTCTTCAGCCCGTCAATCGTGGCGGCCGGGATCTTGGCAAAGGCGTCGTCCACGGGCGCGAACACGGTGAACCGGCCCGAATTCAGCGTATCGACCAGGTCGACCTTCGGGTTCAACTTCCCCGACACCGCGGCCGTGAGGGTCTTCAGCAACGGGTTGTTCGACGCCGCGGTCGCGACCGGGTCCTGGGCCATCCCGGCCACCGAGCCCGCCCCGGAGGGCACCGCCGCCGCGTACGCCGCGCACCCCGGACCCACCAAACCACCCGCAGCAGCCATCGGGGACGCCGCGGCCGGCGCCGAGGTCGCCATCGGGGCGTGTGAGGGTGCCGGGGCCGCCGTGGTCCCCCCGCTGCACGCGCTCAACCCCATGGCCGTGACGGCCAGAAGGCCCATCCCCAAACCCAGGCCCTTACGGGTGCGAAACTTCGTGCTTGCATTCATGATGATTCTCCCTGCCCTGGAAAGCCATCGGCCTCCCCTTTATGCTTCCCGCACCGCCACCGAAAAACCCCGGAAACGCCACGGACTGTCAACCAGTACTTCGGACCACCACCCCCACCGGATTGG
>NZ_JAAMFN010000095.1 GCF_013376095.1 Arthrobacter sp. SDTb3-6 | reverse complement strand
GCTGAAATGAATATTTGACTCTTTGAGGGCCGCCAATATTGCGGTTTAGAGCCACCTGCCGGAAGCATCGTTATTGCCCTTTAGAGCCATTCGATATTCTCGTTCAGAGCCACCCTGCGTAGACTCCTCCCACCATGCAACAGCCTGTGTGGTGGAAGGAGCCATTTTCAATGGTACGAAAGATCAAAGCGAAGCGGATCCTCCAGCTTCGCGCTGAAGGGTTGTCAGGACGTGCCATCGCGTCCACCCAAGGCGTATCCCGCAATAGTGTCGCCGAAGTCATCAACGCCGCCGACGCGGCATCCCGCAGTTGGGAGGAACTCAAGGACCTCAACGAAGAGAAGGTCTACCAGTTGCTGTTCCCTGGACGCAGCGAGCACGAAAGTGTATTTACGCAACCAGACTGGTCCAGCATTCATAAGGAACTGGCCAAGGTCGGCACCAACCTGAAGCTCTTGCACGCCGAATACTCCGATCAGGCCAAAGCCACCGGAGCGGCGTTCATGGGCTACGACAGATTCTGCAAGTCCTACCAGCGCTACGTCCTGGAACACGGAGCCACCTCAAGGGTGGAGCACAAAGCAGGTGTCAGCGTCGAGGTGGACTGGTCAGGCCCCACCATGGCCCTGCACGACCCCGTCACGGGCAACCGGTCCACCGTGTATCTGTTCGTCGCCGCCCTGCCTTTCAGCCGGTACGCGTTCGTGGAGCCCTGCCTGGATATGAAGCAGGAATCCTGGATGCTTTGCCACGCATCAATGTTCAACGCCTTCGGCGGCAGCGTGCCGCGGATCATCTGCGACAACCTCAAAACCGGGGTGCTCAAGCACCCCGCTGAAGGCGAAATCGTCCTCAACGATGCTTACCGCCACCTCGCCGAACACTATAGTGCAGTCATCCTGCCCGGAAGAGTTCGCCGGCCCAAAGACAAGAGCAGCGTAGAGAATACCGTGGGCCATATCGCCACGTGGGTGATCGCCTCGCTGCGCCATGAGCAATTCACCAGCCTCGATGCCCTGCGGGCCGCAATCTACCGGCAGATGGCCGCCTATAACGCCCAGCCCTTCCAGAAACGAGCCGGTTCCCGCCAGAGCGTCTTCACGGAGGAGGAGCACCCTCTGCTGCGCCCGCTTCCGGTGGTTCCGTACGAGATCAGCACCTGGGTCCACGGTCGCAAGGTAGCGAAGAACAGCTACGTGGCATGGAAGAAGAACTTCTACTCCGTCCCGCTGAAACACGTCGGCGCCACCGTGGATCTGCGGATCACCTCCAAGACGTTGGAAGTCTATCTTCAGTCCCAACGACTCAGCAGCCATCTGTTGTTCGATACCGCCACGGTCAACCAGTACCGGACCAATGATGCCGATATCCCGCCGGAACGCAAGTACCGCTCCTGGGACGCAAAACGGCTGCTCGGGTGGGCCCACCGCGTCGGCCCCAACACCGTCGAGGTTGTCGACAAGGTCTTCGCCTCTGTGTCGGTGGCCGAGCAGGGAATCAACCCTGTCTTGGCGGTGCTGCGCTTGTCGTCGAAATACGGGGCGCAACGCCTGGAGAACGCCTGTTTCGTCGCGTTGCAGTCCAGGATCCGCTCCCCAAGATATGGACATTTGCACCCGATCTTGCAGAACCGGCAGGACGAGCACTGGAAAGAAGCAACCCTCCCCCCAGCAGCCGAAAGCAACAGCACCGGATACGTGCGCGGCAGCGACTACTACTCAAGGAAGAGCCAATGAACCTGAACACCGAAACCAAACGCAAACTACGCGAAATGTCCGCTGGCGACCTGCTCACGGCCTTCGAAGCCCAGGACGATGTCGTGAGCATGGGATTGAGCGTTGAAGCACGGATCGAACTGGCCGTGGACCAAGCCCACGGTTCGTTCTTGAACACGAAGGCTGACGGCTTGATTCGCCGGGCCAAGCTACGGTATCCGCAGGCTGACCTGCGCACCGTGGACCGGGGCGAGGAACGCGGGCTGAACCAGCCCCTGCTGGCCCAGCTGGCCACCTGCCATTTCATCGAGTTGAACAGGAATCTTGTCTTCCAGGGGTTCACCGGGTCCGGCAAGTCATACCTTGCGTGCGCGGTGGCGAAGCAGGCATGTGTTCATCGGTACCGTACCGGCTACGTGCGCATCCCGGATCTCGAAGAAGAGTGGCAGCAGGCAGCTGATAAGCCGCTGGGCCAGCATAAGCTGTTGCGCAAGTACGCCAATTACAGTGTTTTGGTATTGGACGAGTGGCTTTTGGATCCACCGGCCGGAGGGTTCTTGAAGTTCGTCTTCGAACTCATGGAGCGACGCTACGATGCCGCGTCAACCATCTTCTGCACCCAGTACAAGCAGTCGGACTGGCACGCCCGCCTGGT
>NZ_JAAMFN010000094.1 GCF_013376095.1 Arthrobacter sp. SDTb3-6 | reverse complement strand
GCCGGCGGCAGCGCGCCGGGATGGAAGGCTACTCCGGGGCGACCATCGGCAGGCCCTCGGCCTCCCAATTGCTCATGCCGCCCACCAGCGTGTCCGCGTCGAAACCCATCCCGGTGAGGACTGCGGCGATCCGGCCGCTGCGCCCGCCGCCGTGGCAGACGGCGATGACACGGCGGGACTTGTCCAGCTCGCCGGCACGGTCAACGACCGAGCCGGAGGGCAGGTGAATGGCCCCGGCAATCATGCCGGTGGCTGTCTCGTCGGCCTCCCGGACGTCGATGAGCTGCACATCGGGGCCGGCAGCCAGGACGTCCGCGGTGGTGATTTCCTTCATGGTGCTCCTCTGGGTCGGGGACGGCGGAAAACCGCCATTTACACCGTACCGGCATCCGGCTCCGGCACCGAATGCGTCGTCATGGCTAAGCTGGGTTCGTGACCCCATCCCGCGCCCCGCGCAACAAGGCCGTCGACGTCGAAGACCTGGCCGGCTTCGACGCGCTGGTGGCTGGCGGCGCAACCTCGATGCACGGCTGGCACTTCCAGTCGGTGGACCTGCAGCAGAGGTCTGCTGAGCTGGCCCGGCTGGGCGCCTCAGGCGCAATCTTCATGGGCTGCCGCTTTGCGAAAGGCGTCGAGGGTCAGCTGCGGGCACGCGGCGCGCTGATTTTCCCCCCGCTGCCGAACATTCCGTTCAACGCCTACCGCGGGCACCTCTATACGGGCGGGGAACTGTATGCGGGGGTTTCGGGGGCTGAATATGAGGCCGTCCCGGACGCGCAAATCTACCAGTGGACGTTGCAGGACGGCCACGGGCGGGCACTGGATGCCACGCTCGCCACCGCCATGCACGACCACGCCATCTCCGGCGCCCTGGACGAGTTCCTGGACGCCTGCGCCGCCGACGGGAAACCGGTGGTGGGCGTCATGGGCGGGCACGCCGAGGCCCGCGGCAGCGCCGGATACGCCCGGGCGGCGCAGCTGGGCCGGATGCTGGCCGCCCGGGGTGCGCTGGTGGCGACCGGTGGCGGCCCCGGCACCATGGAGGCCGCCAATCTGGGCGCCTACCTTTCCGTGTACGACGACGGCGCCCTGGACCGTGCCCTGCGCACCTTGTCCGCCGTCCCCGGCTTCCGGCCGTCCATCACCGCCTGGGTGCGCGCCGCGGGGCGGGTGCTGGCCGATTTCCCGGGCGGGGCCGACAGCCTGGGCATCCCCACCTGGTTTTACGGCCATGAGCCGCCGAACCCCTTCGCCACCCGGATTGCCAAGTATTTCACCAATTCCATCCGGGAGGCCGTGCTGCTTTCCCGCTCCGGCGGCGGCATCATCTTCCTGCCCGGCGCGGCCGGCACGGTGCAGGAAATCTTCCAGGACGCCTGCGAGAACTACTACGCGGCGGCGGAGGCGGTGGCCCCGATGATCCTGGTGGGCCGGCGGCACTGGGAAGAGGAGCTGCCCATGCGGGCGCTGCTTTCGGCACTGGCCAACGGGCGTGCGATGGCGGAGCAGGTGCACGTGGTGGACACCGTGGAGGAAGCCTGCGCGCTGCTGGCCTGAGTGCCGCCTCAGCCGCCGAGCCGGCTCGTGACCAGGCGTGCGGTGGCCGCACACGCCTCGCCGAGGGTCAGCAGCCGCTCGTGCGAGACCCGGAACTTCGGCGCCGGGATCAGGACGGCGGCCACGGGGTTGCCGCGGTGGTCATACACCGGGGCGGCGACGCCCACCTCGTCCAGCGCCGACTCGCCGTAGTTGGTCGCGTAGCCGCGCCGGCCGACGTCGGCGAGCCGCAGAAGGTAGGCCTCCAGCCCGGCGTCGTCCAGGCCGGCATAGGCGAGGGTGCCGTCGCGCAACAGGCTGCGCACCCGGTCCTCCGGTTCCAGGGACAGGAAGACCTGCACAGATGCGCTCATGGCATCGTGGTAGCGGGCACCGAGCGGTGTGGTGTGCTTGACCTGCTGGGGGCTGGCGATCTGCTCCACGCACAAGGATTCGCGCCCGTTCCACACCATCAGGGCGCTCGTTTCACCCGTCTGTTCGGTGAGCCGGCACAGCAGCGGATAGGCCACGCGCCGTTCCTCCAGCTCGGCCAGCAGCGGGCCTGCCACCGCGATGATGCCCAGGCCCAGCTTGAAACGGCGGGAGTCCGGGTCCCGCTCCACCAGCTCCTCCTGCTCCAGCGTGGCCAGGATCCGGGAGACGGTGCTTTTGTGCATGCCCACCCGCTGGGCAATTTCCGTCACGCCCAGCAGCGGCTCCTGGGCGGAAAAGCAGCGCATGACGGCGATGGCGTTGACAATGACGGAGGTTCCCCGCGTGTCGGAAGAGCCGGAATTTGCCGTGGTTGCCGGAGGAGTCATGGACACCATCTTTCCCTACCTGTCGGTTAAATAAATGCAGCTGCG
>NZ_JAAMFN010000093.1 GCF_013376095.1 Arthrobacter sp. SDTb3-6 | reverse complement strand
GCCGTCTTCCATGAACACAACCCAGTCGGTAATGTCGCGGGCTAGTTTCATCTCGTGAGGGACAATCACCATGGTGATGCCGTTACTTGCCAGGTCCGCGATGACTGAGAGGACTTCTTGGACGAGTTCCGGGTCGATGCTGAAGTAGGGTCGTCTAACAGCATTACTGCAGGCTTCATGGCAAGTGCCCTTGCGATGGCGACGCGCTGTTCATCGAAATATTGGATTCGCCAAAACTCCTTATGGAACCCGGGCTCCGTTTATCGCCGGCAGATGACTTCACGGTCCGCCGAGGCCTCACGAGGTGAGCTTAAGTTGCCAGCCAAGGCGCGGACCACAGGCCAGACGGTGTGCGGTCGGACCGGCGCAGGCGATGCAGGCAATCTGCGTGGCAGCGGAGGTTTGTGCACGATGGTCGAAGGGATCATTGTGGAATTCCTCAACTTGGTGTGCCACAGTGGAGGGTCGGATCGAGGCAATCATTGGTTGTATGAGCCGGGAAGTCCCCGCGCCGCAACGGCCGTGCAGTTCCGCAGGCACGGCCGTTGCTGCGGAGGCAGACTAGACGGTTACTGGTTGAACGCTGAGTGTTGAGAGGAAGAGGTCCAACACTTGGGGGACGTCGGCGCTGAAGATTACGTTCGCCGTGGGCCACTGCCCGGCGGTGCCGTGGATGGTGTCCTCGCCGATGTGGACGCGGCGGTCCACGATGGTCTGGCCCCGGCTGTCACCGGGTGCGAGCTGAACCTGGATTGGGCAGCTTTGGCTGTCCATGAGCTCGTTGGCGACGAGGGCGCATACGGCGCCGGCGTCACCAATGAGGCTGAAGGAGCGATCAGGCTCGCCGTCGGGTCCTGGGACGCGGAAGCCCAACAGGCCTCCGAGTACTTGTGCGACCTTGTTGTCGGATTCTGCCAGTGCGTGGACTGACTGTGCGTCGACGCCCACGGTGTTGAAGACGTCGAGGCCGTACATGGTCAGTGGCACGCCGCTGTTGATGACCATGTGTGCGGCTTCGGGGTCATGCCAGATGTTGAACTCGGCGACGGCAGTTGCGTTGCCAACGGACGCTGAACCACCCATGAAAAGGATGCGTTCAATCTTGTGGGCACATTCCGGGTAGGTGCGCAGCAGAAGGGCAATATTGGTGAGCGGTGCGAGCGCGACCAAGGTGACCGGTTCGCGCGCGTCGGTGAGGGTTTTTCGTATCAGCTCAACGGAGTGCACCGGAAGTGCCTTGCGGGCGGTGGTTGGAAGGTTGAGGTTTCCCAGTCCGTCTTCACCGTGTACATAAGCGGCGCTGCGGGCCTTTTCGATCATCGGGCGGGTTGCACCGCCGGCGACTGGAATGTCCGGGGCATCAACGACGTCGAGGATTTTTAGAGTGTTGTCAACGACACTGTCCAGGCCGACGTTGCCGGACACGCAGCTGATCGCCAGGACGTCGATGTCTGGGTTTTTGACGGCGAACATGATGGCCATGGCGTCGTCGATTCCTGTGTCGACGTCCATGATGATGGAGTGTTTCATGGATTTTCCTTCTTTCGGTGGTGGGGGTGGGGTAGGTCAGGCCGCGGTGGCGGCTGTGCGGGACACGGTGTTTTTGAGCAGGTCGTAGAACTTCGCCGCGTCGGTGTCCAGGGCAACGAACGCGTTGGGGGCCCGCCCGGTGATTCCCTTGAGATCTACGATGGTTCGCCCGTAGGTGTGGAAGCCGACGGTGTCTGCGTCGACGTTGAGATGTTGAAGATCGATGACGGTTGGATCGATGACGTACGCGACGCACAGCGCGTCATGGACGGCGGCCACTGACTGCGTGACGTTGCCCTTTATGTAGTAGTCGAGGATTTGGGCCGTGGCCATGGCGCCGGGGCTGCCCATCGCGGCCAGGTCCCGGCACTGGATGTCGGAGACGAGTGCCTTGCGGGTGGCGTCGAGGGTGACCAGGACCAAACGCTCAAATCCGGCGTTGAATACTACCTGTGCGGCTACCGGATCCTTGTAGATGTTGAACTCGGCCTGCGAAGTTTCGTTGCCGTGCGTGGTCGAGCCGCCCATGATGACGATTTCGTCAACCGCGTCCATGATTTCCGGTGCGAGAGTGACTGCGGCGGCGATGTTGGTTAACGGGGCGGTTGGAATCAGTGTGACCCTTTCCGTGGTGGCCCTCAGTGTTTCGATGAGCCATTCGACGGCGGTGGTGGCCTGTGCTGATGTCGTGGCTTCGGGCAGTGCCAGCTGCACCTGGTGGACCGGTGTGGCGGAGCTGGTGAAGCCTTCGGGAACGGGGAAGGGGTGGGGTGCAAACGGTTTTGCCAGCCCGCGGTACACGGGAACGTCGGCGCGGGCGATGTGGCTGAGCACTCTCAGTGTGTTGTCGGTGGTGTTTTCGACGGGGAGGTTCCCGGCAACGGTCGTGCAGCCCAGCAGCCGGATGTCCGGGTGCAGTGCGGCCATCATGATCGCGACCGCGTCGTCGTTGCCGGTGTCAACGTCGAGGATGACGTTCTTCATGGATTCTCCTTCATTGGTGCTGGAATTGGGCACGATGGTCCTAG
>NZ_JAAMFN010000092.1 GCF_013376095.1 Arthrobacter sp. SDTb3-6 | reverse complement strand
CAGCGTGCCGGGGCGCAGAGTGTTGGCGTGCCGATGGTCACGACGACGGATTATGTGAACACGATTCCTGCGGACCAGGAGCCGGTGTTCCCGGGCAATGAGGAGATCGAGCGGAAGTACCGGGCGTGGTTGCGGTGGAATGCCGCGGTCATGGTGCACCGTTCCCAGCGCCCGGACATCGGGGTCGGCGGGCACATCTCCACGTATGCGGGGGCCGCGACGTTGTACGAGGTTGGTTTTAATCATTTCTTCCGGGGCAAGGACCATCCCGGGGGCGGGGACCAGGTCTTTTTCCAGGGACACGCGTCCCCGGGCATGTACGCGCGCGCGTTCCTGGAAGGGCGCCTGTCCGAGGAGGACCTGGACGGGTTCCGGCAGGAGAAGTCCAGGGAAGGCCATGCCCTGTCCTCGTATCCGCACCCGCGCCTGATGCCGGGGTTCTGGGAGTTCCCGACGGTCTCGATGGGCATCGGGCCGATGAACGCGATCTACCAGGCCCAGTCCAACCGGTACCTGCACAACCGCGGCATCAAGGACACCTCCGACCAGCACGTGTGGGCGTTCCTGGGCGACGGGGAAATGGACGAGCCCGAATCCCGCGGCCTGCTCCAGCTCGCTGCGAACGACAAGCTGGACAACCTCACGTTCGTGGTGAACTGCAACCTCCAGCGCCTGGACGGGCCGGTGCGCGGCAACGGCAAGATCGTCCAGGAACTCGAGGCGTTCTTCCGCGGTGCCGGCTGGAACGTCATCAAGGTGCTCTGGGGGCGGGAGTGGGATGCGTTGCTGGCCCGCGACACCGACCATTCCCTGGTGAAGGTCATGAACGACACCGTCGACGGGGACTACCAGACGTACAAGGCCGAGTCCGGCGGGTTCGTCCGGGAACACTTCTTCGGCCAGACCCCGGCGACGAAGGAACTCGCCGCGCACCTGACCGATGACGAGGTATGGAATTTGAAGCGTGGCGGGCACGACTACCACAAGGTCTACGCCGCCTACCGGGCCGCGGTGGAATTCAAGGGCAAGCCGACCGTGATCCTGGCCCACACCGTCAAGGGCTACGGGCTGGGCACGCACTTCGAGGCCCGCAACTCCACCCACCAGATGAAGAAGCTGACCCTGCAGGACCTGAAGGACTTCCGCACCCACCTGCGCCTGCCCATCAGCGATGAAACCCTCGAAGCGGACCCGTACCGGCCCCCGTACTACCACCCCGGCCCCGACGCCCCGGAAATCCGCTACCTCATGGAACGCCGCGCCGAACTCGGCGGGTTCGTCCCCGAACGCCGCACCGCCCACACCCCGGTCACCCTGCCCGGGGAAAAGACCTACGAAGTCGCCAACCGCGGCTCCGGCAAGCAACACGCCGCCACGACCATGGCGTTCGTGCGCCTGCTCAAGGACCTCATGCGGGACAAGGACTTCGGCCACCGGATCGTGCCGATCATCCCCGACGAGGCCCGCACCTTCGGCATCGACGCGTTCTTCCCGACCGCGAAGATCTACAACCCCAACGGGCAGAACTACCTCTCCGTGGACCGGGACCTGGTGCTGGCCTACAAGGAATCGATCTCCGGACAGATCGTGCACGCCGGCATCAACGAAGCCGGGTCCGTGGCCGCGTTCACCGCCGCCGGGACCAGCTACGCCACCCACGGCGAACCCCTGATCCCGATCTACGTCTTCTACTCCATGTTCGGCTTCCAACGCACCGGGGACCAGTTCTGGGCCGCCGGGGACCAGATGGCCCGCGGCTTCATCATCGGCGCGACCGCCGGCCGGACCACCCTCACCGGCGAAGGCCTCCAACACGCCGACGGGCACTCCCCCCTCCTGGCCTCCACCAACACCGCCGTGATCAGCTACGACCCGGCCTACGGGTACGAGATCGGGGTGATCGTCAAGGCCGGGCTGGAACGCATGTACGGGCCCGCCTCCACCGACCCCAACGTCATGTACTACCTCACCGTGTACAACGAACCAATCCTCCAACCCAAGGCCCCCGCCAACCTCGACACCGAAGGCATCGAAAAAGGCATCTACCACCTCCAAGCCGCCACCACCGAAGGACCCGCCACGCAACTGCTCGCCTCCGGCGTCGCCGTGCCCTGGGCCCTGGAAGCCGCCGACATCCTCGCCCGGGAATGGGGCGTCGCCGCGGACGTCTGGTCCGTCACCTCCTGGACCGAACTGCGCCGCGACGGCCTCGCCGCCGAGGAACACTCCTTCCTCCACCCCGACGAGGCACCCCGCACCCCCTACCTCACCCACAAAATGGCCGACGCGCACGGACCCGTCATCGCCGTCACCGACTACATGAAAGCCGTCCCCGACCAAATCCGCCAATTCCTGCCCAACACCTTCGCAACCCTCGGCGCCGACGGCTTCGGCTTCTCCGACACCCGCGCCGCCGCCCGCCGCTACTTCAAGATCGACTCCCACAGCATCGTCGTCCGCGCCCTGCAAATGCTCGCCAACGACGGAAAAATCAACCCCGACACACCCCGCCAGGCCGCCACCAAATACGACCTCCTCAACGTCAACGCCGGCACCACCGGCAACGCCGGAGGCGACAGCTAACCCCAACCGGCG
>NZ_JAAMFN010000091.1 GCF_013376095.1 Arthrobacter sp. SDTb3-6 | reverse complement strand
CGGCCACACCGCCGCTAGACCGCGGCGGCCACCGCTGCCGCGACCGCTGCCGCGACCGCCGGGCGGGCACCAACGAAACCACAAATTGGGGCTCCTTGCTGCATGGGATGCGTTGAGGGGTGCGGCCGCACTCCTGCTCGTGGCACCGCTTCCCGGGTGGCGTTGACAGACCGGGCATGCAGCCGTCACTACGTCCGCGGGCCGTGGCGACCCCCGGCCTCCGGAGAGGGCATTGAACGACGAGTCGTGGAGTCCGGCCGGCGTCAGTGCAAGGGCCGCCGGTCTTCAGTCTCTGTTGTTCGGTGGCGCCGGGGTTGCCATGCCGTTTGAGGAGGCCGGGTTCCCATGCCTGGGGGCCATCGAACGGATAACCACCGGGCGAGCCGGAGCCACGGTGATCCATGCGGCCGCCACGATTCAGGCAGCCGGCATGATCGCCCAGGACAACCGCCCGGCCATCGGCCGCGCCGCCGACTACCCGGCCATGCGCGTCGGGTGTGCCGTGGATGGGGTCCTACGCAGCGTGAATGACGTGCCAGGCGCCGTTTGTGGTGTGCACCGTTTATGGTGTGCGGGCAGGATTGATTTCGCGCTCCCCCTGGTGTCGGCGGAATGTCCATGGCAGTGTCGACCGCCTTCATCGGCTGGGGCTTGAGCAACGGCATGGTCCGCCATCCCCACGCAACCACGAACGGGGTGGGATGTCCGCGGGGCCCTATGCTGCGCCACCCCTGCGCGGCTTTGGCTATACCCGGTCCGGTTTGCCCGTGAACGCCATGCTGATCGGCATGGTGGGTGTTACCCATCGCGTATTTTGACGATGGCGGCGTCGCCTTTGGTGCCGATGGGTTTGGCATGTTTGGTCGTCATGGTGACGTGGCGGTCTGCATGCTGCCGGGCACATAAGGAGTGGCCGCTGGTGACGTCGTCATGGTGACGGCTGTTTCAGGGCGTGGCAAAGCAGGCCCTGCTCGCTTTTTCAGATGCGCTGCGGTCGGCTCAATAAATGACCTCGTGTGAAGAGCCCGATCAGCGTCCACGGCGGCGTGTGGGCCTCCACGCGTTTCCGGTAGGCCAGGGCGGCGCCGGCCAACACGTTCAGGCTCCAGCCGAGCAGGCTCGGCCACTGCCTGGGGCGGACCAGGATGTCCGGATCGAGGCGGAACACGTGCTGCACCGCCTGCTCGCACAGCCACTGGACGTGGGTTTCCGGCACCCGGCGCAGCCAGCGGCGCACAGTCGAAACAGGCCGGCCCATGTGGGCGGCGATCGTGCGGTACCCGAAACCTGCAGCCTTGGCCGCCAGTGCGGTCCCGATGACCTCCACGGTGTCGGCACGGCGCAGGGACAACGCGGCCGGCAACAGGACCTGGGTGCGGGCACAGGCGGCGCAGCGGGCTCGCCGTGGCTGCACGGTCAGCCGGTCATCGTCCTGGCCCCGCACGGTGCGGGTGCGTGATCTCCCCTGCCAGCAACGCCACCTCGTCGTGTGCGGGGCTGCTCACGATCAGCATCGCATCCGCTCCTGTCCGCCCGACCCCACACCTGTGCCACGACTCTCCCACACCACACCCAGACTAGGGAAGGGGCCACCTCGTGTGGCGCCGGCGCGGCCCCGAAAAGATCAGCCGCCCGGCCACCGGCCAGCCAGGTACCATCACGCTGACGACGGGGATACGCCAATCACTGGCCGCCGGCCGGCGCATCGGATCCGGTCGTCACGCTGACGCCGCCAACGAACCCTGAACCACCACAGCATGGTCGTCACCCACAGCGACCAACACACCGCCAAAGAATGCGACGCGTAACAGGCGGGCGGCTTCGGGGCGTGCCGGCTGGCCTTGAACCGGAACGTCGTGGAAATCGCCGGCTTCGTGCGCGAGTCTTGCGCCAGCGGCGTGCAACATCCGTTTGAGGCCGGCCGTTCCCTGGGCGGCCGCATGCCAATCAACAGTCAATACGAGACGGGCCAGGGAGGGTGTGGGCGGTCACGCCAAGTGCGCACGCCCGGCTCCGGGAATTCGGCAAAGGACACCGGCGGCTGCCCGCTGGCGCCATGCAGGCTGCCCGCTGGCGTCCCGCTGGTGTCCGGGCGCATGGCTCCTGTTGGCCACGAATTTCCCGTAATCGCTGGTGACAGCGCGATGGGGCCCGTTCTGGGCTGGAGTTCCCTGGCGGCCATTGTGGCTACGGGCTGCCGCATGCTCGTTAACGCCAAGGAACCGTCCCTCGCAGCAGTGGGGTACAGGGATTGAAGGCACGGCAGCGTCTTCCTGTCCCGCGTGAGGTAGAGGATGTCTGCCGCGAGAAGGTGTTTTGGGGAGGCCCTTGGCGGCAAGGCGGGATCGGGAGGGCGGTGCCGAATTGGGGAACTGCGCACGCATGGACGGCCAACGAAACGCAGCCGTCCTGGTGGCCGCCTGCCGGGACTGTGTCATGGCCACTGGCCGGGAAGGAATAACTCCCGATGCGTCCCGTGCCCCAGCCCGCCGTGCCCCAGCCCGCCGTGCCCGGGCCATACAAGCCAGGGGGCCAAGGCACATTCCCGGCGGGCGGCAGCGATTGCCGGCTTGGCGGCCGGTGGTGTGTGTCGGCAGGGTGCCCTGTTCCGGGTC
>NZ_JAAMFN010000090.1 GCF_013376095.1 Arthrobacter sp. SDTb3-6 | reverse complement strand
GTGGTGGCCAGGTGGCCACCACGCCGGGCATCAAGATTGCGCTTATCACCCATGCCGCGCCGGGCGACACCTTTTGGGACATTGTGCGCAAGGGTGCCCAGGAAGCGGCCGTGAAGGACAATGTGGACCTGCTCTACACCTCGGATCCCGACGGTGGGCGGCAGGCGCAACTGGTGCAGCAGGCCATTGACCAGAAAGTGGCCGGCATTGCGGTCACCTTGGCCAAGCCCGACGCGTTGAAGGACGTGCTGAAGAAGGCGGAGGCTGCTGGTATCCCGGTGGTCAGCCTGAATTCCGGTGAGGATGTGTTCAAGAGCGTTGGGGCGTTCACGCACTTTGGTTCGGATGAAAACATTGCCGGTGCCGCGGTTGGCACGAGGCTGGCGGCCGAGGGCGTGAGGCATCCGGTGTGTGTGATCCAGGAGCAGGGCAACGTGGCCCTTGAGGCCCGTTGCGCGGGTGTGAAGACCAAGGTGCCCGGGACGGAGATCTTGTATGTGCAGGGCACCGACATGACGCAGGTGGCGTCCACCGTGACCGCCAAGCTGCAGTCCACGCCGGGTGCGGACGCGATCATCGGGCTGGGTGCGCCCTTCACGGCGACCATTGTGAAGGCCGTGGATTCCCTGAACCTGGCGGGCAAGGTCAAGGTGGCCTCCTTTGACCTGAGCGGGGCGTTGATCCAGTCCATCATTGACGGCAAGGTCCAGTTCACGGTGGACCAGCAGCCGTGGCTGCAGGGATATGACTCGATTGACGCATTGTGGCAGAACTACCGTGGCGGCTTCAAGGTGGGCGGCGGGCTGCCGGTGCTGACGGGCCCGGCCATCATTGACAAGTCCAATGCCACCGCAGTGCTCAAATTTGCCCAGGAAGGCATCCGCTAAGGATGACTTGATCCCGCCGCCGGCACGGCCCGTCCGGGCCGGCGGCGGACAAGCCAGGAGAAACCCATGACAACCATGACAAAGTCCCCGCCGCCACTGACGGATGAACGCATTGGCAGGCGCAGCATGCTCTCGAACCTCCTTGGCCGGCCCGAAATCGGTGCCCTGGTCGGGGCGATCGTCCTGTTCATTTTTTTCTCGCTTGTGGCACCGGTTTTTTTGGAGGCGAATTCCTTCGCCACGGTGCTGTATGGCTCCTCCACGATCGGCATCATGGCCGTGGGGGTGGCGCTGTTGATGATTGGCGGGGAGTTCGACCTCTCCGCCGGTGTCGCGGTGATCAGCTCGGCGCTGACGGCGTCCTTGTTCAGCTGGTACTTCTCCGTGAATGTGTGGGTCGGGGTGGGCCTGGCCCTGGTGGTTTCCCTGGCCATCGGATTCGTCAACGGCTGGATCCTGATGAAGACGAAGCTGCCCAGCTTCATTGTCACCCTGGCGACGTTTTTGATGCTGACGGGTTTGAACCTGGCCCTGACCCGGTTGATCGGCGGCAGCGTTGCCACCCCGTCGATCGCCACGATGGACGGCTTCTCCTCGGCGCAGGCCGTGTTCGCCAACGATTTCACGATTGCCGGGGTGGATTTGAAGAGCCCGATCTTCATCTGGGTCATCCTGGTGGCCGTCACCTCGTGGGTCCTGCTGCGGACGAAGGTTGGGAACTGGATCTTCGCGGTGGGCGGGGATGAGAATGCGGCCCGGGCCGTGGGCGTGCCGGTGAAGTGGACCAAGATCGGCTTGTTCATGGGTGTGGGCTTTTGCGGCTGGGTGCTGGGCATGCACAACCTGTTCGCGTTCGACGCCGTGCAGTCCGGGGAGGGTGTTGGCAACGAGTTCCTCTACATCATTGCCGCGGTGATTGGCGGGTGCCTGCTCACCGGCGGGTACGGCTCGGCCATTGGCGGGGCGATCGGGGCGTTCATCTTCGGCATGGCCAACAAGGGCATCGTTTACGCGCAGTGGAACCCGGACTGGTTCAAGTTCTTCCTGGGCCTGATGCTGTTGCTGGCCACCATCGTGAACCTGATCGTCAAACGCCGTGCGGAACTTAAGTAAGGGAACGGACCACCATGACTGCCAAGCACACCGGAGTGGAAGCGTCCGGGGGCCCCGCGACCGCGGACATCGACCAGGAAACGCTGCTCAAGGACCAAACGGACCCGTTGACCCACACCCCGGTCCACCTGCTGGAGCTGGACAACGTGGGCAAGCACTATGGGAACATCATCGCCCTGACGGAGGTGACCATGGCCGTGGACACGGGCCGGGTGACCTGTGTCCTGGGTGATAACGGGGCGGGGAAGTCGACGCTGATCAAGATCATCGCCGGACTGCACCAGCACGACACCGGCACGTTCCGGATCATGGGGGAGGAACGGAAGCTGGGCAGCCCGCGTGAGGCGCTGGATTCCGGCATCGCGGCCGTGTACCAGGACCTGGCGGTGGTGGGGCTGATGCCGATCTGGCGCAACTTCTTCCTCGGCTCCGAGCTGACCGTGGGCCGCGGGCCGTTCAAGCGCCTGGACGTGAAGGCCATGAAGGAGATCACCAAGACCGAACTGGCACAGATGGGCATTGACCTGCGCGATGTGGAGCAGCCCATCGGCCAGCTTTCCGGCGGTGAGCGCCAGTGCGTGGCGATTGCGCGGGCCGTGCATTTCGGGGCGAAGGCGCTGATCCTGGACGAACCTACCGCGGCCCTGGGCGTGAAGCAGTCCGGGGTGGTGCTGCGCTACATCCTGCAGGCCCGCGACCGCGGCCTGGGCGTCATCTTCATCACCCACAACCCCCACCACGCCTTCCCCGTGGGCGACCGCTTCCTGCTCCTGAAGCGGGGCAGGTCGATCGGCTACTACGACAAGAAGGACGTCACCCTGGAGGAACTGACGGCCCAAATGGCCGGCGGTGCCGAACTGGCCGAGCTCGCCCACGAACTCGAAGCCATGGGCGGCCACGGCGAACTCGCCCAGGAACTCGAGGCCGAAGTGGCTGAAACCACCGGCCAGCTGCCCCGCTA
>NZ_JAAMFN010000009.1 GCF_013376095.1 Arthrobacter sp. SDTb3-6 | reverse complement strand
GGCGGTGATGGCGTCCGGGATGTTCGGCTTGGCGGTGCCAACGAACGTGAACTGCGCGTCGTCGCCCTCGCCTTCAACATCCACGGCGATGATGTCCCCGGCCTTGATCTCGCCGAAGAGGATCTTCTCGGAGAGGTGGTCCTCGATCTCGCGCTGGATGGTGCGGCGCAGCGGCCGGGCACCCATGGCGGGGTCGTAGCCGCGGGTGGCCAGCAGGACCTTGGCGGCGGGCGTCAGCTCGATGCCCATGCCCTTGTCGGCCAGGCGGCCCTCGAGGCGTCCCACCATGAGGTCGACGATCTCGATGATCTCTTCCTGGGTCAGCTGCGGGAACACCACCACGTCGTCAACACGGTTGAGGAACTCGGGGCGGAAGTGCTGCTTGAGCTCTTCCGTGACCCGGGCGCGCATCCGGTTGTAGCCGGTCTGGGTGTCCGAGCCGGACTGGAAGCCGGTGGCCACGGTCTTGGAGATGTCGCGGGTGCCCAGGTTGGTGGTCATGATGATGATGGTGTTCTTGAAGTCCACCACCCGGCCCTGGCTGTCCGTCAGGCGGCCGTCCTCGAGGATCTGCAGCAGCGAGTTGAAGAGGTCCGCGTGGGCCTTCTCCACCTCGTCGAACAGGACCACGGAGAACGGGCGGCGGCGCACCTTTTCGGTCAGCTGCCCGCCTTCTTCGTAGCCGACGTAGCCGGGAGGGGCACCGAACAGCCGCGAGACCGTGTGCTTCTCCGAGTACTCGGACATGTCCAGGGTGATCAGCGCGTCCTCGTCGCCGAAGAGAAACTCGGCCAGCGCCTTGGCCAGCTCGGTCTTGCCGACGCCGGTGGGGCCGGCGAAGATGAACGAGCCGCCCGGGCGCTTCGGGTCCTTCAGGCCGGACCGCGTGCGGCGGATGGCCTTGGAGATGGACTTGATGGCCTCGTCCTGGCCGATCACGCGCTTGTGGATCTCCTCTTCCATCTTCAGCAGTCGCGTGGACTCCGCCTCGGTCAGCTTGAACACGGGGATGCCGGTGGAATTGGCCAGCACCTCGGCGATGAGTTCCTCATCCACCTCGGAGATGTCATCCAGGCCGCCGGACTTCCACAGGCGCTCCTTTTCGGCACGGGCGCTGATGAGCTTTTGCTCGTCGTCGCGCAGGGCCGCGGCACCCTCGAAGTCCTGGGCATCGATGGCGTCTTCCTTGCGCTTCTTCACGGCCGAAATTTCGCCGTCCATGGCCTTGAGCTCCGGCGGGGCCGTCATGCGGCGGATGCGCAGGCGGGCACCGGCCTCGTCAATCAGGTCGATGGCCTTGTCCGGCAGGAAGCGGTCGCTGATGTAACGGTCCGCCAGGGTGGCGGCGGCCGTCAGGGCGTCGTCGGTGATGGAGACGCGGTGGTGTGCCTCGTAGCGGTCACGCAGGCCCTTGAGGATTTCAATGGTCAGCGGCACGGACGGTTCCTGCACCTGGATGGGCTGGAAACGGCGCTCCAGCGCGGCGTCCTTCTCAATGTGCTTGCGGTACTCGTCCAGCGTGGTGGCGCCAATGGTCTGCAGTTCACCGCGGGCCAGCATGGGCTTGAGGATGGAGGCCGCGTCAATGGCGCCTTCCGCTGCCCCGGCACCCACCAGCGTGTGGATCTCGTCGATGAACAGGATGATGTCGCCGCGGGTGCGGATTTCCTTCAGGACCTTCTTCAGGCGTTCCTCAAAGTCACCACGGTAGCGCGAGCCGGCCACCAGCGAACCCAGGTCAAGGGTGTACAGCTGCTTGTCCTTGATGGTTTCCGGCACGTCGCCGCGCACGATGGCCTGGGCCAGGCCCTCGACGACGGCGGTCTTGCCGACGCCGGGCTCACCGATCAGGACCGGGTTGTTCTTGGTGCGGCGGGAGAGGACCTGCATGACGCGTTCCATCTCGTGCTCGCGCCCGATCACCGGGTCAAGCTTGTTTTCCCGTGCAGCCTGGGTGAGGTTGCGGCCAAACTGGTCCAGCACCACCGAGCCTGCCGGGGTGCCTTCCTGCTGCTGGCCGCCGCTGGCGACGGGCTCCTTGCCCTGGTAGCCGGAGAGCAGCTGGATGACCTGCTGGCGCACCCGGCCCAGGTCGGCGCCGAGCTTGACCAGCACCTGCGCGGCGACGCCTTCACCCTCGCGGATCAGGCCGAGGAGGATGTGCTCGGTGCCAATGTAGTTGTGGCCCAGCTGCAGGGCTTCACGCAGCGAGAGTTCCAGCACCTTCTTGGCGCGCGGAGTGAACGGGATGTGCCCGCTGGGGGCCTGCTGTCCCTGCCCGATGATCTCCTGTACCTGCTCCCGGACGGCGTCCAGGGAAATGTTCAAGGATTCCAGGGACTTGGCAGCAACACCTTCACCCTCGTGGATGAGGCCGAGCAGAATGTGCTCCGTGCCGATGTAATTGTGGTTGAGCATGCGGGCCTCTTCTTGGGCCAGCACAACAACACGACGGGCTCGATCAGTGAATCGCTCAAACATTTCGCCACACTCCTTTTACTGCGTACTTTGATGCTACGCAGTGCCGGCCGGTCGTGGGGGCTTGTTCGCCACAGGGGAAATATGGATGCCGCGGACGCCGCTGCCCTTGGCGGTCCTTTTAAAGCACGACGGCGGGGCCTTAAAGCACGACGGCGGGGCCGCCCGGTGGGGTGCCCTGCCGTCTTTGCGCCACGCAGGGCCGGCAATTGCCGGCCCTGCGTGCGCTGAATGCGTTCTTTTACGCGCCTTGCGCGGCGTAGTACGCGTTGCGGATCTCTGCCTGGATGCGGCCACGCTCGTGCACTTCGTAGCCGTTGTCCTTGGCCCAGGTGCGGATTTCAGCAACGTCGCTCTTGGACTTGGGCGCCGCCGTGGCCGTGCCGCGCCCCCGGACGGCACGTCCGCCGGCACGGCGTCCGGCACCAATGTACTTTGCCAGCGCCTCACGCAATTCCCCGGCATTTTTCGCGGAAAGGTCTATCTCATAACTAATGCCGTCAAGGCCAAAGGTGACGTTTTCATCCGCAGGGCTCTGGTCAAGGTCGTCGACCAGAGTTACATGAATCTTCTGTGCCATGGGTAATTATCGCCTCACATTTATTTGAAGTTTCCGTCATTTAAATTATGCTGCGTAAACCACCCCACGTCAAAGAATGGCGTCAGGAATTATTCGAGGGAAGCTCGCTGTTGTGCTCGGCTTCACGTTCGGCCTGCGCCAAGGCCTCCCGTTCAGCCCGGTCGGCATTGAATATTGCCTTCATTGCGAAGTAAAAAAGCACACCCACGCCCAATGAAGGGACGATAACTGCGATGTATTCCATAACCTTGCCGCTTCTACTCAGGTTTCATCAGGGGAAAGAGGATGGCCTCTCGGATTCCCACGCCGGTAAAGAGCATGACCAGACGGTCAATGCCCAGGCCCAGTCCACCCATGGGCGGGGCGCCGTATTCGAGGGCGCGCAGGAAGTCTTCATCCAATTGCATGGCCTCGGGATCCCCTGAAGCTGCCGCCAGGGACTGCTCGGTCAGGCGTTCACGCTGGATGACGGGGTCGACGAGTTCGGAAAATGCCGTGCCTGTTTCCTTGCCGTCAATGATCAGGTCCCAGGCCTCAATGAGGTTGGGCTTGTCACGGTGCGGGCGGGCCAGAGGCTGCGCGGACGGCGGATAATCGCAGACGAATGTCGGCTGAATGATTGTCGGTTCAACAATTTCACCAAACAATTCAACCACCAGCTTTTCCGCATCCCACGCCGGATCAACTTTCACGTCGTGCCGGGCGGCAATGGCACGCAATTCCACGGCCGTGGTATCGGGGGTTATTTCCTGCCCCACCGCGTCGCCAAGGCCCTTGTACACGGGAAGCCAGGGCCATTCGCCGTCGAGGTTAATCTGCCCGCGCGGGGTTTCAATGGTGCGTGATCCCACGGCGTCGGCGGCGGCGAGAATGATTCGCTGCATGGTTTTGGCCATGGTGAATTGGTCGCCATAGGCTTCATATGCTTCAAGCATGGTGAATTCGGGGCTGTGCGTTGAATCAACGCCCTCATTGCGGAAAATGCGTCCGACTTCAAAGACTTTATCCAGGCCGCCCACCACTGCCCGCTTGAGGTAAAGCTCAATGGCGATGCGCAGCGTCATGGGCTGGTCAAAGGCATTGAGGTGGGTGTGGAAGGGGCGCGCCGCGGCGCCGCCATGGATGAGCTGGAGGATGGGGGTCTCCAGCTCGATGTATTCCTCCCCGTCGAGGGTGTCGCGGATGGCCTTGACAATGGCCGAGCGGGTGCGCACCTGCTTGCGCGCGGCGTCGCGGACGATGAGGTCCACATAGCGCTGGCGCACACGCATTTCCTCGGAGAGCTCGGCGTGGAGCACGGGCAGCGGGCGCAGGGCCTTGGAGGCCATCTGCCAGGAGTCGGCCATGACGGACAGTTCGCCGCGCCGGGAGCTGACCACTTCACCGTGTACGAAGACGTGGTCACCCAGGTCCACCAGGGACTTCCAGCCGGCCAACGCCTCCTCGCCCACATTGGCCAGCGAGAGCATGGCCTGCAGGCGCACGCCCGAGCCTGACTGGAGGGTGGCAAAGCACAGCTTGCCGGTGTTGCGGATAAAGACCACGCGGCCGGCCACGCCGACGAATTCTCCGGTGCCGGTGTCCGCCTCAAGCTCCGGATACTTCTCGCGGATTTCCTCAAGCGTGCGGGTCCGCCCGACCCCGACCGGGTAGGCCTGGCCGCCCTGCTCCAGCAATTTGGCCCGCTTTTCCATGCGGACGTGCATTTGTTCGGAAACGTCACTGGGCTCGAGGGTCACGGTATTTTCTGCGCTCACAATCCAATAGTTTAGTTGGTGAATCTGAATGAACCCTCCGTGCCGGGTGCAGGGCGGGTGGAAGCCAGGCCCGGCGGCTGCGCCTACGGCCGGCCGTGCGGGGAGCCGGCGGTGGATCCGCGGACCACCAGTTCGCTGGCGAGCATCAGGCTGTGCCCGTCCGCCGTCGCACCCAGGTCCTCTCCGGCCAGCAGGCGCAAAAGCTGGCGTCCGGCGGCGTGCCCAAGTTCGGCGGCCTGGAGCCGGACGGTGGTCAGGGCGGGGCTTGAGGCCGCCGAATACGGCAGGTCGTCAAAGCCGGTCACGGCCAGTTCCCCGGGAACCGACAGCCGCGCCACGCGCGCCTCCTGCAGCACCCCATATGCGTGCGTGTCGGTGCTGCAGACCACGGCGGTGACACCCATCCGCCGCCACTGCGGCCAGGCCGTGTCAAAGGCGTCCGCGGCCGCAGCGACGTCGATCGTGGTTTCCGCCTGTGCCACCACGTCGATCCCGCGCTCCCGGGCGTGCCGGCAGAAGGCCTCCCGGCGCACGCGGAAGGTGTCTGTCCCCGTGGTGCCGTCCAGGTAGGCGACGGTGGTGTGCCCCAGGTCCGCCAGGTGGTCCGCGAGCATGACGGCGCCGCCGGCGACGTCAAGGTTCACGGACGGCATGGCGCTCTCCACGCCCGCGGTGTCCAGGAGTACCATGGGTCCGGCCGCCGGCAACCCGGCCAGGAAATCGGCGCTGGGTGCGTCCACGAGCAGCCCGGCCGGGCGCAGGGACAACAGGTTGCGCACCACCTCAAGGGTGGGTGTGCGGCCGGCCTCGGTCACGGAAAGCAGCAGCTGGAACCCGGCGCCAATCTCTTCGCGGACACCGTCGATCACGCGGGCGAAGAAGGGGTTGGAAACGTCCGGGGCCACCAGGATCACAATGTTGCTGCGCCCCCTGGCCAGGGAGCTGCCGAGGCTGTCCACAACATAGCCCAGCTCGTTGACGGCCCGGTCCACCTTGGCGATGTTCTCCGCCGAGACGCGGCCGGCGGTCTTGCCGCTGGTGACAAGGGAAACGGTGGCCGGGGAAACGCCCGCCCTCGCGGCCACCATGGCGGCCGTGACGCGGGCCGGCCGCGTGCCGTCGTGCCGGGGGTTTGTGGCTGGCTCCATGCATCGATGGTATCCGGCACGGGCGCAATCCCCGTCCATACGGCACGTCAAACGCTTGACGAACCTAACGTTAAGCGCTTGACGTCCATCACGTTTCAGTGCCACACTTATTTTCAGGTTCCCCGCACGCCGGCCCGGAACACCCTAAACAACGCCCAACCCCAGAAGACGCAACACCCCCGGGTGCTGCCGCCCCAAAGACGTGGAGAAACATTGAACGCCAACCTGCCACAACAGCCAGCTGCCACCGCAACCCGGAAAATCATCCTGGACTGCGACCCCGGCCATGACGACGCCGTGGCGCTGCTCCTGGCCCACGGCAACCCCACCATCGAACTGCTGGCCGTGACCACGGTGGTTGGCAACCAGACGCTGGAAAAGGTCACCCGCAATGCCCTGTCCGTGGGGACCATCGCCGGCATCACCGGCGTCCCGTTCGCGGCCGGCTGCGACCGCCCCCTGGTGCGCAGCATCGAGAACGCCCCCGACATCCACGGCGACAGCGGCATGGACGGCCCGGACCAGCCCGAGTCCACGATCGAGCTGGACCCGCGCCACGCCGTCGACCTCATCATTGAGACCATCATGGCCCACGAGCCCGGCACCGTGACCCTGGTGCCGACGGCCGGGCTGACGAACATTGCCATGGCCGCCCGCAAGGAACCGCGCATCGTGGAACGCGTGAGGGAAGTCGTCCTCATGGGCGGCGGCTACCACGTGGGCAACTGGAGCGCCGTGGCCGAGTTCAACATCAAGATCGACCCCGAAGCCGCCCACATCGTGTTCAACGCGGGCTGGAACGTGGTCATGGTGGGCCTGGACCTCACGCACCAGGCGCTGGCCACCCCGGATGTGGTGGCCCGGATCGAGGCTGTGGGCACCAAGCCGGCCAAGTTCGTCATGGAACTGATGGAATTCTTCACCAAGACCTACAAGGACGCCCAGGGCTTTGACTACCCGCCCGTCCACGACCCCTGCGCCGTCGCCTACGTCATAGACCCGACCGTCATGACCACCCGCAAGGTGCCCGTGGACATTGAGCTGACAGGCGCCCTGACCCTCGGCATGACCGTGGCCGACTTCCGCGCCCCTGCCCCCGCCGACTGCAAGACCTCCGTCGCCGTTGAGCTGGACCACAAGAAGTTCTGGGACCTGGTCACCGACGCCTTGGTGCGCATTGGCGAGGTGGCCGCATGAGCGCCGAAACCCTCAAGTCCGGGATGCGCAACGGCTCGGCCAATGTCACCGCGCTGATGGTGGCGATGCTGACCGCCTGCGTGGCGTTCCAGCTCAATGCCTCCATGCTCAGCCCCGCCCTGGTCACCATGGGCGAGGAACTGCACACCAACCAGGCGGCCATAGGCCTGTCGCAGACCTGGTTTTTCACCGCCGCCGCCGTGTTCTCCCTGTTCCTGCCGCGCCTGAGCGACATCATCGGCCGCAAGAAGGTGCTCATCGCCATGATGGCGCTGATGGGGATCGGCTCCGTGGTCTCGGCCCTGGCCCCGGACGTCACCTGGCTGTTCGTGGGCCGCATCATCCAGGGCGTGTCCGGCCCCACGGTGCCGCTGTGCCTGATCATGCTGCGCTCGGCCGTGAAGGACCCGAAGAAGTACGGCGTCCTGATGGGCCTGATCACCGCGGTCAACGGAGGCATTGCCGGCATCGACTCGTTTGTGGGCGGCTACTTTGCCGAGCACTTCGGCTTCCGCAGCATCTTCTGGCTCATGGTGGCCATCGCGGCCGTCGCCACGGTGCTGCTGGCCGTCCTTGCCGGGGAAAGCAAGCCCGGCGCGGGCACCCGCATGGACTGGAAGGGCGTGTTCTTCATCGTGGTGGCCGTCGGCGCCCTGCTGACCGCCCTCAACGAGGCCACCAAGCTGGTGGGCGGCATCACCGCCGGCCCGCTCGTCACCGCATTGGTGCTGGCCGTCGTCGCGGTTGCCGCGTTCATGGCCTTCTGGGCCGTGGAAAAGCGATCCCGGCAGCCCATGGTGGAGATTGTGCACCTGCGCCGTCGCTCCACCTGGGCGCCGCTGCTGACCACCACCCTGACCATGACCGGCATCTTCGCGGTCATTAATGGCATTGTGCCCGCCTTCGTCCAGGCGGCCGATCCCGGCTTCCACATTGGCGCCACCGAGATGAGCCTGCTGATCCTGACCCCCTACGCCCTGCTCGGCTGGATCTTCGGACCCATCACCGGCCGGCTGGCACCCGTGCTCGGGTACACCAAGATGCTGCGGATCGGCCTGGTGGGCAGCGTTGTGGCCCTGGCCGTCATCGGCTTCCTGGGCCTGCACAGCCTGCCGCTGATGATCGCCGGCACGGTCTTGCTGGGCATCATGTACGCCGGTACGGTGAACATCATGCTCAACGGTCTCGGCGTGGTCCTCTCCCCCGAAGGCAACCCCGGCTTCCTGCCGGGCATGAACGCCGGCGCCTTCAACCTGGGCGCGGGCCTCAGCTTCCTGGTGCTGCCGGCCATCCTGGTCGCCACGGGGTCCATGGGTGTCGTCGGGTCCTACACCACGGTGGTCGTGGTGGCCCTGGCCGTCACGGTGGCCGCCCTGGCCGCGTCGCTGCTGGTGCCCAAGCCGGTTGACGCGGAGGTTGACGCGTGAGTGTCCCCGCCCCGGGAGCCCGCATTGTGGTGGCCGGCTCGCTTAACGCCGACCTCACCATCTACTGCGAACGCCTGCCCCTGCCCGGCGAGACCCTGCACGGCAGCGGCTTTGCCGTGAACCCTGGCGGCAAGAGCGCCAACCAGGCCGTGGCTGCAGGCCGGCTGGGCGGGGCCGTCACGCTGATTGGCGCCGTGGGCCGCGACCCCAACGGCGACATGCTGGTGGCCTCCACGGCCGGGGCCGGCGTCGACGTCAGCCACGTGCGGCGGGTGGACGGGCCCACCGGCGTCGCGGTCATCTCGGTGGAGGACAGCGGGGAAAACAGCATCATCATCTCCGCCGGCGCCAACGGCACCCTGTCCCCGGACGCCATGGCCCCGGCCCTGTTCGACGGCGCCGGCGTTGTCTGCCTGTGCCTGGAGGTGCCGCTGGAGACGGTCCGGGCCGCCGCGCAGGCCGGGCACGACGCCGGCGCCACCGTCCTGTTGAACCTCTCGCCCTACGCCCCGGTCGGGGACGCGCTGGCGCACCTCACCGACGTGCTGCTGGTCAACGCACACGAGGCCTCGGCGTTCCTGGGCGGGCCGGCCATGCCGGCGGCCGACGCGCCCGAGTCCGACTGGCTCGACGCCGCCGCGCACTTTGCCGGCCGCGGCCTGGCGCAGGTCCTCGTGACGCTGGGCTCCGACGGATCGGTGGTGCTGGATTCAACCAACCGGGCCCACCCCGTGGTGCGCATTGCGCCGACCGTGGTCGACGCCGTGGACACCACGGGGGCCGGCGATGCATTCACCGGCGCCGTGGCAGCCCGCCTGGCCGCCGGCGATTCCCTGGCCGACGCCGCCCGCTACGCCTCCGTGGCAGCCGCGCTGGCCGCCACGAGGAAGGGCACGCAGACGGCCTATCCCAACGCCGAAGAGGTGGCGGCGGCACTGGCCGCCTGAGCCGGGGGCCCTCAGCGCATCCGGCATGCGCCCAACCGGCCCCGGGGTGGGCGCATAAACGCTCATGCGCACAACTGGCGGCGGGTCCGGCGCATAAACCCACGGCACCCTACCCGAGCGTGACGTTGTCTATCAGGCGGACCGATCCGACCCGGGCGGCGATGAGCGCCAGGGCCCGTCCGGTGAAGGGAGTGTCCTGGCAGTTTTCGGCCCGGACGGCCAGCGTGTCCGGATCCACCACCTCGAGGTAGTCCAGTTCCACGCCGGGCGTCATGTGCACCAGCTCCTCGGCCGAGGGAATGTCCAGCGGCTCGTGCGCGTCGGCACGCCGGCGCAGCAGCCGCAGTGCGTGAGAGAGCACCAGGGCGGCGTCGCGCTCCCCGTCGGACAGGAAGCGGTTCCGGCTCGAAAGCGCCAGTCCGTCGCCGTCGCGCACAATGGGCACGGGCACAATGTCCACGGGGAAGTTCAGGTCCGCCACCATCCGCTGCACGAGGGCCAGCTGCTGGGCGTCCTTCTGCCCAAAGTAGGCCCGGTAGGACTGCCGCCCGGCGGCATCGGCCGGGGCCAGGCCGGTGTCGGGCCGGCCGGCGTGGAGGAGCTTGGCCACGACCGTCAGGGCACCGTCAAAGTGCCCGGGGCGGGACGCTCCCTCGTACAGTTCCCCCAGCTTTCCGGCGGTGACGCGCACCGCGGGCTCCCCGCCCGGATACATCTCCGCAGCGGAGGGGGCGAACATGACGTCCACCCCGGCGGCGTCGAGCACGGCGAGGTCGGCGTCCGTGGTGCGCGGGTACCGCTCCAGGTCCGCCGGGTCACCGAACTGCAGCGGGTTGACGAAAACGCTGGCCACCACGACGTCGTTCTCCGCCACCGCGGTCCTGGCCAGTTCCGCGTGGCCCGCGTGGAGCGCGCCCATGGTGGGCACCAGGCCCAGCGTCCCGCCGCCGCGCCCGGCCGGGTCGGGGGCGGCGGACAGCAGCTTCGCGCTGAGTGCCTTCAGTTCGGCAATGGTGGTAACCAGGGTGGTGCTCATGTCGGTCGCTTTCTCCAGTGGTGCGGCAGTTTGGAGGGCCGGGGCGGGCTGCCCGGACCGGGGACGGCGGGGAAGGGTCAGCTGCCCGGGCCGGTGGAGGGTCCGGCGTCGTCCGCGGTGAGGGCGGCCTGGACGCCCAGGAACAATTCCGCGGAGAGCAGGCCGCGGCGGGCAGCCCGGGCCGCCGTCGCGGCGGAAAGGGCCACGTAGGCGTCCAGGATGTCCGCGGAACCGGTGTCGAGGGCGTGCTCGCGGAGGGCCTGGGTGTGGGAGGCGACGGTGCCGGAATCGCCGCGGGCCACGGGCCCCGTCAGCGCTGACTCCCCCGAGGCCAGCGCATTCTCCAGCGCCGCCCGCAGCAGCGGCCCGAGGACCTGGTTGGGCGACTCCACGCCAATGTCCCCGAGGATCTGCGCCGCCTGGGACACGATGGTGACCAGGTGGTTCGAGGAGTGGGCCAGGGCCGCGTGGTAGAGGACGCGGTCCGCCTCGGCAATGACCACCGGCTCCGCGCCCATCTCCACCACGAGCGCCTGGGCAACGGGCAGCATGGCCGGCTCCGCGGTGATGCCAAAGCAGCAGTCGGCCAGCCGGGTGAGGTCCAGGCTCATGCCCGTGAACGTCATGGCCGGGTGTATCGCCAGGGCGATGGCCCCGGCAGCCTTGGCCGGCGCGAGCACGCCCGTGCCGAACCGCCCGGAGGTGTGCGCCACCAGCTGCCCGGCCTGCCACGCGCCGGTCGCGGCCAGGCCGGAGACAAGCCCGGGCAGGGAATCGTCCGGCACAGCCAGCAGTACGAGTTCGGAGCGTTCCACGATGTCCGCAATCTCCAGCACCGGCACCCCGGGCAGCAGCAGTTCCGCCCGTTCCAATGAAGCCTCCGAGACCGCTGAAACGCCGACGACGGCGTGCCCCGCCGCGCGCAGGGCCGCGCCCAGCACGGCCCCCACCTTTCCGGCGCCGATGATGCCAATGCCAAGACGGCCGGGCTTAATGGCCATGGAGGTTCTCCTGTGCGTGGGGTGGGGCGGACGACGGGGCGGGGGTCTCGACCGACTCCGACTCGACCGGCGGGGGCGGCCCTGCCGGCGGGGGCGGCGGGGCGAGCCAGTGCTCGGCGCTGTGGATGCGGCGGGCAGTTGCGGCCCGCGCGGCCTGTTCGTCGAAAAGGCGGCGGCCGGCGTCGAGCGCCACGTGGTGCACCAGGGGCTTGATGGGGCCAACGGTGGAATGGAGCTCAAAGTCGACCAGTCCCAGGGCTGCCATGAGCGGGCCCTGGCGCAGGCTCAGCGACTGCGTGCGCTCGTGCGGGACCACCTCCAGGCGCCGGAAGATGACCCCGTGGCGGCACAGCAGCGCCGTGGACGTGGCCCGGTAGGCGTTGTAGCGCCAGGCGAACGGGTCGATCCACCGTGCGGAGGGCGGGGAGTGGACAAAGCCGTGCCGGTTTCCCGGTCCGCGCAGCCCGGCGGCAAAGACCTCAAAGGGGTTGTCCACGCCGGGGTCCGGGAACACGAGGGACAGCACGGCCATGACCTCGTCAATGGTGCCGGCGGGCAGCAGCACCGTGCGGTTGCCGTGGTCGGAGCGGTCGTCCCCGTAACCGGCCACGTTGACGTGGACCCGGTACCAGCCGAAGGGCCGCCAGACGGGGCCCTGGCTGATGCCCACCGCCTGCACGCGGCCCGGCGGGATGGTCTGCGCCCGGGTCTCGAGCATGCCGTAGTGGAGGCGGACGCCATCGGGCGAGAGGGCCACGCGGAAGTTGTAGTCGCCGGTGATGGCTTTCCAGTAGGAGGCGCCGAAGCCAAGGAAGATGGGGATGGAGCCGATGAACACGCCGGGTTCCCCGCTCCACGCTGCCAGGGCAATGGCGGCGCCCAGCACCGCCAGCGTCACAATGCTCAGGCTGCTGAACACCGTGGCGCCGATGATGCGCCCGGGGCCCAGGGCCAGCACGTGCTGTTCCGGCGCCTCCGCGACCTGGCCGGGCTCCCCCGGATCCACGGCCACGCCGGCGGCGCGGGCCAGGATGGCCGCCCGCAGCCGCTTGGCCTCGTCAAGCTTGAGGAAGGAGAGGCGGAAGGCCGACCTCCCGCCGTCGGCCACGTCGAACTTCAGCTCGGCCAGGCCAAAGGCGCGGGCCACCAGCGGCTGGACGACGTCGATGGACTGGACCCGGTCGATGCGGGCCCTGCGCTGCTGGCGGAAGATGACGCCGGAGTTGATGTGGACGTGGTCGTCGGTCACCTGGTAGCGGGTGAAGCGCCAGGACAGGAAGAATCCGGCCCCAAACACGACGACGGCGGCCCCCACCACCACGGCGATCACCGCGGGCGGGGCGCCGGCGGACGGCCCGCCCGCGCCGGGCCTGCCGGTGAACAGCGAGTCCAGGGCGTTGCGGCCAAAGATGAACAGCACTGCGGCCACGGCCACCCAGCCGCGCACCAGGGGCGAGACGGGATGGACGCGGTGCCAGGTGTCGGGACTGTCCGTGTGGAAGGTGGTCCCGGGGTACGGATCGCTCACAGCCCGGCCAGTTTCGCCTCACCGCGGGCCGAAAGCTGCTCGCGGAGCCGTGCGGCCTCGGTGGCAGGCACGCCAAAAAGCACGGCATTGGTTCCGGGGGAGGCGGTGTGCAGGTGGACGCTGCTCAGGCCCAACGCCCGCTCCAGCGGCCCCATCGTGACGTCGACATACTGCATCCGCCCGTAGGGGACCACCATGACCCGGTGGAACAGGATGCCGTGGCGGAGCAGGAGGTCGTCGTTGCGTTCGGCGTAGCCGATGGCGCGCACCTGGCGCGGCACGAGCGCCAACACCCACAGGACCACCGCCAGCACGGCGGCCGGCAGCGCCCAGGCCAGCCAGGCAGGGTAGCCGTCCCATGCCCCGGCCAGCCCCAGGACCAGCGGAAGCGCGGAAATGACAAACAGGACCAGCCCGCCCAGGCCCCGCTCGATCAGGCGGAGCGTGGCAAGCCTGCCGGACACGCCCCGGAACGCCAGCCCCTCGGGATCGATGGCGCTGGCGTGGACGGGCACGACCGGCACGGGCGGAACGGGGCCGGTCGGAACGGCGGGAGGCGGGGTGGCCGGGCTAGGCAAATTCTTCCTCCCCGCGGCCGTCCCGTTTTTCGCGCGGTGTGCCGGCGGTTTCGGTGTCGTCGGGCGGAAGCTTGCAGAAGCGTTCCACCACGAGGCCCACCACAATCATGACAATCCCCCCGCCGCCCAGGGCGATCATGTTCCAGATGGGGCCGAGCTCACCGCGCAGCGGAATGGTGGGGAGCTGGTCCACCAGGATGCCCAGGTGCCAGCCAAGCAGCACGGCCCCGGCATAGGCGCAGGCCTGCGCCAGCACCAGGGTGCGTGCAGCGATCAGGGGGTCCAGGACCCGGTCGCGGTGCCCGTCGCGCCAATGCCGGACCTTGAAGCCCAAAATCAGGCAGACCAGCACGATCAGCCCCATCGTGGCCAGCGAGCTCAGGGGCAGCACCGGCAGGGGCAGGCTGGCACGCGAGGTCAGTTCCGTGGTGGTCCACCCGGCCACGCCCAGGACCGCCGTCGCCACCACCAGCCATGCAGGCCGGATGGTCCGCATTGTGCTCCTCATGATTGCCTCACCCGTTCCTTGCGTTTACGTGTGCTACCTCAACCGTACAGTTTATTCGACACGGCGGGACAGGGAGTGGGAACGCAGGTTTTCAGGCCGGCCGTCCCTCGTCCACGGGGTCCAGGCCGGCGTGCCCAATCCCGGGCATGTCGGCGGCCGCGGCGGCCAGTTCCGCCACGGAACGGCCCGCCAGGGTGGCCCCGGGGTCCATGAGCGACCACGGGTACAGCACAAACGCCCGCCCTGCGGCCCGCGGGTGCGGCAGGGTCAGTTCCGGGTCCGCGCTTTCCACGTCGTCGTAGGTGATGATGTCCACGTCCAGCGTCCGCGCACCCCAGCGCACCTTCCGTTCGCGGTGGTGGGCAAGCTCCACGGCCTGGCAGTGCGCCAGCAGTTCCAGGGGTTCAAGGGTGGTGTCGACGGCGATCACCATGTTCAAAAAATCCGGCTGGCCCCCGGGCCCGCCGACGGGCTTGGTGGAGACCACCGGCGAGACGTCGACAAGGCGCACCTCGGGGCGGTCAACGAGCTCGCCGACAGCGGCCGAGAGTGTGCCCTGCCGCTCGCCCAGGTTGCTCCCGAGGGCCAGGATGGCCCTGGTCAGGGGGCGCTGGAGCGTCATGCCCTGCTCCGAAACACGTTGATTTCCACGTCGCCAAAGGGCACCTGGATGGGCGCCTTGGGCTTGTGGACGGTGACCTCCACGGCCTCGACAATGGCAAACCCTGCCAGGATCGCCTCGGCGGTGCGCACGGCCAGGGTCTCGATCAAATCGAAGGACTCCCCGCGGATCATCGCGGCAATGGTTTCCGCCACGGCACCGTAGTCGGCCGTCTCGGCGAGGTTGTCAGTGGCTGCGGCCGCGGAAACATCCGTGTGCAGGACGGCGTCCACCACGAAGGGCTGGCCGTCGCGCTTCTCGTGCCCGAACACGCCGTGGTAGCCAATCGCGGTGATGCCCGTCAGGGTGATGGTGTCCGGGCGGCTCACAGGGAGGCCCGCGCCGGCTCGGGCCGTGCCTGCCCTGCCGCAGCCTGCCCTGCTGCAGCCTGCCCTTCCGGGGATTCCCCTTCCGCAGCCCGGGCGGCGAGGCGCGCCTCGCGGTTCCGCTTGCCGGTGAGCATGCGGGCGGCGACCTTGGCAGCGTCAAGGCTGGCGCCGACGTCGTGCACGCGGACCCCCCAGATGCCCTGGGCTGCGGCAAGCGCCGTGGTGGCGGACGTCGCGTCGTCGCGCTCCTTGGGGGCGGCGGCCTTGCCGGCCGTGGTCAGCAGGGAGCCGAGGAAGCGCTTGCGGGACGTGCCCACCAGAACCCGGTTGCCCATGGCCACAACCCGGTCCAGGTTGGCCAGCAGTTCCCAGTTTTGGTCGGCGTTCTTGGAGAAGCCGACGCCCGGGTCCACAATGATTTTTTCGGGTTTGACGCCGGCCGCGTAAAAGCGTTCGCGCACCTCGGCGAGCTCGCGCACCACGTCCCCGACGACGTCGTCGTACCGGGTCAGCGAATCCATGTGCCGTGAGTCGCCGCGGCTGTGCATGAGCACATACGGCACCTGGCGTTCGGCGATCAGCGCAATCATGTCCGGGTGGACGTTGGTGCCGGAGACGTCGTTGATCAGGCCGGCGCCGGCGTCAATCGCGGCGGCGGCCGTGGAGGCGTGGCGGGTGTCGACGCTGACCAGGGCACCGGCCTTGGCCAGGGCCTCGACCACGGGCAGGATGCGGCGCTGTTCCTCGGCCTCGTCCACGTCCTCCGCGCCGGGCCGGGTCGACTCGCCGCCGACGTCGATGATGTCCGCGCCGCCATAGAACATGCGCAGGCCGTGGGAAATGGCCGTGTCAAGGGAGTTGTATTCACCGCCGTCGCTGAAGGAGTCGGGCGTGCAGTTCAGGATGCCCATCACCACGGTGCGGTCGGTGGGCAGGCGGTCGAACGTCGCCACGGAGGTGCGTGCGCGAAGCACGGGCAGCGGCGAGGTGGCCGGGCCCGTGCCGGGGGCGGCTGCGAGGGAATCCATAGGTGTTACCTTCCGAGAATCAGGCTCATGGCCTCGGCCCGGGTGGCGGGCTCGTGGAGCAGGCCGCGGACCGCGCTGGTGACGGTCTTGGCCCCTGGCTTGCGCACGCCCCGCATGGACATGCACATGTGTTCACATTCAATGACGACGATGGCGCCGCGCGGCTTGAGGTGTTCCACCAGCGAATCGGCGATCTGGCTGGTGAGGCGTTCCTGCACCTGGGGGCGCCGGGCGTAAATGTCCACGAGCCGTGCCAGCTTGCTCAGCCCGGTCACCCGGCCGTCCGACGACGGGATGTACCCGACGTGCGCGCTGCCGTGGAACGGCACCAGGTGGTGCTCGCAGGTGGAGTAGAAGGGGATGTCCTTCACCAGCACCATCTCCTCATGGGAGATGTCGAAGGTGGTGCCCAGGACTTCCGCCGGGTCCTGGTGCAGGCCTGCAAACACTTCCGCGTAGGCCTTGGCAACACGCAGGGGCGTGTCTTCGAGCCCGCTGCGGTCAGGGTCCTCCCCCACGGCCAGCAGGATCTCACGGACCGCCGCGGCAATGCGCGGCAGGTCCATGTGCCCGCCTTGTCCGTCCCCGGGGGTCCCTGGTTCGGCCCCCGGGGTGCCGGGTGCCGCGAAGTTGGGTTCGTCGTCGAAAATGGTCACGGGTGAGATCTTATCCGCAATCAGTGGCGGCCGGGGAGCTGTTCGCCGTCGCCCTTGCCCAGGTCGATGCCCGGCATGCGGCCCGGCGCGTCGACGTCGCCCTGCAAATGGGCGCCGGCGAGCTGCTCCTGCGGGGACAGCGAATCCGGGGCCGGCTCGCCGGCGGCCAGGGCGTCGCGGCGCTCCTTCTCGGTGACCACGGGGGGCACGTCGGAGACCGGGCGGGAGTCCTTGGACAGCCACACCTCGCGCACCGGCGGGCGGCGGAGGTCGGCAAAGATCGTGGCGATTTCGGCCTGGTTCAGGGTCTCGCGCTCCAGCAGTTCCAGGGCCAGCCGGTCCAGGACGTCGCGGTTGGCGATCAGGACCTCGTAGGCGTCGTCATGGGCCCGGTCGATGAGCTTGCGGATCTCGTCGTCAACGATGGAGGCCACGGACTCGGAGTAGTCGCGGTCGTGCCCGGCGCTGGCGCCCAGGAACGGCTCGCCCTGCCCTGCGCCCAGCTTTACCGCGCCAATGCGCTCGCTCATGCCGTACTGCGTGACCATGGCGCGGGCGGTGCCGGTGGCCTTTTCGATGTCGTTGGAGGCACCGGTGGAGGGGTCGTGGAACACGATTTCCTCCGCGACGCGCCCGCCCATGGCGTAGGCCATCTGGTCGAGCAGTTCGTTGCGGGTCACCGAGTACTTGTCATCCTCAGGCACCACCATGGTGTAGCCCAGGGCGCGGCCGCGGGGCAGGATGGTGATCTTCGTGACGGGGGCCGTGTTGTGCATGGCCGCCGCCACCAGGGCGTGTCCGCCTTCGTGGTAGGCGGTGATCTTGCGCTCAAGTTCCTTCATGACGCGGGTGCGCTTCTGCGGCCCGGCCATGACGCGGTCAATGGACTCGTCCAGGGCGCGGTCGTCAATGAGCTGGGCGTTGGAGCGGGCCGTAAGCAGCGCGGCCTCGTTGAGCACGTTGGCCAGGTCGGCGCCGGTGTAACCTGGCGTCTTTTTGGCCACGGCGTTCAGGTCGACGCCGGGCGCCATGGGCTTGCCCTTGGAGTGGACCTTCAGGATCTGTTCGCGGCCCAGGCGGTCCGGGGCCTCCACGGGGATCTGCCGGTCGAAGCGGCCGGGACGCAGCAGGGCCGGGTCAAGGACGTCCGGGCGGTTGGTGGCGGCAATCAGGATGACGTTGGTCTTGACGTCAAAGCCGTCCATTTCCACAAGCAGCTGGTTGAGCGTCTGCTCGCGTTCGTCGTTGCCGCCGCCGATGCCGGCGCCGCGGTGGCGGCCGACGGCGTCGATCTCGTCAACAAAGATGATGGCCGGGGAGTTGGCCTTGGCCTGCTCGAAGAGGTCGCGGACACGGGAGGCGCCCACGCCGACGAACATTTCCACGAAGTCCGAACCGGAGATTGAATAAAACGGCACGCCGGCCTCGCCGGCCACGGCGCGGGCCAGCAGGGTCTTGCCGGTCCCGGGAGGGCCGTACAGCAGCACGCCCTTGGGGATCTTGGCACCCACGGCGGCAAACTTGCCTGGGTCCTGCAGGAATTCCTTGATTTCGTGGAGTTCCTCCACGGCCTCGTCGGCGCCGGCCACGTCGGTGAACGTGACCTGCGGGTGGTCCTTGGTGATGAGCTTGGCCTTGGACTTGCCAAATTGCATGACCTTGGAGCCGCCGCCCTGCATGCGCGAGAACAGGAACCAGAAGATCAGGCCGATGAGCACAAACGGGATCAGCAGGGACAGCATGCTGGACCAGAAGTTGTTCGACGCCGGCTGGTCGTCAAAGGACGTCAGGCCGGCGTTGTCAATCGCGGCCACCAGCGTGGGGGCACGGTAGCTGCCGTACCAGAACTGCACGTCCTTGCCGGCCTTGGTGCCGTTGGGGGTCGTGTAGTCGCTCTTGAGGACCAGGTCCACGCGGCCTTCGGACCCAAAGACCTTCGCGGAGGCCACCTGGTCGTTCTTGAGCAGCGTCAGGCCCTCGGAGGTGTCGATCTTGGTCTGGCCGCCGCCGGACAACGTGGCCAGGGCGGCGCCAATGAGCACAACCACCACAATGATCCAGATGAAGGGACCCTTGAAGAGTTTTTTGACTTTCATGTGTTCTGAGGCTGCGCCCCGTCCCTCCTGCTCAAGCAATTGGCAAAAACTTTTGTGCACGGCCACCTGCCCGCGCTACCAAGCATTGCACCGTTCCTATGTCAACACGCACGGGAAGGCTTAATAGTTCCCTCAGGGCATAACAAATTCCCCCGGCGGCGGCAAGGTGGCCCCGCCGGTCGTCATGCGCCGGTAAAGGCTACTCGTAAATGTGCGGGGCGAGGGTGCCGATGAAGTCCAGGTTGCGGTACTTCTCGGCAAAGTCCAGGCCGTAGCCCACCACAAACTCGCTGGGGATCTCATAGCCGACGTACTTCACGTCGATCTCAACCTTTGCGGCGTCGGGCTTGCGCAGCAGCGTGCAGATTTCCACCGAGGCCGGGCCGCGGGAGATCAGGTTGGCCTTGAGCCAGGACAGGGTCAGGCCGGAGTCGATGATGTCCTCCACGATCAGCACGTGCTTGCCCATGAGGTCCGTTTCCAGGTCCTTGAGGATGCGCACCACGCCGGAGGACTGCGTGCCGGAGCCGTAGGAGGACACCGCCATCCAGTCCATGGTCACGTGGCTGTGCAACGCACGGGAGAGGTCGGCCATGACCATGACGGCGCCCTTGAGCACGCCGACCAGCAGCACGTCGCGGCCCTCGTAGTCCGCGTCGATCAGTGCGGCCAGTTCGGCAACGCGGCTTTGGATTTGTTCCTTGGTGTAAAGAACATGCTTGAGATCGGCTTGGACGTCTTGTGAATCCACCAACGGCTCCTGTTTGTGAAGGAATGTGTAACTGGTTTGGTGCAGCGGCAATGCTTGTGCACTGCCTCAACGAATTACCTGCTGCGTCTAAAGACTAGCTTCCCATAGCCGTGCCCCTCGTGGGGAACGGCGGCGCTGCGGGAAAGGCGCCAGGCGCTGACCTTCCCGGCCATTTGCACAGGCCCGGCAGATCCCCGGCGCGCCAGCAGGGCCTCTGCCGCACCCAGGCGTTCCTGGCTGGGCTGATATCCCCCCAGTGCGACGACGGCCCTCGCCAACACCCTCATCCTCAGGGCCGGGGCCAGTTCCCGGAGCGCGTCTTCGGCCAGGCTGACCTCCTCGGGCCAGTCCGCGCCGGCGGGCGCCAGCTGCGCGATCCGGGCGAACTCGTCCCCGGCGAGCGCGTCCAGGAAGTCGGCGTCGTGGCCCAGGATGCCGGCGGTGCGGGCCAGCGACTCGGTGACGCCCGGTCCCAGCTCGGCGGCCAGGAACGGCAGCACGGTGTGCCGCACGCGCACCCGCAGGTAGGCGGGGTCGCTGTTGGCCGGATCGTGCCAGGGCTCCAGCCCCAGCGCGTTGCATATGGCCAAGGTCTCATCGCGGCGCAGTTTCAGGAACGGCCGGGCGTACAGCCCGCGGCGTTCGCGCATGCCGGCCAGGGAGCGTGTGCCGGAGCCGCGGGCCAGGCCCAGCAGCACGGATTCGGCCTGGTCGTCAAGGGTGTGCCCCAGCAGGACGGTTTCGGCCCCGAGCTCCCGGGCCGCCGCGTCCAGGGCGGTGAAGCGGGCGGCGCGGGCCGCAGCCTCGGGGCCGCCGCCGTCGTGCTCCACGTCCACGGTGCGCACCTGGACGGGGTCAAGGCCCAGGCCGCGCAGGGTTTCCGCCGTCCGCCCGGCCACGTCCGCGCTGCCCGGCTGCATCTGGTGGTCCACCACCACGGCGCCGACGCGGACCTCCCCGCGGGTGGCGAAGAACGCGGCGACGGCGGCCAGGGCCAGCGAGTCCGGGCCGCCGCTGCAGCCCACCAGCACCAGGGGCGGGTTGTCCACGGGATGGTGCTTGCCGGTGGTGGACAGGCCCAGCAGCCCGCCGACCAGGGTGCGGGCCTTGCCCACGGTGGGGTCCAGGCGCCGGCGGGGGCGGATGTTTGCCTCCGCCACCTACAGGCCCATCCGCTCGACCCAGAGGCGGGCATTGTGGATTTCGGTCTCGGTGGGCAGGTTTTCCGCCTGCGCCCAAACGGTGTTGAAGCCTTCCATGCCGGCCACCGCCACCACGTCGCGGACAAACTTGGCGCCGTCGCTGTATTGGCGCATCTTGGCATCCAGGCCCATCAGGTTCCGGATGAACTTCTCCAGCATGCCCCGGTCGCGGCCGCGGTTGTTGAAGCGCTGGCGGATGGTGCGCACGGTGGGCACAATGGTCTGGTCCACGCCGTCCATGACCACGTTGGCGTGGCCTTCCAGGAGGCTCATGACGGCCGTGACGTGGGAGAGTGCGGCCTTTTCCGCCGGGTCCTGCAGGAGGTCCAGGACGGCGCCGCGGCTGGGCCCGTCCGGTGCGGCCCTTTTGCCGCCCAGGGACCTGCTGCCCAGGGACTTGACGGCCTGCAGCATCTTCTCGCCGAGCTTGTCGCTGTCCCCTACCAGGAGACCGCCGAGCTTTTCAATTTCCGCGAGCATGTGGTGGCGCAGCCAGGGTGCGGCCGCAAACTGCACGCGGTGGGTTTGTTCGTGCAGGCACACCCAGAGGCGGAAGTCGTCCGGATCCACCTTGAGGTCGCGCTCCACGGTGATGATGTTGGGTGCCACGAGCAGCAGGCGGCCGCCGCTGGCGGCCGCCGTGGCCCCCTGCCCGGCATTTCCGGGCGCCGTCCCGGAAGCGCCCAGGGCGGCGAAGGGATCGTACTGTCCCAGGACCTTGCTGGAGAGGAAGGCCAGCACGGCGCCGAGCTGGGCGCCGGTCACGGTGGCCCCCCCCGCCGCGGTGTTCTTGCCTGCCGCCGCCTGCTTGGCCGCGAGCAGGGACATGATCGGGTCCATCATGACGGCGAAGCTCTGCGTGTTGGCCTTTGCCCAGGACGCCCGGTCCACCACCAGCACCTCGGAGTCCCGGAGGTCGCGGGCGGCTTCGAGCTTGCTGATCTCGTGCACGTGCGGCACGGACCTTTCCGCCATGAGCCGCAGGTTTTCCACGGCCGCGCCAATTTCGCGGCTGCCCAGCGCCGGGCCCGCCGGTGCCAGGTTTGCCGCCGTCCTGGCGGCCAGCTCCCAGTTGACGAGGGACGACGGCTTGCTTCCGGAGGGGGTCCCCCGGCCCGCGGGGGTCGGGCTGCCCTCGGGGGCGGAAGGGGCGGACTGTGCGCTGCTGTGCGGGCTCATGTCCACCATGAGATCACACTTCCCTGTGGCGGGGCGGTCAGCTGGCGGCGAGGGCGGCGGCCGCGGCGTCGATGGCGGGGATGGCGGAGGCCGGGCCGCCGTCGAGCTGGTTGCCCATGAGGGAGAAGGCCAGCAGGCGCCCCTGTGCGTTGACCACATAGCCGGACAGCGTTGAGACCCGGTTCAGGGTGCCCGTCTTGGCATGGAGCACGCCCGCGGCGGCCACCGTGTCGGCTGCGCTGAAGCGGCCGCCCAGGGTGCCCGTCAGGCCGGCGACGGGCAGGCCTTCCAGCGCCTGTCCCGCATCCGAGCCGGCATGGGCCAGCAGGTGGGAGACCACCTGCACCAGCTGGTGGGCGCTGATCAGGTCGGCCCCGGCCAGGCCGCAGTTGTCCACCGTGACGACGCCGGGCAGCGGCAGGCCCAGCCGGGCGAGGACGCTGCGGACGGCGGCGACGGATCCGGTGTTGTCCGCCGCCCGGCCTTCCTTCACGGCCACCAGCCGGCCCATGACCTCGGCCATGTAGTTGTCCGATTCGGTCAGCAGGTACTGCACCTGCCGGGCCACCGTGGCTGAGCTGACGGAGGCAAGCACGGCCGGGGATGTGGTGGCGGCGGGCGTCCTGGTGATGGCTCCGGCCACCTCGACGCCGGCATCCTTCAGGGCGGCGGAAAAGGCGACGGCCACGGCCAGGGCGGAGTCCTGCGGCCGCGGCCCGTCCGCCCCCGCTGACGTCCGGCCGGCATAAAGGGCCATCGGGTAGACCGGGGCGATCTCACCGGCGTTCACGTCGCCGGGGTCCCAGGCCGGGTTCAGCGCGGGGCCGGTGAAAAGGTGGTCGTCGATGCGCAGTGTCACGGGGCCCTTGACCCCGCCGGCGGCCAGTGCGGCGGCAGTCTTGGCGGCCAGGGTTGCCAGGCCGGCGTGGCCCATGACGGCGGTGGGATCGCTCCTGCCCTCGGACAGCATGGAGTCCCCGCCGGCCCGGAGGATGATCACATTTGGCTCGTCGCCGGCCACCACGGAGGTTTGCAGCCGCGTGCCGGCTCCCAGCACGGTCAACGCGGCCGTGGCCGTGAGCAGTTTCAGGTTGGAGGCCGGGGTGCGGGCACTGTCGCCGTCCTTGGAGTACAGCACCGTGCCGCTCGCGGCATCCGTGACATACGCGCTGAACTGGCCGGCGTTGCCCAGGGCCAATGCCGCATCCATGGCCTTCCCCAGCTTCGCCGGGTCCGGCAGGGGCGCAGTGGCGGGGAGCGGGGCCACGCCGGGAAGCGTGGACAGCGAGGTGGGGGCCAGCTGTGCGGCCGGCGCGGGCGCGGCGGCCGTCTTCCCCGGCAGCAGGGCGGGGGCCAGGTTCACGCCGGCAGGCACGGTGACTGCGGCCAGGGCCAGGATGAGCAATGCGCTCGTCAGGGCTTTGGACGTGCGTCCCATGTCTTAGGTGTTCCTTCGCGGCAGCGGGCCCGGCAATGGCTCAACGGTGCCGCCGGGCAGGTGAAGTCCCGGCCGGATGACGCGGGCGGGGATCGGCAGGGTTTCAGTGAAGCAAAATCCGCCTATATCCTCATACAGAGGCAAGTTTACGCGATCGGCCGCGCCCGGCCGCGCCACCACGGCACTGCCGACCACATGATGAGGAGCACCCCATGAAGCACGACGTCACCATTGAGATCCCCCGCGGATCACGCGTGAAGTACGAGGTTGACCACGAAACCGGCCGCGTCCGCCTGGACCGCGTGCTGTTCACCTCCATGCAGTACCCCACCCACTACGGCTTCTTCGACAACACGCTCGGCGAGGACGGCGACCCGCTGGACGCCCTGGTCTGGTACCCCGACGTGGACCTGTTCCCCGGGATCGTGCTGGACGCGCGCCCCATCGCCATCTTCAACATGGAGGACGAGTCCGGCGGGGACGCCAAGCTCGTGTGCGTGCCGGCCGACAAGCGCTTCGACCACATCCAGGAAGCCAGCGACCTGGACCCGTTCCTGATCAAGGAGATCGAGCACTTCTTCACCACCTATAAGGACCTGGAGCCCGGCAAGTGGGTCAAGGCCGACGGCTGGGCCGACCGCGCCGCCGCCGAGGCGGAGCTGGAAGCCTCCATCAAGCGCTTCGGGTCCGAAGGGCACTAAAACGTTCGACGGCGGCGCCCCGCTAGGCGAGCAGGCTGCGCAGGACGGCGGCTGCGCCGTCGTCGTACACGGAGTCGGTGACCTCGTTGGCTGCGGCCAGCACGTCCGCCGCGGCCTGGCCCATGGCCACGCCGCGGCCGGCCCAGCGGAGCATGTCAATGTCGTTGGAACCGTCACCCACCGCCACGGTCAGGCCCGGGTCGATGCCCATCCCGGCCCGCAGCTTTTCCAGCGCGGTGGCCTTGGTGACGCCGTAGGCGGCGATGTCCAGCCAGGCGCTCCAGCCCACGGCGTAGGCGACGCCGTGCAGCCCGGCGGCGGCGATGGCTGCGGAAAAATCCTCGGTGCTGGCTTCCGCGCTGTTGACCACCACGCGCACGGCCCGGGCGTCCAGCAGGTGGTTGAAATCCACGCCGCGGGCCTCGATGCCGAAGCTGGCGTCCTGGAAGCGGGAGGTGGAGAGGAAGTTGCCCTCGCCGTCCTCCAGGGCAAAGCGGGCCCCCGGAATCTTCTCACGCAGCGTGGTCAGGGCGGCGCGCGGGCTGAAGGTGACCCGTTCGACCACCTCGTAGCCGCGGTCCAGGGCGGGGTCCAGGCGGACGGTCACGCCTCCGTTGGAGCACACGCCGTAGCCGCGGACCATCCCGATCTGTTCCACCACGGGGAGCATGGCACCCAGGGAGCGGCCGGTGGCGATCACCACTTCGTGGCCGGCGTCCACCACGGCCGTGGCGGCGTCCCGGACGGCGGCGGTCATGGTGCCGTCGTGGTCCACGAGGGTCCCGTCAACGTCAAGGGCCACGAGATGGCGGCGGGTGCTTGCTGCAGGGGCCGAAGCTGCGGATTCCTGGTCATCGATGCCAGGGACGGCTGTCATTGCTGTCATTGTCATGCTTCCAGTGAAGCAGACCGCCCTGCCTGGAACCTAGGAGCGGGCCCACATGTGCCGTGAACGCCGGGTGAACTTTACAGGACGGGGAACACTTCCATCCCGCCCAGGTATGGCCGCAGCGCCGCCGGAACCGTGACGGAGCCGTCCGCGTTTTGGTGGTGCTCCAGGATGGCCACAATCCAGCGCGTCGTCGCCAGGGTGCCGTTGAGCGTGGCCACCGGCCGGGTGCCGCCCTTGGTGCCGTCGTCGTGCATGACACGCTCGCGGATGTTCAGCCGGCGGGCCTGGTAGGTGGTGCAGTTGGAGGTCGAGGTCAGTTCGCGGTAGTTGTTCTGCGTGGGCACCCAGGCCTCGCAGTCGAACTTGCGGGCCGCGGAGCCGCCGAGGTCGCCGGCGGCCGTGTCAATGACACGGTAGGGCAGCTCGACCTTGGCCAGCATTTCCTCTTCCCAGGCCAGCAGGCGCAGGTGTTCCTCCGCGGCCTTTTCCGGGGTGGTGTAGACGAACATTTCCACCTTGTTGAACTGGTGGACCCGGATGATCCCGCGGGTGTCCTTGCCGTGCGAGCCGGCCTCGCGGCGGTAGCAGGAGGACCAGCCCGCATAGCGGATGGGTTCATTGACGTCGATGATCTCGTTGCCGTGGTAGCCGGCCAGGGCCACCTCGGAGGTGCCCACCAGGTAGAGGTCGTCGTCGGCCAGGCGGTAGATCTCGGCGTCGTGCTGGACGTCAAAGCCGGTGCCGGCCATGGTTTCGGGCAGCACCAGGGTGGGGGTGATCATGGGCGTGAAGCCGGCGGCGATGGCCTGGTCCATGGCCATCTGCAGCAGCGCCATTTCCAGCCGGGCCCCCACGCCCTTCAGGAAGTAGAACCGCGAGCCGGAGACCTTGGCGCCGCGTTCCATGTCGATGGCGCCAATCAGCTCACCGATCTCCAGGTGGTCGCGGGGCTCGAAGTCGGGGAATTCTCGGGGCGTGCCCACCTTCCTGACCGTGACGAAGTCGTCCTCGCCGCCTTCCGGGACGCCGTCGGAGACGAGGTTGGGCAGTGCCCGCACCAGCCGGTCCGCCTCGGCGGCAGCCTCGTCGGAGGCGGCTGCGGCGGCCTTGACGCGCACGGCCAGTCCCTTGACGTCGGCCAGCAGTGCCTGCTTCTCCTCGCCCTTGGCCTGGGCCACCTTCTTGCCGTACAGGTTTTGCTCCGCCCGGAGGGCCTCATAGGCGCTGATCGCGGACTTGCGGGCGGCATCGGCGGCAATGATGTCATCCACCACGGACGGTTCGTCTCCGCGGGCACTTTGGCTGGCGCGGTATTTGGCAGGATTTTCGCAGAGGTCTCTTACATCGATCACGCCCTAAGCCTATCCAATCAAGACAAACCAAACGGCTAAGGTTAGAGAATCATGCCAACTGGAGTCCTCATCATCGTCATCGTGGCCGCCGTCCTGCTCGCCGCCGGCTTCAGCTGGCTGGGGGTCCGCAAGCTGGCACAAAACCACACGCGCAGCGCCGTGGCCGAGCCCCCGCACAAAATCCATGCCGCAGCGCAGAGGGTGGCCTTCATCTACAACCCGACCAAGGGCGGGGCCGCCGCCGCCAAGACGCTGCTGCTGCGCTCCACCACCTTGGCCGGCTGGCCGGAGCCGCTGTTCCTGGAGACCACCGCCGCGGACCCGGGCCACGCCATGGCGCGGCAGGCGCTGGCGGCCAAGTCCGACGTCGTCATTGTGGGCGGCGGGGACGGCACCGTGCGCGCCGTGGGCCAGGAACTGCGGCACACCGAAGTCCCCCTGGCCGTGATCCCGCTGGGCACCGGAAACCTGCTGGCCCGCAACCTTGACCTGGATGTCAACGACGTGGCCGCGAACGTCCAGGTTGCCCTGTTCGGGCACCAGCGGCACATCGACGCCGGCCTGATGGAGATTGAGGACCATGTCACCGGCTCCGTCTCCCAGCATTCCTTCATGGTCATCGCCGGGCTGGGCCTGGACGCCGAGGTCATGAATGACACGAATTCAAAGCTGAAGGAGTCGGTGGGCTGGCTGGCCTACAGCGAGGCCGGACTGCGCCACATGGCCGGACGGCGCAAAAAGGTCAGCATCGCCCTGGACGACCAGCCGGCGCAGCAGCGCAAGGTCCGCTCCGTGCTCTTTGCCAACTGCGGGCTGCTGCCCGGCGGCATCGACTTTGTGCCGGCTGCACTCATTGACGACGGCGTGCTGGACGTGGTGGTCATCAGCCCGCGCAGCGCGATCGGCTGGGTGGCGATGGTCGGCAAGATCGTGTTCCAGCACAAGAACCGGCTGCCGGTCATTGACTTTTACCGGTCCAGGAAGCTGGTGATCCGCACCGTGATGCCGGTGGAGACGCAGGTGGACGGCGACCCGTGCGGAACGGCCACGGTGGTCAGGGTCGGCGTCGAGCACAAGGCGGTGCTGGTGCGCGTGGCCGCCCCCGACAACCCCGCCTAGCTTCCGGACTGCGTGGCTTCCGGAGGGCGTTGAACTGCCTGCGCGGCGGCTAGTCCTCGATGAGGCGGTCCGCCTCTTCCTGGCGCAGCGACTGCTCCCGGACCAGGCGTGCTTCTTCTTCGGGGCGGTGCGACTGTTCCATGATCAGGCGCTGCTCTTCGTCAAAGCGCAACTCGTTGGCGTTGTCGCCCTCGTCGCCCACTGACGTGTCGCGGCCTTCATCCCTGCCAGGGTTGACGATGGTGCCGTCCTGGCTGCTGTCCTTGATCCCGTGGGTGTCCATGGCTCCCGGCCCCTTTCTGTTGCCTCGCCTGCTCCGCATGCTTGGCGGATACCCACAGCATAGGCTTGCGGGACGCCGGCGGGAAGAAGCCGCACCGGATCAGCCCAGCAGCGCCTCCACCCAGGCTGCCGCGTCGGCAAAGGCGGTGTCGGCGTTGTACGGCCGGATGAACGGCGGCTGCCGGTCCGCCCGCGGGTACGACCCCAAAAACCGCAGCTCAGGGCTGACCCGGTGCAGGCCGCGCAGGGCGTCGGCCACGCGGGCGTCGCGGATGTGGCCGTCCACGTCCACACTGAAAATGTAGTGGCCCAGGAACTGGCCGGTGGGGCGCGACTCAATCCTGCTGAGGTTCACGCCGCGGCTGGCGAACTGCTCCAGGATTTCCATCAGCGCACCCGGCCGGTCCTCGGGGAGCGGGATGGCCACCGTGGTCTTGTCCGCGCCGGTGGGTTCGGGCAGTTCCCCGGGCGGGCCCACCAGGACAAAGCGGGTGACGGCGCCGATGTTGTCCTCAATGCCGGCCGCCAGGATGGCCAGGCCGGTCTGTTCGGCCACGAGCGGCGCGCAGACGGCCGCCTGGAAGGCGGCGCCGCTGCCGAGGAGTTCATGGGCGGCCGCGGCCGTCGAGTTGGCCGGGACGTGGACGGCGTCGGGCAGGTGGTCCTGGAACCAGTTCCGGGTCTGTGCCCAGGCATGCGGGTGGGTCCCCACGTGCGTGATGTCCTGCAGGGAGACCCCCGACGGGGCCACGAGGACAAAGCTGACGGGCACCACCACCTCGTGCAGGATCCGCAGCTCCACACCGTTGGAAATGGCATCCAGCGTGGCCGGCACGCCGCCTTCGATCGAGTTTTCAATGGGCAGCATGGCCGCTCGGGCCACGCCCGTGCGGACCTTGGCAAGGGCGTCGGCGGCGTTGGTGGCCGGGACCCTTTCGGCTTCCGCGGCGCCTGGCACCTGCAGGAGCGCAGACTCGGTAAACGTGCCGCCGGGCCCCAGGAAGGTGTAGGGCAGGGGTGAGCTGCCGGTCATGGTGTTCATCGAAGTCGACGTCTTTCTGCTGTGCCGGTCGGCGGGTGGTTAGAGGACGCGGGGTGTTTCGCCGTTTTCGCTGGTCATGGGCTTGCCGGCCTCAAACCAGGCACCCATGCCGCCCACCACGTTGAACGCGCTGTAGCCGTTCTCCGTCAGCCAGGTGGTGGCACGGAAGGAACGCCCGCCGGTGCGGCAGATGACGTTGACGTCCACATCGGGGTCCAGGCTGTCCAGGCGCTCCGGAAGCTGTTCCATGGGGATGTGGACGGCACCGTCAATGTGCCCGGCCTCCCACTCGTAGTCTTCGCGGACATCCAAGATCACGGCGTCCCCCGGAAGCTCCTCCACAGTGACGTTCATGATGTCTGACATGGCTTTACTCCTGAATATTGGCGGGTGCACTGCGATTAAGCTTAACGCTCTGTGCCGTCCAACGCCCGGCGCCGTCCGCGGCGCTTAAATCCTTGAGGCCGCGGAGGACCAGGTGTCCCCGGTGGTGGAGGCGCCGTCAAACGTGGCCACCACGTATATCAGGAACGCGTAGATCCCCAGATAGATCAGCAGGGCCAGGTAGTTGGTGACCAGGCCCGTGATGGAGAAGGGGCGGCCCTGCGGGCTTTCCCGGGACAGTGCGATGTGGCCCAGGACGATCCCGACAATTTGGGGAATGATGAGCCAGCCCGCAATGAACAGGGACGCCAGGCCGATGATCATGCTGGACAGGCTCAGCCCGCGGGGGCCGCTGCCGGCATCCACGTAGCCGGGCGCGCCCTGGTAATGGGCAGGCGGACCGTACTGGGGCTGGGAGAACTGCACCTGGGCCGGTGCGCCGTAGGGGTTCTGGCCGTAGCCCTGCTGGCCGTAGGGTTGCCGGCCGGGCTGCGCAACGTAGTCGGGCGGCCCGTAGGCCGGAGGCGTTCCGGAATACGGCTGCGGCTGTTCCGGCTGGTTGGACAAGGCTGGCTCCTGCTGTGTTCCGGGCCTCCGGGAGGGAGGCAGGTAAACTCATCGATTCCTGCCCTCCATCGTAGTGCAGGCACGTGCGCGGCCCCTGTGGGGCATGCCGGCCGCGCCGCCGGGGCCGCCCTGCGCACCCGCCGCGGCAGCCGGCTGGAGATGCTCCGGCGTCCATACTGTGACGAATGGATGCGCCGGGACTGCCTCCTCTGGCATGCTGGGACCATGGCTAGCCGCGCGGGCACACTTGCCCTCCCCCAGGACCTTGTTGACCTCACGTCGTTGTTGGACGCCTACTATGACATTTCCCCCGACCTGGGCGATCCAGGGCAGCGCGTGGCGTTCGGCACCTCCGGGCACCGCGGCTCGTCGCTGAAGGCTTCCTTCAACGAGGGCCACATCGCCGCCATCACCCAGGCCATTGTGGAATACCGTGCGGGGCAGGGCATCACCGGCCCGCTGTTCATGGGCAAGGACACCCACGCGCTCAGCGAGCCGGCACAAAACACGGCGCTGGAGGTGCTCGCGGGCAACGGCGTGCAGGTGCTCATCGACGCCCGCCACGCCTTCACCCCCACCCCGGCCGTCTCGCATGCGATCCTGAGCTACAACGCGGGCCGGACCGACGCCGTCGCGGACGGCATCGTGGTGACCCCGTCCCACAACCCGCCCGGCGACGGCGGCTTCAAATACAACCCCCCGCACGGCGGGCCGGCGGACTCCGACGCGACGGGCTGGATCGCCAACCGCGCCAACGAGCTGCTGGAGGCCGGGCTGCGCGGCGTCCGGCGCGTGCCGCTGGCTGATGCCTTGAACGTATCCACGACGGGCAAGTTCGACTTCCTCTCCGGCTACGTCGATGACCTTCCCTCCGTCCTGGACCTGGACGCCATCCGCACCGCCGGCGTGCGCATCGGCGCCGATCCCATGGGCGGGGCGTCGGTGGACTACTGGGGCGAGATCGGCGAGCGCCACCACCTGGACCTGACCGTGGTCAACCCGACCGTGGACCCGCAGTGGGCGTTCATGACGCTGGACTGGGATGAGAAGATCCGCATGGACTGCTCCTCGCCGTCGGCCATGGCGTCCCTCATCAACAAGCTCGAGTCCGGCGCGCCGTACGACGTCGCCACCGGGAACGACGCCGACGCCGACCGGCACGGCATCGTGACCCCGGATGCGGGCCTGATGAACCCCAACCACTACCTGGCCGTGGCCATCCAGTACCTGTACACGCACCGCCCCCAGTGGCCCGCCACCGCGGGCGTGGGCAAGACCCTGGTGTCCTCCTCCATTATTGACCGGGTGGCCGCCGACCTGGGCCGCCGGCTCGTGGAGGTGCCCGTGGGCTTCAAGTGGTTTGTGCCCGGCCTGCTCTCCGGCGAGGGCGTGTTTGGCGGGGAGGAATCCGCCGGCGCCTCCTTCGTGAAGAAGGACGGCTCGGTCTGGACCACGGACAAGGACGGCATCCTGCTGGCCCTGCTCGCCTCGGAAATCACCGCCGTCACGGGCAAGTCCCCCTCGGCGCACTATGGTGAGCTGACCGCCCGCTTCGGGGCGCCGTCGTACGCGCGCATCGACGCGGCCGCCACCCGGGAGCAAAAGGCAGCGCTGGGCAGGCTGTCCGCCACCGACGTCACGGCCACCACCCTGGCCGGCGAGGACATCACGGCCAAGCTGACCGAGGCCCCCGGCAACGGGGCGGCCATCGGCGGGCTGAAGGTGACCACGGACAGCGCCTGGTTTGCCGCCCGCCCCTCCGGCACCGAGGACGTGTACAAGATCTATGCCGAGTCCTTCAAGGGCCCGGAGCACCTGGCGCAGGTCCAGGCCGAGGCAAAGGCGCTCGTGGACGGCGTCATCGCCTGACAGGGGCACCCTCGCCGGGTAATTTCGCCGGGGCACCCTCGCCCGGCACTGCCCCTAATCCGCCGGGCCGAGCGTCTCCTTGATTTTGGCGGCGGCAAAACCGAATGCCTGGCGCAGCGTCGTCTTCGGCGGCAGTGAGACCTCGTCCGGGTTGGTAAGGATGTCCAGCAGCACCGGGCCGGGGTGGGCCAGGGCCGCGCTGATGGCGGCGTCCAGTTCCTCCGCCGCCTCGACCCGGACCGCGTGCAGGCCGCAGGAACCGGCCACCGCGGCCAGGTCGGGGTTGTGCAGAACGGTCCCGAACTCGGGCAGCCCCACCTCCTCCTGCTCCAGCTTCACCATGCCCAGCCGGCCGTTGTTGAACACCACGAGCTTCACGGGGAGGTCGTAGGCCACTGCCGTGAGCAGGTCCCCGAGCAGCATGGTCAGCCCGCCGTCCCCGCAAAAGGCCACGACCTGCCGGGACTTGTCCAGCGCGGCTGCGCCCAGCGCCTGGGGCATGGCGTTGGCCATGGAGCCGAGGTTGTAGGAGCCCAGCAGCCGCCGGTCCCCGTCCATGGCGACGAAGCGGGAGAGCCAGACCGTGGACATGCCGGTGTCGGAGGTGAAAATGGCGTCCTGGTCCGCATGGGCGTTGACGGCGGCGGCCACAGCTTCGGGCCGGATCCGCTCCTGCGGGTTGTCCACCGCGGCGCGGAGCCTTCCCGTCAGCGTCGCTTCGTAGCCCGGCGCCGCAAGCCGCGCCTGTTCCGCCGTCCAATCGACGTACTTCCTGCGGGCGCCGGCCAGGTGGCCCCCGTCCCGGCCGTCGCGCAGCAAGGGAAGCAGGAGGTCCAGCGCCAGGGCGGCGTCGCCCACCACCCCGTGGTCCACGTTGATGCGTGCTCCGATGTTCTCCCCGCGCACGTCAAGCTGGACCACCACCTTGCCTTCGGGCAGCCACTCCCGGTATGGGAAGTCCGTGCCCACCATCAGCAGCACGTCGCAGGAGTCCAGGGCATGCAGGGCGGCCGGGTTGCCGATCAGCCCGCTCTGGCCCACCTGGAAGTCATTGTCCTTCTCCAGGCCCTCCTTGGCCTTGAGGGTCAGCACCATGGGTGCCTGGAGGGCCCTGGCGGCGGCCAGCACCTGGGTCCGCGCCTCCCTGGCGCCCATGCCCACCAGCATGGTGACCGCCCCGGCGCCGTTGAGTGCCTGCGCGGCGACGGCGACGGCATCCGGCTCCGGGGACTGCCGCCGCCGGACATCCACAAAGTGCGGCCGCACGTCGGAGTCCGCCGGCTGGGAGCCGATGTCCCCGGGGATGCTCAGCACCGCGACGCCGGACAGGGTGCGGGCGGCGTTGACCGCCTGTTCGAGCAGGTAGGGCAGCTGCCCGGGACTGGTCACCGTCTTGCAAAACACTGCGACGTCGGCAAAGAGCTGATCGTTGTTGACTTCCTGGAAGAAGCCGCTGCCGATTTCCGCGCTGGGCACCTGGCCGCAGATGGCCAGCACGGGCGTGCGCGACTTCTTTGCGTCGTACAGGCCGTTCAGGAGGTGGATGGATCCGGGCCCCACCGTGCCCATGCAGACGCCGAGCACGCCGGAGAGCTGGGACTGGGCACCGGCGGCAAAGGCGGCCGCCTCCTCGTGCCGGACCCCTATCCATTCCAGCCGCTCTTCCGTCCGGATGGCGTCCGTAAGCGGGTTCAGCGCATCCCCCACCACGCCCCAGACCTGCCGGACGCCCAGGTCCGCGAGCGCAGTGACGATCATGCCGGCAAGAGTGCCCATTGTCTTCTCCCTGGTTGGACGTGGCCGCACGGCGGTGGAGCGGCCGGTGGATTTCTAGCTGCGTGGGAACGAGTCGGCGCTGGCAGCGGCCCAGTCCTGCGCCCAGTCCTGCGGCGGCTCGTGCAGGAGCTCGCCCGGCTCCAGCCAGTTGTACAGTTCCGCATATGACTGGGTGTTCATGTGGCCTATCCGGCGCCGGAGCATGGCCGGCGACAGCTCCGAGAAGTTGTGCACGCCCATCGAGGCGGCCATGCGCAGCGCCTCGCTGACGGTGGCGTGCTGGTAGCGCTGGACCCGGTGGCTTTTATCCTCGACGTCCAGGGCTGATGCCCGGCGCGGGTCCTGGGTGGCGACACCGACCGGGCACTGGTTGGTGTGGCACCGCTGGGACTGGATGCAGCCGGTCGCCATCATCATGGCCCGGGCGGCGTTCGTGTAGTCCGCACCCTGGATGACGCGCTTGATGATGTCGGTGCCCGTGGCGACCTTGCCGGAGGCACCGATGCGGATGCGGTCCCGCAGCCCGGTGCCCACCAGCGCATTGTGGACCAGCATGAGCCCCTCGGTCAGGGGCGTGCCCACGTGGTCTTCATATTCCAGGGGTGCAGCCCCCGTGCCGCCTTCGGAGCCGTCCACGATGATGAAGTCCGGTGTGATACCTTCTGCGGCCATGGCCTTGCAGATGCCCAGGAACTCACTGCGGGCCCCGACGCACAGCTTGAATCCCACCGGCTTTCCCTGGCCCAGGGTGCGCATCCTGGCCATGAACAGGACCAGCTCCCGCGGCGTGGAGAACACCTTGTGGGAGGCGGGGCTGACACATTTTTCGCCTTGGGGGACGCCGCGGGCCTGCGCAATTTCGGCGGTGACCTTCCCGGCCGGAAGCACCCCGCCGATGCCGGGCTTCGCGCCCTGGCTCAGCTTCAGGCTCAGGCACCGCACGGACGGGTGGGCCGCCTTGTCCGCATACATGTCCGGATCGAAGTCGCCCTGCCTGGTCCGTGCCCCAAAGTAGCCGCTGCCGATTTCCCACACCAGGTGCCCGCCGTGGCGCAGGTGGTAGTCGGTGAGGCCGCCTTCCCCGGTGTCGTGGGCGAAGCCGCCCATCGCGGCGCCCTTGTTCAAGGCCAGCAGCGCGTTGGCGGACAGCGCGCCAAAGCTCATGGCGGAAACGTTCAGCAGCGCCATGTCGTAGGGCTGCGTGCAGTCGGGCCCGCCGATCCGGACCCGGGGCTGGTGCTCCGGAGGCTCCAGCGGCGCCGTGCTGTGCACCAGATATTCATAGCCGACGGCGTTGACGTCCCGTTCCGTGCCGAACGCCTTCTCCTGGTTGGTGCCCTTGGCCCGCTCATAGATCAGGGAGCGGGTGTCCCTGTCATAAGGTCGGCCGTCAAAGTTGCGCTCGATGAAGTACTGCTGCATCTCGGGCCGGATGTATTCGAGCATGAAGCGCATGTGTCCCAGGACGGGGTAGTTGCGCAACACCGAATGCCGCTTCTGCACCACGTCGTGGATTGCCACCAGCAGCAGGAACAGCAGGACGGCCACCGCCACCCACCACCCCGCTCCCGTGAACCAGGCCAGCGCCACGGCGGCAAGCGTGAGGAAAGCCAGTGCACACAACATTGTGATCCGCAACATGGGGCCATGCTACTCCCCGGTTGCTCCCCCGCCTCGTACGTCGGCCGGGGACCCCTGCACCGTGGGCCCACCCGGCAACACCTTCCCTGCGTCAGTGGTGCGTGCCGGGCTCGTGTTCGGCGTGTCCCAGGGGCTCCAGCTGGAACGTGGAGTGCTCCACGCTGACGTCAAAGTGGCCGGCGACGCAGTGCTGGAGGGAATCGAGCATGGCGGCGGCGTGCCCGTCGTGGAAGCATTCGGGATCCACCACCACGTGGGCGGAGAGCACCGGCAGGCCCGTGGCGATCTGGCTGGCATGCAGGTCGTGGACCTCACGGACATGGTCCAGTTCCAGGATGTGTTCGCGCACCTTGGCCAGGTCCAGCCCGGCGGGGGTGGACTCGAGCAGGACGCCGATGGTTTCCAGCAGCAGCTTCACGGCGCGCGGCAGGATCAGCACGCCGATGAGCATGGCCACGACGGCGTCGGCCTGCATCCAGCCGGTGGCCGCGATGACAGCCGCCGCCACGATGACCGCCACCGAACCCAGTGCGTCGTTGAGCACCTCCAGGAACGCCGCCCGCATGTTGAAGTTCCGGCTGCGCCCGCCCAGCAGCACAAACAGCGAAATCAGGTTTCCCACCAGGCCGATCGCACCGAAAACCAGCATTTCCCGGGAGGCGATGTCCGCCGGATGGAACAGCCGCTGCACCCCTTCCACCAGCACCACCAGGCCGACGGCGAGCAACACCGCGGCCTGTGCCGTTGCGGCCAGCACTTCGGCACGGGCAAAGCCCCAGGTGCGCCGGTTCGTGGACGGCCTGGCCATCAGGCGGGCAGCCAGCAGCGCCATGGCCAGCCCGCCGGCGTCGGTCAGCACGTGGGCGGAGTCGAACAGCAGGGCCAGCGAACCCGTCAGCAGCGCACCGATGAGCTGCAAGGCAAAGACGGCCAAGGTCACGCCCAGCGCAACGGCGATGCGGCCCTGGTGGGTTTCCCCGGGGGCCCCGCCGTGGCTGTGTCCATGCGAATGGCTGTGTCCTGACATGCCACCATAGTACATCTTCCAATGAATCCATCAAAGGGTGTACCATAATGAGAATGAAGCCCATTAGCAACGCTGCCGTGCTGGCCAGGTTTGGCTATGCCATTTCCGACCCCACCAGGGCGCAGATCCTCATGGAGCTGGCCCACGCACCGAACTATCCGGCGGCCCTCGCGGACAAGCTGGAGGTCTCGCGCCAAAGCATGTCCAACCACCTCTCCTGCCTGCGCGACTGCGGCCTGGCCGTGGCCGTCCAGGAGGGGCGCCGGTCCCGCTACGAACTGGCCCACCCGGCGCTCGCCCATGCACTCAACGACCTGCTCGGCGTCGTGCTCCAAGCCAGCGAGGGCCACCTGCCCCACCCGTAGTTGCGGCGCCCGCTTCCGGGCCCGTGGTAGATCGGTACGGGCATGCACGCTCAGAGGATCAAGCCGCACGGGACGTCGTTGCCCCGGATGCAACCAGTCCCCGCAAGGGGAGGCTAAACACGACACTCAAAACCATGACCGGACTCTCCCAGTGGATACGCCCGAGCATCCACCCGTGACCAAGACCTCACAACTCAAAAGAAGGCCCTGACCGCCCCCGGGGTGCCACCGGAGGTGACTTTCACCGGCCATGGCCTCACCGGTGCGGGGATGCCCTGGCCGTCACCAAGCCCGACCGCCTGGCCCGGTCGTTGCGCAATGCAAAGGGCATCGTCGATGGGCCCACCCGCCGCGAGGCCAGGATCCGCATCGGCGGCCCTGTCAACGACCCCACCGTTCCCGTGGGCCTCCTCCTTTTCAACGTCCTTGGCGTCAATTTCCGCACCGATCCTGCCCGGACCCCATTTCCGGCAGGGGCGCCGGGGCCGATATCCTTGTCCGTGGCCGCGCACCTGTTCTGCGCACACACCACACACTGGGAAGGCACTGCCATGAGCCTATTGGGCACCAAATGGACCATCCACGGGGACGGCAGGACCGTCAAGCCGGGCCAGGTGGTGGCACCCCAGGAGCGGTTGGCCTGGCCGCTGACCATCGGGATCGGCCTGCAGCATGTGGTGGCCATGTTCGGCGCCACGTTCCTGGTGCCCATCCTTACAGGAATGCCGCCGGCCACGACCCTGTTTTTCTCCGGGATCGGCACCTTCTTCTTCCTGCTCCTCACCCGCGGCCGCGTCCCCAGCTACCTCGGTTCCAGCTTTGCCTTCATCGCCCCGATCATGGCGTCCCAAAAGGAGTTCGGCGTGGGAGGGGCGCTGGGCGGGGTGGTGATGGCCGGCGTCGTGCTGGCCCTGATCGGCGCGCTGGTGCAGAAGTTCGGCGCCACCTGGATCAACCGGCTCATGCCCGCGCCCGTGACAGGCACCATTGTGGCGCTGATCGGGCTGAACCTGGCGCCGTCCGCGAAAGACAACTTCCTCAAGGCCCCCGTCACCGCGTTCACCACACTGCTGGTGATCATCCTGGTCAGCGTGCTCTTCCGCGGCATCCTGGGCCGGCTGTCCATCCTGGTGGGCGTGGTGGTTGGCTACGTCGTGGCCGTGCTGCGCGGCGAGGTCGACTTCTCCGGCATCGACGGCGCTGCCTGGATCGGGCTGCCGCCGTTCCAGGCGCCCACGTTCCACGTCGCCGTGATCGGCCTGTTTGTGCCCGTGGTGCTGGTGCTGGTGGCGGAGAACATCGGCCACGTGAAGTCGGTGGCGCTGATGACCGGGGAGGACCTGGATCCCTACGCCGGGCGCGCCATCATGGCCGACGGCGTCGCCACCACCCTGGCCGGTCTCGGCGGCGGCTCCGGCACCACCACCTACGCGGAAAACATTGGCGTCATGGCGGCCACGAAGGTCTACTCCACGGCGGCCTACTATGTGGCGGCCTGCACGGCGCTGCTGCTGAGCTTCTTCCCGAAGTTCGGCGCCCTGATCGCCACCGTGCCCGTGGGCGTGCTGGGCGGCGCGGCCACACTGCTGTACGGCATGATCGGTGTGCTGGGAGTGCGGATCTGGGTGCAGAACAAGGTGGACTTTTCCAACACCATCAACCTGACCACCGCTGCCGTGGCGCTCATCGTGGGCGTGGCCGACTACACCTGGGCCGTGGGCGGCCTGCAGTTCGCCGGCATTGCGCTCGGCACGGCCGCGGCCCTGGTGGTCTACCACGGCATGCACGCGCTGGCGACGTGGCGCGGCACGGCGGCAGACCCCCTGGAGCCGGAAAAGGAACCCGCCCTCTGACCGAGGCCCGGTGACCCACCGCCCCGGGTGACCGGGCGTGTCGGGATCCGGGTTTCGACAGGCTCAACCGGCGACAGGCTCAACCGGCGGCAGCTTAGATGCCGTTAAGGGCCTCCGAGGTGGCCCGCGTTGTGTGCCGGGCTGCGTCGGCCAGGGCGGCCTCCGGCGATCCGGCCACATCGGTGGCGCTCACTGCCGCCACCACGCCGTGCGCCGCCAGCTCCTGGGGCGCCACGGCAATCCGGCCGGCCACCACGACGACGGGAATCCCCCTCGCGTGGGCGGCGTCGGCCACGCCGATGGGCGCCTTCCCCGACAGGGACTGCGCGTCCATGGAGCCCTCGCCCGTAATGACCAGGTCCGCGTCCGCCAGCGCCGCGTCCAGCCCCACCAGCTCCGCAACCAGGTCAAAACCACGCTCAATCGAGGCGTTGGCGTACGCCACAAACAGCGACGGAAAGCCGCCCGCCGCCCCGGCACCCGGAATGTCAATGTCCACGCCGGTGCTCTCCCGGACCAGCGACGCCAGGTGGCGCAGCCCGGCGTCGAGTTTCTCCACGGCGTCGTCGTCGGCACCCTTTTGCGGGCCGAAGATGTGGGCGGCGCCGTTGTAGCCGTACAGCGGGTTGTCCACGTCCACGGCCATGCGGATCCTGGCCGTGGCCAGGCGCGGGTCCAGCCCGGACGCGTCGACGGCGGCCACGTCCAGCAGCGAGCCGCCGCCCAGCGGCACCAGGTTGCCGTGGGCGTCCAGCAGCTTCAGGCCCAGCGCGCGCAGGGCGCCGGAACCGGCGTCGGTCATGGCCGAGCCGCCCAGGCCGATGATGATCTCGGTGGCACCGGCCTCCAGGGCGGCGGCAATGAGCTGCCCGGAACCGTAGGAATGGGCCCGCAAGGCGTTCTCCACGGTGGGCTCGGAAAGCAGGTAGCCACTGGCCTGGGCGGTTTCAATGACGGCCACATGGGTGTCCGGGTGGATGGCCCAGGCTGCGCCCACCGGCTTGATGATAGGACCCACCACGGGGTTGAGGTGCTCCTCGAAGCCGGCTGCGACGGCCGCCTCAAGGGTGCCCTCGCCGCCGTCGGCCACGGGCAGGGTGGTCACCACGGCGTCGGGGTAGACCCGGAGGGCGCCTTCGCTCATGGCGGCGGCCGCTTCGACGCCGGTCAGGGTGCCCTTGAACTTGTCGGGCGCAATCAGGATTCGCATGGCTCCATCCTGCCAGCCCGGCCGGCATGTTACGCAGTCGGGGCGGGCGCCGTGGAGCCCGGCGCCGCGGGGTTCCCCTCCGCGGGCCAGTACCCCCGCTCCCGCATGACGCCGGCCAGCAGCTCCGCACGGTCTGTCATGATGCCGTCCACGCCCAGGTCCAGCAGCCGGTGCATCTGCGCAGGGTCGTTGATGGTCCACACGTGCACCTTCAGCCCCAGCCGGTGGGCCTTCGCGACGGACCGCCGCGTCACGAGCCTCATGGACTTGTAGTGCGTCGGGACCTGCAGCACGTCCACGGTGCGCATCATGGCCGCCAGGACCGGCACGGGCATCCATGACTGCAGCGCAAAATAGGCGGCCAGCAGCGTCTTGCCGGGTGAACAGGCCACCGGCCGGCCCAGCCGCGCGAGCACGTCCTTCCGCCGCCGGTCTGAAAACGACGCCACGCAGACCCGGTCATGCAGGCCGAATTCCCCAATGAGCGCGGCGAGGTTGGCCGCGGACCGGCCATCCTTGACGTCGATGTTGAAATTGGCGTCCGGCAAGGAGGCAAAGAGTTCCCGCAGCGTTGGGAGGGGTTCCCGCCCGGCCACGCGTGCCTGCCGGACGACGGCGTAGGGCAGTTCCGCGATGGCCCCGCCCTTGTCGGTGACGCGGTCCAGGGTGGGGTCGTGGAAGACCATGGTGACGCCGTCACTGGTGGTGTTGATGTCGGTTTCCAGGTAGAGGTAGCCCAGGTCCAGGGCTGCCCGGAAGGCGGGAAGCGTGTTTTCGCCTCCGGCGGGGGCGAATCCGCGGTGGGCGATGGCCAGCGGGACGGGCGATGCCAGGTAGGGCTTGGCGCGCTTCACGTCCGCCGCCTACGTCCGGTGCAGTGCGGCGAGGCGCTGCTCGATGATTTGGGCCACGCCGTCGTCCACCATGCGTGGGGCCTGCATGGCCGCGGCGGCGAGCGCATCCGGGTGGCCGCTGGCCATGGCGTAGCCGGCGCCGGCCCAGCCGAGCATTTCGATGTCGTTGGGCATGTCGCCAAACGCCAGTACGTCCGCGGCCTCGATGCCCTTGGAGGCGGCGTACTCGGCGAGGGTGACGGCCTTGTTGACGCCCAGCGGCCCCATTTCCAGCAGGGCCATATCCGGCGCGGAGTGCGTGACGGCGATCAGCCTGCCAATGCTCGGGCGGACCAGCTCCAGAAATTCATCCGCCGTGCCGGAGTGGAGGATGGAGAGCATCTTGATGATGCCGCCGTCCTCCATCGACGGGGCCAAGGGCGCGGGCACCACGTCCCTGACATTGGCCGGGCGGTCCCTGGCAAGGAAGCCGGGTTCCACGTGGAAGCCGTCGAGGCTTTCCAAGGCAAAATACGGCTCCGGGACCAGGTCCGTGATCCTGGCGCGGACCTCGGCCACCGTCTCCCACGAAAGCAGGTGCGAGGCCACCACCGACTCGCTTTCCAGGCTGTAGGTGACGGCGCCGTTGGAGCAGATCACGGTTCCGGTGTGGCCGATTTGTTCCCGGATGGGGTCCAGCCAGCGCGGCGGGCGGCCGGTGACGAACACGATGTCGATCCCGGCGTCGGCGGCATCGCGGAAGGCGGCCACGGTGCGGGGGCTGATCCGTCCGTCGTGCCCCAGAATGGTTCCGTCGATGTCACTGGCAATTAAGCGCATACCCAAGGCTATCCAACTTCACGGGAAAGGGTGCACGGGGCCGCCCAGCATGCCTTATCGCCGATGAAGGGGCCAACCCGCGAGGAAGGTGTCAGTTGACACCTCTTTGGCGGGTTGGCCCCTTCATCGATGTGCGACGGCGAAAAGCGTGCGGGTTGGGGGCAGCCCTTACTGCACCTCGAAAATTCCCGTGATCCGGGCGCGGGCCAGGGTGTGGAAGGCCAGGTTGAAGCCCAGCACGGCCGGGGTGGCGTTCGGGTCCACGTCCAGCGCGGGGACGTCGACGGCGTGGACCACCACCATGTAGCGGTGCGGGCCGTGCCCGGCGGGAGGTGCGGCGCCCATGTAGCCGGGGAACCCGCCGTCGTTCTTCAGGGCCAGGGCGCCGTCGGGCAAAGGGGCACCCTCCGCCAGGGACGCCACGGACGCCGGGATGTTGGCCACGGCCCAGTGCCAGAAGCCGCTGGCCGTGGGGGCGTCGGGGTCGTACATGGTGACGGCGAAGCTGCGCGTGCCCTCCGGGAACCCGGACCAGGACAGCTGCGGGGACAGGTCCTGCCCGTCCGGGTGGCCGCCGGGATTGACTTGGCGCAGCGGCAGGGTGGCCCCGTCGGCAAAGGAAGTGCTGGTGAGCGTGAAGTCCGGGACGGGGGCAAGGAATGAGTAGGGGTCGAAATCATACATGGGGCTGGCCTTCCTGCAGTTCTTTTCGGGTGGGAGGGTTGGCGCCCGCGCGGGACACCGTGATGGCCGCGGCACGGGAGGCGTAACGGAGGATTTCCTCCAGTTGTTCACGGGTCATGGCACGCAGGGCGTCGCGGCGCTGGGCGCCGTCGAGTTCGCGGTCCACGAGGGCCCCCAGCAGCGCGGCCATGAAGGAATCCCCGGCGCCCACCGTGTCCACCACGGCCGTGGGCGGGACGGCGCACGCGGCCTCGCCGGCGGCGCACACGGCCCAGGGGCCGGCCGCGCCCTGCGTGACCACCACGACGGCGGGCCCTTCCGTGCCGCCCATGGCGAGCCAGCGGCGGGCCGAATCCTTCGGACGTGTGCCGGGGTAGAGCCACAGCAGGTCCTCGTCGGAGGCCTTGACGACGTCCGCGAGCGCCACGAACTTTTCGGCCTGCGCCCTCGCGTAGCCGGCGTCCGTGATGATGCTGGGGCGGGCGTTGGGGTCGTAGGAAATGGTGGCGGAGGGGTGGGCGGCAACGACGGCGTCGAAGACCTGCCCGGCTCCCGGGGCCAGCATGGCGGCGATGGAGCCGGTGTGGAGCAGCGTGGTGGCGGCCGGCATGAAGCTGGGGACGCCCTGGCCGTCCGCGGACGGCAGTTCCCAGTCCAGCGCGAACTCGTATTCGGCGGCGCCGTCCGCACCGACGACGGCACGGGCAACGGAGGTGGGGAGCCCGTCCGGGGCCACGGGCACCAGGACGTCGTTGTCTTTGAGATGCCCGGCGATCATGTCACCGTAGGCGTCCCTGCCGAAGCGGCCCAGGAACTGCGCGGGGTGGCCCAGCCGGGCCAGCCCCACGGCCACGTTCAGGGGGCTGCCGCCCACGTGCGGCACCGGTTTCCGCCCCGGGCGCACCACTTCGTCGATCAGGGCTTCACCGATTACCGTCAGCATGCCACCAGCCTACGGCCATGGCCGGAAAAGGGTGGAACGCGGCGAAATTTCCCCCGCGGCATGTTCGCCTTCCACCGGCCGCTGCACATAGGCTCGAAGGCATGAGCAGCCATTGGGAACGCCTTGACGAATCACTGCGTCCCTCCGTCGCCGCCTCCGTCGCCACCTATGAACGTGCCCGCCCGCAGCTGCTGGCCGTGACGGCGGAAATGGAGGCGCTGGTGCGCGAGGTCATGGAAGACGCGGACGAGCGGCCGTTGTTTGTCACCAGCCGCACCAAGACGGTGGAGTCGTTCCGGGAGAAGGCATCGCGGATGGTGGCCGCCGAACCCGGCGCCGCCCCCGTGCTGGCATTTCCGGAGCCGCTGCGCAATCTTACCGACATGGTGGGGGTGCGGGTCATCACCACGCTCCCCGGGGAAAATGCCAACGTGGCGAACCTGATCAAGCGGCGCCGGAACATCTTTGACTGCCGCGGGGACCGGGAGAAGGACATTGGCTCCATCGAATCCGGCACCTACGGCTATTCCAGCCGGCACCTGATCCTGCGCAGCATCCACAATGACGTGGTGCGGGCGTACCAGGAGGTGCTGGATCCGGAGGCCAAGGCCAACGGCAGCTACTTTTTTGAGTGCCAGATCCGCACCATTTTTGCCCATGCCTGGAGCGAGATTGAGCACGACATCCGTTTCAAGGCGCAGGACCCGCGTGCCTGGAGCCCGTACTTTGACCGCCAGTTCACGGCCACGGCGGCCATGTTGGAGACCGTGGAATCGGCCTTCTCGGAGCTGCACGAACGCTACGAGACCGTGACGAGCTTTTGGGACGCGGAAGGCGAAGGTGCGGAGTCGCTGACCCCGAACCGGATCAAGGCCGTGTGGCAGACCCTGCTCCCGCATGTGGACCGGAAGGCCGACGACGACTGGGGCTGGGCCGCCGAGCTGGTCGCCGCGCACGGGCTCACCAGGACCATCGACCTGGCCGCGCTGCTACAGCCGGAAATCATCTCCAACGTCCGCAAGGCCCTGGACCACCGCTACTCCCCGGGCCCGGACAGGCTGCTGGACGACCTGCTGCTGTGGCAGTTTGGCCAGAGCCACATCGACTTGACGGCTGAGGACGCCGACGCCGGGCAGACACCGCGGCGCGACAGCCTGCAGCGCCGCCACCAGCAAATGCAGCGCTACCGCAAGGCCATGGGCTTTTAGACGGCCGGGATCCGTATGCCCAGCAGTTCCAGCAGCCTGGCCGTCGAGCGGGTGGAATAGGACAGCGGGTCCTCCTCCCCGAGGGCAAAGCCGTACAGCAGCGACGCCGCGATGTTCTGCACCAGCATCTCCATGTCGCCGTCCGCCAGCATCCGGCCCGTCATGCGTTCCAGCCCGAGGTTCAGGGCCTGCGCCAACAGCGGCCGGTGGCTGCGGATGATCTCCTGCAGTTCCGGGTCGTGGCCGGCCTCCAGGATCGGGTTGAGCCGCATGGTGACCACGTCCGGGCCCAGCCTGGGGGCAAAATAGATGCCCGTCAGCCGCAGTGCCACCGACACGAGGCTGGATTCACCGCGCCGGCAGTCCAGGGCGGCCTTGAGGGCGCTTTCGGCGCGCAGGTCCTCGGCCCCTGCAACGGCAGTCCGGAACAGGTCCTTCTTGGACGGAAAATAGTAGTTCCCGGAGCCGGCGGCCAGCCCGGCGGCCTCGGCCACGCGTCGGTGCGTGACGGCGGAGGGGCCCTCGTCAATGAGCAATTGCGCGGCTGCCACGGCCATCAGCTCCCGTTTGGCCTGGCTACGACGTTGCTTGACTGTTCCCACCCCCCGCTCGACTGGACTGCCGGAATATTTCCACCGCTTCCGGCGCTACACCAAAAGCCATACAACAGTATGGGTTTTAGGATGGGCCAGACCGACCCACGCAACAGGGAAAGCGATTGCATCATGAGCATGGCAGCGGAAGCTCTCAAGATTGACTGGGCGACTATGCCTACGTACAACACCATCATGTCACTGGCCGCGGGGGCCGGGTTGCTGGCAGTGGTCATTTTTGGCCGTGACCTCCTCCGGCTCCGCCGCAACAAGGACGCCGCCGTCAGCACCGACGGCTGGTCCATGGCCTTTGGCGTGCTGGGCCTGATCCTCACCGCCACCGGCCTGCACATGACCTTGACGTGGCCGATGGCCGCAGGCGGCTTCCCGTTTGACAACATCATTTTCGGTGAGACCAGCCTGGGCTTTGGCGTGCTGTTGCTTGGCGCGGCCTTCTACCTGTGGCGCCGCGGCGGGGCCCTCACCTCGGCCCCCGACCCGGTTGCCTTCGCGGCCACGACGGCCCGCCCGCTGTCCCTTTTCATTGGCGGACTGGGCCTGAGCCTGTTCGCGATCGCCGCAGCCGGCATCACCTACCAGCTTTTTGCCGCGCCGGCCGAGGAGCCTATTTCCGGAACCTTCGCCGCCTACCCCATGATTGAGGCCACGTTCATGTCCGGGCTGTTCGCCCTCGTCGGCGTCGGCGCAGTGCTGTTCCCCGTCGCCGTTGCCAAGCTCCGCACGTCCGGCGCTGCCGCGGCCGGGCTGGTCAAGGTGATCGGCGTGGTGTGGTTCCTGGCCGGGCTGGCGTTCCTGCTCTTCGGTGCCATGAACTACTTCACGCACATCGGCCTCATCGTCCACACCATGTAGCTCGCAGGCCCGGCCTGGGTGCCGGGCCGGGTGCCGGGCCGGGGGCGGTCCCCGGGCGGTCCCCGGGCCGCCGGGGCCGTTGCACCCCATCCCATCACGTCCACATAATGGGATGACTTGTTCACGGGCTGGACCCGGCGGAAAATATAAAGGTGCCCCAGTCAACCAAATCCAGCCCGACATCCACCACGCCCGCCCAGGCGGACCGCACCGCGAGGATCGCCGTGACGGTCTTCCCGCTGCTCGTCATCGTCGCCGGCGTCCTCGGCTTCCTGCTCCCCGGCTCCTTCAAGCCGATGGCCCCGTCCGTGCCGTACCTGCTGGGCATCATCATGTTCTGCATGGGCCTGACGCTGACGCTGCCCGACTTTGCCGCCGTCGCCAAGCGCCCGTGGGCCGTGGCACTGGGGCTCGCCGCCCACTACGTCATCATGCCCGGCGCGGGCTGGCTCATTGCAATGGGCCTGCACCTGAGCCCGGAGCTGGCGGCCGGCGTGATCCTGGTGGGCTGCGCACCCAGCGGGACGTCGTCGAACGTCATGGCCTTTCTGGCCAAGGGCGACGTTGCCCTGTCCGTGGCCGTTGCCACCGTCTCCACGCTCGTGGCCCCCATCGTCATGCCCGCCCTGACGCTGTTTTTGGCCGGTTCCTTCCTGAACGTCGACGCCGGCGCCATGATGCTGGACATCCTCAAGACCGTGCTGCTGCCGGTCATCGCGGGCCTGCTGGTGCGATTGTTCCTCAACCGTGTGGTGGACTTTGTGGTGCCGGTGCTGCCGTGGATTTCCGCCGTGGTCATCTCCCTGATCGTGGCCATTGTGGTGGCGGGGTCCGCGTCCAAGATCGTGGCCGCCGGCGGCATCGTGTTCCTGGCCGTGGTCCTGCACAACGGCTTTGGCCTGGGCCTGGGCTACCTGGCCGGCAAGGCCGGCCGCCTGGACGCCCGCGCCCGGCGTGCCCTGGCCTTCGAGGTGGGCATGCAGAACTCGGGCCTGGCGGCCACCCTGGCCACCGCCCACTTCTCCCCGCTGGCCGCCCTGCCCTCCGCAGTGTTCTCGGTCTGGCACAACATCTCCGGCGCGGTCGTGGCCGCCTGGCTGGCCCGCAAGCCGCTCGCCGCCAAGTAGCGGCACCCCTGTCCAGCCGGCCTGTCTACCCCGTCCCGTTCACTCCGCCTGGACCCGCTTCATCCACGCCTCGATGCCGGGGACCATGGGGGCGCCTGGTGGCGTTCATGGCTGGACTGGCCGCAGCCGTTGGGCCCGGTGGCAATGGCCTCCATGCAGGCGGTGTCGCTGGAAGCCATGGCGCCAATTTTCCCACGGCCAATTGATGGTTCAGCTTGCGCGGGTTGGGCGGGCTTCAGCCCGCACAAGCTGCACCGCCGGATCGTGGTGCCTGGACCGGCTCAGCCCAATTTCCCGTTGATCCGTTGCGGCACGCCGAGCGGGTTGTCGTCGCGAAGCGCCGCGGGCAGCAGGTGCGCGGGCAGGCCCTGGTAGGCCACCGGGCGCAGGAACCGTGTGATCCCGGCCGTGCCCACCGACGTCGTCGTGGGTGCCGTGGTGGCCGGGTACGGCCCGCCGTGCTGCTGCGCGTAGGTCACCGACACGCCCGTGGGCCACTCGTTCCACAGCACGCGCCCGGCCTTTTTTGCCAGCAGCCGCACCAGCTCCGGTGCCACGTCTTCCGTCCCCTCCCCCTGGATCGACGCCGTCAGCTGCCCGTCCAGGACCCGGGCCACGGCCAACAGCTCCTGCTCGGAGTGGTACGTCGCCACCAGGGCGGACGGGCCAAAGCATTCGGTGACCAGGCCGTCCGGGTCGGCCAACAGGGCGGACGCCGTGGTCACCGTCAGCGCCGGGGCCGGCGGAACGTCAAAGGTGCCTTCCACGGCACCCAGGGCGTCAACGGCGTCGTGCTCCAACAGCGCGGACAGGGACGCCGTGTAGCCGGACTGGATGTGGCCGTTGAGCAGTGGCGCCGCCTCCGGGCGCGCCGCGGCGGACAGTTCGCCCGGCATCGACGAGGCGGCCGGGACCAGCAGGATCCCCGGCTTGGTGCAGAACTGCCCCGCGCCCAGGGTGTACGAGGCCACGAATTCGGCCACGATGTCCGCCCCGCGCGCCGCCGCGGCCGCCTCCGTCACGAACACGGGGTTCACGCTGCCCAGCTCGCCATAAAACGGGATGGGCTCGGGCCGTGAGGCGGCCAGGTCAAACAGGGCGCGCCCGCCGGCAAGGGAACCGGTGAATGCCCCGGCCTTGATCCGCGGGTCCAGCAGCGCGTCCCTCCCCACCTGGGTTCCGTAGACAAGTTGCAGCAGCCCGTCCGGCGCCCCGGCCCCGCGCAGGGCAGCGGCGGCAACGCGTCCGACGGCGGCCGAGAGCCTGGGGTGCCCCGGGTGCGCCTTGAGCACCACGGGACACCCGGCGGCGAGTGCCGAGCAGCTGTCGCCGCCCATGACGCTGAACGCAAAGGGAAAGTTGCTGGCGGCAAAGACCAGCACCGGGCCAAGGGGTTCAAGCACGCGGCGCAGGTCCGGCCGGGCTCCCATGGGCCAGCCGGCGTCGGCATGGTCGATCCGCGCGTCAAGGTAGCCGCCGTCGGTGAGGAGTTCGGCGAAGAGGCGCAGCTGGAAGGTGGTCCGCTTCAGCTCCCCGGACAGGCGCCCGGCGGTGAGGGAGGTTTCCTCCTGTGCGAGCGGGACCAGTTCCGGCGCGGCCGCGTCCAGCGCGTCCGCCACGGCGGTGAGGGCGGCGGCCCGGCCGGCAGCCGGCGCCGCCGCCCACATTGTGGCGGCAGCGTCCGCGGCCGCCACAATGCGTTCAAGTTCCGCGGGGGTGGTGTCGGCAATGCTCATGTCGGGTCTCCTTTGGCAGCGGGTGTTTCCAGGGGTGGCAGGGCCGGTTCCGGTTGCCCGGGGGCCATGGCCGCCAGCCGCCCCAGCGGCACCGGCGCGGCCAGTGCGCGCTTGGCCATGGCGCGCAGGTCGGCGGCAGCCGCCGGCCCTTCGAACGGGCGGCCGGCCAGGTTGGCGGCGATGGACGCGGCGGCGTAGCCGCACACGCGCCCCTGGCACCAGCCCATGCCGGGCCGGGCAAATGATTTCAGGCTGCGCGCGTCCCGGGCGCCAAGTTCCACGTGGGCGCGGCACAGCTCGCCGTAGCTGACTTCCTCGCAGCGGCACACCACGGTTTCGGGCACCAGCCAGCCCTGCCAGCGTTCCGGGACGGGGTTGGCACGGTGCATGGCCACGGCAAAGCCACGCAGCCTGGCCCGTTCGCGCTGCAGCCGGGCAATCCGGGCGCCGAGCCCGGCGGCGCCGGCCCGTGCCCCGCCGGATTCCGCCGCGACGCACAGCGCTGCCAGCTCGCCCTCGACGACGGCCATCGAGGCGCCGCCGACGCCGGCCGCCTCGCCGGCCACGCTGATGCCGGGGACGCCGGTCGCCAACCTGTCGTCCACCACGGCCACGAGCGAGCCGTCCACGTCCATCGTGGTTGCGGCGCCGGCGGCGAGCACCAGTTCCAACTGGGGGGTGAAGCCCCAGCCGAGCGCCACGACGTCGCAGCTGACCCGCCTGCCGGTTCCTGGCACAACCATGCCATCACGGGCCAGGCGTGACATGGTGACGGCCTCCACCCTGTCCGTGCCGTGGATTTCGGTGACGGCCGTGCGCACCCGGTACGGGATGCGGTGCCGGGCCAGCGCGGCCGCGTAGGCGGCGCCCTCCACGGCCTTCTCCGGCGCCTGCACCGCGCCGCGCAGGTTCCGCAGCCAGCCGGCCGGGCTGTTGGCCTCGCAAATCGCGGCCACCCTGATTCCTGCCCCCGCCAGCCCGGTCGCCACAGGGAGCAGGAACGGGCCGGTCCCGGCTACAACGGCAACCTTGCCGGCGGCGGTGCCGCTGCCTTTCAGGAGCGCCTGGACACCGCCCGCGGCCATGACGCCCGGCAGGTCCCACCCGGGAACGGGCAGCTGGCGGTCGTAGCCGCCGGGGCAAAGGATGAGGCGGCGGGCGCGGACCGTGGCCGGCAGCGCGTCCGGCGCACCGCCCGGAACGTCCAGGGCGGGTGCCAGGTGCAGCACGCCCGCCGCCGGACCGGCCGCCAGCAGCCACACCTGGGCGTTGCGCCAATACGTGATGCGGCCGGCGGATTCATGGGCGTACAGCCGGGCGCGAAGCACCGCGAACCGCTGCCAGCCGTGGTGGCCGGCGGGCTCCGGGGCGCCGGCCGACGCCTCCCCCTCCACCGGGTGCCGCCAAAACTGCCCGCCCGGCTGCGCCCCGGCGTCCACGAGCGCCACGGACAGCCCGGCATCGGCGGCATGCACGGCGGCGGCCAGCCCGGCCGGCCCGGCGCCCACCACGGCCACGTCAAACATCGCGCCCCTCCCCCGCATCTTCGGACTCCGTGCGCAGTTCCATGCCGTCCCGTGCTGGGGTGAGGCAGGCGCGCTGGTTGGGGACGCCGTCGACCGTCAACAGGCAGTCAAAGCAGACGCCGATGCCACAGAACAGCCCGCGCGGGCGCCCTGCGTGGCGGGTGGTGCGCCACGAGGCGATGCCCGCACCGGCCAGGGCGGCGCCGACCGTTTGGCCCGGCCGGGCGGACAGCGGGGCGCCGTCCAGGGACAGCTGAAGCTCAGGCATGGGCGGCCTCCGTCTCGGGGTCCGGGGAGTGCAGGTCGAAGCGTTCGGGGGCAAACGGCGCCAGGTCCATGGCGGGTGTGGCGCCGGCCAGGGACGCGGCAATCAGTGCCCCGGTCCCCACGGCGAGGCCGATTCCCGCGCCTTCGTGCCCGCAGGCGTGCCACAGCCCGGGGGCCCGCGGGTCGGGGCCGATCACGGGCAGGTGGTCGGGGCAGTAGGGCCGGAATCCGGAGTAGCTGCGCAACGCCTTCACGCCGGCCAGGAACGGGAACAGCGCGATGGCCTTGCCTGCCATTTCGGCCAGGACACGGGGGTTGAACTGCTTGTCAAAGCCCACGCGTTCGCGGCTGGAGCCGATCAGGATGGTGCCGCCGCGAGTGCCCTCCACCACGGGGGACGTCTGCAGGCCTGCGTCGGAGCTGGCCACGTTGTCCACGTATTCGGCCGCGTAGACCTTGTGCCGCACCATGGGGGGAAGCGGTTCGGTGACCATCACGTAGCCCTTGCGCGGCAGCACGGGGACGTTGACGCCGGCCAGCTGCGCGACGGCCCCGCCCCAGGTGCCGGCCGCGTTGACCACGGCGTTCGCGGAAATGGCGCCGCGGCCGGTGGCCACGCCCGTCACCCTGCCGCCGGACCGCGTGAACCCGGTGACGCCCGTGTCCGGGTGGACGGTGGCGCCCAGCGTGCGTGCCAGCCGCAGCAGGTGGGCGGCGGCGAGCATGGGCTGCACCTGCGCGTCCTGGGGGTAGTACGCGCCGCCCGCCAGGCCGGGGGCCAGCTGCGGCTCATGGCCCGCCAGGTCCTGCGCGTCCACCAGTTCGACGTCGATACCCGCCTCCCGCTGCCTGCCCGCCAGCCGCTCGAGGTTGGCCTGGGTGCCGGGCCTGGCGGACACCACCAGGCCGCCCTTGGATTCAAATTCCCAAAGGTGGCCGAATTCGGCCAGCTCTCCGCGCCACAGGGACTGGGAATACTGCGCCAGGTCGAGTTCGGGGCCGGCCTCTTTGTCGGAGACCAGGAGGTTTCCCTCGCAGGCGCTGGAGGTGCCGCCGGCAACGGCGCCCTGGTCCACGACGGCCACGCGGAACCCAGCACGCGCGGCAGAGTACGCACACGCGGCGCCCACGGCGCCGGCGCCGATGACTACGACGTCAGCAGAGCGGGGCAGCAACATTTCAGTAGTATGTCACATGTCACAGCTGGCGAACACCCCCTGTCCGGCCGGTGTGCCGTGACGGCTTCCGCGGATGCGGGAGGCCCTACGGCTTGGCCCATTCGCCGCGGACGTGGCCGATGTGCCGGGTCATCAGCGCCTGCGCCTCGGCGGCCTTGCCGGCAGCCATCAGCTCCACCAGGTCCAGGTGCTCCACGGCCATCCCGCGCAGCTCCCCGGAGGCGGCCAAGGGCGCCAGGCCCAGCAGCCGGGTGTGCGCCCGTAGCTCGGTGATGAGCGTGACGAGGCGTTTGTTGCCGCTGTACTCCAGGATGGCGATGTGGAAGGCGCGGTCCGCCTCGGTATAGGAAATCAGCTCACCCTGGCCGGCAAAGTCAACGATGGCGGCGGCCATCCCGCGCAGCCGTTCCAGCCCGTCCGCATCGATCAACGGCGTCACGTCGGCAACCGTGGGCGGTTCGATGAGCAGGCGCAGGGCCGTGATTTCATCAAGGTCGGCGTCGGAGACCTCGGTGACGCGGAAGCCCTTGTTGGGCAGCGAGACCACCAGCCCCTCCTTGACAAGGTCCAGCATGGCCTCGCGGACCGGCGTGGGTGAAACGCCAAAACGCTTCCCCAGGGTAGGCGCCGAATACACCTCCCCGGGCTTCATCTCCCCGGAAATGACGGCAGCCCGCAGGGCCTGGGCCACCGTTTCGCGCAGGCTCACACTCTTCTTGACGGCAGCGAGGTGCGTCGTCGTCTCCATGGAGCCCATGGCCCCTCCGTTCCCCAGCCCTGCATTGAATGTGGGACGGCCGTCCCTGTGCAATATGATATTTTAGTCCCTCGCGGGATGGCCCGCGAAGCGTTCATGGGCCAGTCCGGCCACCACGATGTCCTCCCACGACATCCCAACGCCCGTGTACAGCAGCGGCGTTCCCTCCTCCGGCACAAAACGGCCGCCCACCAGCTCGGCCAGCGTGCCGAGCCCGCCCTCCGCCCACTCCTGCGCGGAACGGGCCGGGATCAGGTCCCCGGCCTCGCGCAGCGCCGAGGCCCGGCCCTCCACCACCACCGAGGCACGCCGCGCCAGCACCGGGTCGATTTCGCGGGCCTCCAGGCCGTGCGAGCCAATCGCAGCCACGACGGCCGAGTCCCGCACCAGGGCGCCGTCAAACACGGGCTCCGGGGAGGAGGTGGCACACACCACGACGTCGGCGCCTTCGACCTCCGAGGGGGATCCGGCCCGTGCCGCCACGCCCCGCGAGGCCCACCTGGCCGCCAGTTCCTGCGCCGCACCGGCCCTCCGGCCCACCACCACGAGGGACGCCAGGCCGCACACCGCCTGCAGCGCCCCAATGTGCCGGTCGGCCTGCAGCGAGGTGCCAAACACCACCACGGCGCCGGCGGAGGCGGCACCCCGCAGCGCCAGCAGGTGCTTGAGCGCCATGGCCGTCACGGCGGGCGTGCGGACGAGCGTCAGCTCGGCCCCGTCCATGGCGCACAACGGTGTTAAATACGTGCCGTCGAGTAGCAGGTAGGTGCCCTGTATCTTCGGGTGCCCCTTGGCGGGATTCCCGGGCGCCACCGTGGCCACCTTGACCCCGGCGTAGCGGGCGGACTGCGCCGGCATGAGCAGGAACTCGCCGGCGGCCAGCGGGGCGAACAGCCGCGGGGGATCCAGCTCCGGGTCCTGGCCGCCGCGCAGGGCGTCCTCCAGCGCGGCCACGGCGGCGGCCGGCGGCACCAGCGCCCGCAGGGCGGCTGCATCGATGTATGGCAGGGTCATGGGGCTCCTTCGGCGGGGTTCCCTCGCGGTCTGTCTGCAAGTTCGACGCCGGCCCGTCCGTCCGCGCCGGCACCCACCCGCGCGACTGCTCCGGTGCACTGCCCCAGCCGGCCGGCGTCGGCGGCGCCCAGCAGCACCACCGGCACTCGTGTGCCATAAAGTTCCGCGGCGGCCAGGGCCCCCAGCGCCACAATGGCGTCCCGGGCCGTCAGCAGGATGGCCGCGGGGCCCACGCCGGCGCGGATTTGCTCGGCCAGCACCGACGAGGAGGAACTGGAGCCGCGCGAGGCGTCCATCAACAGCACCCGGCCAGCCAGGGAGCAGCCGTGTTGTGGATGGTGGGCGTCGATGACCAGGCCCGTCCCGCGGTCCGTGCCGCCCCAAAACGAGAGCGGCTCGGTGAGCACCAGCAGGGGCCCGCTTCCCTCGCCGGGGCACAGCGTCCGCCCCGTGAGCCGGGCGTGGCCGCCCGCCTCCGCCTCAACCCCACAGCCCGTCATCGCGCACCACCTTTCCGGCGCAGGCCGAGTCGAGGCATTCGGACAGCGTGCCAAACACCACGTCCACCCCGAGGTTCATCGGCGCATACCAGGCCCACTTGCCCGAGGGCGTCATGACGGTGCGTTCCTGCGGGCCCAGGATGGGCGTGATGTACGTGCAGGTGTCCACCACAATGCGGGCCCCGCGCTCCTCGGCGGCCTGCACCAGCCCGGCTTCCCGGGCCTGCCCCAACACTTCGCGGGAGGTGTTGATCCACACGGTGCAGCCGGGGTGGAAGGCGGGCCGGCCCTCCAGCGCGGCGGCCAGCTTGCCAAACTCGTGCACGGAAAAGTGCGGGGTGCCCAGGGCCACGGCGTCCAGCGGGGCGGCGGCGTCCGCGGTGGTCAGCTCGTCCCGGGCCGCCCGCAGCATGCCCGTGGTGACGGTTACGGCGGGCAGCCCCGCCCAGGCGCGGCCGGCGGCCACTGCCTCGGGCGTCACGCCGGCCACGTGGAAAAGGGCCACGCCGCCGGCGGACGCCGAGGTGGCCCCGAGCGCCTTGAGCTTGTCCTCGTCCGCCAGCGCCGGGTCGATCCCGGTCAGCAGCGGCACCCCGGTGCCGGACTGCCGCCCCACCACGTCCCCCAGGGCGGCCCAGACCGCCTCCTCCGCCAGCATGGACGCGGGCAGCGCGGAGCAGTCAAGCTCCAGCGTGGGCACGCGGTTGGCGTCCAGGTGCAGCCCGGCCTGCGGCACGCGGCCGGTGACGGCGGCGCAGATGTCGATGAAATCGCCATACCGCTCGGTCCGGGCGCCCAGCACGGAATTGGCAAAGACAATCGCGTTGGATTCCGCCCACGCCACGTCCTCGCCAAAGGCGGGCCGGTCCAGGGACTGGTACGGCGCACAGGTCCAGGTGGCGCGCGCCCCGAGGGTCCGGTAGGCGTCCATGAGCGCCCGGGCGGGGGCGGCCTCCCCGGGCGGCAGCCGCACCAGGCCCGGATGCATCAGGTCCAGCGAGCCCACGTTCAAGGTGGTGGGGACGGCCACCCTGGCGCCCAGCCCGGCCAGTTTTTGGGCGAAGTCGAGCCCGGCCTGCCCGTGGTACAGGCAGCTGTCAATGTGCGCCCCCCTGACGGGGATGAGCCGTTCGGCGCCCAGCACGCCCGCCAGGGCGGCCACCAGGCGCATGGCCATGGCGGCACCGGGGCCGCGGCCGCCGTCGAGCATGGCCTTTTCCTCCCCGCTGAGCGCCAGGGCGGTCACAGCAAAAACCCTGCCGGGAAGGGGTCCTCGGGGTCCAGGTGGTACTGGGCTGTACCCGTCACCCAGGCCCGCCCCGTGATGGTGGGGACGACGGCGGGCAGCCCGCCCACCGTCGCCGTCTCCACGAGCCGGCCGGTGAACTGGGTGCCGATGAACGATTCGTTCACGAAGTCCGTGTTGAGGGCCAGCTCGCCCCGGGCGTGCAACTGGGCCATGCGGGCGCTGGTGCCGGTGCCGCAGGGCGAGCGGTCAAACCAGCCCGGATGGATGGCCATGGCGTGGCGGGAGTGCTGCGCCGTGGAGCCGGGCGCCTTCAGGTAAACGTGGTGGCAGCCGGTGATGTCGGCCCGTTCGGGGTGTACGGGCGGGTTGTGGCCGTTGATGGCGGCCATGATTTTCAGGCCCGCGTCCAGCAGGCGGTCCTTGGCAGCACGCTCAAACGGCAGGCCCAGCGATTCGAGGTCCACGATGGCGTAAAAGTTCCCGCCGAACGCCATGTCGTAGCGGACCTCGCCGATGCCGTCCACGCCCACCCGCTGGTCCAGGGCGAGCGAAAACGAGGGCACGTTGCGGATGGTGACGGACCGTGCCGCGCCGCCTTCCACGGCCACCTCGGCCACCACCAGCCCGGCGGGGGTGTCCAGCCGGATGGTGGTCACCGGTTCCACCACCGGCACCATGCCGGTTTCCACCAGCACGGTTGCCACGCCGATGGTGCCGTGGCCGCACATGGGCAGCAGTCCGGAGACCTCGATGAACAGCACGCCGTAGTCGGCGTCGGGCCGGGTGGGCGGCTGCAGGATGGCCCCGCTCATGGAGGCGTGGCCGCGGGGTTCGTACATGAGCAGGGTGCGCACGTCGTCGCTGTGGTCCATGAACCACTGCCGCCGCTGCGCCATGGTGTCCCCGGGGATGGTGCCCACGCCGCCGGTGACGACGCGGGTGGGCATTCCCTCGGTGTGGGATTCCACGGTGTGGATGACCCGCTTGGAGCGCATGGATGGGCCTTTACTTGTAGCCCTTGGCCAGCACGGCCTCGGTGTCGGCGGTGATCCGGGCGGCGACGTCCGCGGGCAGCGGCAGGCGCGGCTGGCGGCAGGCGCCGCCCTTGCGCCCGGCAAGGTCCATGGAGAGCTTGATGGACTGGACGAACTCCGGCTTGGAGTCCCAGCGCAGCAGCGGATGCAGGTCCCGGTAGATGGGCAGCGCCGCCTTGATGTCCTCCGCGGCCCCGCTGGTGGCGAGGTTGTAAAGTTCCACGGTGCTTTGCGGGATGGCGTTGGGGTAGCCGGCAATCCAGCCCACGGCCCCGGCCAGGCCCAGTTCCAGCAGGACGTCATCGGAGCCCACCAGCAGGTCCAGCTCCGGTGCCAGTTCGGCAATCTCGTAGGCGCGGCGCACGTCCCCGGTGAATTCCTTCACGGCCACGATGAGCCCCTCGCCATGGAGGCGCGCCAGCAGCGCGGGCACCAAGTCCACCTTGGTGTCGTAGGGGTTGTTGTAGGCCACCACGGGCAGGCCGGCCTTCGCCACTTCCCGGTAGTGGGCCAGGACCGCGTCGTCGTCGGCCTTGAAGGTGTTGGGCGGCAGCGCCAGCACGGACGCGGCTCCGGCATCCCGTGCCTGCTCGGCCCAGCGGCGGGATTCGTCGGCGCCGTAGGCGGCCACGCCGGGCATCACCGTGAAGCCCTCCGGGGAGGCGGCGACGGCGGTCTGAACCACCTTTGCCCGTTCCTCCGCCGTCAGGGTCTGGTACTCGCCCAGCGAGCCGTTGGGGCAGGCGCCGTCACAGCCGTTGGCAGCCAGCCAGGCCACGTGCTCCGCGTAGGCCGCGAAGTCCACGCTGCCGTCGGCATTGAACGGCAGGGCGGTGGCCACATGGATGCCGTGCCAGGGCCGGGTTCGGGTTGTCATGAGGGGCTCCTTTGCGTTGGAAGGACGGTTGTCGGCCTCCCCGGCACGGGGAGTGATGGTTCTCACACTATCAGTACAATGTCACATAATACTAGGGCCGGAGGGTGCTACCGCAGCACGAACCCCAGGCCCAGTTCGTCGTCGGCCTCCAGGGTGAACTTCCCCTCCCCCACCGGGAACGCCTGCCCCAGGACCTCCACCACCACGCCCGCCTCGGAGTGGTCCGCCACCCGGGCGGTGAAGTGGGAGTCGATGATGGAAAAGTGGTCCAGCACGTCGCCGTAGGCCAGTTCGCCGGAATCCGTCAGCGCGGCCACGCGCGCCGCCGTGCCCGAGCCGCACGGCGAGCGGTCCACCTGCCCGTCGGCAAAGACCGCCACGTTGCGCTGCGCCAGCGCCCCGCGCAGCTCCAGCCCGCTGTCCGGGCCCACCGGTTCGTGGAAGATGGTGCCGTAAATGCCATCCAGCCGGGTGTCGGAGGGGTGGTGCGCGGCGGGATGGCCGGCGAGCGCGGCCTTCACCTGCCGGCCGGCGTCGATGAGCCGGTGCAGGTTCGACGGCGTGACGTCCAGTCCCGCCGCCTGCGCCGGCAGCGCGGCGTACAGCGCCCCGCCCCACAGCACATCCACGCGCAGCCGGCCAAAGTCGGGGGTCTTCACCTCCACGTCCCGGTCCACCACGTAGGACGGGACGTTGCGGAAGGTGACCCCCGTGACCCGCCCGGCCGCCACGCCCACCCGGGCGGTGACCCGCCCGGAGGGGACGTCGATGACCACGTCGGTGTCGCCGTCGTCCGCGGCGCGCACCCGGCCGCTGCGCACGGCCCATGCGCCCAAGGCGATGGTCCCGTGCCCGCAGGCCGTGGAGAAGCCGTCCTTGTGCCAGAACAGCACGCCAAAGTGGGCGCCGGCGTCGTTCGGCGGGACGATGAAGCCGCCGTACATGTCGGCATGCCCGCGGGGTTCGTTGACCAGCAGGCGGCGCAGCTTGTCCGCGTCCCCCGTCATGGCGCTTTCGCGGCGTTCCAGCACGGTTTCGCCCGCGATCAGGAAGGGCGGGGCCGGCACTATCCGGAACGGCTCACCCGCCGTGTGGTAGTCCACGGTGCCAATGTCCCACGTTTCCGCCTTCATCCCGTCCCCTTTTTAGACCAGCTGGGATCCTACGACCCCAGGTATGCCTCAACAATGCGTGAATCCGCCATCAGTTCCGCGCCGGTGCCGGTCATGGTGGTGGCCCCGTTTTCAATGACGTAGCCGCGGCTGGTGATCTTCAGGGCGGCCCGCGCGTTTTGTTCCACGAGCAGCACGGTGGTGCCGTTGGCGTTGACTTCCCTGATTACGTCCATGACCTGGGCCACGATGAGCGGCGCCAGCCCCATGGACGGCTCGTCCAGCATCAGCATGCGCGGCCCGGCAATGAGCGCCCGGCCAATCGCCAGCATCTGCTGCTCGCCGCCGGACAGCGTGCCGCCCTGCTGCGTGCGCCGCTGCGCCAGCAGCGGGAGCAGTTCAAGGACGTCCTTGAGCCGCCTTTGCACGGCCGCGCGGTCCTTGACCAGGTACCCGCCCAGCTGCAGGTTTTCCAGCACGGAGAGGGTGGAGAAGATCCGCCGGCCCTCCGGGACGTGGATCAGGCCGGCGCCCACCACCTCCCACGGCTTGGCGCGGGTGATGTCCTTGCCGTCAAAGCTGATCCGCCCGGAGTGCGCCTTCACAATGGCCGACGCCGTGGACAGCGTGGTGGTCTTGCCGGCGCCGTTGTTGCCCAGCAGCGCGACGATCTCGCCCTCCTCGACCCGGACGTTGATGCCGCGCAGCGCCTGGATCTTGCCGTAGAACACTTCCACGTTCTCAAATTCGAGCATGGCCATCAGCCCCGGCCCCCTTCGCTTCCGTCGGATCCGGCCGCCTCGTTGGCGGCCGCTTCGGCGTCGTGCACGGCCGCGGCGGTCGGCGGCGGGACCGGTTCGTCGTCGGCCTTGCCGAGGTAGGCCTCGATGACGGCCGGGTTCGCCTTCACCTGATCGGGGGTCCCGTCCGCGATCTCCTTGCCAAAGTTCATCACCACCACCCGTTCGCTGACCTCCATGACCACGCCCATGTCGTGCTCAATGAGCACGACGGCGGCGCCGAGGTCCCGGATCTTGCGGCACAGTTCCAGCAGTTCCTGTTTTTCCGAGTGGTTCAGCCCGGCGCCGGGCTCGTCCAGCAGCACCAGCTTGGCCTTGCGGGCCATGGCGCGGGCCATTTCCACCTGGCGCTGCTGGCCATAGGCAAGGTTGCGCACCGGGATGCCGCGCCCGCCCTTGTAGCCCACAAAGTCCAGCCAGCGGTGCGCCTCGCGGGTGTAGGCCCGTTCGCTTTTGCGGTACCGGGGCGTGTGGAACAGGGCGTCCACAAAATTCTGCCCGCCGTACAGGTGCATGCCGCCGCGCACGTTGTCCAGCACCGTCAGGTCCGGGAACAGGCGCAGGTTCTGGAAGGTGCGGGTCACCCCGGTGGCCGCAATCACGGCCGGGCGCTTGCCGGTGATGTCCGCTCCGTCCAGCACCACCTTCCCGCCCACCGGCTTGTAAAACCCGGTGATGCAGTTGAAGGCGCTGGTCTTCCCGGCACCGTTGGGCCCGATCACCGAGACGATCTCCCCGGCGTCGGCGGAGAAGGAGAGTCCGTTGACGGCCTTCACCCCGCCAAAGGCAATCTGCAAATCGCGCACTTCCAGCAGCGGGCTCACGGGGTCCCTTCCTTTGCGGTGGCGACGGGGGCACCCGGGCCGGGGCCGGCGTCGTCCTTGACGTCCTTGGGCTGTTCAGGTTCATAGGCGCGCGACGGCCAGAAACCCTGGGGCCGGAGCACCATGACGGCCACCAGCACGACGCCGAAGATCACGTAGCGCAGGTTGCCCAGGTCCCGCAGGAATTCCGGCAGCAGGGAAATGACGACGGCGCCCACCACCACCCCGCGCGTGTTCCCCATGCCGCCGAGCACCACGGCCATCAGCACCAGGGCCGACTGCAGGAACACAAAGCTTTGCGGGGAGATGGCGGAGAGGTGGGAGGCAAACAGCACCCCGCCGATCCCGCCCCAGATGGCCCCGAAGATGTAGGCGGCCAGCTTCACCTTGTAGGTGTGGATGCCCATGGCCTCCGCGGCGTCCTCATCCTCGCGCACAAACCGCCAGGCCCGGCCCAGCCGGGACTTGCCCAGCCGGGCGGAGCCGAGGACCATCAACGCCACGACCACCACGCAGAAGTAGTAGAAGGGGACCGGGGCGGAGAGGTCCAGGCCAAACAATTCCACACCCGGGATGCCGTAGATGCCGGACGGGCCGCCGGTGACGGACAGGTTGTTCGCCGTCAGGCGGATGATTTCGCCGAAGCCGAGGGTCACGATGGCCAGGTAGTCGCTGCGCAGGCGCAGCGTGGGCCCGCCGATGATCAGCCCGGCCAGGATGCACATCCCCACGACGGCCGGGATGGTGAAGAGGATGGGCAGTTCCCACGCCTTGGAGAGGATGCCGGCGGTGTAGGCGCCCACCGCCATGAAGGCGATGTAGCCCAGGTCCAGCAGTCCGCAGTAGCCCACCACAATGTTCAGGCCGGAGGCGAGCAGGATGAAGATCACGGCCGTGGTGCCGATGCTCATGGCGTAGTTGCTGGCCAGCACAAAGGGGAAGAGCACGGCGATGGCGAAGGCCGCCCAGCCCAGCTGCCGGCTTTCAAACAGGCGGGAGACGCGGCTGGCGGGCTTGCCGATGCGGCGCGGGGCGCGGGAGGTGTCGACGTTGTCGCTCATGGCTACACCCTCTCCGTCACGCGTTCGCCCAGCAGGCCGGTGGGCTTGAGGGTCAGGAAGGCAATGAGGACGCCAAAGGTGAAGACGTCGCGCCATTGGCCGCCCAGCCACTGGGACCCGAAGGCCTCCAGCAGGCCCAGCAGCAGGCCGCCGAGCATGGCACCCTTGATGTTGCCGATGCCGCCGATGACGGCCGCGGTGAACGCCTTCAGGCCGATGATGAAGCCCATGAGGAAGTCGATCTTGCCGTAGTAGGCCCCGGCCATGACGCCCGCCGCGCCGGCGAGCGCGGAGCCGATGAAGAACGTCCAGGTGATGACCTTGTTGACGTTGATGCCCATGAGCAGCGAGCCCTTGGTGTCCAGGGCGATGGCGCGCATGGCACGGCCCATCGAGGTGCGCTGGATGTAGGAGTTCAGCCCCACCATCAGCAGCACGGCAATGACCATGAGCACGATCTGCGGGACGGAGATGCGGGCGCCGAGCACGGTGAAGCTGTCCCCCTCCAGCCGAACCGGGAAAACCTTGGGGTTGGGGCCGGCCACGGCGCTGACGCCGTATTCCAGGGTGAATGACGCGCCGACGGCGGTGATCAGCACGGCGAGCCGGGGCGAGTTCCGCAGCGGCCGGTACGCCAGGTATTCAATGCCGACGCCGATCCCGCCGGTCACGAGCATGCACAGCAGCAGCACGATCAGCAGTGCCGTGATGGACATGGACGCCGGGATCACCCCGACGGAGCTCAGCATGGCGAAGCCGACAAACGCGCCGAGCATGTAGATGTCGCCGTGGGCGAAGTTCAGGAGCTTGATGATGCCGTAGACCATGGAATAGCCCAGGGCAATGAGTGCGTAAAAGGAACCGACGAAGAGGCCGTTCCAGATGAGTTGGGTCATGCGTGACCTGCCTAAAGCCGTGCAAGCGGTGTTCGGGACGGGAGGTGCCAGGCAGGCGGGCCCGGGAGGCCGCGCCCGCCTGCCTGGCCTGGGCTAGCTCAGGGCATCCTTGAGGACAAACTTCCCGCCCTGGATGACCAGGATCTGGAAGCCGCCGCTGCTCAGCGTGTGCTCCGGGGTGAACTTCAGCGGGCCGGAGAAGATCTTGAAGCCGTTGATGGCCTCCAGCGACTTGTTGACCGCTGCGCCGTCGGTCCCCTTGGCCTGGGTGATGGCCTCGGCCGCCACGCGCACGGCGTCGTAGGACTGGGTGGAGTAGGGGCCCGGGGCCGTGCCGAACTTCTTCGTGTAGTCGGAGATCCAGGTCTCGGCGCCCTTGATGGTGTCGGGGGTCTGGGTCATCGTGGCGAACACTCCCTCGGCATTGGCCGCGCCGGCAATCTTCACCAGGGACGGGTCAACGCTGCCGTCCGCCACCATGATCTTGCCCTTGTAGCCGGCGGACTTGAGCTGGTTGATGATCAGCCCGCCTTCCTGGTAGTAGCCGGTCCAGTAGAGCATGTCCGGGTTGGCGCCCATGATGTCATGCACGGCCGAGGAGTAGTCGCTTTCGCCGGCCGTCACGGACGTGGCCAGGGCCACCTTCACGGTGCCGTCCGCCTGCAGGTCCTTCTTGGTCTCGGTGGCAATGTCCTTGGAGTAGCTGGTGTTGTCGTCCATCAGGGCAACGCTCTTCACGCCGTCCTTGGCCATGAACTTGACGGCAGCGGCTGCCTGTTGCGTGCCGGTGCCGTTGATCATGAACACATTGGGCAGTTTCTGGTTGACCAGGTCCTGGGAGTTGGCGGCCGGGATGATCATGGGGATGTTGGCCTTGGCAAAGATCGGCAGCGTGGGCAAGGTGGCGCCGGAGCAGTAGCCGCCCACGGAGACCACGGCCCCGTTGGACACTGCCTTGTTGGCCGCGGCGGCCGCCTGGGTGGGATCGCAGGCGCCGTCTTCCAGGTCAAGGGACAGCTGGCGTCCCAGCACACCTCCCTTGGCGTTGATCTCATCGACCGCCATCTGCATGCCGTTCTTCATGTACACGCCCGTGGGTGCGCTGGAACCGGACATCGGAATGACGGCGGCCAGCTTGATCGGGCCTGAATCGGCCGATTTGCCGCCCCCGCCGCTGAGAATTCCGCTGCATCCGCTGGTGGCCAGCATGGCCACGGCCACGGCCCCGACGGCAACTGCCCTGGGAAGTCGAAGTTTCATTGCCTGCATCTCCTTTGACGTGACAACATGCCGAATACGGGCCAGCTGTGCGCACGCCGGCTTCGGGAATTGTTAGCTGAATCACACTGCACAAGTGAGTAAAATATGACATGCTACGGCCCGCGTGTCAACGGTTTTAATGCCCGCCCGGACAATCGAGACACGAGCGAGACATTCCCTCCTGCGCCGCGCTGCATGCGGCCCTGCCGGCGCGCCGGAACCGGGCATGGGTAGTTCTCCCCATCGACGCCGCCGCACGGGCCGGGTAGCTTTATCGAGGGCCGCCGAGGACGGGGATCCTCCGGACGGAACGGCCCCAGCAGGAACAAAGAGCCACCACTTCCGCGCATCAACCGCGGACTTGGATGAAAGGCCCGGCGCACACCCCCCCGCGCCGGGTCGGTCCTGTTTTAAGGCTAAAAAAAATTTGGGGCATAAAATGCCGTCCATGGCCCAAGACATGATGGACGCGGCGTATTTCCGGCACACCGGCGGCAGCGACGTGATTGAATTTGGCCCGCTGCCTGTGCCGCAGCTGCCGGACCATGCCGTGCTGGTCCGCGTGGCGGCCACCGCCGTGAACCACGTGGACACCTTTGTGCGCAGCGGCGGCTACGCCACCGCACTGTCCTTTCCGCAGGCGATCGGGCGCGACGCCACCGGCACCGTGGAGCGCGTGGGCGCCGCGGTTGATGCCCCCTTCCGGCCCGGAGACCCGGTGTGGTCCAACTCGCTGGGATTCGGCGGCAGGAGCGGCGCCGGTGCGGCGTTCACAGTGGTGCCCGCGGACCGGCTGTACCCGCTTCCGGCCGGCGTGGATCCGGTGGAGGCGGCAGCCGTCCTGCATGCCGGGGCCACGGCCTGGCTGGCGCTGCACCGCCACGCCGGCGTGCAGCCGGGCGATACGGTGTTTGTGGGAGGCGGCACCGGGCAGGTGGGATCGGCCCTGGTGGTCCAGGCCGTCCGTGCCGGGGCCCGCGTCATCACCTCCTCAAGCGCGGACGACGCCGGCCACTGCCGCAGCCTGGGCGCCACGGCCACGCTGGACTACCGTTCCCCCGCACTCATGGACGAACTGGCGGCGGCGGCCCGTTCAGTGTCCGGCGGCCGTGGCCTGGATGTCCACATTGAAACGTCGGGCCGGCACCAGCTGGAGGCCGCTGTGGAGATGCTGGCGCTGCGCGGGCGGATCATTGCCTTGTCCGGCATGGCCGCCACCAACGCGCTGCCGCTGGGCAGGCTCTACACGCGCGACGGCAGCGTCCACGGATTTGCCATCAGCAACGCCACCGTCGGGGAACTCGCCGACGCTGCCCGCGCCGTCAACGAACTGCTGGCCGACGGCAGCCTGCGTGCCCGCCACATCACCCGGCTGCCCCTGAGCGGCGCCGCCGGCGCCCACGCTGCCATGGAAGCCGGCACGGCCCGCGGGAAACTGGTGCTCATTCCCTGAGGCAGGGGATCCCGAAATGGACTGTTGGGCCCGACAGGCCCGGACCACCGGTCCATCCTCCCCAACCGCCGGCGGCCGGCTGCAGCTAGCGCCGGCCGCGCTTTTGGGCCCGGGCCTTGCCGCCGGGCCGGCCGCCCCCGCGAAGGTTGGGACGGCCACCCTTGCCCTCACCCTTGCCCTCGCCCTTGCCGGCGCCGCCCTTGCCGCCGGCTGCCTTGGCGCCCTTCTTGGGCGCGGCGTCCTGCCTGGCCTGCACGGACGGCTGGCGTGAACTGTTGGCGCTGCGGCCGCGCACCACGCCGATGAATTCCTCGATGACGGCGTCAAAGCCGTCCGCCAGCGGCACATCGGAATGCAGCCAGGCCAGGCCGATCCCCGATTCCGGCACGCCCGTCACCACCCGGGCCCGCAGCGCCGTCCGGTTGAAGTGGCGGGCCACGGACATTGGCAGGATCAGGATGCCCAGGCCCGACTCGACGAGGTCCAGGGCGTCCTCGACGGAGGCCATGGGCGGCAGGGGCTTGCGGGTTCCGGCCCGGATTTCGCTGGAGATCCCGCGCCAGGCCGGGAAATCGTCGGGGTCGGCCAGCAGGTATTCGTCAGCCAGTTCCGCGACGTCGATTTCCTCAAACGCCGCGATCGGGTGGTCCTTGGGCGCCACCACCACGGACAGCTCCGTATAGAGCGGTATGACGTTCAGCCCGGCCTTGTCCACCGGCAGGCGCACAAACGCCATGTCCGCGGTGCCGGCCCGGACGGCGTCGAGCTGGCCGGATTCGGGCACCGGCCGGGACACCAACGCCACGTCCGGCATGCGTTCGTTCCAGCGGTGGATCCACTTTCCGGGAGTCACGCCAGGCACAAAGGTCACTGTAAGTTCACGGGGTTCCGGCACCTGTTCACCCTAACCCACTGCGGTGCCGGGCGGCGGCGGCCGGTACCCTTGATCCATGACCATTGAACCGTCGCCCCAGGCCATGAAGTCCGCCACCGCGGCCAGGAAGCTGGGCATCCACCTGCCTGCCGCACCTGCGGAATTCCAAGAGAACGCAATCAGCCGGGAGGAATTCAAGGTTTTGCAGGAGAATCCGCCGGCGTGGCTGGTGGAACTGCGCCGCAGCGGCCCGCACCCGCGCCAGGTGGTGGCCCAGAAGCTGAACATCTCCATTGGCGGCCTGAACCGCTCCGACATCACCGAGCCGCTGACGACGGCGGAAATCACCGCCCTGCTGAAGGCTCCCCCCGCCTGGCTGGTGGAGGAACGCGCCGTGTTCGCCAAGGCCCGGGCCGAGGCCAAGCTGGCCAAGGAACGCGAGGCGGCCCGCCGCCCGAAGAGCTGAGCCCGGACAACCGGCGGCGTGCCAAAGCGACCGGGGCGTGTGAAATTTCACCCGCCCCGGATAGCATGGCACGCCGCCGGCGTTTAAGGTCAGGGGTTGTAGACCTTGCTGCTGCGGCTGAGCACCCGGCCCTTGAAGAACTCCGGGTGCCGCCGGTACATGAAGAACATCAGCACCGCCCCCAGCGCGATCACGCCGCAGCCGAGGATGAACACCAGGCCCAGCCCGCCAATGTTGGAGCCGGAACCGTAGGACGGGTCCATGGAGTCGTAGGCGGTCTTGACGAACATGACCAACAGGATCACCCCGCCCACCAGCGGCGCCAGGAACTTGCACAGGAAGTTCCGCACCCCGCGGATGGCTTCGGCGCGGAAGTACCACACGCAGGCCAGGGCCGTGATGCCGTAGTAGAAGCAGATCATCATGCCCAGTGCGGTGATGGTGTCCCAAAGCGCGTTCTCGGAGAGCGTACGGGTGACGACATAGAATCCCGCAGCGGCAATGGCCGCCGCAACCGTGGCATAGCCGGGAGACTTGTGCGTGGGGCTGATCCGGCCAAAACCCTTCGGCAGGGCACGGTAGTGGCCCATGGCCAACAGTGTCCTGGCCGGGGAAACAAACGTGGACTGCAGCGACGCCGCTGACGAGCTGAGGATCGCCAGGGACATCAGGATGGCAAACGGACCCATGACCGGGCCGGCCAGCACGGCAAAGATGCTGCCTTGGTTGGCCGGGTTGCCGGCGCCCAGTCCAGTTGTTCCAATGCCGGCGAAGGACAGCGTGGCGAGCGAGACCACCATGTAGATCAGCACGATGACCACGACCGTGACCGTGGCCGCCCGGCCCGGGGTCTTTTCCGGGTTCCTCGTCTCCTCGTTCATGGTCAGCGTGACATCCCAGCCCCAGAAAATGAAGATGGACAGCGAGACCCCTGCCGCGAATGCGGAGAAGGAACCCACGGCGAAGGGGTTGAACCAGTCGGCCGAGATCTCCGTCGCGTCGAAGGCCGTTCCGTTGGCCACGTGTGCAAAGGCCGCAACGGCAAACCAGCCCAGCACCAGGAGCTGGAAGGCCACCAGGATGTACTGGAAGGCCTTGGTGGTTTCCATGCCGCGGTAGGAAATCCAACATGCCCCGGCAATGAATACCAGCGTGGTGGCGATGTTCAGCGGCAGCACGCGGGTCAGCTCCGCCAAGGATGGGTTGGCGAAGATCTGTGCGAGCATCAGGTAGAAAAAGTCCACCGCCACCGCCGCCAGATTGGACAGGACGATGATCGTGGCCGCGATCAGGCCCCACCCGCCCATCCAGCCCAGCCACGGACCAAAAGCCCGTGTGGCCCATGTGAAGGAGGTGCCGGCGTCGGGCATGGCATTGTTCAGCTCGCGGTAGCCAAGCGCCACCAGCAGCATCGGGATGAAGCCGACCAGGAATATCGCCGGCAGGTGGACGCCGACCTCTGACACCGTGGGGCCCAGGGCGGCCGTGAGCGTGTAGGCCGGGGCAATGCAGGAAATGCCGATCACGACGGCACCGATCAGGCCCACCGAGCCGGCCTTCAGGCCCTTTTCACTCAGGCCCTTTTCACTCAGGCCCAATTCGCCCGGGCCGCCGGCAGGCTTCGTAACAGCGTCTTGGGTGGTCATGATGCCATCCCCCCGCCGCGGGTGCAGGCAATTACGTAATGCATAAGGTCCTCCTGGACGTCATTGTCACTGGACATTCAACTGTTGTCGGGGGCCGGTCGAAGGGCCGGTTATGCCAGTTCGTCGACCAGCTTCTTGGCCGTGAACCGGCCCATGCGGACGGCACCATCCACATGCTGGTAGCCCTCGGCCGCCAGGTCGGAGCAGGACCAGTGGATGGGGCCCACCGGCGTCAGCTGGTCCGGGCCGTAGCGGTGGAGGCCACCAAGGTCGTAGCTGGCAGCGTAGGCGCCGCGGGTCCATTCCTCGGTGCCCCAGTCGGACTCGTAGTACACCACGGGCTCGGCGCCGGCGTCTCCGAGGAACTCGGCCAGCGCTGCCGTGACTTCCTTCCGTCGTTGTTCTGGCGGGAGGGTGAACGCGTAGTCGGCTTTTTCGTCGGAGATGAACCCCACGAGGGTGCCGCGTGCATCGCCATGGTTGGTGTTGTCGTACACCTCCTGGACCAGTGAGGAAGCGCTGAAACCGGTGCCGGAGAGCCCATCCTCGCGCCAGAAGGGGGTCTCATAGACGGCATGGACCTTGATGACGAAACCCAGGGACTGGTGCTGGTGCATCTGGTGCTGGCGGCGCGGCAGCGGCGGCTCGAACGAGACGCGGCTGTACAGGTTCGGCGGGACGGCCATGACCACGCGCCGGGCGGTGACGGTGGCGTTGTCGCTGACCACGGTGGCGAGGTATCCGCCGTCGGCCTCCTCCCAGCGGACGCTGCGCACCGGGGAATTGAGGATGACGTCGCCACCCAGCTTCGCGGCGATGGCCTGGGAAACGCCCTGCATGCCGCCCACCACGCGTTTGTCAAGGATGAAGTTGTCGTCCACCAGGTTCGTGAAGGATCCTGCCGAGGCGGCCATGAACACGGCCTGCAGGGCCGAGAACGCATGGGCGGGCTTGGTGAGCATGCCGCCGGCGATGAACAGGCCGATGTTGTTGCAGGCCTCCTCGTCGCCTGACTGGGTGCGCAGCCAGTGGTGGAAGGAGATGGTGTCCAGCTCGCGGGCCTGGGGGTGGTCCCACGGCGCGGCCGGGTCCATGGCGGCGGCGAGCGCGTCCAGGGTGTCGATGAGCGTGGTCATCTCCGCCTCGGTTCCCGCCGCGACCGGGAACATCCCGCCGGTGTAGCGGGTGCGCGTGCCGTCCGGGGCTATGTAGACGCTGTCGCCGTCGCGGTAGCGGGAGTAGGTGTCCAGGCCCAGTTCTTCAAGGAGCCCGATGAGCGCCGTCTGGTCCGGGGAAACCCACTGGCCGCCAATTTCCAGCCAGGCGCCGTCGATGGTGTTCGACCACGTGCGTCCCCCCACGCGGTCCCGCGCCTCGAGGACGGCCACTGTCAGGCCGGCCTTTTTCAGCTCATGGGCCGCTGTCAGGCCGGACGGGCCCGCTCCAATGATGGCAACGTCCCGATCAATGATGTTTGTTGTGGCCATGTTTCCCTCTCCCGTGAGCCGCGGCTACCCGCGTCACTAAATGAATGACGTTCATTTCCATTAGACTGTAACCGACGTCACCCGGCAAGGTAAAGGGGTGGCCGGGAAATGTTTGCGCCAACCGGTGCATGGGCATCGAGGGGGAGCGTGTTGTGACGGACAGTGCATTGGCAGGCCGCGGGCCGGCGGGGACGGGTGCCGGTGCCAAGCCGGCACGCCGCAGGGCAGGGCGCCCACCGCACGCGCTCCTGGGCCAGGGGCAAATCACCCGGGCGGCGCTGAAGCTGGTGGCCCGCGACGGTTACAAGGCCCTCACCATGGCAGGACTGGCCAGGGCGCTGAACGTGGCGCCGTCGGCCCTGTACAACCATGTTGCCTCCAAGCAGGATGTGTTGCTGCTGGTTGAAGATGCCCTCATGGGCCGCGTGGACGTGTCTGCCTTTGCCGGGCGGCCCTGGGGCGAGGCCGTCAGGCTCTGGGCCCACTCGTACCGGCAGGTCTTTTCAGCGCACCTTCCCCTTATCCCCGTCATTGCGCTGCTGCCCGTGACCAATGCGCCGCAGACCATCAGGATGTACGAGGCCGTGACGGAGGGATTCCTGCGGGCCGGCTGGCCGCCGGAAGGGATTGTCAACGCGATTGTGGCGCTTGAATCCTTCATCTTCGGCTCCGCCTACGACGCCAACGCACCCGCGGACATTTTTGCCACCGGCGAACTGGCCGACCGCGCGCCCCGCTTCAGCGACGCCGTCGCCCGCCGCCGGAATCCGGAAGGGCTCAACGACGCCGACGCCGCCTTCGCGCTGGGCCTGGACGCCCTTGTGGCCGGGCTGGCGGCGTGCCAAAGCGACCGGGGCGTGTGAAATTTCACCCGCCCCGGACAGCTTGGCACGCCGCCGGCGTCCCGGGGCCGCGACTAGCCAGGCCGGGCCCAAATCCCTAGGCTGAACTTGCACGCCTTACCGGCACGACCACAGGGAGAACACCATGGGTTTCAGCATCAGCAACGCCGCACTCCGCCTGGTGTCGGGCGCGTTCATCCTCAATTCCGGCCTGGGCAAGCTCAGCCTCTCGCCCGAGCACGCCGCCGGGCTGCAGGCCTCCGCCGCCCGCGTGATCCCGCAGGCGGCCACCCTGGAACCTGAACAGTTTGGCCGCTACCTGAGCTTCGCGGAGATCGGCATCGGCACCACGCTCCTGCTGCCGTTCGTCCCCTCCCGCCTGGCCGGCCTGGTGCTGGCCGCCTTCTCCACCGGCCTTTTCGCCAATTACCTCAAGTCTCCCGGCTTGACCGAGGCCGACGGCATCCGCCCCACGCCCGCGGGCGTCGCACTGTCCAAGGACATCTGGCTGGTGGGGATTGCGACGGCGTTGGTCTTCCACCGCCGCCGGCGCTAAAACGCGCACTGGCCACCCCGGCGGTTCAATGCCATCCTTGGCATAGGCCGCCCAGGGTCTCATCCAATGCGTCGCGCGGCCGCGTCTTGGAGGAGAGCCATGGAACCACGTGAAAAACCGTCGGGCCGCACCGCCACGTTTGACGCGCTGCGCCGCACCGTGGACGGCGCCCTGTTCGAGCCGGGCGAACCCGGCTACGGCGAACTCGCCACCCCGTGGAACCTTGCCGTGCAGACCAGCCCGGCCGCGGTCCTGGAAGCCGCCACCCCCGCCGATGTGGTCCGGGCAGTCCGCTTCGCCGCCGCCAACGGGCTCCCGGTTGCGGTCCAGGCCACCGGCCACGGCATCGCCAGCGACCTCGACGGCGCCCTGCTCATCCACACCCGCCGGCTGGACGGGTGCACCGTCAGCGCGGAGGGCTGGGCCCGCACCGGGGCCGGCGTCACCTGGAAAACCGTTCTCGCGGCCTGCGCGGAGCACGGCCTCGCCGGGCTGTGCGGCTCGGCGCCCGGCGTCAGCGTGGCCGGGTACACCAGTGGCGGGGGGATCGGCCCCATGGCACGGACGTTCGGCGCCGCCTCCGACCGGGTGCGCGCGTTCGACGTCGTCACCGGCGACGGCCGCCTGCGCCAAGTCACCGCGGAAACCGAGCCGGACCTTTTCTGGGGCCTGCGCGGCGGAAAATCCTCCCTGGGCATCATCACCGCCACCGAATTCGATCTCCTGCCCCTGCCCGTCATATACGCCGGCGCACTGTTCTTCGGCGCGGAATCGGTCGCTGCGGCAACGCTCGCCTGGTCGGACTGGTGCCCCACCCTGCCACCCGGGGCCACCACGTCCCTTGCGCTCATGCAGCTGCCGCCCATGCCAGGGGTCCCCGAGGTGCTGGCCGGCAAGTTCACCGCGGCGGTCCGCTATGTTTACGTCGGCAACCCGGACGACGGCGCCCGCTGGCTTGCGCCGATGCGCGCGGTGGGCGCGCCCCTCATCGATGCGGTGCGGGCAATGCCCTATTCCATGATCGGGCTGGTGCACTCGGACCCCGAGGACGCGCTGCCCGCGACCGAGGCGTCCTGCCTGTTGGCGGACTTTTCACCGGCGGCCGCCCAAACCCTGCTGGAGGCGGTGGGCCCGGGCACCAACTCCCCGCAGCTGCTCGTGGAAATCCGGCAGTTTGGCGGGGCCCTGTCCGAGGAGCCCCAGATCGCCAGTGCCCTGTGCCACCGGGGCGCCGCCTTTGGCCTGTACAGCGTGGGCGTCGCAGCCCCGCCGGAGCTGCCGGCCATCGCGGGCCACGCAGCGGGCATGAACGCCTCGATGGGCCGGTGGCACTTCGGGGCCAGCCTGCCGAACTTTTCGGCCTCAGGCGGTACGGCGGGGTTTGCCGACAGCTACACGCCCGAGGTGTTCGAACGGCTGACCCGGCTCCCCCGCCACTACGACCCCGATGCCCTGTTCCGGCTGGGCCAGGTGCCAGCGCGGTAAACTCGCACCAGGTACGCCCGGCGCCTCCGCCGGCACCATTGTCCCCAGGAGCGCCCGCTGTCCACGCCATCCACCCCGCCCCACGGGCCCGCACAACGTCCGGGCGGCGGCCGGCCCACGCCGGCCGCCGCCCGCCTGCTGGCCCGGGGCGGGGTGGTGGTCCACAAGGGACGGCTGGCGCTGCCCAACACGACCCTGACTCAGGAACAGGCCACGGTGGCGGACCTGCTGGCCGTCCGCGCCGCCCTGGACACCCACGGAATCCCCTACCTGCTGGTCCGGGGGAACGGGCAGGTTCCGGTGCTCGCCGTCGACAACGCCTTCCGCGGGGCCCTGCAGGACGCCCTGGTCCGGCACTTCGCCGATGAGCCGTTTTATGCGCGCAGCAAGGGCACGGTGAAATCTACCCTCCTGGTGGCGGATGGCGAGCTTTACGGCGACGGCAGGGCCCGGATCCTGCGCCTGTTCCGGCCGCGGCTGGAACCCGCGGGCGGGCTGTATTTCGGTGCGTCCGCCGGCGTCCAGCTGGAGCTGTGGACGTTCGGAAAGGGACAACTCAAGCTCCCCCGGGAGAACTCCCTGACCCGGCGGGTGGTCCGGACCGGGGACGTCCGGCGGGGCACGGTGGAGCTCCACGGCAAGTCCTGGCCCACCATCGAGGACATGTTTGCCAGCCACGCCTTTGACGTGCCCTTCCCGGTGGACATGGTCTTCAGCTGGGTGGACGGCAGCTCGGCGGAATATCAGTCGGCGCGGCGCGCGCAGGAGGCCGGTGCCGTGCTGGGTGAGGGCGACGCCCACGAAGCACGCTTCCGGCACGTCGACGAACTCAAATATGCGCTGCGCTCCATATACATGTTTGCGCCCTGGATCCGCACCATCCACATTGCCACGGACTCCCCCGCCCCTGCCTGGCTGGCCAGCCACCACCCCAGGGTCCGGCTGGTGCCCAGTGCCGAGCACTTTGCGGACCCGTCGGTGCTGCCCACCCACAATTCCATGGCCGTGGAATCCCAGCTGCACAACATCAAGGGACTTTCCGAATACTTCCTATATTCCAATGACGACATGTTTTTTGGCCGCCCCGTGGGCCCGGAGATGTTCTTCACCCCGGGCGGCATCACCCGGTTCATGCTCTCCCCGAACAGGATCGGGCTGGGCGGGAGCAGCGTTGAACGCAGCGGCTTTGAGAATTCCGCCAGGGTCAACAGGAAACTGCTGCGGGAGCGGTTTGGCCGGGTGGCCACGCGGCACCTGGAACATTCGGCGGCCCCGTTCCGCAAGTCGGTGATGGCGGAACTGGAGGCTGCCTTCCCCGAGGAATTTTCAGCCACGGCCGCCAGCCGCTTCCGCGCGGCGGGGAACGTTTCGGTGACCAATTCGCTGTACCACTACTACGCCCTGCTGACCGGCCGGGCCGTCATGCACGCCGATGGCAAAGGCAAGTACGTCGACACCACCACCCGCAAGGGCCTGGATTCCCTGGACCGGATCCTGGCGAAGCGCAACGCGGACTTCCTGTGCCTGAACGACGGCAGTTTTCCCGAGGTGGGCGAGGCAGAACGCCGGGCACGGCTCACCGACTTCCTGGAAAGGTATTTCCCGCTCAAGGCCCCTTGGGAAAGGTAGCCGCGCCTGCCTTCGAGGATGGCCACCGAGGAACAGTGGAGGGCCCGCAGTGGCCCCTGCGGGCACCGCTGGCCGGAAACTGACAGGCCCGGCTTCCGGTGGCCGGGACCGTCCACCGGAAGCCGGGCCCTGAGACCCTTGCCAGTTTTTCCAATGGCCCCTAGTTCAGGTAGCCGTTCGGGTTGAGGACGTACTTCGTGGCGGCGCCGGCGTCGAACTCGGCGTAGCCGCGCGGTGCGTCGGCCAGCGGGATGGCCTTGGCGTTGACGTTCTTGGCAATGTGCACCTTGTCATGCAGGATCGCCATCATCAGCCCGTGGTTGTACTTCATGACCGGGCACTGGCCCGTGGTGAACGCCAGCGACTTTGCCCAGCCGGTTCCCAGGCTCAGGGACAACGAGCCCTTCTTGGCGGCCTCGTCGATGCCTCCCGGGTCGCCCGTGACGTACAGTCCCGGGATGCCCAGGGACCCGCCGGCGGCGGTGATGTCCATGAGGTCGTTCAGCACCGTGGCGGGCGCCTCGTGCTTGGCGTCCGAACCGTGCCCCTTGGCCTCGAAGCCGACGGCGTCCACGGCGCAGTCCACCTCGGGCACGCCCAGGATCTGCTCGATCTGCTCCCCGGGCCCGCCCTTGCTCAGGTCGACCGTCTCGCAGCCGAAGGAGCGCGCCTGGGCTAGGCGGCCCTCGTTCATGTCACCGACGATCACGACGGCGGCACCGAGCAGGTGCGCGGACGTCGCCGCGGCGAGGCCCACGGGCCCGGCACCGGCAACGTACACCGTGGAGCCGACGCCGACGCCGGCCGTGAACGCGCCGTGGTAGCCGGTGGGGAAGATGTCCGAGAGCATGGTCAGGTCCATGATCTTCTCCAGCGCCGCATCCCGGTCCGGGAACTTCAGCAGGTTCCAGTCCGCGTACGGCACCAGGACGTATTCGGCCTGGCCGCCCACCCAGCCGCCCATGTCCACGTAGCCGTACGCGCTCCCGGGCCGGTCCGGGTTGACGTTGAGGCAGATGCCGGTCTTGCGCTCCTTGCAGTTGCGGCAGCGTCCGCAGGAGATGTTGAACGGCACCGAACAGATGTCGCCCACCTTGATGAATTCGACGTCGGGCCCCACCTCGACCACTTCGCCGGTGATTTCGTGGCCCAGGACCAGGTCGGTCGGGGCGGTGGTGCGGCCGCGGACCATGTGCTGGTCGGAGCCGCAGATGTTGGTGGCAACGGTCTTGAGGATCACGCCGTGGGGCACCTTGCGCCCCACGTTCGCCGGGTTCACGCCCGGCCCGTCCTTCAGTTCAAACGTGGGGTAGTCGATGTCAATGACTTCGACCTTCCCCGGTCCCTTGTAGGCAACGGCCTTGTTTCCTGACATGGATTGCTTCCTTCCTCGCACTTCGGGGAGCCGAGTGTGACAGCCCGATACAACAAGAACGCCCCGGCGCGCGCCACATCGATCCGTGGCAGCTTCGTCACCGATCTCGGGGTGCGCGAATTTCACTGGAAATTCCGGGGTTAAGGACAGCCTAGCCCGGCGGGAAGGAATATGTAAGGGGCAGTCCGGCCGCTTTCCGGAGGCGGGGCGGGGGCGCTTAAAGCACCGGCGGCAGGCCCTTCACATAGGCCGCCTGGCCGCCGTGCTGGACGCAGTCGTCCACGATGCTGATGAGGCGCACGCCGAGCGTGACGGCGGGATTCCAGCGCTTGTCCACCACCCGGTCGAGGTCGGCGTCGGAGAGTCCGCGGACGTAGTCCAGGCTCTGCGCCAGGACGGCCTGGTGGTATTCGCGCAGCAGGTCCGTGGATTCCACCCGCACCTTGTCCACCTGCGCCGCGGAGTGGCCGTAGCCGGTGTCCTTGGGATCCAGCGCGAAGCCAAAGCGCGCCGCGTATCCCCCGGACTGCCAGACGGAGGCGATGCCGGCAACGTCGGCGATTTGTTCGTCCTGGCCGCGGGAGAGGTGCCACACCAGCCAGGCGACGGAGTTGCCCGCGCCGCCGGGGCGCCAGTTGATCCGGGCAAGGTCCATCCCGTCCAGGACGCCGCCCACAATGTCGCCGATCCGGCCAAACGCATCCACCAACAAGTCAGTTGTCTTCATGGCTGCCATGCTTGCACCGCACGCCGGGCCTGTCGAGGGGCCCGGCCGGCGCCGGCAAGCCCGGGCGGCGGGCTACGTCAGGATGAGCACGTCCAGGGTCCGGGGCCCGTGCACCCCTTCCACACGTTCAAGCTCGATGTCGCTCGTGGCGCTGGGCCCGCTGATCCAGGTCTGCGGCGCCGTGGCCTCCAGGCGGGCCATGGCCTCCGGAAGCACCTCCACGATGTCGGCGGCCCGGAGCACGCACACGTGCCGGTCCGGGACCAGGGAGATGATCCGGCGGCCCTGCGAGGGGCCGCCGTCCAGCATGATGGTCCCCGTCTCGGAGACGGCCACGGCGGCGCCGGTGACCACGGCGTCGACGGCGTCCAGCGCGGCCACCGTCAGGGGCCGCTCCGGCGAGTCGACCGCCACGGCCAAGGTCCCGGCGTCGCCCGTCCCGGTCCGGGGCAGTGCGGAAAGCAGCTGCGGGTCCAGCCCGTGCGGCACCACGATCGAGGCGCACCCGGCCAGGAGTTCGGCCAGCCTGGCCGGCGCCCCCGCGGCGGGGACCACAAATACGTTGGCCTTGTAGTCCTCCAGCCGGTCCACGAGCTGCCCGAGCCGCTGTTCGGCCGTCTTGTCCGTCTCCCGGCGGTAGTTGCGCGGGATCTGCGGGACGGCCGGGGAATCACGCAGGGCGGACTTGATGCGGTCCAGGATCTCTTCGCGGGCGCTCATGGCCGGCCTCCTTCACTTATTGTGCCTTCACCAGTTGTACCGGGTGCGGCGGCGTTGGGCGCGCCATGCTCCTTGGCCCACCACTGGCGGAAGGACTGGCTGGGCGGGGCGGGGATGTCCCGGGACTGCGTCCATTTTCCGCCGATGCCGGGCAGCTTTTTAATGACTTTCGCGCGCCCTGCGGCAAGCCTGCCGGCGGGCAGGCCCTTTTCCAGCAAGTTCAGGCGGGACCCTGCGGAGAACGCCCATTCGGCGCCCTTCATCAGCAGGTCCGTCTGGGTCGGGACCTTGGCCTTGGCGCGCTTGGAGTCGACGTCCTCGCCGCGCAGGTGCACCAGGATTTCCGGGATGTTGATCTTCACCGGGCAGGCGTCAAAGCACGCGCCGCACAGCGAGGAGGCATAGGGCAGCGAGTTGTTTTCCTCGCTCTTGATGCCAGTCATGAGCGGCGAGAGGATGGCGCCGATGGGGCCCGGGTAGGTGGAGCCGTAGGCGTGGCCGCCGGTGCGCTCGTACACGGGGCACACGTTCATGCAGGCCGAGCAGCGGATGCAGTTCAGCGCCGTGCGGCCCATCTCGTCGGCGAGCGCGGCGGTTCGGCCGTTGTCCAGCAGCACCAGGTGCACGTTTTGCGGGCCGTCGCCGGGGGTGGTGCCGGTCCACAGCGAGGTGTACGGGTTCATCCGTTCGCCGGTGGAGGAGCGCGGCAGCAGCTGCATGAACACCTCCAGGTCGCTCCACGACGGCAGCAGCTTTTCGATGCCCATGACGGTGATGAGGGTTTCCGGCAGGGTCAGGCACATGCGGCCGTTGCCTTCGGATTCGACCACTGCCAGCGTGCCGGTGTCCGCCAGGCCAAAGTTGGCGCCGGAAACGGCCACCTTGGCCGAGAGGAACTTTTTGCGCAGGTGGCGGCGGGCGGTCTCGGCCAGGCGGGCGGGCTCGTTGCCCAGGGCCGGGTCCACGTCTTCCATTTCGCGCAGGAAGATCTCGCGGATCTGGCTGCGGTTCTTGTGGATGGCCGGCACCAGGATGTGGCTGGGCTTGTCGTGGTCCAGCTGGACGATCAGCTCGGCCAGGTCCGTTTCAAGGGCGGAGATGCCCTGCCCTTCAAGGTATTCGTTCAGCCCGATCTCCTGGGTGGCCATGGACTTGACCTTGACCACCTCGGTTTCGCCGGTTTCACGAATGAGGGCGGTGGCAATCTCATTCGCTTCCTGCGCGTCCCGGGCCCAGTGGATGGTTCCGCCGCGGGCCGTGAAGTTCGCCTCGAACTGCTCCAAAAGCGCCGGCAGCTGCGCCATGGTGGCGTTCTTGATGGCGCTGCCGGCGTCGCGCATGTCCTCCCAGTCAGGCAGTTCGGCCACCACTTTCAGGCGCTTGTCCCTGATGGTGTGTGTGGCGTGGCCCAGGTTGGCGCGCAGCTGCGCGTTGCCCAGCTCGCGGTGCGCGGCCTGCGGGAACGGCTCGGTGGCATTCAGGTTGCCGCGGCCAAAGACGGGCAGCGTGGGCATGCCCAGGAAGGTGTTGCTCATCGCCGGGCCCCTGCCAACTGGACGTTCCCGGCGGCCGTCACCGGGTTTTCAAGCGTGCTGGCCAGGATTTCGGCAAAGTGCAGCGTCCCCACCTCGCTGCCCTGGCGGGAGAGCCCGCCGCCAATGTGCATCAGGCAGCTGGCGTCGCCCCCGGTGCACAGCTCGGCGCCGGTGCCGCAGATGTTCGCCGCCTTGTCCTCCATCATGGCGCTGGAGACATCGGCGTTCTTGAGTGAAAACGTGCCGCCAAAGCCGCAGCACGCATCCGCCTCGGGCAGTTCCACCAGCTCGATGCCGCCCACGGTAGCCAGCAGGTTCAGCTGCCGGTCGCCCAGGTGCAGGAGGCGCATGCCATGGCAGCTGGGGTGGTAGGTGACCTTGTGCGGGAAGTGCGAGCCCAGCTGGCCCGCGGCGTCCGTGACACCCAGGACGTCGGTGAGCAGTTGGGAGAGCTCATAGGTCCTTGCGCCGACGACGGCGGCCCGGGCTTCCAGCGCGCCGTCGCCGCAGCGCCGGGCCACCAGCTGGTGCTGGTGCTTGACGCTGGCCACGCAGGAGCCGGACGGCGCCACCGCGACGTCGTAGTCGTCGGTGTCAAAGGCCTTGACGTGGTTGGCCACCACGGGGAGGGCCTCGGCGAAGTAGCCGGAGTTCACGTGCATCTGCCCGCAGCAGGCCTGCCCGGGCGGGAACACCACCTCGTGCCCCAGCCGCTCCAGGATGCTGACCGTGGCGCGCGCCGTGCGCGGGTACATGGCATCGACGATGCATGTGGCGAAGAGCGCAATTCTCATGGGACCATCCTTCGGCGTGAACGACTAAAACGTGTGGTCTGACCATACGTGATGACGGGCCTGAAGTCCAGTACGGAACATCACGGACATGATCTTGGCCACACCGAAGCGAAAACATACGCTACACTTCTGTGGTCGGACCATAGTGGTCTGACCTCGTCCGCGCAACTCAATTCACCGAGTGAAGGATTCTCCATGGACCATTTCACCCCCGCCACCGACCCGATTGCGGGCAGCGTGGCCGTCTCGGCGCTCGTCGCACTGATCCCGCTGCTGACATTCATTGTGCTGCTGGCCTTCGTGAAGACCAAGGCCCATGTTGCCGGCGCCTGGTCCCTGCTCGCGGCCGTGGCGGTCGCCGTGCTCGGCTTCCACATGCCGCTGGGCCTGGCAGCCCTTTCGGCAAGCCAGGGCGCCGTGTTCGGCGCGTTCCCCGTGCTGTGGATCGTGATCATGGCGGTGTGGCTCTATCGCGTCACCGTAATCAGCGGCCGCTTTGAGGACCTCCGCGGCATCTTCGACGTGATCGGCGGCCGCGACGTGCGCGTCCAGGCCATCATCATCGCCTTCTGCTTCGGCGGGCTGCTCGAGGCGCTGGCCGGATTCGGCGCACCCGTGGCCATCACGGCCACGATGCTCATCGCCCTGGGCCTGTCCCCGCTGCGTGCAGCCGCCACCGTGCTTGTGGCCAACACGGCCCCGGTCGCCTTTGGCGCGATCGCGATCCCGATCACCACGGCCGCCGGGCTCACGGGCCTGTCCGCTGAACACATTGGCTCCGTGGTGGGGCGCCAGGCGCCGCTGCTGGCCGTGATCGTGCCGTTGGTCCTGCTGTTCATCCTCGACGGGCGGCGCGGCATCCGCGAATGCTGGCCGGTTGCCATTGTCATGGGCCTGTGCTTCGCCGTTGCGCAGTTCCTTGCCTCCAACTACTTCTCCTACGAGCTGACCGACGTCGTCGCCTCCCTCGTGGGCCTGGCCGGCGCCTTCCTGTTCCTGCGCGCCTGGAAGTCACAGGGACACGCGGCCGCCCGCGAACGCCTCACGGTCGGCGCCATGGCCGGCGGCTCTGCGTCCGCCGGCGCGGCGCTTTCTGAAGGCTCCGCGGCGACGGCGGGCAGCACGGCTGCCCTGACACGCACGCGGGTGTGGTTGGCCCTGTTCCCCTACCTGCTCGTGATCGTGGTGTTCGGCTTTGCAAACCTGTGGAAGCTCGGCGTCAACGTCCCGGCCTGGCTGGCGATGACGAACGTCAAGGTGCCGTGGCCCGTGCTTCACAACGCCGTGGTGGACGCCGCCGGCAAGCCGGTCTCCTCCACCGTGTACAACTTCCAGTGGCTCTCCAGCCCCGGATCGCTGCTGCTGGCCACCGGCCTCATCGTGGCGGCCGTCTACTCCGTGTTCGACGGCGGGGGCCGCTTCCCCATCACCATGCGCCAGGCGGTGGCGGACATTGGCCGCACCATTTACAACATGCGCTGGGCGGGCGCGACCATCCTGCTGGTGCTGGCCCTGGCCTACGTCATGAACCTGTCCGGACAGACCGTGTCCATCGGCACCTGGCTGGCCAGCGCCGGCGGCTTCTTTGCCTTCCTGTCCCCCGTGCTGGGCTGGCTGGGCACCGCCGTGACCGGTTCGGACACCTCATCCAACGCGCTGTTCGCCAAGCTGCAGCAGGCGGCCGGCCTGAAGGCCGGGATCGACCCGCACCTGCTCGTGGCAGCCAACTCCTCCGGCGGCGTGGTGGGCAAGCTGATCAGCCCGCAGAACCTGGCCATTGCCGCCACCGCGGTGGGCATGGACGGCCAGGAGTCGGTCATCCTGCGCAAGGTGATCGGCTGGAGCGTGGGGATGCTGCTGGTGCTGTGCATCGTGGTGTACCTGCAGTCCACCCCCGTGCTCGGCTGGATGCTGTCAGGGGCCTGATGCGCCACGGCGCGCGGTCCCGTGCAAGGATTGATCCGTGAGTAATGAAACGGGTCGGGCCACGGGCCCGCGCGCCTATGAGGCGGTGCTGGCCAGCGTCGAAGCGGACCTGCGTGCCGGCCGGCTGAGCATTGGCGACCGTCTCCCGGGCGAGCGCGCCCTCTCCGAGCAGCACGGCATTTCGCGGGCCTCGGTGCGCGACGCCATCCGCATTCTCGAGGTCATGGGCCTGGTGCGCACGGGCGTCGGCTCGGGTCCGAGTTCCGGGACGGTGCTGATCTCCAACCCGTCCGCCGGGCTGTCGTCCACCCTGCGCCTGCACGTGGCCAGCCAGCACCTGCCGGTCGCCGACATCGTCCAGGCCCGCATCCTGCTGGAGACATGGGCTGCCGCCGCGGCCGTTGATGCGAGGCCGATCGACGACGGGTCCCTGGCCCGCGCCGCCGAACTGCTGGCCCTGATGGATGACCCCGGCCTGGAGCGCGAAGAGTTCCACAGCCTGGACTCGCAGTTCCACGTCCTGCTCAGCACCATGGCCGGCAACGCCGTCGTCTCCGCCATGATGGACTCCCTGCGCCTGTCCATCATGGACTATGTGCGCAACTCCGTCACCACGGACGAGCAGTGGGAGCCCGTCGCGGACACGCTGCGGGCCCAGCACCACCACATCCTTGACGCCGTCACCGCCGGCGACGGTCCCCTGGCAGCACGGTTGCTGCGCGAGCACATTGAATGGTTCTTCACCGAAACCTCGCACGTGCATTCGCCTGCGGCTACAGCGGAAGTCCCGCCGCAGGCTTGAGGTTCTTCATGACCAGCGTGGAGCTGACCCGCCGCACGCCCGGGAGCCGTGTCAGCTCGTCGTCGAAGAACCGCTGGTAGGACGCCAGGTCTTCGGAGACAACCTTCAGGACGTAGTCGGGGTCGCCGAACAGCCGCTGGGCGGAGGTGATGCGGACCAGCCCGTCAACCCGGGCCTCGAACTCGTCCACCGTGGGCCGGTCCACCCGCTCCAGCGTGACAAACACCATCGCCTCAAAACCCAGGCCCACTGCGGCCGGATCGATCACGGCACGGTATCCGCTGATGGTCCCGGTCGCTTCCAGTTCCTTCAACCGCCGGTGGCACGGCGCCACCGTCAGCCCCACCTCGGCGGCCAGCGCCGTGGCGGACATGCGCCCGTCATTTTGAAGCCTGCGCATAATTTCTCTGTCAAGGGCGTCGATCACAGCAAGATCTTAGCGCGAAACGGCGTTTTTAAGACACTTTCGGTAAGCACATTTGCCTGTGATTTTCCTAAGCTTGCTTGCACCACCGTCCCGACCCGGCACGCAGGAGCAACCATGGACCCGCAGGCACTCATCGGCTTCCTCATCATCGCCGTCGCCCTGACGTGCACGCCGGGGCCCGACTGGGCATATTGCATTGCCGCGGGCCTGGGCCGGCGCAGCTTCGTGCCGGCCGTGGCAGGGCTGTGCAGCGGCTACGTCATGCACACCGTCCTGCTCGCCGCCGGCATCGCCGCGCTCATGGCGGCCATGCCCGCGCTGCTGCTCTGGCTCACGGTGGCCGGCGCGCTCTACCTGCTGTGGCTGGGCCTTGTGACTGCCAGGTCCTGGCGTGGCGCCGGCTTCAGCGCGGCGGGGCCGGGCACTCCGGGGCCGGACGACGGCGGCACGGTCGCCTTGGGGCCGTCCGGCGAAATCGCCGCCGGCTCCGGCGCGCGCCGCGCCTTCCTCCAGGGTTTTGGCACGAGCGCCATCAACCCGAAGGGCCTGCTGTTCTTCGTGGCCCTGACGCCGCAGTTCATCCGGCCGGACGCGGCGTTTTCCATCCCGGTCCAGTCCGTGGTCCTGGGGCTGTCCTTCGTCACGGCTGCGGCAGTGGTCTACTCCGGTGTGGCGGCCGGTGCCCGCAGGCTCCTGCGCTCCCGCCCCGGTGGCGCCCGCGTGGTGACGCTGTCCAGCGGCATCATCATGCTCGGCCTGGGTGCGGTCCTGCTGGCCGAGCAGGCCGTGCCGGTGACCCAGGCCGCCGGCCGGCTCCTGGCTGTGATTTAGCTCCTGGCCGTGGTTTAACCGTCCTGCGCTGCGCGCCACGCGGCAAGTTCGGCCAGCAGCTCCGCCTTCCGGGCATCAGGGGCAAAGGAGGAGCGGATGGAGTTGCCCGCCAGCCGCCCCAGCGTGTCCGTGTCAAAGCCGAACTCCGCCACCACTGCCTGGAAGTTGTGGCCTGCGTCGCCGCCAAAGTAGGCCGGGTCGTCGGAATTGACGCAGACATTCAGCCCGGAGGCGAGCATCTGCGGCAGCGGATGGGCGGCCAGGGTGTCCACGGCGCGCAGCCGCACGTTGGAGAGCGGGCAGACCGTCAGCGGCACCTGCCCGGCAGCCAGCCGGGCCACCAGCCGGGAATCCTCCACGGCACGGATCCCGTGGTCGATGCGTTCGGCGCCCAGCAGGTCCAGAGTGTCCCAGACGTAGCTCGGCGGCCCCTCCTCGCCGGCGTGCGCCACCAGCCGCAGCCCCGCCGCCCGCGCCCGGTCGAAGAGCCTGACAAATTTCGACGGCGGATTGCCCACCTCGGCCGAGTCGAGCCCGATCCCGATGATGGGCGCATCCATGGCCAGGAGCTGCCCCAGCACATCCAGGGCGTCGGCTTCGGGCTGGTCGCGCAGGAAGGCGGCGATGAGGGCGGTGCTGATGCCAAACTCCTCCCCGCTTCCGGCGAGCGCCGAGGCAATGCCGGCCACCGCCGTCGTCAGCGGGACACCGCGCGCCAGGTGGGCCTGCGGGTCAAACATGATCTCGGCGTGCCGCACGCCGGCAGCCCGGGCCCGCCGCAGGTAGGCGCGGGTCATGTCCGCGAAGTCGGCCTCCGCCACCAGCACGGCCATGTTTGCGTAATAGAGGTCAAGGAAGGATTGCAGGTCCGTGAACTCATACCGGGCCCGCAGTTCCCCGAGGCTGGCGTAGGGCAGGTCAATGCCGTTGCGTGCCGCCAGCTCCAGGATCAGCTCCGGTTCCAGCGTGCCCTCGATGTGCAGGTGCAGTTCGGCCTTCGGCAGGGCAATTTCAGGCGTCGTCATGTGCGCCAGTCTACGGCTCCGTCGACTTGTACAACCTGGCCATGAGCTTGGGGTCGACAATCCCCGTTTTGATGGTTTCGCTGATGTCCGCCGCGGTGGTGGTGATGCCTGTCCGGCGCTTAACTTCCTTGCGGATTTGGTCAAGCATTGCATCGGAGAGGATCAGGCCAAGCAGGGCGCCGGGTTCGGTGGCCGCACGGTGCTTCCAGACGTCGTCGATCCGGCGGCGCTTGAGCGCCTCCCGGTGGAGCAGGAACATCATGGCCGCCTTCTCCTCCTCGGGGGCCGGGCCCAACAAGTCGATTTCAAAGGCCATGTTGACCACCACCGGCAGACCGCCCGTGAGGTGGTAGGCCTGCCACACCGCCCCGTTGGTCAGCACCATCCACTCCACGCCCTCGTTCACGGCATACATCTGCACCTGCCGGAGGTGGCGTTCGTTGAGCTTCTGGCTGATGCGCTTGACCTCAATGAAGGCCACCATTTGCTTGTCGATGCGCACGCCATAGTCGGCAAAGTCCTGCCTGACCATGTATTCGGTGGTCAGGTCCCGGAACTTGTCATAGTCCAGTCCCTCACACAGCAGGTCCGTGACCACCAGGCGGGTGTCGCCTTCATTGGCGTCCCGCGCACGGAGCTCCTGCAGGGGCCTGGCATAGCGCGCCATCGCGTCCCGGACCTGCTCCATCGCCGCGAGCTCCCATTTAGGACGCTTGCCCGCCGCGGCCCCCTTGCCCTTTGGCGCCGGTGCCGCCCCGGGCTCGGGCGCCCGTTTTTCCGCAGTCGCCGGCCCGGCCGCGGGCGCCTGGGCCTCGGACTCCGGCTGGGCCTCCAGCGTGTCCGCCGGCTTCACCAGGTGGTCGGGGAGTTGCAGGTGCGGATCCACCACGCCGAACGCGGCCTGTCCCATGATCCAGTCCATGGTGGCCGCCCAGTCCCGAACGGCCGGGGAATCGATGCCGCAGCCCGCGGTGCCCTTCGTCCGGGCAATCTGTTCAAGCTCGGCCGTCCCGGGCACGCGCAGGCCGTCTCCGGCCGCCGCGGCCGCCCATCCCCCCAGCGCGCGGAACCGCGCCTGCGTCTTGGCGTCCATGTCCTTCACGTCCCCTGCCCTCACGTCCACTACCGTTTGGTCCCTTGCCGGTTGTTCCATTTTTGATTCCCCTCAATCATGTCTTCAGTGCGGCCGGACCACACGCCACAGCTGCCCGTGCTGCCGCCCACGTGAAACCCCGGGAGCTGTCAGCAAGCTCCCAGTTTGATTGTTCCCCATCCATTAGGAATAAGTCGCTCAATTGGAGATAATTGATAAAAGCTCTACAGTCTTCAGGGCCGTCAGGCCGTTGGGGGTTGCTGGAATCCGACCGTTACCGCCCGGGTCCTGCGAGGCCGGGAACTCTCGAGGAGTCTGTCACCGCGTGTTCATGAAAACCTTTGGCTGGTCTTTCGGGATCTCCGCCGCGGCCTTGGTTGTGGCATTTTTCTACGGCGGCGTCGAGGCCCTGGTGCTCTGTGCAATCCTCGGCGTCCTGGAAATCAGCCTCAGCTTTGACAACGCCGTGGTCAATGCGCGCATCCTGGAAAAGATGAGCGCCTTCTGGCAGCGGATCTTCCTGACCGTCGGCATCCTGATCGCCGTGCTGGGCATGCGCATCGCCTTCCCACTGCTGATCGTCGGTGTGACCGCCAATCTCAATCCCGTCCAGGCCGTTGAACTCGCCCTGGAAAAGGGCGACATCCACACGCCGGGCACCTATGCCTACCTGCTCCACGACGCCCACCCGCAGATTGCCGCGTTTGGCGGGGTGTTCCTGCTCATGCTGTTCCTGGACTTCATGTTTGAGGAACGGGACATCCACTGGATCGGCTTCCTGGAGAAACCGCTCGCGTTCATCGGCCGCCTGCACGGCGCCTCCATGGCCATCTCCCTGGTGGTCCTGGTCGCCTCCGCCGCCATGGTGCGTCCGGGCAAGGAAGTCGACGTCCTCATCGCCGGCATCCTCGGCATGGTCACCTACATGCTGGTCAACGGCCTCGGGGACTTGTTCGACGTCGACGCGGACGGGGACACCGATGCCGCGGACACGGAGGCCGAGGCGGCCAAGATCGCCAAAAAGTCCACCCAGGGCGTGGGCAGGGCCGTGGGCAAGGCCGCGTTCATGCTGTTCCTGTACCTGGAAGTCATTGACGCCTCATTCTCCTTCGACGGCGTCATCGGCGCGTTCGCCATCACCTCCGACCCCATCATCATCGCCATGGGCCTGGGCCTGATCGGCGCCATCTTCGTCCGCTCACTGACCGTGTTCCTGGTCCGCGAAGGCACCCTGGACGAGTTTGAATACCTGGACCACGGCGCCCACTGGGCCATCGGAGCCCTGTCCATCATCCTGCTGCTGACCATCAGCATCGAGGTCAATGAAGTGGTCACCGGCGTCATCGGCGTGGTGTTCATCGGCGCCGCATTCATCTCCTCGATCATCCGCAACAAACGATTACATGCCCACGAGCTACCTCAAGTAAAGCAACTTTCCAACTAACCAGGAGGCCCCACCATGGGACTTAGCTTGCAAAAAGGCCAGTCACTTTCGCTGAAGAAGAACGACGGAGCTTCCCTCACCCGGGTGCGCATGGGCCTCGGCTGGGATTCGGCCGCACCGGTGAAACGTGGTTTCTTCGGCACCAAAAAGGCTGCCGAGATTGACCTGGACGCGTCGGCCATTTTCTTTGACGCCGCAGGCACGGCCCTGGACACCGTCTTCTTCAACCAGCTCCAGAGCAAGGACGGTTCCACCCGCCACACGGGCGACAACCTGACGGGTGAAGGCGAAGGCGACGACGAGCAGATCCTGGTGGACCTCCCCGCCGTGTCCCCCGCAGTGGCGCAGATCGTGTTTGTCATCAGCAGCTACAGCCGGCAGACCTTCGACCGGATCGAAAACGCGTTCTGCCGCCTCGTTGACGACTCCACGCCCGGCTCCCCCGAGGTGGCCCGTTTCCAGCTCACCGATTCCGGCAACCACACCGCCATGATCATGGCGAAGGTTTCCCGCGAGGGCACGGGGTGGACGTTCAAGGCCATCGGTGACCGCGCCAACGGGCGCACCGCCATGGACCTGATCCAGCCGGCCGCGGCCGCACTCTAGCCACCACCACCAGCAAAGGAGTCCAAACCATGGCATCTTTGACACTGTCCAAGGGCAGCAACCTCTCCCTCACCAAGGCCGATCCCGGCCTACAGCAGGCCCTCGTGGGCCTGGGCTGGGACCCGCGCACCACCAGCGGACAGCAGTTCGACCTGGACGCCTCCGCCATCCTGGTTGGCGCGAACGGCAGGGTGCGCAGCAACGACGACTTCATCTTTTACAACCAGCTGGAAGCCAAGGACGGCTCTGTCGTCCACCAGGGCGACAACCGCACCGGCGAGGGCGAAGGCGACGACGAGCAGATCCTGGTCAACCTCGACGCCGTCTCGGCAGACATCGAGCGGGTGGTCATCGTGGTTTCCATCGACCAGGCCGACGCCCGCAACCAAAACTTCGGCCAGGTCCGCGGTGCGTTCTGCCGCGTCGTCAACCAGCAGTCCGACCAGGAAATTGTCCGCTACGACCTGTCCGAGGACGCGGCCTCGGAAACATCCATGATCTTTGCCGAGATCTACCGCAACGGTGCCGAATGGAAGTTCCGGGCCGTGGGCCAGGGCTACGCCAACGGCCTGCGTGGCATCGCCACGGACTTCGGGATCGTACTCGACTAGTCCCCACGCCCTCCCAGGGAAGCCGCTGGCGCGTCTTCCCTGGGACCCCCGGGCGCGTGGGCCCACCACCTGCAGTCCCGGTGCACCGCAGCGCCGGACAGTTGAATCAATCACACACAAAGGAATGGTTTCATGGCTGGACTGACACTTGAAAAAGGCAACAACCTCTCCCTGACCAAGGCCGACCCGGGCCTGCAGCAGGCCCTCGTCGGATTGGGCTGGGACCCCCGGACCACCACCGGGGAGGCCTTCGACCTGGACGCCTCGGCCCTGCTGGTCGGCGCCAACGGCAAGGTCCGCTCCGCCGACGACTTCATTTTCTACAACCAGCCCGCTGCCAAGGACGGCTCCGTGGTCCACCAGGGCGACAACCGCTCCGGCGTCGGCGAGGGCGATGACGAAACCATCCTGATCGACCTCGCCAAGATGGCCGCCGACGTCGAACGCGTGGTCATTGTGGTCTCCATCGACAAGGCCGATGAGCGGCGCCAGAACTTCGGCCAGGTGCGCGGGGCCTACTGCCGCGTCGTCAACCAGGCCAACGACGCGGAGATCGTCCGCTTTGACCTCAGCGAGGACGCCGCCCCGGAGACGTCCATGCTTTTTGCCGAGGTCTACCGCAACGGTGCCGAATGGAAATTCAAGGCCGTGGGCCAGGGCTACGCCACCGGCCTGGCCGGCATCGCCACCGACTTCGGTGTCCCGCTGGGCTGATCCCCACCACCCGCTCCCTCGTCTGACGAAGAATGGTTGAACAATGACTTCCCCCCTCACCCCTCCCACCGACGCCGAGGTGTCGCTGGTCCTCAAGGCCCCCGACGCACCCGAGATCGTGGCTCCCGAGCAGGCCCCCGGAATGGTTCCCGTCCCGGCGGAGCGCCAAACGGAGATCAGCCGCCAGGCCCGCGAGTTCATCTCCGAGATTGCCACCTTTGACGCGCGCAGCCCCGAATTCAGCAGCAAGGTGGACGGCATCACCAAGCTGGCCGGCTCCGAGATGACGTCCTCCTCGGAAGCCTCCAGCCGCATGCTCGAACGCTCCACCACCTCCATTGCCGGCGCCAAGCGCAGCGGCAACAGCGCCCAGGCCCAGGTGGCCGGCACGCTGAACGATCTGCGCACCACGGTGGAGGACCTCACGCCGAACAACGCCGATTTGGGTGTGGGCCGGAAAATTCTCGGCTTCCTGCCGGGCGGGAACAAGCTGGCCCGGTACTTCCAAAAGTACGAGTCGGCCCAGACCCAGCTCGATGCCATCATCAAGTCGCTCATGGCCGGCCAGGACGAGCTCCTGAAGGACAATGCCAGCCTCGCGGGCGAAAAGGTGAAGCTGTGGGAGACCATGCAAAGCCTGAGCGAATACGCCGTGTTCGCCAAGGCCCTCGACGACGCCTGCGTGGAAAAAATTGACGCCACCCGCGCCTCCGGCCAGGTGGAGCAGGCGCAAAAGCTTGAGGCGGACGTCCTCTTCCCCATCCGCCAGCGCCACCAGGACATCCTGACGCAGCTGGCCGTGTCCGTGCAGGGCTACCTGGCCATGGACCTGATCCGGAAGAACAACCTTGAACTGATCAAGGGCGTTGACCGGGCCCGCACCACCACCATCTCCGCCCTCCGCACGGCCGTGATCGTGGCCCAGGCGCTGGCGAACCAAAAGATGGTGCTGGACCAGATCGACGCCATCAACACCACCACGAACAACATGATCCTCAAGACGTCGGAGATGCTCAAGGACCAGACCGTGCGCATCCACCAGCAGGCGGCCAGTTCCGGCGTCAGCGTGGACACGCTGCAGAAGGCCTTCGACAACGTCTTTGCCACCATGGACGCCATCGACACCTTCCGCGCGTCGGCCGCCAAGAACATGGAGGGCACCGTCCATGCGCTTGAGGACGGGCTGGCCAAGGCCAAGCCCTACCTGGAACGCTCCCGCCAGACGGACCGGGACTGACCCCGCGGCGCTCCGGGCGGCTTTGCCGGCCGCCCGGAGTAGCCTTGAAGGAACGACGACGGAACTTGAGGAACGTACGATGATTGGCCGTTTTGCCGGTGGCCTCTTTGGGGGCCGCCCGGCCCCTGCCGTGCCGGCGGCCCCGCAGCCCGACCCGGTGGCTGCGGAGATCGCCCAAATGGGCGTCTCCGTGGACAAGCTGCGGACCGCGGTGCGCCGTTCCGGCAGCCGCCTGCCCCCGCTGCTTTCGTCCCAGCTGCGCCAGCTGGGCGACCTGCTGCGCGAGGCCGTTGCGGACATCGGCATCCGGGGCTGCTCCACGGAACAGCGCGTGCTGCTCAATGCCATGATCTGCGACTACATCCCCTCGCCCCTGCAGTCCTACCTGTCGCTGCCGCCCGCGCACCAGGACGAGGAATCCAAGGCAACTTTCATGTTCGCCGAACAGCTGGCCACGCTGGAGGAAACCCTGGCAGACCTGCTCAACCAGATCCGCATCGGTGCCGTGGAGGAACTGTCCACGCACGGCCGCTTCCTGGCAGACAAATTTGCCGGCCAGGACGCGGCCCTGCAACTCGAACACCAGCCAGCCAGGCACCAGCCACCACCGGAACCACCAGCCGAAAGGGACCCGTTGCGCTTGGAGGGCCAGCCATGGCATCACTGATTGCCGGGGCCAACGCGGCCCTCACCGGGGAGAACCCCGGCCTGGACCACGTGGTGGTCGGCCTGGGCTGGGACGCCATCCCCAGCCACGGCCCGGCCGCCGAGCTGGTGCCTTTTGCCGTGTTGTGCGACGCCGGCGGGCAGGCCCTGTCCAACGACCACCTGGTGTTTTTCAACCAGCTGGTCAGCGCCGACGCCTCCGTCACCTTCGCCGGGGATGCCGACCAGGAGCAGATTGACGTTGAGCTGGGCGCGGTGCCCGCTGACGTGGCCAAAATCGTGTTCCTTGTCTACGTTGACCCGGACGTGCGCGGGCGGGGCAGCTTCGCCTCGGTGCGCAACTCCCACATCCGCGTCGCCACGGCGGAAAACCGGGAGCTGGTGCGCTTTGACATGCCCGCCGCCACCCTTGACGCCGTGACGGCCGTAATCTTCGGCGAGCTGTACCGGCACGGCAGCGAGTGGAAGTTCCGGGCTCTGGGCCAGGGCTACAACACGGGCCTGGCCGGCGTGGCCAAGGATTACGGGATCACGCTCTAGGCCATGGTCAACCGATCCTCCACCCCGCGCACCGACCTTCCCTACCTGCGACGCCGGGTCAAGCCCCCGCTTCCCGCGGCACAGCCCGAGGCCACCGCCAACCCAGCCGCCGTGGCCCCCGCAGCGCCCGCGGCCCAGCAGCCCGCCGGGCTGGTGCTGGGACGCAACGCCCCGCCGTCGGCCGCCAATCCGCGGGCCGCGAAACTGGCCGCCCGGCGCGAGGCCGCCCGGAACGAGGACCACGAGGTCGGGCTGCTGTTTCCCGCGCCGGGGATCGCCGACGTCTTTGAGCTGAACCTCCGTGAGCGGGTGCTGCGGCTCACCGCGCTCGAATCTGCCGTGGGAACCATGGTGGTCAGCGGCAGCACGGCCATGGCCTGGGAAAGCACCCGCCGCGTCGTGGGCGGGGCGGACGCGGCCGGACACACGGCCGGCTCGCCGGTGAAAACCAGCGGCAACCGGCCCCTCGTGGGCTACGACGGCACGGCCGCACTGGTCAGCCTGCGCCACGTGCGCGAGCTGCGCCGGGCCATTTTCATCAACCGCAGCAGCGGGACCATGGGCGTGCAGCTCTTCAGCGGCGCCACCGTGGCCCTGCCCCCCGTGGCCGGCGGCATCCAGCTGGTGCTGCTGGTCCACCGGATCGGCAACGTGCTGGAGCTGCGGGCCGAACCGGTTCCTGAAGCCTGGGAGGACCTGCAGATCTGGCAGGAATTTGACTTCACCATGACCCACCAGGCTCCTGCGGGCGCCTACGGGCGGTAGCAATGCCGCGCCCCGCCCACCAGTCCCCGAAAGGGCCAATGCAACACTTCCAACACCTGACGCCTTCCCAGCTGGCCCGGCTGTTCCACCGGCAACCCGAAGAGTTCAGCGCCGCCGGCGATCCCGCCCTGCAGGCCGTCGCCCTGGGTGGCACGCTGTACACGCCGGCCAACCGCCGGGACCTGGCCGCGGACGTGCTGCGCCAGCGCGACGCCGGGTGCACCAGCATGGTGCTGTGCCTGGAGGATTCCATCCCCGACGCCGACGTCCCGGAAGCCGAGCGGAACATCGTCGCGGCCCTGGTCCGGCTGCACGCACGCGGCGACGGGACCCCACTGTTGTTTGTGCGCGTGCGCACGGTTGAACAGATGCTGTCCCTGGCCCGCCGCGCCGGGGCCGCCCTGGCCGTGCTGGCGGGGTTCGTCATCCCCAAGTTCGACAACGTCTCGGGCCGGGGCGACCGGTTCCTGGCGGCCCTGCACGTGATCCAGGCCGAGCTGGGCCTGGACGGGAACCCCCGCAACGGCACGCCCGGACAGAGGCTGCGGATCATGCCCATCCTGGAGTCCCCGGCGGTCATCCGGCTCGAAACGCGCGCGGCGGCCCTGACCGGCATCGGCCGGCTGTTGGGTGCCCACCGGGAAGACGTGCTGGCGGTGCGGATCGGGGCCACTGACATGTCCAGTACCTTTGGCCTGCGCCGCTCCCGCGACCTGACCATCTACGACGTCCAGGTGGTGGCGAACATTGTGGGCGACATCGTCAATGTGCTCGGCCGCCCCGACCCCGGCTTCATCATCAGCGGCCCGGTGTGGGAACACTATGCCAACACCGAGCGGGTGCTGCGCCCGCAGCTGCGCCTGACCCCGTTCGTGCGGACCAGCGAGAAGGAGCTGCGCCGCCGGATCATGACCGCCAACCTGGACACCCTGATCCGTGAAATTGAGCTGGACCTGGCCAACGGCCTGTTGGGCAAGACCCTCATCCACCCCAGCCACGTGGCCGTGGTCCACGCCATGAACGTGGTCAGCCACGAGGAATTCCTGGACGCTTGCGCCATTGCCGGCAATGTGCGGGGCGGCGCCGCGGCGTCCCCCTATGGCAACAAGATGAACGAAATGAAGCCGCACCAGGCCTGGGCGCACCGCACGCTGCTGCGCTCCCGCGCGTTTGGCGTCGCGGCCGCAGATGTGACCTTCGTGGACCTGCTGGACGCGGGCATGTCATGAGCCCGGCTTCCTCCCCCAGTGGCGGCACCGTGCCCTGGAGCGGCGGATTCGTGGCCCGCGAACTGGGCGTGGACATTCACTCGGACCCGTCCGGCGCCGTGGCCGTGGAGGACCTCGTGGGGCTGGCCCTGCGCCGCAACCCGAAGCGGGCACACCTGCTGATCTCGCAGGTCCTGGCCAAGCACGTGCCCGTCGAGCCGGCCCTGGCCATGGCCGCCGGGGAACTGCTCGGCGCCTTCGTGGCGCGGGAGCTGGCGGAAACGCCCGCACCCGGCAGCCGGTTGCCCGGCAGTCCGTTGGCCGGTGCGGCGGCGCAGCTCACGGCCGCGCTGCGTGCCACGGGCCCGTCGCGCGACGCCGCCGTTTCCAGCCTCGCCGCGCACGTCGCGGCGCTGCGCACCCCGGTGCCGGACGCCGTCGTGCTGGGCTTTGCCGAAACGGCCACGGGGCTGGGCCGGCTGGTGGCAAACGCCCTGGGCGCCTACTACATCCACTCAACCCGCCACGCCACACCGGGCGTTCCGCTGGCCGCCGGGTTCCAGGAAGGGCATTCGCACGCCACCTCCCACCGCATGGTGCCCGCGGACCCGCGCTGGCTGGACGGACCGGGGCCGGTGGTCCTGGTCGACGACGAGCTCAGCACCGGCTCCACCGTCATCAACACCATCCGGGAGCTGCACGCCCTGGTCCCCCGCGGCCGCTACGTGGTGGCCGCGCTGATCGACCTGCGCTCGCCCGAAGACCGCAGCCGCTTCGACCGGCTGGCCGGGGAGCTGGGCTGCCGGATTTCGGTGGCCGCGCTCGGGACCGGCCGGATCGGCCTGCCCGGGGACGTCCTGGCCCGCGCACAGCGCCTCCTGGAGACCCTGGAGCCCGCACCGGAAGCCGGGGCCCCGGCCGGCCGGCTGTCCCTGCTGGAGCTCACCGCGGCGGAGATCGCCCCCGTCCGCAGCGACCGCTACGGCAACACCGCACCGCCCGCCGCAGCGGGCATCAGCCGCATCGCCGCCGACGTGGCCGGGCTGCTGGAGCGCAACGGCTGCCAGGGACCGGTGACGGTGGTGGGCTGCGAGGAAAACATCTTCCTGCCGCTGGCCGTGGCCGCCGAGCTGGCGGCGCTGCGCCCGGCGGCCGGCGTGCGCTTCTCCACCACCACCCGCTCGCCGATCTTCCCCCTCGACCGCGGCGACTACGCCATTGCCGGCGCGCTGACCTTTGCCAGCCACGACGACGCCGACGACGGCCCGGGGGTCCGCTACGCCTACAACCTCACCGGCGCGGGCCGCCGCCCCGGCACCATCGTGGCGTTCCCCGAACCCGGCGCCGACCGCCGGGCCCTGCTCCACGGCAACCCCGCCGCGGGGCTGGCCGGACTGGCTGCCGCGCTGCGGACGGCGGCCGCGGACGCCGTCGTCGTGCTGCTGCCGGCGGACACCCCCGCGCCAACCACCGCCTTCGCCACCGCACCCGAGGACGCCGCGCCATGAGCAGCACCACCTTCCCCACGCCCCTCGCCGGCCCGGCCTTCGGCTCCTACGCGTCCAGCGAGGTGCAGTGGCTGCTGAAGGACCTCAGCCATGTGGCCCTCGAGGCGCCCACGGCGGACCGCGAGCGCGCCATCCAGTCCGGCGCCGCCAACTACGCCGAGTCGCTGCCGGTGGAATACACGCCGGGCACCGAATACCAGGGCCTCTACGAGGAGGCGGTGGAACGCTCCGGGGAACGCGTGGCCCGGGCCGTGGGGGTGGTGACGGAGCAGGCGCTGGCTGCCCGGGGCGGGCGCCCGGTGCTGGTCTCCCTGGCCCGGGCCGGGACGCCGATCGGCATCCTCATGCGCCGCTGGGCGCTGGCGGTCCACGGCACCGGGCTCCCGCACTTCACCATGAGCATTGTGCGCGGCGTCGGGCTGGACGAAACGGCACTGCGCTACCTGGCGGCAAACTTTGAACCGTCGCGCATCCTGTTCGTGGACGGCTGGACCGGCAAGGGGGCCATCTCCCGCGAGCTGACCGCGGCACTGGACCGCTTTGCCGGGAGCGGCGGGGCGCGCTTCCCGGACGACCTGGCCGTGCTGGCGGATCCCGGCCACTGCGTGGAGATGTACGGCACGCGCGAGGACTACCTGATCCCGTCCGCCTGCCTGAACTCCACGGTGTCCGGGCTGGTTTCACGCACCGTGTTCAACACCGACCACATTGGCCCGGGCGACTTCCACGGCGCCAAGTTTTATGCCGGACTGGCCGGCAGCGACGTCTCGGGCGGCTTCCTGGACGCCGTTTCCGCCCGGTTCGGCGCCGTCCGTGATGCCGTGGCCGCCGATGTCGCCGCCCTGCACACCGCCGACCGCACCCCCAGTTGGGCCGGCTGGGCCGCCGTCGAACGGATCAGCACCGAATACGGCATCAACAACGTCAACCTCGTCAAGCCCGGCGTCGGGGAGACCACAAGGGTGCTGCTGCGCCGCGTGCCGTGGCGGGTGCTGGTGAACCCGCAGGCGCGGGCGGACGTGGCCCACGTGCTGCTGCTCGCCGAACAGCGCGGCACGCCCGTGGAGGAAGTCCCGGGACTGCCCTATTCCTGCGTGGGCCTGATCCACCCCCTGTTCAGCAAGGCCGCCGTGGGCGCGGACGGCAGGGCGGCCGGCCATGCCTGACACCCGACACCGTCCGATCCCCCATGGCCGGGCTCCGGTCCTGGCCGCATGCGACCTGGACCGGACCCTCATCTACTCCAAAAACGCGCTGTGGCTGCCGGGCCCGGACAAGGACGCCCCCGCCCTGGTGGTGGCCGAGGTGTACGACGGCGCGCCCCTGTCCTTCATGACCCGGGCCGCCGAGGACCTCCTGCTCAAGCTGTCCGCGGCCGCGGCGTTTGTCCCGGTCACCACGCGCACCCAGGCCCAGTACGAACGCGTGCAGCTGCCCGGGCCTGCGCCGGAGTATGCCATCACCACCAACGGCGGCAAGCTGCTGCACCGCGGCGTGCCGGATCCGGGCTGGCGCCGCCACCTTGCCGCGCGGATTGCCGCCGACTGCGCACCGCTGGAATCCGTGGAGGCACGGCTGGCCGGCCCCGCCCACGCACGCTGGATCCTGCGCGTGCACCGCGCCGAGGACTTGTTCGTGTACGCGATCGTGGACCGTGGGGCCATGCCGGCGGCCTTCCTGGAGCAGCTGCAGGCGGAGTGCGCCGCGGCCGGCTGGACCGTCTCGCTGCAGGGGCGGAAACTGTACTGCGTGCCCGCGCCCGTGACGAAGGGCGGGGCCCTGGACGAGGTGGCCCGCCGCACCGGCGCCGGCACCATCCTGGCCGCCGGGGACTCCCTCCTGGATGCCGACCTGCTGGCCCGGGCGGACGTGGCCTTCCGCCCCCTGCACGGGGAACTGCACGACGCCGGCCACCAGGCCCCCAACCTGTTCCCCACCACCGTCCGCGGCGTCCTGGCCGGGGAGGAAATCCTGGCCCGGATGCTGGCGCTGGCGGAGGCTGCCGGCTGAGGCCGGCGGTATCACGGGCCCGGGCTAAGCTGGTGGTGTCCGAGGATTTTTCCCAGAAAAGAGCGCTGCCCCTTGCCGAAGCCCCACGCGGCCACCACCTGCACGACTGCCACCACCGGCACGACTGCCACCACCGGCACCCGCCGATCCGCCCGGCCGGGCCGAACCGGCCGAACCGCCGGAAAACGCCGGGCCACCGATTTCATCAGTGTCTCCGTGCTGGCCACCGTCCTGCTGGTGGCCACGGCGTGCGGCGGCGCCCCGGCACCCCAGGAGGCTCCGGCGTCGTCCACGACGGCGGCTTCCCCGGCATCCTCCCCGACGGCCTCCCCCAGCGCCCCGGCCGCCACGGCCGCCACGGCCGCGGCAGCACAGCCCACGCCGTCGGCGGCCGGGCCCAACGCCGAGGCGGCCGGCAACGCCCGGTCGGCATCGGCGGCCAAGGCCCTCGATGTCCTGGCCACGCTGCCCATCAAGGGCCGGGCCCCGAAGACGGGCTACAGCCGGGCCGAATTCGGCCAGGCGTGGGCGGATGTGGACAGGAACGGCTGCGACACCCGCAACGATGTCCTGGACCGCGACCTGACAGCCAAGACGTTTCGGCCGGGCACGCGGGACTGCGTGGTCCTGACCGGGATCCTGGCCGACCCCTACACGAACAAGGTCATTGACTTTGTCCGCGGCCCCAACAGCGCGGTGGTGCAGATCGACCACGTGGTGGCGCTCAGCGACGCCTGGCAGAAGGGTGCCCAGCAGCTGTCCGTGCAGGAACGCACCGCGTTCGCCAACGACCCGGCCAACCTGCTGGCCGTGGACGGGCCCACCAACCAGCAAAAGGGCGACGGCGACGCCGCCACCTGGCTGCCGCCGAACAAGGCCTACCGCTGCGACTACGTGGCGCGGCAGATTTCCGTCAAGGCCAGCTACAAGCTGTGGGTCACCCAGGCCGAGCACGACGCCATGGCGCGGGTCCTGGGCGGCTGCGCCGACGCCGGGGTGCCCGCGGTACAGCCCGCCCCCGAGGCTGCGGAGCCCGCACCGGCGCCGGCCCCCGTTGCCCCGGCGCCTGCAGCCCCCGCACCCGCACCCGCACCGGCGCCGGCGCCGGCACCTGCAGCCCCCGTACCGGCACCGGTCGCACCTGCACCCGCCCCTGCACCCGCCAATGTCTACTACCAAAACTGCACCGCAGTCCGGGCCGCCGGGGCCGCCCCCATTTACACCGGCCAGCCGGGCTTCCAATCGAAGTTTGACCGCGACGGAGACGGGGTCGGCTGCGAATAGCAGGCCCGCAGCGCACCCTGGCAGACCCTGCAAAACCGTGCCGTGAATGGCTAAAATTAAGCCATGGGCCCCAGCGGTGAACAGCCGGTGACTCCGGCGGCATGGATCCGCCACGACAACGAAATCCTGCCGTTGTGGTGGGACCGGCTGTGCTCCCAAATAGGACCGCAGCCGGCATCGCGCTACGCATCCGGACTGTTTGACAGCGACCGCCGCCGGCCCATCGCCCAGTGGTACAACCCGGCGCTGGGTGCGGCACTGCTGGTGGCCCTGGAAACCGGGCCGGAGTGGCCCGTCCAGCGCTTTGCCGTGTTCTATGCCCCGCCGGGCGGCGGCTTCAGCAAGATCCACATGGACAACCACGAATGGTTCACCCGCGCCCCGAACAAGGCACCCACCGAGGAGCAGGCGTTTGCCGCTGCCATCGCCTCGGCGGAACGGTTCCTGCAGGTGGAAATGGACTTCATCTAGCCGCCGGGCACGGGCCCGTCCGCCTACCAGCCAAAGGCCATCCGCGCGGCCAGGAACACCATGACCGCAGCGATCGCGCCGTCGAGCACGCGCCACGAGAGAGGCCGGGCAAACACCGGCCGCAGCAGCCGGGCACCAAAGCCCAGGGCGCTGAACCACAGCACGCTGCCCGCCGCCGCGCCAGCGCCAAACCACCACCGCAGCCCGCCCTGCTGGTTCGCCAGCGTGCCCAGCAGCAGCACGGTGTCCAGGTAGACGTGCGGGTTCAGCCAGGTCAGCGCCAGCACCGTGGCGAGGACCGCCTGGCGGCCCAGTGCGCCCTGCTGCCCCGCCGCCTCCAGCGTGCCGGGACGGTACGCGCGTCTGGCGGCGAAAACGCCGTAGGCCAGCAGGAACGCCGCCCCGGCCAGCCGGATCACCACCACCACGGCCGGCACCGCGCGCAACACCTCCCCGATGCCGAAAATCCCGCCCGCAATGAGGACGGCGTCGCTCAGCATGCAGACCAGCACCACCAGCCCCACATGTTCGCCGCGGAGGCCCTGGCGCAGCACAAAGGCGTTCTGCGCGCCGATGGCGATGATGAGGGCCAGCCCGGCGCCAAGTCCGGTGGCCGCCGGGGAGAGGAAATCCACTGGAGTCACACCCAAGAAGCTACTAGGCTGCTTCCATTCAGTACAGCTAATTATTTTTGTGATACATAAGGAAATCTAATGTTGAACTTCCAGACGGAACAGCTGCGCACGTTCCTGGTCGTGCTGGAACACGGCACCTTTGACGCGGCAGCCCGGGCCTTGCACGTGAGCGCGTCCGCTGTCTCTCAGCGGATCAAGGCCATGGAACAGGCGGCCGGGCAGGTCCTGCTCCAGCGCACCACACCCATCCATGCCACCGCCCCGGGCACCATTGTGCACAAGCTGGCCCGGCAGTTGCGCCAGCTGGAGGCCGACGCCGCGGCGGAGCTGGGCCTGGCGGATGCGGCGTCGGCGCCCATCCCCGTGGCCGTCAACGCGGATTCCCTCGCCACCTGGTTCGTGGACGCATTGGCCGCGGTGCCGGCAGGATCCGGGCTGACCTTTGAAGTGCTGCGCGAGGACGAGCAGCACTCCGCGGACCTGCTGCGCTCCGGGCAGGCCATGGCCGCCGTGACGGCCTCGCCCGAGGCCGTCCAGGGCTGTTCCGTGGTGCCGCTGGGCGCGCTGCGCTACCGGGCGGTGGCGTCGGCGGCGTTCATGCAGCGGTGGTTTCCCGGCGGATTCCGTGCCGCGCTTTTTGCCGCCGCACCCGCCCTGCAGTTTGACCGCTCCGACACCTTGCAGTCCAACTTCCTCGCGTCAGTGGCGGGCGGGCACCCCCACTGCCCGGAGCACTTCATCCCGGACACCCTGCAATTGGCTGCCGCCGTCCGCTCCGGCCTGGGCTGGGGGCTGATGCCGGAAGCCCACTGTGCCGCCGGGCTGCGCGACGGCAGCCTCGTGGAGCTGGTGCCGGGCCGCGTCACCGCCATCCCGCTGCACTGGCAGCGCTGGAAGATCCAGTCAGCGGCCCTGGACGCGCTCACGGCAGCGGTCACCACGACGGCGGCCGCCGCCCTGTCCTAGCCCTTGAAGGCGCCTTCCGCAGCACCCTGGACCACCCAGCGCTGGGAAATGTAATACACCGCCAGCACGGGAATTGCCGAGAGCACCGCACCGGCCATGATGGGCCCGTACTGCTGGACATCGCCCGTGCTCAGGTGCTGCAACGCCACGGGCGCGGTCATGACGTCCTGTCCCTTGACGAAGGTCAGTGAGGCCGCCGTGGCCAGGGCCGGCGCCGAGACCGGCAGCAGCACGCTGAACAGAGTCCGCATCTTCGAGGCGCCGTCCAGCGACGCGGCTTCCTCCAGGTCCGGCGGGAACCCTCGGAAGTGGCCCAGGACCAGCCAGGTGCACAGCGGGACGGCAAACGTCAGGTAGACCAGCACCAGCCCGGACAGCGTGTCCGCCAGCCCCAGGTTGCCCACCACCACGCTCAACGGGATGAACAGGAGCACCATGGGGGTCAGGTAGCTCATGAGAATGAGCTGGCTGGCCGCGTTGCGGCCCGGAAACCTGAACCTGGCAATGGCGAAGGCCGCCAGCACGCCCAGGACCATGGCGAGCACGGTGGTGGCCAGGGCGACGATCAGGCTGTTGCCGATGTTGACCAGGAAATCGTTCTCGAACAAGACCTTCGTGTAGTTGTCCAGGCTGGACCGTTCCGGCCGCCACGACGGCGTCCGGTAGATCGCCGACCGCGGCTTGAGCGAGGCGATGACCATGTAATGGACGGGCGGGACCACCACCACGGCCAGGAATGCCATGCCCAGGATGGTGCCGGGGCGGCCGCGCTTTTCCATTAGATCTCCTTCTTGCGGCGGCTGAGCAGCATGATGAACAGTGCCATGACGGGCAGGATGACCACGGCGTAGGCGGCGGCCTGCCCCAGCTGCCGGCTTTGCAGGCTCAGGTAGGACAGGACCGGGAACGTCATGGTGGTGGTGGATGGGCCGCCCTGGGTCATCAGCCAGATGTTCTCAAAGCCGTTGGCGGTCCAAATGGCGGAGATCACGGCCACCACGGCCACCGTTGAGAGGATCTGGGGCACGGTGATGTTGGTGAACTGCTGCCAGGCACTGGCACCGTCCATCCGGGCGGCCTCATACAGTTCCTTGGGGATGGCCTGCAGGGCGGCCAGGATCGAGATGGCCCAGAACGGGAATCCGCGCCAGACGGTGGCCAGGACCACGGAGACGCGCGCCCAGTCCGGGTCGCTGAGGAAGGGAATGGGGCTGGTGAAGGTGTCCAGCGCCACGTTGATGGCACCGTAGGGCGATTCAAACATCAGCCGGAGCCCCATGAAGGCCACAAACCCGGGCATCGCCCAGGGCAGCATGACCAGCAGGCGCCACAAGTTTCGTCCGGGCATGGGACGGTTGAGGATGACGGCGACCACTGTGCCGAGGACCAGCTTCAGCAGCAGCGAGACACCCACAATGAGCACCAGGTTTGCTGCGGCGGACAGGAAGCCCGAATCTTGCGCGAGCCGGGTGTAGTTGTCCAGCCCAATGAAGCGGCCCGGCGTGCCCACCATCCTGTCGGTAAAGCTGTACCAGATGGAGGCAAGGGTGGGGTAGCCGATGAGGATGATTATCACGGCCACGGCGGGCAGGACCAGGAGCAGTCCCAGCCGCGCCTCCTTCCGGAGCGCCGCGGGGCGTTTGCCCGTGCCGCGGCCTGCGCCCCGGCCGGCGTCCTTGTCCCGGCGCCGCCGCGCGGCGCCGGCGGGCACTGCCGGGCGGGTCCGCCCGGCAGTGCCCGCAGAGAGCTCCGACTTAGCTGGCATGCTGGTCATAGATCTTCTGGCACGAGGCCTGGGCCTGGGCCATGGCCGTGTTGATGTCCACCTTGTCCACGAGCACGCGCTGGACCATCCGCGGGGTGGAGAACGCGTTCTGGTAGTCGGAGTAGGCGGCGTTGGCGGTGTCGGGGTAGGCCGGGGTGGTGCCCTTGTCAGCCTGCTGCAGGAGCCCGGCGTGGACGGGGCTGTCCGTGAAGACCGGGTACTTCAGCTGCGAATTCAGTACGGGGCCGTACGTGGCGTTCTCCATGAAGCCGGCCATGTAGGTGTCGTCCGCCAGGGCCTTGAAGAGGTCCTGGGCCAGGATTTTGCCGGCCGCCGAGGTGCTCGCGGGGACCACACGGTAGCGCGGATCCACCGGGGCCACCTGGCCGGCAGGCCCGGCGGGGAGGGCCGAGTAGGCACTGGCCTTGGCAGGTCCGGATCGTCCTTCTTCATGGACTGGTAGACGCTGCCGGTGTTGACGATGAACAGGGACTGGCCGGAGGTGTAGGAGTTGTTGTCTCCCGCCCCATCCCAGGTGACGGCCGACGGCGGGAACTGTCCGGCGTCGAACGCACCCTTGATCCACTTCAGGAAGGATGCGGTCTGCGGGCTGTCGATGGTGCACTTCCTGCCGGCGTCGTCGGCCACGCGGCCGCCGAAGGACTGCATCATGGACGTGGTCAGGTTGCCGTCCAGGACGTTGGAGCGGGCAAAGCCCATGCCATAGGTCTTCGGCGGGTTTTGGGTTGCCTTGGACTGGGCCAGCAGTTCGCCCCAGGTCCTGGGCGGGGCGTTGAAGCCCTTTTCCTTCAGCAGGTCGGCGCGGCTGAAGAGCACGTTGCCGAAGAAGCCGAACGGGACGCCGTAGACCTTTCCGCCGAAGCTCTTGGCCTTGGTGGCCGCATCGATGGACTTCAGCCAGCCCTGGTGCGCCTGGCCGACGGCGGCGTAGGCGTCCGGCACGGGGCTGAGCTGGCCGCCCGTGGCCATCGTGGACATCAGGTCGTAGGGAACGGTCATGGCGCTGGGCAGTGACTTGGCCTCGATGGCGCCGGAGGCCTGCTGGACCACCTCGTTCTGGTTGACCTTGACAACCTCGGTCTTGATGCCCAGATTGTCGCCCCACGCCTTGATGCGGGCCGCCTCCAGGTCATTGCTGGATTCCGGGAAGGTCAGGCCGATCCAGTACGTGAAGGGGCCCTTGAAGTCCTTGGCGGCCTGGGCCACCGCAGCCGACGGTGTGCCCAGGCCCTCGGTGGCAACGTCGTCCTTGGTGTTGGCCGGGGCGGAACAGCCGGCTGCAACCAGGGCAAGGGCGGCGAGGCTGCCCAGCGCCTGCATCTTCTTAAAATGACGCATCACAAGTGTCCTTTGTTGTTGGTCGGTCAGGGGGTAGGTTGCTGGGTGAATTGGATGTGTACCTTCAGCGGCGGATGCGCCCCTGCCTCGGGGCCAAACACGTCCAGGATGTCGGTGAATGGCACGTTTTGTTCCACGAGCCAGGAGATGTCCAGCCCGGTGTCCTTGAGAAATTCCAGGGCGGGGGCCAGCCCGCCGGCAAAGCGGAGCGTGGAGGTGACCCACGATTCCGCCTGGGAAATGTATTTGTGCGGGATCCCCGACCCGGCGGGCAGGTTGCCCACCAGCACCACGTGGCCCACGCCCGGCGTCACTGCCCGGAGGGCCAGTTCGACGCCGGCCGGGTGGCCGGAGGCGTCAAAGACCACGTCGTAGCGGCTGCCGGCGGCAACGGCCGCCTCCAGTTCCCCGGCGGTGAACGCGGCGTCCGCACCATGCTCGACGGCGAGGTGCGCGCGGCGGGCGCTGACATCCATGACGGCGATGGATGCGCTGCCCAGGCCCCGGGCGGCAACGGCGGTCAGCTGACCGATCGCCCCGCCCCCGACGATGAGCACGTTCCTGCCGGCAACAGGAGTCTTGCGGACGGCGTGCAGCGCCACGGCCAGGGGTTCCAGGAGCGCGCCCGTGGGCAGGTCCGTGCCGTCCGGAAGCGGCAGCACGTGGGTGGCCGGGAGGACCAGGTATTCCTGCAGGGCGCCGTCGCGGTGCGGCTCCACCGCCGCGGACCCCAGGTAGCGGGTGTGCGGGCACAGGTTGTCGAATCCCGCCAGGCACTGCCCGCAGCTGCCGCAGGACAGGCTCGGAACCAGCGCCACCGGGGCGCCGGGCGTGACGGTGGTGACCCCGTCGCCCAGTTCCGCCACAATGCCGCTGGCCTCGTGGCCCATGACGAAGGGGGCGGTGACGGCATAGGCGGCTGATCCGCGGTAGTAGGCGGCGTCCGAGCCGCAGATCCCCACCGTGTGGATTTTGACCAGGACTTCGCCCGCGCCGGGCGCGGGCCGGGGGCGGCGGTGGAGTTGAAGGTCGCCTGGACCGGCAAGCACTGCTGCGTTGTGGGTCCGGACCAACTCCCTCCATCCAGTCGCGCCGCCACTAAGGGAGTGAACAGCAAGGGGACCGCGTGCCAACACCTCTGACCCGCACGAAACTCAGCCAGCAAATGTTCGACGCCATCATTGACCACATCGTTGACAATGACCTGCAGCCCGGCAGCAGCCTGCCGTCCACGGCTGCCTTGTGCGAGCAGTTTGCCGCCAGCCGTCCGGTGGTCCGCGAAGCCCTCAGCGCCTTGGAGGCAGTGGGGCTGGTTGAGGTCCACAACGGCCGCAACGCCGTGGTGAAGGAGCTCGACGGGCACTTGATCGAACTGTTCCCCTCCCGCGTGCTGCGCAACAACAGGCGCCCCTTGACCGACATGATGGAGGTGCGGATCCCCCTGGAGATCCAGGCGGCACGGCTGGCTGCCGAGCGCGCGTCGGCTGCGGACTTTGACGGCCTGGAGAGCCTCCTGGAGGAAATGGACCATGCCCTGGGCGACTCGGAGGGGTACCCGACGCTGGACGTTGCCTTCCACATGGCCATTGCCCGCGCCACGGGCAATGGCGCCCTTGTCTGGTTCAGCGAGTCGCTGCGGCATGAGCTGACCACGGTCATGGTGGAGGTCCGCCGGTACCGCGAGGTCAACCAGCTGGTGGGCGACGAGCAGCGCGAGCACCGCGCCATTGCCGCCGCCATCCGGGACGGCGACCCCGAGGCCGCCGCCCGGGCCATGGCGGAGCACATGAAATCAGCTGAAAACTATGTCCGCATGATCCAGGAGACCATGTTTGGGCACGATGCCGCGCCCCGCATCCGGCGCCACCCGGCCTGAGGCGGGCCGCGGCACTAGAATCCACCCATGGACCATTCCCCCACCGCACGCCGCAACCAGCTTGTCCTGGTGGCCGGCCAGCTCCTGTCCGGCGTGGGCGTCGCCTCCGGCATTTCCGTGGGCGGCATCCTGGCTGCACAACTGGCAGGCACCACGGCGGCCTCCGGCTTTGTGCAGACAGCCTCCACCCTGGGTGCCGGGCTGGTTGCCGTGCCACTGGCCAACCTCGCCGTCCGGGCAGGCCGGCGCTGGGCGCTGAGCGCCGGATTTGCCCTTGGCGCAGCGGGTGCCGTGATGGTGCTGCTCGCCGCGCACCTTGGGCAGTTCTGGCTGATGGCGGCCGGCATGCTGTTTTTTGGCGCCGCCAGCGCGTCCGGCCTGCAGGCCCGCTATGCCGCCGTGGACGGTGCACCACCGCAGACAGCAGGGCGTGCCATGGCCATCGTCATCTGGGCCACCACCGTCGGTTCGGTGGCCGGGCCCAACCTGTCCGAGCCCGGGCGGCTGCTGGGCCTGCGGCTTGGCATGGTGCCGCTGTCCGGGCCGTTCCTCTTTTCCGTCGTTGCCTTCACCACCGCAGCCTTGGTCATTGCCACTTTTTTCCTCGGCGCGCCCCGGCCCGGCGGCTCCTCCCGCCCTGCCCGGGCAGGGGAACCCCGGGCGGCGCGGGCCAGGCCTGTCGCCGCCAACAAACGCCACGGGGCGTGGGCGGCGCTGCGGACCGCCAGCCGGAATCCGCGCGCCCTGGCGGCACTCGTCTCGGTGACCGGCGGGCACATGATCATGGTCGGCGTGATGGTCATGACGCCGGTGGCCATGGACGCGCACGGGCAATCGCTGGAGATCATCGGGGTGGTGATCAGCCTGCACATTGTGGGCATGTACGCGGCAAGCCCGGTGTTTGGCTGGCTGGTGGACAAGGCGGGGGCGCTGCGCGTGGTGCTGGCCGGCTGCGGCATCTTCGCGCTCGCGATCACACTCGGCGCACTGATGTCCGACGCCGGCAACCCGGTGTTCATGTCGATCGCACTGGCCATGCTGGGGCTGGGCTGGTCGGCGTGCCTGATCGGCGGCTCCTCGCTGCTCACCGCGTCTGCGCCGGAGGACATCCGGGTGCCGCTGCAGGGCGCCAATGACATGCTGATGAACTTCGGTGCGGCCGGGATGGCCGCCGTGGCCGGGCCCGTGTTGACCGCAGGCGGCTTCCTCTGGGTCAACCTGGCCGCCCTGGTCGTGCTGGTGCCCATGGTTGCGCTGGCCATTCGCGCCGGGCGCACGACGCCGGAACCCGCCACCGAGGAAATGGTCCCCGCCGGCTGAGCCTGGGGCCGGGAGTTGGGGCTGCCGACAATCGCGTTTGACGTACCTGGGTGCCATATCCCGGCGTTGGCCCTATTCCCCCAGGATGTGGCGCAGGGCCGGCTCCAGGGACTCGTGCCGGAATGTATAGCCGCTGCCCACCGCCTTCGCGGCGGACACCCGCTGGTCGGCGAGCGCCAGTTCACGGGCACCCTGGCCTCCCAGCAACAGCCGGGGCCCCGCTGCCGGCACCTTGACCGCGGCCGGACGGCGGAGCACCCGGCCCAGCGTGTGGGCATACTGTTCGGCAGTCACGGGGTGCGGGGCCACCGCATTCACCGGCCCCTCCAGGGACGCGGAAAGCACGGCGTGCGCAAAGATTCCGGCCACGTCGTCGATGCCAATCCAGCTCTGCCACTCCTCCTTCCCCAGCGGCCCGCCCACGCCGGCCAGGTACAGCGGCAGCAGCCGCTGCAGCACCCCGCCGGCAGCGGACTGCACCACGCCCGTGCGCACATTGACCACCCTCAGGCCGGCCTCGGCGGCCGGACGGCTGGCCGCCTCCCAATCGCGGCACACCTGTGCCAAAAAGTCGGAGCCCGCGGGATCCGACTCCACCAGCGCGCGCGTGGACCCCGGGCCCGTGTTGCCGGCCGGGTGGTGGGGTGCCGCGCCGTAATAGCCGACGGCGGAGCCGCTGACAAAGGTGCGTGTTACGCCGTCAGACGCCAGCCGGGCCAGCGTGCCGGCCAGCAACGACGTCCCCTGGATTCGGCTGCGGTAGATCGCGTCCTTCGTCCTGGCCGTGAACCGCCCGCCGATGGGATGGCCGGCGAGGTTGACCACGGCGTCGCACGCGGCAAGCTGTGCGGCCTCGAGGGTGCCCGCGGCCGGGTCCCAAAAGGTCTCAGCACCGCCCCGCGGCGCGTGTCGGACCAACTTCAGCACCGTGTGCCCGCCGCCGCCAAGCAGCGCGCACAGCTGCGTGCCGATGAGCCCGGAGGCGCCTGCAACGGCAATTGTCAGGGGGCGTCCGGCATGGTCCCGGTGGAAGGCCAGGTCATCGGACAGCTGGCGGGCGCGGAAGTCGAACATCCGGCCCAGCTCCGCCTCAAACCGCCGCTGTGCCCACGCGCCGGTGGCCACGGGCGGCAGCCGGTAGGTCACGGTGTCCGTCATGACGGTGCTGCCCGCCACCGGGCCGTCGGCAAAGTCGTGGCGATGCGTCCAGCTGGTCAACGGCCCGCTGGTCATGATGTCGGTGAATGACTCCCCCGGCTCGAGCTCCGTGTGCAGTGCCTCCCAGCGCAGCTGCGGCCGGACCGCGTTGAGGCTGCGCAGCGCCTCCGGCAGGATCCCCTGCACGGTGCCCGACGCCGACCCCAGCCACAGGCCCAGCCCGCCCGGGGCGCCGACGCCCAGGGCCGCCGTCGACCCCGCCTCAATTCCGTGGCTGGGCCCGGCCAGGACGCTGCCCAGGAACGACGGCGTGAGTCTCACCAGGGCGCCGGGCCGGGCAAACCACCGGAAAACGTCGGCGCGGGGGAACGGAAGTGCGGTGGTGCGGCGGAATGTCTGCATGTCTCTCCCGTTGCCTTTGGTTTCTCCTGCCTGCCCCACGCTACCCCGCCTCAAATCCGTGCAGGCGGCCGGTGGCGGGGCCAAAAGTGGCGTCGAGGGCGGACACGCGGCCGGGTGCCCGGTCCGATTCCAGCCACTCGAGCAGTTGGCGGACGGCGGTTTCCGGCCCTTCAACCACCACGTCGACGGTGCCGTCGGCACGGTTGACGGCGCTGCCGGCCAGCTGCAGCCCGCGCGCCTTGCGGGCCGTGAGGTAGCGGAAGCCGACGCCCTGCACCGTGCCGTGGACCACGGCTGCCAGCCGCACGGCTTCGGTGTGCTCCCCCGAATGTGCCATGGCCGCCCCTTTCCTGCTGGCCATATGATCCCACAGATAGGGGCCGGCAGGGGAGGGCCGGCGGCCATTTTTGTCCGAGCCCCTTGCTAGATTCAAGGGACTGTTCAAAGTAACCGCTGGAAGGCGCCGCCATGTTCCTCCTCCGCACCCCTGCCTTGCCTCCGGGCGACGCCGCCCCCTTGATCTTTTCCGCCTCGGACCTGGTGGTGGCCAGCGAATGCGAATACCGGACGCTGCGGATTCTGGACGAGAAGCTGGGCAGGACCGGGAAGCCGGGATTCCCGCAGGATGCCATGCTGCGCCGCGCCGCCGAACTCGGCGACGCCTTTGAACACAAGATCCTGCGGGAGCTAACCGCCCGGTACGGCACGTGGCATCCGGCCAGCGGTGCCGGCGTGAAGGTAGTGGAGCGGGGGGCGCTGACCTGGGCGGGCCTGGAGGCGAAGCGGAAGGAAACGCTGGCCGCGTTGCGGGGAGGGGCCGACGTCGTTTTTCAGGCCACTTTCTTTGACGGCTCGCTGGTGGGATTTGCGGACTTTCTGGTGAAGCAGGGGGACGGGTCGTACGCGGTGTGGGACACCAAGCTGGCCCGGCACGCGCGCGTCAGCGCCCTGCTGCAGCTGGCAGCCTACGGCGACCAGCTGGAAAAGTACGGCATTCCCGTCGACCCGGTGGCCACGCTGGTGCTCGGCGACCGCAGCCGCAGCGACCACCCCATGCCGGACCTGCTGCCGGTGTTCCGCGAGCGCCGCGGCAACTTCCTGGCGCTCACGGCCGGCCACCGGGCGCAGCCGAATCCCGTGGCCTGGCTCCAGGACGGCATCGCGTACTGCGGCCGCTGCGACTACTGCGCCGAGCAGGTCGAAAAGCACCGGGACCTGCTGCTGGTCAACGGCATGAGCGGCCCGCAGCGCCGCAAGCTGATGGCGCAGGGCATCACCGGCATTGACGCCCTGGCCGCCATGCCCCGGGCCGCTGCCACCGGCCCGCTGGCCCGGCTGCGCGACCAGGCCCGCATGCAGCTGGGGCTGGACGTGGCCGACGGCACGGCCTTTGCAGGCACGGACGGCCACCCGGTCAGCTACAAGGTGCTCAGGGACAGCATCAGCCGGCTGCCCGCGCCCAGCGCCGGGGACATCTTCTTTGACTTTGAGGGCGATCCCCTCTGGCAGGACGCGGCCACGGAAAAGTGGGGCATCGAGTACCTCTTTGGCTCCATCGAGGCGCCGGTGCCGGGCGCCGCCCCCGGCACCCCGGAGGTGTTCAGGCCGTTTTGGGCGCACACGCGCGGGCAGGAACGCCAGGCCCTGATTGACTTCATTGCCTATGTGGAGGCACGCCGGGCGGCCCATCCGGACATGCACGTCTATCACTACGCGCCCTATGAAAAGGCGGCCCTGCGCCGGCTGTCGGTGGAGCACGGGGTGGGCGAGGACGCCATCGACGACTGGCTCCGCACTGGCCTGCTCGTTGACCTGCTGGACACGGTCCGCCAGTCAGTGCGGATCTCCGAACCGTCGTATTCCATCAAGAAGCTGGAGCCGTTTTACATGCCTGCCGGGCGCGTGGGCGAGGTGACGAATGCCGGCGCCTCGGTGGTTGCCTACGCCGAGTACTGTGCCGCGCGCGACGCCGGACGGGCCGGGGACACGGCCCGGGCGGCCGAGGCGCGGGAGACCCTGGCCTCGATCGGCGCCTACAACGAGTACGACTGCCTATCCACGCTGCGGCTGCGGGACTGGCTGCTGGCGATCGGCGCGGCCGTCCAGGTGGCCACCTGGACGGAGGGCAGTGGCAAGCGCGACGTCCCGGAAGCGAAGGAAAGCAGCTACGAGCCGTCGCCCGGAGAGGTCCGGCTGCGCGTATTCCTGGACAAACTGGCCGCCGGGCGGACCGCAGGCCAGGAACCCACGGACGATGAAACCGCCATCGCCATGGTCGCCGCCGCGGCCAGCTACCACCGCCGCGAGGACAAGCAGTTTTGGTGGGGCCACTTTGACCGGCTTGAAAAACCGGTGGATTCCTGGGCCGAGGAACGCAACATCCTCATCGTCCGGGACGCCTGGGTGCTCGAGGACTGGGCCAAGGCAACACCGCGGGCCCGGACGGAGACCCGCACGGTGAAGCTGCGCGGAACAGCGACGGAAGGCTCCGACTTCCGTCCCGGCACGCAATGGTTTGGCATGTTCAACGCCCCACTGCCGGGCGGCATGGCAGACGGGGAGGCGGACGCGTCCAGGCGCGGCGGCCTGTTCAACGTCACGGTGGTCGAGGACGTCTCCGCCCCGGGCACCCCGGAACTCACCACCTTGATTGTGACGGAGAAGTCCACCCTGAAGGTGCCTGCCTACAACCAGCTGCCCATGGCGCTGACCCCCAACCAGCCGGTGGCCACCAAAAGCATCAGGGAAGCGCTGGCCGCACTGGCGGCCACGGTGGGCGGCACGCTGCCGGACCTGCCACGGCACCCGGGACTGGAGATCCTGCGCAAGGCCCGCCCCAGGCTGGCCGGCGGCGGGGACCTGCCGTCCGCCGCCGTCCCGCGGGACGGACACGGCCTGGAACAGCCGGATTACGTTGCCGCCATCACGGAGGCCGTGCTGGCGCTGGACCATTCCTACCTGGCGGTTCAGGGCCCTCCCGGCACCGGCAAAACGCATGTGGGTTCCCACGTCATCGCCAACCTGGTGGCGCGGGGCTGGAAGGTGGGCGTGGTGGGCCAGTCCCACGCGGTGGTGGAAAACATGCTGCGGGCGGCCGTGGAAAAAGCCGGCGTGGACCCGGACCGCGTCGGCAAAAAGCTGGCGGCACCGCACGGGGTGCCATGGACGGTGACTGATGAGAAGCAGTTCGGCCGGCTGCTGGGTGATGCGGGCGGCGCCCTGATCGGCGGCACGGCGTGGACCATGACGGGGACCAACGTGCCGGCAGGGTCGCTGGACTTGCTCGTGATTGACGAGGCCGGGCAGTATTCGCTGGCCAACACGCTGGCCGTGGCGCAGGCCGCCCAACGGCTGCTGCTGCTGGGCGATCCGCAGCAGCTGCCGCAGGTCACCCAGGGCTCGCACCCGGTCCCCGTGGACGACTCCGCGCTGGGCTGGCTGTCCCGGGACCATGCCACGCTGCCGCCGGAACTGGGCTACTTCCTGGCCGACTCCTGGCGCATGCACCCCCGGCTTTGCGATGCCGTGTCGCAGCTGAGCTACGAAGGGAAGCTGAAGTCCGCACCGGCCGCCGCCGAACGCCACCTGGCCGGCAAGCCGGCTGGTGTGGAAACCGTGCTGGTGGTCCCGGCACCCGGCAGCAGCCGGGACAACAGGCAGTCCTCCCCCGAAGAGGCCGCGGAGGTGGTGGCCCAGGCGAAGGGACACCTCGGGCTGGTGTGGACGCCCGGCGCCGACGGCGTGCCGCGCCGCCTGGTCCAGGCGGACATCCTGGTGGTGGCCGCCTACAACGCGCAGGTCCACCTGGTGCGCGGCGTGCTGGACGCTGCCGGGCTGGCGGAGGTGCGGGTGGGCACCGTGGACAAGTTCCAGGGCCAGGAAGCACCCGTGGTGTTGGTGACCATGGCGTGCGCCGACCCGGCCGGCGCACCGCGGGGCATGGAGTTCCTGCTGAACCGCAACCGCATCAACGTGGCCGTCTCCCGCGGGCAGTGGCGGGCCGTCATCATCCGGTCCCCGCAGCTGACCCGCTTCATGCCGTCCAGGCCCGCCGCCATGGCGGAGCTGGGCGCGTTCATCGGGCTGTGCAACCGGGGATAGCAGTGCCGGGCCCGGCCGCTGGACCGGGCAGCCGTCCGGCACGATAAAATGAAAGACCGTGCCCCGACACCGCAAAGGCCCCCATGCGCCCCACTGACAACGCCGTTGCGCAGTGGCATGCCCAAAAACAGCTGCGCCACAGTCCGTCCTGGCGCCTCATGCAGGCCGCCCCCTGGTCGGTGGCCTTCCTGCGGGCCGAGTTCACGCCGGCCAGGCAGCGCGTCCCGCTGGAGGAGTTCCACGCCGACCTGGCCGCGTTCATGAAGGAGCTGCGGGAGGAAAACCTGAGCCTGAACGAGTCCTGGCAGGCTTCCAACTACGCCGACTCGTGGGTGCGCAGCCAGTTCCTGGCCCGCCCCATGGTGGATGGCCGCTTCGTCTACGAGCCCACCGCGGCCAGCACCCGGGTCCTGGCGTTTTTGGACTCGGTCACGGTGGAGCGCACCAACCTCAACAGCTCCCGGCTGAGCACCCTGCTCACCAGCATTGAATCATTGTCCTTCCAGACCGATCCCAACCCGGACCGCCGCATTGCCGTGCTCGAGGCCGAAATCGTCGAGCGGCAGGCGGAGATTGAGACGCTGCGGAACGGCCGGAACCCGGCGGTGCTCTCCGACAACTCCGCCCTGGCGGCCACCCGCAGCGTCCTTGACCTGGCCTCCAGCCTGCCGGCCGACTTCAAGCGCATGCGCGACGGCGTGGAGGCCATGCTGCACACCATCCGCCAGGAAATCATGGAGTCCTCCGTGACAAAGGGCGTGGCGGTGGGGCAGGTCCTGGAGGGCGACAAGGCTCTGCGCAACACGGCCGAGGGCGAGACCTTCCAGGGCTTCACCGAATTCCTCAACGACCCCGCCCGGCAGGCCCGCTTCCGGCAGGCCGTCAATGAGGTGCTTGAACGCGGATTCACCGACCAGCTCAGCAGCGGGGAACGCGGCACACTGGCCACCCTGGTCCGTGAAATGCGCCGCCAGGCCGCGGACGTCCACGCCATCTACGGCCGCCTGTCCGAAAGCCTCCACAGCTACGTGATGAGCGACGAGTTCCGGGAGTCCATCCTGCTGCGCAAGGCCATCCACGCCGCCGAACAGGCCGTGGCCCGCGCCCCGCTCGGCCCGCGCACGCCGGTGGTGGCGCCGCTGCTGTACGCCCCCAACTTTGAAACCTTGGCGGGCCTGGGCATCTTCGACCCCGAAGACCACGTCCCCCCGCCGCCGTTGGCCGCACCCCCCGCCCTCAGCGGTGCCGACATCCACCGAACCCCCGCCACGCCGTCGGCGGACATGCCCGCCGTCCACGCCGCCGTCGCCCTGGCCCGCAGCACCCGCAACGGCACGGCCACCCTCGCCGACGCGTACGCCGAGCTGCCGGCCGGGCTGCGCCACCTGAACACCATCCGCGGCCTCATCCTCGCGGCCCGGGCCACCGACCAGGCCGTGGACACCGCCCGCACGCAGACCCTCCGCTTCACCCAGATCGACGGCACGGAGCGCACCGCCCGCCTGCCGCTCGTGACATTCACAAAGGACACCGCCCCATGACCGCCAGTTCCACGGCTTCCCAGGAGACGTACGACGCCGGCACCCGGCCCGCCGCGCCCGGCACCAGTGACGCCTACCGTTCCGAGAGGTCCCTGTTCCCCGGTGACACGGGCTCCTTCCCCCTGGAGCTCCGCCAGGCGCTGGTCCGGCTGCTGCGCGGGCCCTACATCGACGGCACCGCTGATGCCACGGTGTGGACCACGGTCCTGACCCACCGGGCGTCCCTGCAGCAATACCTGAGCGAAATCTTCCTGGTGTTGACGGTGGATCCGGAACGCAAGATCGCCCTGCTCACCCCGGCCGGGATCGACGCCGTCCACACGCAGCCCATTGTGGCCCGCAAGCCGCTCCGGCGCGAGGAAACCGTGCTGGCGCTGCGCCTGCGCATGCTCCTGGACCGCCAGGCCGGCACGGGAACGGACACCACCCTCACGCGCGGCGGCGCCCGGGACATCCTGGCCGAACACCGCCAGCCGGGCGCTGTGGACGACAAACGCCTGGATGAGCTGACGGACTCGTCCCTGGCCCGGCTCCTGGCCCTGAAGCTGCTCCTGCCCACCGAGCTTCCCGGCGAATACCGGGTCAGCAACGCCCTGGCCCTGGCCCTGCCCTTTGACTCCATCGACCAGATCCCCGCCTACCTGGCGGCCCTGGACAAGGGCGCCTGCGCGGACACGGACGCACTTGATTCCCTTGCGGAGGAGGACGCCGAATGAGCATCGCCACCACCTTGCCCATTGGCACGGAAATCAACCCCGGCCAGTACCGGCTCAGCCAAATCCAGATCATCAACTGGGGCACGTTCCACGGCCGCCACACCATGTACGTGGACCGGGCCGGGACCCTGCTCACGGGCCACCCGGGCGTGGGCAAGTCCACCCTCTTTGACGGCATCCAGCACATTTTCTACGCCGCCCCGCGGCTGAACGAGTCCGCCCACGAGGCCTCCAACCGCAAGGACCGCCGCACCACCTTCAGCTACATGCGCGGGCGCAGGATCAAGACCCCGGACGGCACCGTGTACCAGCGCCCCAGCGCCACCTGGTCCGCCACCGCGCTTGTCTTTGAGGACGGGCTGGGCCGCCATGTCACCATCGCCGCGCTCTTCGACCTGCCCGCCAACGGGCTGGAGGGCCAGGTGGGCAAGCACTACCTGATCCACGACAAAGCCCTCGACACCGAGGCCCTGGAAAAGCACGGCAGCCGGCGCTTCTCGCCGTCCTCCCTGCACGCGGCCCTGCCCGGCTGTGAAGCCTTTGACGTGCACAAGACGTTCGCCGAGCGCTTCCGCCGCAAGCTGGGGATCGACAATGACAAGGCCTTCAGCCTGCTGCGCACCCTGCAGAACGGCAAGGGCCTGGACAAGGGCGTCAACCGCTTCTTCCGGTACGAGGTGCTGGACCAGCCGGCCACCCTGGCTGCCGCACGCGCCGCCGTCGACGACTTCAGCCACCTGCGCGGCATCTACCGCCAGCTCGAGGACGCCCGGGGGCAGCGCGACGCCCTGGCCCCGGTGCCCGAACTGCACCGCAAGCTGCGGGAATACAAGGAAAACCATTCCCGCACAGTTGAACTAAAAAAAATCCAGCTGCCGTTGTTGCGCCGCCGCTTCGAGGCCGAACTGCTCTCGGCCAAGGCAGGGGCGCTGGCGGAACAACGCACGCAGACGCTGGCGGAGATCGAGGCCGCGGCCGCCGCCAAGGATGTCCTCACCGAGTCCGTGGCGTCCCTTGATGAGCAGCACGCCAACCATGGCGGGCGCGCCATCGAGGGCCTGGAGAAGGATATCCGCACAGCCCGGCGCGAGCTGGAAGGGCGCCGACGCGTGGAGTCGTCCGTCCGCGACGACCTGGCGGCCGCCGGCCTGGACGCCGACTGGACGCCCGAGGGCCTGGCGGCGGCACGCCGCAGCGCGGGCGCCGGCGTCGAGCTTCAGCAGGCTGAAACGGAGACCGCCCGCACCCGCGAGTATGAGGCGGTGGCGGAGAGCATCAACGCCAAGGACAGCGAGAAGAAGCTTCGCGCGGAGATTGCCTCCTACCAGCGGCGCGGCAGCAACATCGACGGGCGCAACGCCGCCGCCCGGCGCGCCATCTGCGCCGCGACCGGCCTGGATGCGGAGGCGCTGCCGTTTGCCGGCGAATTGGTGGACATCGCCGCCGGCCACACGGAATGGCGGCCGGCCGCGGAAAAGGTGCTCCGCTCCCTGGCCACCACGTTGCTGGTGCGTGCTGCGGACATCAAGGCGGTCACGCGGGCCGTCAACGGGCTGGACGGCGTTGGCAGGGTGCGGTGGATCAACATCGGGGCAGCGGTGCGCCCGGCCGAGCCCGGCCAGGGCCATCTGGCCACCAAGCTGGACTTCCACGACTCCGACGCCGGGGACTGGCTGCGTGCCAAGGTGGCCCGCGACTTCGCGTTCCACTGCGTGGAGAGCGACGCGGAGCTGCACGGCCACGAACGCGCCCTGTCCCTGGCCGGGACGCTGAAGGCCAACGCCGCAACCTTTGAACGTGACACCCGCACGGTCCACCCGGCCGACTACCTGCTTGGCTTCACCAACGTGGACAAGATTGCGCAGCTGGAGGCGCGGGCCGACGAACTGGCCGCCGCCAGCGAAAGCGCGGCGGCCCTGGCCGACCAGCGCAGCAGGGCCAAGGACCAGCTCACGGGCCGGCTGGAGGCGTTGCGCAGGATGGCCAAGGACGTGCGCCCCTTCGAACAGCTCGATTCCGGTCCCCTGGCGGCGCAGCTTGCCCAGCTGGAGCAGGCGCTCCAGGCGACCATTGACAGCAGCGCCACCCTGGCGGGCATCAGGGAAGCGCTGGGCGGGGCACGGGCGGACCTGGAGGCCGCCGTCGGGCGCGTGGCCGTGCTCAACAACAGCCTCGCCGGGGTGGAAGGGGAGCTCACCTCCGTTCGGGAGGCGGCGGCCTCGACCGCCGCGAAGGCGGGCCAGGAACCGCCTGCGGACTGGGCACAGGAAGCGTTTGCACCCTACACTGCCGGCGGCCGGCCGGGCACCCTCGAAGAACTCGAGCAGTTGTTCAGCCGGGCAGCCGTGGACCTGGGCGAACGTGCCGCCATGGCCAAGGAACGCATCTTCCGCACCGAGGCCGCACTGGGCGACATCTTCAAGGCCTTCGCCCGCGAGTTCGGGCCGGGCATGGGTGCCAGCTACGGCACCGGCGCGGATGCCGCCGAACACTATGGGGAACTCTACGAGCGGATCATCTCCGAGGGGCTGCCGCAGCGCCAGGAGGAGTTCCGCGAATACTTCAACAACCGCTCCTACGAACGCTTTTCCGACCTGCTGCAATTGCTGGAGGAGGAACGGCGCGCCATTGGCGAGCGGATCCAGCCACTGAACCAGATCCTGGCCGAGGTGCCGTTTGAGAAGGGCAGCCGGCTGCGCCTGGAAGTGGCCACCACCATCCCCGAGGAGGCCCGCACCTTCCGGACCGACCTGAAGGAGGCCCTGGGCAACGCGTACGCCAAGGCCACGGAGGAAAAGATGGCGGCCAGCTACCAGCAGTTGGAGCGGCTGGTGGATGCCCTCAGCGACTCCTCCATGCAGTCGTGGGCGGACACGGTGCTCGATGTCCGCCAGCACGTCACCATCAGCTGCAACGAGCACCGGCCCAACGGGGAAGTGGAGCTGGGACTGGAGCCTGGCACGCTGTCCGGCGGCGAGGGGCAGCGCTTCACCTCCTTCGTCATGGGTGCCGCACTGGCGTACCAGCTGGGCATCGATGCCCAGGGCTACAGCAGCTACGGCACAGTCATGATCGACGAGGCGTTCATCCAGGCCAACTCCGAATACGCCGGAGCCGGCATCAACGCCCTGCAGGAGTTCGGTTTCCAGCTGCTCCTGGCCGCGCCGGAGGACAAGGTGGACCTCTCCCGGCACCTCGGCTCGGTCACGGACATCATCAAGCACCCGCAGGCCAACGTCTCCGGCTTTGTTTCCTCGGGGCGCTCCCCCGCCACGGCGACGGACATCATCCTGGGCTAGCAATGTGACGCGTTTTCACGGGCGGCTGCTGTCTTACCGGCAGCTTGCGGTAGTGTCGGTGTCTACAAACTTCAGCTCATGCCGGGCACGTCCATGCCTGTCCACCGACGTACAGGCACGGTACCGGCGCTGCGAGGCTGTGCCGTGCCCCACCACCCCGCACGGCAGCCGCCGCCGTCCAGGCAAACCTTCGCCGGACGCTCTCGCGCCTCCCACCTTGGAAGCGACGCAGGAAAAACTACATGTCAATTGAAACCACCGAAACCACATCCACGCGCAGCCGGATCGACCTGACGGAGCAGGAGATCTTCGAGGCCCACCGCGGCGGCAAGCTCTCCGTCACAAGCAAGGTTCCGCTGGACAGCCTGCGGGACCTGTCCATCGCCTACACGCCGGGCGTGGCGCAGGTCAGCCGCGCCATCGCCGCCGATCCCGCCCTGGCGGACAGCCACACCTGGGCCAGCCGTCTCGTGGCCGTGGTTAGTGACGGCACCGCCGTCCTGGGACTCGGAGACATCGGCCCCAGCGCGTCCCTGCCCGTCATGGAAGGCAAGTCGGCCCTGTTCAAGACCTTTGGCGGGCTGGACTCCATTCCCCTGGTGCTCGCCACGACGGACGTGGACGAAATCATTGAAACCCTGGTGCGGCTGCGCCCGAGCTTTGGG
>NZ_JAAMFN010000089.1 GCF_013376095.1 Arthrobacter sp. SDTb3-6 | reverse complement strand
AAGGGCCCACCAGATTTGTCGATCAGTGGGACCACCCTCCGCTGTTGCCGACGCCTGGTTTTAAGCTGGAACCACCACTGCTCGTGTGACACACCTTCCGGCGGCGTCTTGTAGCGCAACTTGTCCCAGTGCAGGTACTCCGAGTCATCGACATCACCGGTAACCAGGCCGATCAAGTCAGCTGGCTTCAAAGTGGAAAATGACTTAACGATCGCATCGAGGTCCGGTGCCGGCATTGGGAGCTTCATGACGTATTCATCTCCAAGGTTTCTCCAAATTCAATTTGAACTTGGAGGACCCAGTGCGCTCCTTTCTTCAAGTCCAAGAAAAACTTGAAGCAAGCTTGAAGTTGGAAACGAGGGGAGACGGTCAACGGTTTCCAACGCCAGCCGATGCCGGACGAGTCCACGAAATTTTGTATGAATTCACACACTTTTCTTGGATCTCACCTACTTTCATTAGCCACCATGGTTGAGGCGAAGGCTGAAGAAGGAATGTCCCGGCATAACCCGCTTGCAGCCCTGGGCACCATTGGAATCGGCTCTCAAGCGCGGCTCCATCCTTGCACACACCCGCGAGGCCCCTGATGTCGCAGGCGTCGCCGCGGGCTGTTCTTACCCGTGGAGCAAAACATTCCCGTGGCTGGCATGGAGGACGAAAATGTTCCAGTAGGCTCAGCCGTACAAAGTGCGGCACCCGAAGACGGGCGTCCGACTTCAGACTAACGATGGGGGCTCATTGTGTCAGACCAGCCAGTTCTTCTCTTCCTGCACGGCGTAGGCGACGGGGACCCTGATGGCCAATGGAGGGCAACGCTCCAGGATTCCCTGACGCGCGCCGGATACCCCGGCCTCGATGCTGCTACAGTCATCACCCCTATGTACGCACATGCGCTCAAGGGGTTCGATGAACCGGAGCAGTTGCCCGCCCGCACTTTCAAGGCGCCGACGCGAGACGCTGCCAAGTTGAATCGCAGGGATTTCGAGCGCCGCCTTGCCGCCATGGAACACAGGATCGGCAGGCAAGACCAGGAACACCCCTTCAATGAGACCATTGCGTACGTCGCGGCACCCGTTCATGACTTGGTCGCTGATCTGGCAGTGGAAGTCAAGTTCTTTAAGCAAGCGGCGAACTATTTGAGTAGTAAGCAAATCCGCGCCCAGGTCCTGAACCGCATCCTGGCCGTGGTGCCTGAATCCGGCAAATTGGTCATCGTGGCCCATAGTTTGGGATCCGTCATCGCTGCCGACCTTTTGCTGCGGCTCCCCGTGGATGTTGAAGTGTCCGCCTTGGTCACTATTGGCAGTCCGCTGGCCAATGGGCGATTCAAGCTCGATGATTTGCGTGACGCACTGACCGACCCGCCTCCCCATCTGTCATGGTGGGTCAATTTTAGGAATGCGTGGGATCCGGTGGCCATCAGGCGCGGGCTGTCTTCCGTATTTCCGTGGATGCTGGACCACACGATCAACACAGGTCATGGCTCCAACCCAATCGTCCCGCATAGCGCGAGCGCCTACCTTGGTCACGGCACCGTGGCTGACACGATTGGATATGCGCTCTTTGGGTCCAAGTCCAAGGAGATTGCCTTCATTCAACGAGCCATGGACATCCCGCTCAATGCGGTTGAGATCAAGACACTGATGGGGTTGCGCTATTGCCATCTAATCAAGAATGAGTTGAGCGGTGACTTGCGGCGCCGCTACCTCATCGCCCTGCGATCTGTTCAGTCGCAGACAATTTCTGATCTGTACTCACACAATGTATCCACGAACCGGCCCATTCCGTCTCAGTTGGCACGGCTCGACTTTGACTATTCCAACGACAACTCGCTCCTGCCGGAACCGACTTTCAACCAATCGGGAACGTCAAAGGAAGAGGCCGTCACGCTGCTGACGGCAGTCTCTGCGACAAACGTTATTGCCCCTTTCGACATCACGATTTCGAAAGAGATGGAACAGGCGGCGTTGGAAGAACTGGCCTCGGAGATGGGGCTGAAACGTCAATTCGGTTCCGATGTTCTGGAAGCAGGAAAACGGGCCCAAGCCATTCTCCGAGACAGCCAGAATATGCAATGGGTCAAGGTTGGGGCCCTGGTGGCAGGTACAGCGGCATTGGTTGTGGGCACGGGCGGGCTTGCCTTGGCGGCCGCGCCCGGCCTTGCGGGCGCAGCCGTTATCACCAGCGCTTTGGCCAGCTTTGGTCCGGGCGGGATGATTGGCGGTCTGATAACGGCTGGAGCCCTTGTGGGTGGCGGCGGGCTATTGGTCGGTTCCGGGGGAGGCACGATGGTAACCGGACTTGCAGGGGACGAGACCAGTGTCGATCAATTCGAGGGTTTCCTCGCACTGCAGTTGGCGGCGGTAATACTCCGCCAGCAACACAAGATCGACACCGATCCCTCCGTTTGGCAGATGCTGACCGAGCTTGAAATCAGGGTCAGCCGTCAGCATGAACGTCTTGATGAAATCTCTGACCCCAAGTCCTCCGCCGTGGCATCACTTGCCAAGAAACGCATCATCGTCAAGCGTGCGCTTAAGTACATGAGTGACAATGGCCTAGAACCCGGCGAACCTGAGATGGCTGAAGCAGACGGCAGTCCGGTCGAAAAGCGCGGGTCGCGGTTCATTCCGCAACTTCAGCGTTCCAAATAGGAACTGGCCACGACAACCCTTTGACCAGAACCCGGCGGTTGGCGCCGTACTTAAACGTGCGACGCCAACCGGCCATCAGTACATTTCTGACAGAATCTCGTCCACACCACCCTTGTCGAAGCGCTTGGCATCAAACACTTCGTCGTCTTCAAGTCCGAGCCAGAGCCGGTATTCCTCATGTTCCAGGTGGGCGGGATCAGCCATGATGGCGCCGATGTTTTCCCAGCCCCACACACCGCCGCTGTCCTCAGCCGGCCCGGCACCCCGGCCGCCGGTGCAGCGCGCGGCGGGACCGCCGTCGAACTCCAACGTCTTTTCCAGGGTGATGGCGTGGTCCCAGTTGTCGCCAAAGTCGTAGACGTAATCCAGCTTGTCCTTCTCCTTGGACAAGACCTGGCCCACGGTCGCACCGGCCTCATCGTTGGGCATCGGGTCGCCGAAATCGTACTCGGGACCAACCGGGCCATAGGCCGTGCCGTTGTATCCGCCCATGCGGAACTCATGCAAATGGCAGTTCATCCAG
>NZ_JAAMFN010000088.1 GCF_013376095.1 Arthrobacter sp. SDTb3-6 | reverse complement strand
GAAAACACGCCCCCGATCGCGGGTCGACGCGGGGGAAGCGCGGGAGGGTTTGGGAAAACACGCCCATTCGCGCGGGAGGGTTTGGGGAAACACGCCCGATTGCAACCGAGCGTTGGAAGTGGGTCAGGCGGGCTTTTTTGCGGAGTAGATGTCCTCCACCACGGCGTCGAAGTCCTTCAGGACCTGGGCGCGCTTGACCTTCATGGAGGGGGTGAGGTGGCCGGAGGTTTCGGTGAAGTCGGTGTCGATGATCCGGAACGCCTTGACGGACTCGGCCTGGGAAACCGAGCCGTTTGCCTTGTCGATGGCATGCTGGACGGCGGCGATGACCACCGGCTCCTTCGCCGCCTGCTCCACGGTGATGCCCTCGGGCAGGCCGTTGTGGCGCCCCCACTGCGGCAGGGCATCCGCGTCGAGGGTCACGATGGCGGCAATGAACGGGCGGTTGTCGCCGATGACCAGGCACTGGGAAACGATGGCATCGGCGCGGATCTGGTCCTCGAGCAGTGCCGGCACCACGTTCTTGCCGCCGGCCGTAACGATGATTTCCTTTTTGCGCCCGGTGATCTTCAGGAAGCCCTGTTCGTCCAGCTCGCCGATGTCGCCCGTGCGGAACCAGCCGTCGGCGAAGGCGTCGGCGGTGAGGTCATCGCGGCCAAAGTAGCCCTTCATGACGCACACGCCCTTGGCGAGGATCTCGCCGTCGTCGGCGATCTTCACGGCGTTGCCGGGCAGCGGGGCGCCGACTGTGCCGATCTTGATGAGTTCGGGGCGGTTGACCGTGACGGGTGCAGTGGTCTCCGTCAGGCCGTAGCCTTCGAGGATCTGAAGGCCAATGCCCTGGAAGAAGTGGCCCAGCCGTTCGCCCAGCGGTCCGCCGCCGGAGACTGCATGGCGGACGTTGCCTCCCATGGCTGCGCGCAGCTTGCCGTAGACCAGTTTGTCGAACAGGGCATGCTTGGCCTTCAGCAGCAGCGGCACCTTCCCTGCCTGGCCCGCGCGGGAGAAATCGATCGCCGTCTGGGCGGCTGCGGCAAAGATCTTGCCCTTGCCTTCGCCCTCGGCCTTGAGCACGGCGGAGTTGTAGACCTTCTCAAAGACGCGCGGCACGGCCAGGATAAAGGTGGGCTTGAAGCTTTGGAGGTCCTCGAGCAGGTGCTTGATGTCGGGGGTGTGCCCCACCTTGGCGCCGGCTGCCACGGCCAGCACGGAGATGTAGCGGGCAAACACGTGCGCCAGGGGCAGGAACATGACGGTCTGCGAGCCGGGCGGGACAACATCCCTGCCCAGCACGGCCAAGGCGTTTTCGCTCAGTTCCACGAAATTATGGTGCATGAGCATGCAGCCCTTGGGCCGGCCCGTGGTGCCGGAGGTGTAGATGATCGTGGCGATGTCATCGAGGCTGTTGGAGGTGCGGTGGACCTCCAGCACTGCGTCGGGCACGTCGCGGCCTGCGTCCCGCAGGGCGTCCAGGCCGTCGCCTTCCATTTGCCAGACATTCTTCAGCGCCGCCAGCCCCTCATTGTGCGCGGCCTGTCGGATCACGTTTTCGTGGCCGGCGGATTCGGCAATGACGGCCACGGCCTGGGAGTCGCCCAGGTTCCAGGCCACCTGCGACGGCGACGACGTTTCGTAGATCGGCACGGACACGGCACCTGCGAACCAGATGGCAAAGTCCACCAGCGACCATTCATAGCGGGTGCGGGCCATGATGCCCACACGGTCGCCCACCCCGATGCCCGAGGCGATCAGGCCCTTGGCAATGGCGCAGACGTCGGCGTGGAATTCCTTGGCGGAGACGTCCACCCAGACATTGTCCGCGTTGCGGCGGGAGAACAGGGCGGGATTTGAATCCAACCGCGACTGGCGCAGTAAAAGGTCCGTGGTGTTCATGGTCCGCGGGCTGACCACCTGGGCCGGAACGGTAATCTCGCGCACTGTGGCTCCTTACGTATGACAGTCCAAACAAGGCTTGGCCTTACTCTATCCGGAGCCCGCAGCAGCCGGTCCGAAGAAATAAGTTACTCATCAGTAACTTTATGTTGTTTGGATCACACATTCAATTCGGGGACCGTGCCGCCCGCGGTGGCTAGACTCGGGGGATGCAGCAACCTCGCCCCGTCTTCAGGCCCACCCTGCGATTTCCAGGACGGGCGGCCGTCGGTGGAAGCCTGGCCCTCGGCATAGACATCGGCGGAACGAAGGTTGCCGCGGGCGTCGTGGACGGCATGGGAAACATCCGCGAGGAGCTGCGCCGTGAGACCCCGGGCCGCGACCCCAGGGCCGTGGAGGCCGTCATCGTGGACCTGGTCCGCGAGCTGGGCGCCCGCCACGAGCTGCGCAGCGTCGGCATTGGCGCCGCCGGATGGATGGACCTCGACGGCGGCACGGTCGTCTTCAGCCCGCACCTCGCCTGGCGGAACGAGCCCCTGCGGGAAAACCTGGAGAGGCTCCTGAACCGGCCCGTGGCGCTGGCCAACGACGCCGACGCCGCCGCCTGGGCCGAGTGGCGCTTCGGCGCCGGACGCGGGCACGACCGCCTGGTGTGCCTGACCCTGGGCACCGGCATTGGCGGCGCACTCGTCGTCGACGGCCGGGTGGAGCGGGGCAGCTTCGGCATGGCGGGGGAGTTCGGCCACCAAATCATCATGCCCGGCGGGCACCGCTGCGAGTGCGGCAACCGCGGCTGCTGGGAACAATACGCCTCCGGCAACGCGTTGGGCAGGGAGGCACGGGAACTGGCCCGGGCGAAGTCGCCGATGGCCACCGAACTGTTGGCCGCCGTTGACGGGCGCCCCAAGGACATCACCGGGACCGTGGTGACGGAACTTGCCCTGGCCGGGGAGCCGACGTCGCGGGAACTGGTTGAGGAAGTGGGGGACTGGCTCGGCCTGGGCATTGCCAACCTGGCCGCGGCGCTGGACCCGGCGCTTTTCGTCATTGGCGGCGGCCTGTCCGCGGCCGGCGAGCTGCTGCTGGCCCCGGCCCGGCGTACCTACGCAAAGAACCTCACGGGCCGCGGCTTCCGGCAGGAGGCCGTCATCACGGGGGCGCAGCTGGGGCCCTCCGCCGGCCTGATCGGTGCCGCGGACCTCTCACGGGTACGCCAGTCCGACCGCCTGGGGGTGCGGCGCCGGCACACGAGGCACGCCCGCAGCACCCTGGGCCGCTAAGGGCAACAGCCGCCACATGGGCCGGGCGCCCAGGCCGG
>NZ_JAAMFN010000087.1 GCF_013376095.1 Arthrobacter sp. SDTb3-6 | reverse complement strand
GCGCCCTGCGCCCCACCAGCAACTCCTCTATTCAACCAACTTGTTGCTTCGAGGGTATGACACCGCCGGGTCCTATGCGGGCATATGAACTTGCCCCAGTGTTTCTCCACCCGGCTCAATTATTCTGAAGGTACCCCGGGATAAGGTTCCAATATTTTCGCTTTACTGGCTCTGACGTGGGCGGACTGCATCGCCGTTGGCCCGTTCCCAGTTGATCAAGGCTTGTACTGCCGGAGTGAGTTCGCTGCGCATCAGTTCATAGACTTCGTCTCTGCGCCGGAATGGGTCCATAACGTCATCTTCTTGTTGGTTGGGACCCTGCATGCCGCGTGCGCGTAGGGCAACGGGTATGACTTGCCCCCACCGTTCGGCCACTTCAAGAGCCTTGGGTGCGGCTAATTGCGGCAGGATCCTGGCCAGTTCGCGCAAGGTAAACGTTTTCTTCAGCATGGCCGGTGCCATCTCAACTATGCGGCTGCGGTGTTCCCGCGTCATGGCCAAGACTAGGTCCTGGGCGGCCAGGATGTCCGGAGTCAGCTGGCGGGAGGAGAAGTTATCCGCCGAGGCGCCCATAACCCGGACGTATCCTTCAATGTGAGGTTCCATGGCCGAACCGACCAAGGCTCCGGTGCCTGCACTTTCCACCTTGTACGCACCCGGGGTGACCATGTTTAGACCGTGCTGGAGAAGCCGCTCCGCCATGGGGGAGCGGCAAATGTTGCCGGTGCAGACGGTCAAGATCCTGAACGGGGGAGGGGTGGTCATGGGATTAGGCTACAGTTTTTCTACTTGTGGTTTTGACAGGGCAACAGTTCGGCAGGCCCAAGGGTTTCGACAAGCTCAATGGTTTCGACAAGCTCAACCGCCGGGGGTTTCAACGAGGTCTCTGCGCGACCGAAGGCGGCGTTCTGCTATGTAAACGATGACCGCGCCGACTCCCGCACCCGTAGTGTTTGCCAAGACGTCCAGTCCGGAGCCGACCCTGTGCGGCAGAAAGAGGGTTTGACTCAGTTCGACGCAACAGGAAATGAGGCATCCCGTGAGTAGGCCGACCCAGCTGTTGCGCCACCAGACCGAGGCGAGGTAGCCCATCGGAACGAACAGGGCAATGTTGGAAGTGAATTCGACTTGGTGATATCCAATCGCCCTCGGAACCCCGTGCCTGTGGGCCCAGCGGATCACCTCGTTGAGGGTGCCGTCGACGGGACGGTCTACCGGGGTGGGCCAAAACAGGATCAGGGCCAAGGCAAGGACATATGCGGCGGCCAGCGCAACGGCAATGCGGTGGCTGCGGGTATTCACGGTTTCCATTCTAGGCGGGGTTGGCTTGGTCTCGACGCGCTCGCAGAGCTCTCTGCTCGACCGACGGATCTCATTGCTCGACCACCGGGGCTTCGGCGAGTTGCTTGTAATGCTTGTTGCGGCTGCGCAGCACCACTGATGCCAGGAGGGCGGCGATAACGGATCCGGCCAGGATGGCCACCTTTGCGTGGCTGTAGTGCGGGCTTCCAGCTCCGAAGCTGAGTTCGCTGATCAGCAGTGCCACTGTGAAGCCCACCCCGGCCAGCAGCGCCAGGCCGGCAACATCGATCCAGGCCAGACCGTCGTCCAGCGTAGCCCGTGTTGTCTTCGTGACCAGCCAGGTGGAGCCAAGAACCCCCACGAACTTGCCGCCCACCAGGGCCACCACAATCCCCAGGGCCACCGTGTCGGTGAACGCCGCCTTCAGTCCGGCTGCCCCGCCTAAGGCAACCCCGGCGGAAAAGAAGGCAAACAGCGGAACGGCTACGCCAGCTGACAGCGGGCGGAAACGGTGCTCGAAATGCTCAGCGAGTCCCGGCCCGGCGTCAGGCCCGCCGCGCTTGGCGGAACGGACCACCGGGACGGCAAAGCCGAGCAGCACGCCGGCCACCGTGGCATGGATGCCGGAGGCGTGCACCAGTGTCCAGGCGGCGAATGCCAGCGGCAGCAGCAGGTACCAGGACCGGATACGTTTCTGCACCAGCCAGGTGAATGCCAGCAGCGGCAGGACGGCCAAGGCGAGGAACTGCAGGTGCATCTCGCCCGGGTAAAACACGGCAATGATGGCGATGGCGATGAGATCGTCGACCACGGCCAGCGTCAGCAGAAAGGTGCGCAGGGCGCTGGGCAGATGCGTGCTGATGACGGCCAACACGGCCAGGGCAAAGGCGATGTCCGTGGCGGTGGGGATGGCCCAGCCCTTCAGCACGTCCGAACCTTGGGTGAGGTTCACGAGTGTGAACAGCAGTGCGGGGAGCGCCACGCCGCCCGCGGCGGCCGCAATGGGGACGACGGCGCGGGCAGGGTTGCGGAGGTCGCCCGCCACAAATTCACGCTTGAGTTCCAGTCCGGCCACGAAGAAGAAGATGGCGAGCAAGCCGTCGGACGCCCAGCCGCCCAGGCTCAAGTGCAGGTGCCAGGCCGCGGGGCCGATCTGGAAGTCTCGGAGCGCGAAGTAGCCGGCGGCGAGCGGGGAGTTGGCCCAGACCAACGCGAGCACGGTGGCGGTGAGCAGCAGGGCACCGCCCACGGTTTCCGAGCGGAGGATCTGGCTGATGCGCTGCAGTTCGGGATAACTGCTGCGTGTGAGGATGCGGCGGGGGAGCGGCAGGTTCATGGGCAGGTGGGCACTCTCTACGGGGCCAAGGTTCCAGCCAGTTGCCAGCGGAACTTTGGGGACGGCTATGACATTGCCGACCAGACTTCCCGGCGCACCTATGTATGAGTTTACCCGGTCCCCACGTACCGCGGCCGCCGGGTTCACCTCTGCCGCCGGATTCACCTCTGAAGGTAGGCGTACCGCGTCATTGCACCTGCTGCCACGGCCAGCAAGCCCAGGAGCAGGTACTTCCACAGCTGGGAGCGCTCCTTGTAGTAAACGCCACGCTGTGACGTCCGCCGGCGCCGCCTCATTCCCATGTGCCTGATGTCCCCTCCACCCCACCAAGCCCGGCGGTTACCCGACGGGTGCGGACTGGAACTGACGGACATGCTCGCCCAGCCAGTCGCGCAGGTCCGGGCCGAGGTCCTCGCTTTCGCAGGCCAGGGTCACCACGGCCTTGAGGTAGCTGAGCTTGTCCCCGGTGTCATAGCGCCGGCCCCGGAACACCACACCGTACACGCCACCGCCCTCGCCCTCACGCGTGGCCAGGGTCTGCAGGGCGTCCGTGAGCTGGATTTCATCCCCGCGCCCCGGCGGCGTGTTTTCCAGGACCTCAAAGACGGCCGGGTG
>NZ_JAAMFN010000086.1 GCF_013376095.1 Arthrobacter sp. SDTb3-6 | reverse complement strand
TAGACCGTTCCCCAAGGGACAAGCTTGTTGGGCCCGAACAAAATTGCATGCGAGGCTCTTCGTTCATCATCTTCCCTCCTATATGCCATGTTGTGGGCTCGAAGATGAGTAGGCTGAGGCGTGGAGAAGGCAATTGCCACAGCCACTGTTGTCCAGGGCTGACAATCAAGAGGTCTGAAAATGAAAATGGCTGAAACGGTCAGGGAGGTGTGGGGGCCCCGAGTAGGCGAGGCTGCCACAGCAAAGATGGTTCAAGCCCGGCGAAGCCTCGTCATCCAACTGGGCAGCTGTGCCGTCGCTGTCATGTGGAGCACGATCCCACTCATGTTCCAGCAATCAAAATGGGTGACGTTGCCTCTTGTCTTTCGAATGGGCTTCACGATTTTCGTCCTGCTGGTCATCTTCTTCGGTATGATCCGTCAGGGCCAACGCCGCAGCCGGTATGTGAGGGAGGCGACCGTGTGCGCCCTTAACCATCTCCGGGCGACTACGTACCCGCGATTGACTCGGCTTCCATACGTGACCATGAGGAGCCCTGAAGCTTTCGACAAATACATCGGCTCGATACCGTCGAGCTTGATGTCGTAGCCCCGCGGGGTCAACCCTGGGCTGCCACGACTCGTAAGACCAAAATGATGCACAAGGAATCCTTGGCTTCCTGCAAACGTCCGCACGGGGTTCCTCTATCGGCCGCTGATTAGGGGCCGTTTCGTGGAGAATGACGCTATGGAAAAGTTCATGCGACTACTGGCAAACGACATTCTCGGAGCTATCACGCCCGGGCGCCGGTTGGTGGCTGTCGACGGAGTCGACGGCAGCGGCAAGACATCCTTCGCCTCCAACCTGGTGAACGAGATCCAAGATCGACCCGTGATCGTGATCCACGTCGACGACTTCCTGAATCCCTCACCCGTCAGGCATGCCAAAGGACGTGCCTCGCCGGAAGGCTTCTGGGAATACACCTACAACTACCCAGCCCTGAACGACCGGGTGCTCGCACCCCTCGGTCCGCACGGAGGCGGCTGGTACTCTCAGGCTTCCTACGACGCGGAGACCGACCGAGTGGCAGAGGTGGAGGTCCTCCGGGCGCCGTCGGATGCACTGGTCGTGGTGGAAGGCATGTTCCTGCACCGCGGCGAACTCGCCTCCCACTGGGATGCATCGGTGTTCCTGGACGTGCCTTTCACCGAAACGGCGGCCCGAATGGCGATCCGAAACGGCAGCAATCCCGACCTGGAGCACCCCACGATGCGCCGATACATCGGAGGACAGCGTCTCTACTTCGAAGCCGCACGGCCCTGGGAACGCGCCACCTTCGTCGTGGACAACTCCGACTTCGCTTCGCCAAGGCTCATCCATCCCGGCGTAGTTTCAGCTGTCCGGTAAAGGTTCCTTTACCGGACGCGGCGTGGTCACCTGAGTGGGAGCGGGCCGGCCTGCTTGGATGGAGTCGTGGCGGTTTTTACTTCGATGGTGACCAGACGCTGTGGGACTTCCGTGCCATGATGAGGCGGGCCATGGCCGCCACGATTGGCGAGCTGTGTCAACGCCAACCGAAAATAGGGCCAGTATTGCCAACTGAAAATGAGGCCACCTGACATCATTGAAGGTGATTAATTTGGATGATTGGGCAACTATCCGCCACCGCTTTGCGAACGAGAAGATTTCCAAGCGGGAATTGGCGAAGCAGCTGGGCGTCTCGCGGGACGGTCGATCGGGCCTTGGCCGCAGACGCGGCGCCGAAGTACGAACGTAAGCCGGCAGGGTCTTCGTTCGACGCGTTTGAGAAGGATGTGCGGCGTTTGCTGGTGGTCTCGCCGCGGATGCCGGCAACGGTGCTGGCCGAGCGGGTGGGCTGGTCCGGGTCCTCCTCGCTGTTTCGGGCCAAGGTCGCCGCTATCCGGCCCGAGTACGCGCCGGCAGACCCGGCGGACCGGCTCGTGCATGAACCGGGCAAGACGGTGCAGTGCGATCTATGGTTCCCGCACCAGCCACTGCCGTTGGGATACGGGCAAGAAGGCAAGCCACCGGTGCTGGTGATGACCAGCGCCTATTCCGGGTTCGTGCAGGCCCGCATGATTCCCTCCCGCACCACCGAGGATCTCCTGGGCGGGATGTGGGAGTTGATCCAGGAAGCCGATGCCGTCCCGGCCCGCCTGCTGTGGGACTTTCGAGACCGGGATCGGCCGGGGGAAGCTCACCGAGCCTGCCAGTGCGTTCGCCGGGGTGCTGGGCACCGAGATCAAGCTCCTGCCGCCGAGGGATCGGCGAATCCAAAGGCATGGTGGAGCGGATGAACGGGTTCTTCCGCCGCGGGTTCATGCCCGGGCGGGACTTCCTTGACCCACACGATTTCAACGACCAGCTCGATGCGTGGCTCCCGCGCGCCAATGCCCGCTACACCCGTGCCCGCCACGGCATCCCGGCGGACCTTGTGGTTGAGGATCGGGCGGCGATGCGCCGACTGGGCCCGATCGCCCCGGACGCGGTGTTCCGCAAGGAGGTCCGCCTGCCAAGGGACTACTACGTGAGGGTGCATTCCAACGACTATTCCGTGGATCCGTCCGCGATCGGCCGGCTCGTGCAGGTCACCGCAGATCTGGATACCGTCACGGTCACCGCTGGCGCCACGGTGCTGGCCCGGCACGAGCGCCGCTGGGCCAGGCACCGGATCTTCACCGACCCGGCTCACGTCAGCCGTGCCGCTGAGCTGCGCCGGGACTACCGCACCTCCATGGCCAGGAAACCACCGGGCCAGGCCGTCGTTGAAGAACGGGATCTGAGCGTTTACGACCAGGCCTTCGGGCTCAGTACCGGGAACGTCTCCGAGCTGGCCGGTGCTGCCCTGTGAACGCGGTGGCAGCCAACGCCGGCAAGGACATCGAATACTACGCCCGGGCGCTGCGCGCCCCGAGGATCGGGGACGGGTACCGCCACCTGGCCGATACGGCCCGCACCGCCGGATGGAGCCATGAGGAATACCTCGCCGCTGTCCTCTCCCGGGAGGTCGCCGAACGGGAAGCCTCCGGCGCGGCCCTGCGGATCAAGGCCGCAAGGTTCCCCGGCCACAAAACCCTGGAGGACTTCAACTTCGACCACCAACCCGCCGCGGACCGGTCCCTGATCGCCCACCTGGGTACCGGGGTGTTCCTGGAGGAAGCGAAAAACGTGGTCCTGCTCGGGCCTCCCGGCACCGGCAAAACCCACTTAGCTGTCGGCATCGCCACCCGTGCCGCCCATGCCGGGCACCGCGTCCTCTTCGACTCCGCGACCGGCTGGGTGGCCCGCCTCGCCGAGGCCCACAACCGTGGCCAGTTGGCAGTGGAACTGGCCAAACTCCGCCGCTACAAGGTCCTGATAATCGATCTATGCCGAGCCGGT
>NZ_JAAMFN010000085.1 GCF_013376095.1 Arthrobacter sp. SDTb3-6 | reverse complement strand
TGTTACCCGTCGCGTTATTTGAGGATGTGGGCGTCATCCGGGGTGACGATGGCCGGGGTGTGAAAACGCCCCGCCGGGGTGTCCTGGCGGGGTGTTCGTTGTCATGGTGACGTGGCGGTCGTCATTGCTGCCGGGTTTTTTCTATTCGGTGGATTCGGTGATCGCTGATTGGGCGGCTGACTGGTCGACGATGTTTTTCTTGGCGGAGTAGGTAGCGAGCAGGGCGGAGATGGCGAGGTTGTTCACGGCGCGGGGGTAGCCGCGTGAGGCGTGGTGAATGGCGGTGATCGCGTCGTCGGAGAAGAGCGGGTCGGATCTGCCGGCATAGGCGAGGTGTCCCTTGATGTAGTCGGTCGTGTCTGCCGGGCCCATGCCGTTGATGGCGTATCGGGTGCCGATGCGTTGGTCCAGGGCGGCGAGCACGGCCAGTTTCAGGCGCCGGCGCAGGGTGGGCTGGCCGATGAGCAGCAGCGCGAAGTGCGAGACCGTGTCGAGGCTGGTGTTCGTCAGCATCCGCAGGGCTTCCAGGTCCTGGTTGCCGAGAAGGTGGGCCTCGTCAAGGACGATGACGGGCAGGCGGGAGCGTTCATCGAGTTCCCCGGCGAGCAGGGACGCTGACTGGGAGGCGAGCACGCCGGAGTAGAACGCCGGCGCTGCGCCGAGGGCGGTGACGATGGTGGTGTGGATTCCGCGCATGGTGATGGTCGGGTCGGCGATGTAGATCACCTGGTGGCGGGAGGGTTCAAGCTGGGCGAGGGCGGCGCGGACGGCCACGGTCTTCCCGGCCCCGACTTCCCCGGTGATCACGCCCATTTGGCGTTGGTCGATGCACCAGCCGATCCGGGCGACCGCTTCGCGGTGGCCGGGGTGGGGGTGCAGGGCCGCGGGCGGGATGTCGCGGCCGAACGGGGTCCTGGTGAAACCGAAATACGATTGCAGGCTGGCAACGGAGCTCATCGTGCTGCCTCCGTGTTCCCTGCCGTGGCGGTAGTGCCCGGATCGTCCGCAGGTGCGGTGGTGCCTGTGGTCCCGCCGCCGGTTTCCCAGAGCGGTTCCATGTTCCAGGGGACGGCGGCTGGGCCCGAATCCGGTGATGGTTGCATGTCCTGGATGTCGGCGAAGCTGATCGGGGAACCGGTCAGTGATTCGGTGTGGCGGGTGGCGACCAGGTCCAGGTAGTTGATGCCGGAAGTGACGTGCATGGCGGCCTGGTCGGCGTCCTTGGTGGCGTTGACGGCCTTGGGGTGCACGTGCCGGCGGATCTCCAGGGCGGTGCCGATCCCGGCGGGGATGCCCAGGTGGGAGTTGACGGTGATGTCCGCGCCGAGGTCGAAGGGGTCATAGACAACTTCCACCCGGGTTCCGGCGAGCACCGGGTCCACCTGGTAGGTATTCGCGTGCAGGGACAAGGTCGCGGCCTTGGTGACCTGGCGGGTTTCGGACCACAGGAACGCCTGGCGGATTTCTTCCAGGGGTTTGCGCGTCGGGGTGCGGTGTTCCCAGGACGCCTCCCACCTCGCCAGGGGTGTCTGCCCGGTCGTGGAGTGGACCGTGTGGTGGTAGATCATGTTCACCCACGCGGTGAACAAGGTGTTCAACTCCTCCAAGGAACTGACCTCGCTGCCGGAAACGCTGCCCGCGGCGGGGGATCCGGCCGGGGCGGTGCCGGGGAGCATGGGTGTGTCGGTGATGGTGATCTCCCCGAGGAACTGGCTGGTGACAGTGCGAAAATAGCGTTCAATTTTTCCGCGGCCTTGGGGCCGGTAGGGGGCGGAGTGGGTGAGCCGGATCCCCAGCCGTGCACAGATTCTTCCCAGCGCCTTGTCAACAAAGGCACTGCCGTTGTCCAGGTAGACCGTGGAGGGGATCCCGTGGGTTTGCAGGGCCGGGCGCAGCACTGCCGAGAGCCTCACGGAGTCTTCCGCGTATGCCCAGCGGGCGGCGGTGACCATGCGGGAATGGTCGTCCAGGAACGCGAACAAATACGTCTTCCGGCCCCCGATGCGGGGCCCATGGAGGGCATCGCCAACCCAAATCTCGTTCGAGTGGTCTGCCTCGAAACGGCCCGTGGCCGTTGGCAGGACGCCGGTGGAAATGCGCTTTGCCCTGAAGTGGCGCAGCAGCGTTGTTTCCGACGGCGCCGTCCCCAGGGTTTCGGTGATGATCCGCTTCACCTGGGCCGCGGTCCGGTTCGGCCGCTCCCGCTTGAGGGTCTCGGCCAGGGCCAGCACCCGGGAGTCGGTGACCGGGCCGCAGGCACGTTCCCCCGGCTTGAGCCCCTCGAACCCTTCCTTCTGCCAGGCCTTGATCCAACGGTCCAGGGTCTCCCGCGAATACCGGCGCATCCCGCCGTACGGCCAGGGATGCTCGGCGGCGGCCAAGGCCCGCACCAAGGGCCCGCGCTGGCGCGAACTCAGGGACGCATCCGCAGCCCCGCGGACCACCTGGTACCTGAACAGCGCGATCTCATCGCGGTGTTCCTTGCGCATCAACGGGGTGTTGGCCCGCGGGACCCTGGAAGCCGGCACGGCCTGTATCGGCACTGCCGGCGTGGCGGAAGCCAACCTGAGCGGTGCCGGGGCGGCAGGGAGAGGCTCGGCGGGTGTCTGGGCTGTGGAACTCATCATCGCAAGGAAGTCCTTTCAACAAGGGGAACAGGCGGCAAGTGTCGGATCCGTCGCTGGTTCCGGCACTCCCAACCCACCCTGCCCCTGTCAGAGCCCCGGCGGCAGGGCGGGTTCGTGTTGCACCCCGCCCGGCCACCCGGCGGTGCTGAAGAACCACGGCCCGTGCCCCATCAACGCCCCGTAATGCCACGGCACCCTGACCACGGACCCGTCACGGGAGCCGTAAAGGGCCAGGGTTTTCACATACGCCGCGACCATGGAGAACGCGTTCCCCGCCGGGGTGGGGGCCGGCGCCGGCCAGAGCCCGGGCGCATCCGGCGCGCCCCGATGCACCAGGGCCGTGAACTTGCCAATAATCGCTGCGATGTTCGCCCGGTAAGCACGCAGCCAATCCCGCACCGTGCCCGCCGGCCGGCCCAGCCTCGCCGCGATCTTCCGGCACCCGAGCCCCAAAACCGTGTGCAGCCAGATGGCCTCCGCCAGCACCGCCGCCCCGTCGGCCCGCCGGGCAGCAAACAGCACCGGAAGCAGCACATGAGTGGCCCCGCAGCCCGCACAACGGCCCCGACGCGGCACCACCCGCAGGTTCCCCGCCGCCGCGGTGCCATGGCGGATCACACGCGCCCGGGCGAACCCCCAACGACGCAGCCTGCCCGGACAATCCGGACAGCGAAGACGCCCCAAATCCAGATCAGATTCGACAGTGGCAGGAACTTCACTTACGGTGAGCACAGCGCGACTCTTTTCGCGTCAGAACGACCCGGTGCGGCTTCGAAACTTGCACCGGGTCGTTCGCTTTAACCAACAGGCCTGTCGTCAGCCTGACGCCGCCAACGAACAAACGTCAAGACCCACCCACGGAAAACACCCGACCCCGGCCTATCGGCAAGAAACGCGACTACCCACCGTCAACCAATGCGACGCGCAAC
>NZ_JAAMFN010000084.1 GCF_013376095.1 Arthrobacter sp. SDTb3-6 | reverse complement strand
TGCCGACCAACTTCTGGATCGCAGTGATAAATGGCAGGTTTTTCGCAGCGGCAACTGGCCGAGCGCAATAGGTGCTGGCGAATGAAACCATTGAACTTTGCGCTTCTTGGCCTGCCGCGTTGAAGCTCGCCGTACCCGGTCGTTTTGGAGACGCTGAAAGGCCCAGCGATGTCGGCTTGGGTGTGGGCGCCGGCATCGTGGACCACAAACAGGTGCTTGCGCTGGGCAGCGAGAACCTGGCTGCTTCCCGCGCAGCCGGCCCCGTACCTTGGCCACGGCCACGCCCTCCCTGGTGCACATCCGGATCAGATCGACTTCGAACTCGGCGACCATTCCGGGGACATTCTACAAAAGGCGCCCGACAGGGTCGTCAGGACCATAGATGCTACCACCCAGGCTCAACGCCATACCTTTGGCCGTGGGTTCATCAGCGATGTCTCCCGCTTCCGGCAGCGACCGGGCGAACCGGTCCAGCTTAATGACGACAAGGCTCTCCCCAGCCCGGACCGCGGCCATCGCTTCGCCCAACCCGAGACGGGACCGGTTAGTCCCGGTCAAACCATGGCCCACAATAAATTGCTTCTCGGCCACGCCGGGCCCGAGAAGCGCATTTCTTAGTGCCGTGATCTCCTGTCCATTCGTCGAGACTCTCGCGTAACCGACTTTGACGTCGTTCATGAGAGGCAGTGTTGCAGATCAGGCCCCGCCAGCGTGCACATTATCGTTCAGACCGTACGGACATCGTCCGCCCTTGTGATCGTGCCGGGTCATGCACCGTTCAACGATGTACGTTGAGGGACCGGCTTGCGAGACATTTTGATGTTCACCATTCGGCTCGCATTTGCCTAAGCTGATGGCGGAGCCCGTACTAGGCATGGGGCACTCATGCCGCGGAGTGCTAAAGTCTTTCCCCATGGTATCTATATGGGTGGAGAGCGTCGGTCGCTGCCTCGAGGAAGCCTTGGAACTGCTGGCCGCGGCCGTGCGGGACTGCCCGGACGAACTCTGGCGGACGCCCATGTGGCGGGTACAGGCCTCGGAGATTGTCGGGGAGGTGCGCGACGCCGGCGGCAAACCGGTCACCGATCCGGCTCATCGCGAGGCGCTGGTCCAGCGGTGGTCGACGCCGTGGAGCGTGGCCTGGCACGCCCTGGAAGTCTTCGACTACGACCTCGCCGGCGAGTTGGACACCTGGTCCCCGCCGCCCCCGTTCGCCGGGAAGCCACACTGGCAGACATTCACCAGCCTGCCCGTCCCCTGGTCGCAGCCTGAGATCCGGGGGTATATCGACTACTGCCGACAGCGGGTCCGCGACACGCTCTCCGGCATGACCGAGGCCAGGGCGGTGACCCCGCTGCCGCCGGCGCACCGCTACGAGGGCAGGTCCTACGCCTGGATCGTGACAAGTCTGATCGGCCATACCACCGCACACGCCACGCAAATCCGACAGTTCATCACCAACCCTCCCGGTTCGCCCGACGTCCTGGGCTAACCGAAGGGGGTGCCCGTTGTCGCTGAAATGGAAGAGGTCCGAGCCCTGAGCGTAGGCCAAGAAGATGGTGAATCCGCAGACGTTCACGGCTAAGCCAGGCCCTGCGGTGGCAGCGACTACTCCTGTGGTTGAGCAGCTGGAATTCCCGGGATGGTGCCCTTGAAGTGCGGCAGGCCGGAGATAGCGCAGTCCGGTAATTCATGGGGTCCCCTGCGCCAACGCATTTAAACCGGGGGTAGGGATGTTTGTGCGTCGCTCCCCATGCACCATCTACGCGGAGGCTGGCGAGCTATGCTAGGAGGGGACGGAAGTTTCGACCGGCGAAGAGGTTCAAGGTCGATACGGAGGAGAAATCATGGGAATCAGCGTTGGCGCCTTGGTAGCTGTTGGTGCGGCCTTATACATCGTGTTGGTTGTGCGCCGTAGGAAATGATCCACACTCACGGAGAGCTTCGGCCCACAGTTCGTAGGAAAGGCACCGTTCGGTCGTATTCCGGTCCCACTCCAGTCTTGCCTACTCCCCGAAGAGGGTTATGCACTGCGGCCGATTCAATGGCTGTAATTGCCGCAAAGATCGCAGAGACGGTAGGCGTCGAGGACGCTATGGTCGCCCCCTCGCATAAGCTCACTGTTCGGGGCGCTGCGTGCAGCCAACCAACCACGCATTGAAGTTGTCCCTGATCGGTGACTGATCCATTCCCCGGAGCCAGAATCCTTCCATCGGCAGGAGCCCCTCCCAAGGATCGGTACGCGGGCCGCGTTGAAGACGCCTGGAGGGCCGCACTTCGCGGTGATCCCAACGTTGCCCCTAAGGACCGTAACGACCTCGGCCACGATCAATATCGCGCCGAGCATCTCGGATAGCCTTCGCAACATCAGGATTTTGGACCTCAATGTCATTGGCGCACTTGTCAAAGCTGCAGAATGGCCGAAACAACACCGGCAAGAGGCAAAACACACAGATGCCCGCAATGATCAAAATCGACGGGGAGTCGATGGATAAACTTTCCCCCATTGCTGGAAACTACGCCACGAACCGTGATGACGCTCTTTCGTTTTCCTTCCGTATGAGATCAGCCTGCTTGAGCCCGCCAATTTGCACCGACGCTTCAGTATCGCCATCCATGTCTGTTACGCGTCGCATTGTTTGGGGACGCAATGGTCATTGTGGGCGACTATGTAGCTGTTACCGGTTGGGCTTAGTTGGCGGCGTCAATGTGACGACGAAAGCGGCCGCTTCCACGGGCATCTGAGATTCCTTGGCAGCCTGCTTGGCGCCGTGATTTTGCCCCTCCGGCCGGTGGTGGAGTGAGTCATCCGTTCCGGGCGTTGTCGGTTACACACGAAGTGGCCTCTTCCCAGCCGGGGTGTGGTAGGCAAGAGTCATTGGCATGGGGTATGGCGGAGCGACAGAAGGGGGCACGATGATGGTCGTGGGCAGCTCCGAGCAAACCGAGACAGCCTTGCTGGCCGGCGAAATACGCTGCCCTCATTGCTCGGCGCTGCTGCACCCCCACGGGCAAGCCCGGACCCGGACCGTGCGCGGCCTGGGCCAGGAGCGGTTGACCGTACAGCCGCGGCGCACCCGCTGTGCCAGCTGCGGGCGCACCCAGGTCCTGCTACCGGCCTCCTTGGCGTTGCGCCGGGCCGACACCGTGGAGGTCATCGGGAAGGCCTGGCGGCCAAGGCTGCCGGCAAAGGCCACCGCCCGATCGCCGCCTGACTGGGCCGGCCTGTTTCGACGGTACGGCACTGGCTGCGCCTGGTCCCGGAAACACACGTCCACTGGCTTCATGAGCGGCAGTGCAGCATGCATTCCGCCTCAACCCTGACATGATCTTCCGCCCCAAGCAGTGGCCGAGCCTACTGGGCCACTGCTTGAACATCCTGGCAGGCGCCGCACTGGCCTTCAACCGCGTGGCAAGGGCCGAGCTACCCCCTTGGACTGTGATCCGGTACTTCAAACGAGGTAACCTGCTCAGCCCACCCCTGCGCACCTAAACAAGCGGCGCGACCGTGCTTTGCCATGCCCAGCAACAGGCGTCACCATGACGACGACACTGAAAACCGTTCACAAGCACCCGGCAACTTTGACGAGTGC
>NZ_JAAMFN010000083.1 GCF_013376095.1 Arthrobacter sp. SDTb3-6 | reverse complement strand
AAAATGGCCTCTGACCTGCGGTTATGTTCCGCCGGTCAGAGGCATTCAAGGCCAAAAAACAGCCCAACTCCCCCTTTTCAGCAAAATCTTCTGCCGACTTCACTCCCCCTTTTCAAATGGACTAGCTCCCCTTTTTCGCTCCAAGACAGTCATTGGCGGCATTATCCCGGACGATTGCGGGGCCGCTCAGGCGGTCGAAGTACGTACTCGACTCCGCTGCCGCTGGCCGGTCGACGACACGCTTCGTTGCCCTGAAGTTCTGATGCTCTAGGTGTTGCAGTTAGGGCACGCTCACCGGGCACTAAGTCGGGCGGGGTAACCGCGAATCTGACGCCCGCGGAAACAAGTAGTTTGGGAAGACTTCCGAAGTTGTCTGCAGACGCTCCGGTGGTGGACCGGCTTGCGGTCACGTAACATGCGCTTGTGAGGCACGATGGACTCATGGCTACGCGACCACGAATATCACCCCCGACAGCTACGGTGCTTGACACCCTTGAGAGCACACTTGGTGCTAAGCCGACGCGGCACGAGCTGGCGATGCTCAGTCTCCCCGAGTTGGACCAACTCGCGGGCGTGTTAGATGAGTTCTGGCTGACTCAAGCAAATGAGGCGATCCCTGATGGCGCCTCGCTTGTTGGCGGATGGCGGAGCGCTTACGGGAGTGAGCCATCATTTCGCGAGGATTTGAGTGACTCACTGCTGTATTACCCGAAGTTGCTGTTACTCGACCCGCTTGCCAACTTCTTCGATAATCGATCCGCATTGCCGGCCCCTAGGGGTATCCGTTACAGGCGTTGTGATGGGGTCGACAACGTCCTGCATGCAGGTGCCCAGATCTGGAGTCGAGATGGCTCCTACGAGTCGCTGCGAGAAAGTCCCGTCGCGGCCGCTGCTCGGTTGGCCGGAATTGTCAACAACCTGTATGCCCTCGAGGGACTGATTGGCGATGGCGTAGTCGTACTCCGCAGCCAGTGGCCGATTCTCGCCCGCCGAAGGGTGCAGCTGGAAACTGCTGTACGGCACGATGTTGCCTCGAAGGAGCTCCAGGACTTTATCGCGTCGATCCCGCCGCACACGATCGGTCCGACATCCTGGGACAACCTGCAAGGGCTCTCGTTGTCGCTAAGTGATCCGATTCGTCCCGCTGACGAAAAGTGGCGAGCCGAGCCTTTCTTCTACTACATCGACAAGATGCTCGCGATTGCCGACGCGTTCGACGCGCAATACGTGCCATCGTCAGATGTCGATCTGGCTCTATTGAGGAAAAAGGTCACAGTTGGAGCGCACCGCTTGCACCCTGATGCGATGCTCCGAGAGGTGTCTCGCATCGCGGTGCCGTCGATCGAGGTGCCGGTCCGGCAGGCAGCTGCTATCCGCAAATCGTCGAGCGACTTCGAAGATTGGCGCAGTGCTTTGCGGAACATCCAGCGCGGAGCGTCAGCTGACTCAGCCGACGAGCTGCGGCAGCGCGTCGAAGACGAACTGCGTCCCCGCGTGAATAAAGTGCGCCGCGACCTCGAAAGCTCCTCACTTAAGGACCTCGTGCGAACTGAAGGCACGGGTGTGATCATCGATGGCGCTTTCGGGTTCGCAGTTTCCGCTGCGACCCACCAGCCGTTTTGGGGAGCGACCGCCGCTGTCAGTTCGGGGGTTTTGCAGTGGATACACAAGGCGTACACAAGGGCAAGGCCGACTGGGGCGGATGCTGTGTTGACCACTCTCATACGCGACCCGAGGTAGTAGTGACGGACGGGAGCTCATAGGTCTGGTAGGGGTCCTATCTGATCTAGATCTGTCCCTCGCGTTCGATGGCCATTTGATGATCCTGTCTCTGTAGACATGCGGATTTTGGCGGGGAATTGGAACGATATTTGATTGGTGCCTGCCACGATCCTCCTGGTGTTTCGTGTACTCGTGTGGCGGTGCCGTTGGCATGATCGTGGTTCATGGTTGCATCTTGAATGCCAAGCGGCCAGCCCTGAGTGCATTTGATCGTAGGACAGTGCGACGTATGGGGAAGACGGAGTTTCGGGAGCGGCTCGCTTGTGGCAGTCCGCGCGGGTACCGTTCTGTTCATATTCACCTAAAGAATTGCTCCTGGAAGGAAACCGATGTCTGTTCAACCCGTGTTCTCCAAAGCGCGCCTGAGTGACCATCTGGCTCAGATCATGAAGCGCGCCGTCGACGCCGTTGCCGCTCGTCCATCGTCGGAGATCATCAACGACCCAGAGGATGTAATCCAATCCACCGTGGCCAAGTTCCGAGTCGAGCCCCTGGTTTTCGACTTTGAGAGAATGACTCGTTCGGACCCGCTAGAGACAACGCTCAAGGTGCAGGGGCGTGATTCAGACCGCATCATTGATGTGCCCGCGACCGGCTTCGAATACTCCGTGCCCTTCACCGGAGACCCCGACCTACTGTGGCTTCAGGCATCGACCTTCACCTACGCACCACAACCACGCGTAGAAAAGCGCGATAACACGATCCTGATGAAATTTTCATCGCAGGACATCACCGCTGATTGGGTCAAATCTGAAGTGTCGTCGGCTCGCTCGCAATTAGTACAGGGCGCGGACTGGAGCTCGAGCGAGGTGAGCCAATGGAACGCTAGCCTCGAGGGCGCCGTGGCATCCTCGGTTCGTCAACGTGAAGCGCTCCTCCAGAAGGGTCGCGCGATCGCTGACGAACTCGACTCGTGAACAGCGCTTGGGCGATCGTAGTTGGCGCTATTATCGCCTTGGTCGGTTCGGTCGTAACGCCCTGGATTCGTGAGGCTCTCGAGACAAAGCGGCGCCAAGCCGAGATTGATCGTGAGGACGTACACGTTCGCAAACAAGAGACCGGCGTGGCGATCCGAAACTTGATGGAAGCGTTCATGGAGCAATATACCGCTCGCGGCATTCCGGGTTACGACGCGGCCACGCTTGCAAAGCGCAGTTTGATGACGACGTTGGACCTTGGATTGTTACTTGTCCTGTCGGATTTAGCCATTGCACCCATCGTGTCGTCGGCCGGCGAGGTAATTTCAACGGGGAGCCCGTCCGCACCGAAGGTGATTGACTCTCTCACTTCTGTACTAACTGCGTGGAGGAGAGGCCAGATCTCAGATTGGGAGGCCCTCGATGCATACCGTCGCGATACAGGCTTGGAAGTCTTCGTCGAGAACGAAGAGCGGCATCGGGCATCAGATTGATAGAGATGCTGAGAAATCGATTTACGGATACTCCACGATGAATGGGACGTGCCATACAGGTTCCCGTGCGGACAACCCGATCGTTCTCGCAGCCACTGTTGCCTCGGGCTAGCCGATTACAGTTAACTGGGTGAACCCACTAATCCCCTCCGGCGCCCAAGTCTTCGTTGATGAGTCGAAGTCGAAGGCATACTACGTTGCCGCGTCGGCCATCGCCCCGGCAGATGTCACGACCGCCCGAAAGTCGATCGCGGCCTTGTGCCGGCCGGGACAACGCAGGGTGCATTTCAAAAGCGAGAGTGACAGTTCACGCAATGCCTTCCTGACCGGGGCCATTGCGGCAGGATTGCAGACCAGGCTCTATGTGGCGCGCAACATGGCTGATAAAGCCGCCCGGACGTTGTGCTTGGAACGCCTGCTCGACGACCTGGTCATGGCAGGGGCCAGGAAGCTGGTGCTGGAAAGTGATGAGTCCTTGGAGCAGTCTGACCGTCGAACCATTGCCCAGCATTTACGGCAGTTCGATGAAGGCGGGGAACTTCGCTACATGCATTGCAAGTCGAATGAGGAGCCACTGCTTTGGGTCAGTGATGCTGTCGCGTGGTGCCACCAACGTGGAGGCGACTGGATCCGGAAGGCTGCCCCTCTGGTCCAGGAAATAATCGATTGCAGCCGTTAAACAACGCGAGCCTGGCTCGTCATACCATCCGGAAGACTGCCAAGCTCACTTCGCAGGGCTACTGCCCCTTGCACAGCAAACTCTACCCGGTCTTACATTGATGTAACAACTCTTCCCTGACGTTCTGCGAGGGATTTTGGGGAAGGACGTCAAAGCTAAGCTAAGCCAAGACGACGACAAGTAGCTTGGTCTACCCGCGAGTCGATAAGGAAACGGCGGTCCGCGTCGGCTCATTGGAAACAAATGCTTCGTTGAGGTTCGTCTTACCGGCAGCTACGCAATGGGGCATGCGGGCCCGCCC
>NZ_JAAMFN010000082.1 GCF_013376095.1 Arthrobacter sp. SDTb3-6 | reverse complement strand
TATGGGACTGGGCGTCGTGTTGGAGCCAAGTTCAGTTGTTGCCACGAGTACATCCTTCGGTGAAAGACTGACAGTAGTGACCAAAGGCCGGTCACGTTTTCAGGTCCAGGTTCCACCACTTGACCCCTTGTCCATCGACAAGAAGTCAAGTGCCGGTGATGACCTCTGTTCTTCAAAGAGCCAGGACCGAGCTCGTTATATTTGGGTTGTTGTCACGGACGCGTCGTCCTTCTGTCTAGGGCGAGCAACGTGGATCATTCCATGCCTCATTTGTATGGTCTGGCGGCTTGCGTATTGCTTCCGGCGCAAACCCACTTGGCCGGCAGGGCCCGGACCGCTGAAGCAGAATGCGCAGCCGGGCGGAGACTAGGCATTGCTGTGTCGAAGGCACATCAGGGTATAGGCGCGTGCAGCCGCGGTTAGTTCTGCGATGCTGACGGATTCGTTGACTTGATGAGCCTGGTCGTTGAGGCCACCGGGACCCATCACGATCGTGGCTACCCCAAGATCCCGGGCGATGAAGCCACCGTCGCAGGCGGCGGTCCAACCGCCTATCGAGCTTGTCCACCCAGTGTCCGCCAGCGCCGAAACCGAGTTTGCCACGAGAGCATGCGATGTCTCGGTGCGGAACCCCGGCATATCCATGGTTACCTTTGCGTCGACGGAAATTCCATTGGAATCGATGCCGGCCTCACTGATTTGCACGCGGAGCTTGTCGAGGATCAGGTGTGCATCTTCATTCGGCATGAGCCGGCGATCGAGGGATAAGGTGCATTCGGCCGCCACCATTGACGTTCCGGTGCCGCCCCTGACAATGCCGGTGTTCCAACTCCCGGCTCCCAGCAACGGGTCTTGGTCGTCTTGCAGGCGGTCATGGTCGGCGCGGATCAGCTCCAAGATTTTGGCCGCGGCATCGATGGCGTTTCGCCCATCCGCCGGCCGGCCCGAGTGGGCAGACTTTCCGGTCACAGATATCTGAATGTAGCTGTCCCCGCGGCAACCAATGACCGTTTCCAAATCAGTGGGTTCTGCCACGACGCAGGCGGAATAGGACATGGCCAAGCCAGGAGGCGCCGTCTGGCTGGCCAAGGCGGCGTTGGTGTAGGCCCTGATACCTAGTCCCAGATCCTCCTCATCCACCGTGCAGGCCAAGGCGACGTTACCGGGCAGGTGGACTCCTCCTTCTTTCAGGGCCTTCAGGGCAACGGCTACGGCCGCCAGCCCTCCCTTCATGTCCGTGGAGCCCCGTCCGTAGAGCCGCCCATCGCGGATGAACGGCTCAAACGGCGGACATTCCCAACCGTCCCCGACGGGGACGACGTCAGAATGACCGAGAAACATGAACCCGGGCAAGCTCCCACCCGGCAGAACGGCCGTGAAATTTGGCCGGCCCGGAGCAATGGCCTGTGTTTGGGTTTCGAGCCCGGCGCTGCAGCAGAACTCATGGAGGACTGCAACCGTGGCCTCCTCGGTACCGCCGGGATTCTCCCCGCCTGCAGCGATCAGCGCGGAGGTGAGCGAAACAAGTTCGGACTCGGAAATCAGCCCCAGAATGCGTTCTTCCTGTGGCGTGATCACGCGCCGTACCCGACTCTCATGCCGGCGAGTTCCCGGTCCACTGCCCGCCGGAGCCTTACTATGCCTTCTTCGGCCCGTTCGGGGGTGGTGGTTGCAAAGCAGAGCCGCAGGGCGTCGTCGAACTTTCCGCTTGCGGACAGGGCGGGCCCGGGGATGAAGGCGACACCCTCCGCCAGGGCCGTCTCGAATAGCCTGCGGGTGGAGATCCGCGCATCTTCACCCTGTAGCGTGAGCCAGAGAAAGAAGCCGCCTTCGGGATCGGTGGTGGTGACCCTGCCGCCCAAGTGGCGGCGAAGGCTTTCCTGCATGGCGTCCTTGCGGCGCTTGTACTCCGTGCGCAGGCCGGCGAGGTGACCGTCCAGGCCGCCGCGTCGGATGAACTCCGCAATAATGTGCTGGGCAGGAACGTTTGCGCACGTGTCCATGGCCTGCTTGGCATTGATGACGAGCTGGCGCAACGCTGGGTCTGTGTCCACCCAGCCCACACGCAGGCCGGGTGCCAGGATCTTGGAGAACGTCCGAACGGAGAAGAGCAGCGGATCCCCGGGGCTCAGGGCCTGTAGCGAGGGCAGGTCCTGGCCTTCGAAACGCAACAGACCGTAGGGGTCATCGTCAATGATGACCGAATTCCATCGGTGCGCCAGCTCCAGAAGCTGGTGGCGGCGGGGCAGCGAAAGGGTCGTTCCGGAGGGGTTCTGAAAGTTCGGAATGGTGTAGATCGCCTTGGGTGTGCGGCCTGTGGCGGCTACCAGCTCGGGAAGTGCCTCTACGATCAGGCCGTTCTCGTCCATGGGTGCCTCGAGCAGTTCGGCGCCGTAGCTCAATGCCGTGGCGCTGCCGTTGGTATACGTCGGGCTTTCCACGATCACCAGGTCGCCGGGGTTGATGAAGATCTTGCACGCCAAATCAAGGCCCTGCATGCCGCCGGCGGTAATGGTGATCCGTTCCTCGGAGGTGGGCTCTGAAGTCCCGGCCAGGTAGCCAACGAGGGCCTTCAGCAGCACAGGTTCGCCCTCGGTGGCGCCGTAGGTCATGGAACTGTGGTCGATGACCGTGTCGGCGATGTCGCGGAACTCGGCCAGCGGCACTGCTTCATCTGCCGGTGAACCCATGGCGAAGCGGACTATGTCGTGGCTCTGTGCAGCCAACAGGGAAGTGCTGGAATCAATGACCGACCCGACGAGGTCGGCTGCACGGTCAGCCAGTGGCAGGGTGGCACGGGATCGGGTGTCAAAGCGATTAGCAGTCATGGCCTAGGCGCCTTTCTGGATGAGTTCACGGGGGAAGCTGGTAAAGGTTTCCACGCCGTCGGCGGTGACGCGGATCGATTCGGAGAGTTCGTAGCCATAGTTCTCCATCCACATACCTCCGATTATGTGGAACGTCATGTTTTCCGAGAGAACTGATTCATCCTCGGAACGGACGGAAATGGTGCGCTCGCCCCAGTCTGGCGGATAACCGATGCCAATCGAGTAACCAATGCGGGACGGCTTTTCGAGGCCATACTTGGCAAGCGTCCAGTTCCAGGTTCGGGCCAGTTCGCGGACGGGAACACCCGGCCGTACCTCGTCCAGCACCGCGTTCAGGCCGTCTGCGACGGCATCAGCAAGCTTTGCGAGGCGCTCTGGCTTCTTGCCCAAGGTCAGTGTGCGTGCCAGCGGCGTGTGGTAACGCTGGTGTGCGCCGGCTAGTTCGATGACCACGGATTGTCCCGCCTCGAAGCGGTCTTCGCTCCAAGTCAGGTGCGGGGTGTCTGCTGCCTCGCCGGTGGGGAGCATAGGTACGATTGCCGGATAGTCCCCGCCGATCCCGCCGGTTCCCTTGATCTGGGCCTGGCTTATGGCCGCTGCGGCATCACATTGGCGGAGTCCCACCTCGATCGTGTCGACTGCAGCCTGCATCGCCACCATGCAGACCTGTGCTGCGCTGCGCATGAGCTGCACTTCGGCAGGCGACTTGATGGAGCGGACCCAGTTAACCAGCTCGAAGCTGTCCACGAGGGTCCACTCGGGGATGGCATTGACGAGGGACCGGTAGGCCTTGGGAGAGAAAAAGTGAGAGTCCATTTCCAGTCCTACACAACCCTTGGCCGCGGGGGCAATGAGATAGCGTTCCCGCAGTGCAAAGGCCACCCAGTCGAAGGGATGTACATGCGGCCGGTGGACGTATTGTTCCGGGTACCCAATGATGCAGCCTTGCGGCAGCCAGCTCGTGCGGGTAGCCCCGCCAGCATCCATGGCCCTGGTGAAGAGGAGCATGGGTCCATCAGCGGGGACGAAGACGAGCTGGGGCGTATAAAAGGACCACGCGTTGTACCCGGTCAGATAGTAGATGTTCGACGGGTCGGTCACAAGCAGGGCCGCCAGGCCTTGGTTGGCCATCCGCCCACGGACGCCCGCAAGGCGGGCGGCATATTCTTCTTGGCTAAAGAGCAAGGAAGATACCCCTAACAAATAGTAGATTGTTTACAATGTAATTCATATGGCGGGCCTCACACAACTGACCTCCACTGACTAGCTCAGCAGCCCGCCAGTTACCGTTCAGTGACGGCGGGAGAGGGAGGTGCGGGCCCCGTCGTGATTCCCGTCCTACGCGGAGACCAGTCGGTGCCAGTCGGCGGCGAGGGGCAAGTCGTGGGCATCCGAGACTGAGCGATGCGCGACCTCGCCGGCGGCGATGTTGAGGCCGGCTGCCAGGATGGCGTCACGCTCCAAGGCTGCCTTGACGCCTAGA
>NZ_JAAMFN010000081.1 GCF_013376095.1 Arthrobacter sp. SDTb3-6 | reverse complement strand
GAGGAACTTGCTTCGCTCTTCGGGGGTGGTCCCGTAGGCGGAGTTGTTGAGCACCAGCTGCTGGACGTAGTCGCAGAAGTACGGGGCCATCTTTGCCGCAACACAGCCCTGCGCCGTCTTGTGCAGGTGGACTACCAGCGGTGCCTTGACAGCGGCGGCGTACTGCTTCTGCGTAATCTTCTTTTGCGCAAGCATCTTTGACAGCACCTGGTTGCGGCGCGTGACCACGTTGGCCGGGTGCGCCACCGGGTCGTACACCGTGGGGCTGTTGACCACACCGGCCAAGGCTGCCGCCTGCGGCAGGGACAGGTTCTTCGCGTCCGTGTCAAAGTACAGCTTGGCGGCCGCCTGGATGCCGTAGGCGCCGTTGCCGAAGTAGATGAGGTTGAGGTAGCCCTGAAGAATCTGGTCCTTGGAGTATTTCTTTTCGAGGGCGATGGCCAGGCGCATTTCCTTGAGCTTGTCGCCCACGGTTTTCTGGGCACCCAGGACAACCTGGCTGGTCTGGCCCTTGGAGACCAGGTTTTGGATGATGACGTTGTTCACGTACTGCTGGGTGATGGTGGACGCACCCTCACGCCCACCATGGACCGTGGCGACCACGGCGCGCAGGATCCCCGTGGGGTCGATACCGCCGTGCTGGTAGAAACGCGCGTCCTCAATGGCGACGATGCCGGTCTTGATATACGGCGACATGTCCGCCAGGGACACATCGTGGCGGTCCTCGGCGTAGAACCGCGCGATCACGGAGCCATCGTTGGCAAGGACCTTCGTGGTCTGGGCGGGCTGGTCCACGTCCAGGGTTCCGGGGAGGTGGTTGAACATGGAAATGGAACCATCGGCCACGGTGGCTGCCAGGGCCGTCGCCGGTGCCAACAAACCGGCCACAAGGGTGCCGCAGACGATACTGACGACGCCCAGGAGCAACAGCCTGCCCAGGGTGCTTGTCGTATCGAAGAGTCGATTCTTCGTCGCTTTCATCAGCTGGCGGGCCTTTCAAGAACGTGCCGATGGTGGTTGGTGGCCGAATGTACGGGGCCGGGGAAGGACGCAGCTGTGGGTGGGGCCTACACGCCGGTGCCCGTTAGGGGCTGCTGGGTCTTCGGGGGAGCGGTGGTGATGGTTGTTGGCGGGTAGGCGGTGGAGCGTGGGCGCGTGCGCAGGAGCATGAATGCGGTGGCTGCGGCCAGGCAGATCAGGCCGGCGACCCAGGTATTGACCCTGAGACCGAGGATGAGGTTTGCGTAATCGGAGCGCATGAGTTCGAAGACGAACCTGCCGGCCGTGTAGCCGGCGGCGTAGAGGGCGAAAATGCTTCCCGCGCCGAGTTGGCAGCGTCGGTCCAGGGCCAGCAGTGCGAGTCCGACGAGCAGGCACCAAAGTGATTCGTAGAGGAACGTCGGCTGGAAGTAGCCGAGGACGATCGCATGGCCTGAGGCGTTGGTTACGGCGGTCCCGGCTGCTGTGTCCATCTGGTGGATTTGGAGTTTCCAGGGCAGTGTGGATGCATCGCCGTAGAGTTCGTTGTTGAACCAGTTTCCCCAGCGCCCGAGGGCCTGGGCGAAGAGCACACCGGGAGCGATGGCGTCCAAAAAGGCGACGAAGGACACCCCGGCCCGGCGGCAGCCAATCCAGGCGCCCAGGCATCCCAGGGCAATGGCACCCCAGATGCCCAGGCCGCCGTCCCAAATGGCGAACGCGTTCCATGGGTTGCGGCCGGGCAGGAAGTACAGTTCCGGGTCGGTGATGACGTGGTAAAGCCTGCCACCGATGATGCCGGCGGGAATGGCCCAGAGGCAGATGTCCGCGAGCTGTCCGGGGCGCCCTCCCCGGGTGATCCAGCGCCTGGACCCGAGCCAGATGGCGACCCCGATGCCGGCAATGATGCACAGGGCGTAGAAGTGTATTGTCAGCGGGCCAAGATGGACGGCGCTGACTGTCGGGGAGGGTAGGAACGTTGGGGAGGTCATGGGGTGCCGTTCGGTGGGTAAGGGATGCGGCGGGTCATCATCATGCACAGTGTCATGGATTGCTGCGGAAACGCTGAAGACTGCTGGCTCCCGGGACCTGGCGGAAATGCCGCGGAATACTGTGCCGGTCGGGCATTCATGCGGCCTGCCGTTTTCCGGAGACGGCCAGGATGGCGGCGAGCAGGGCCACGGCGGCGAACACGCCGATCGCGAGTTCGAATCCGGCACTGGAAGCGAGGGCGTGGCCGCCGGTTGTTGCGGTACCGGATGCCAGTACGTAGAGGACGGCTCCGAAGGCCACCCCCAGGGAGGTACCGACGCCGCGGGTCATGTTCATCACACCGCTGACCATGCCCGCCTGGTGTGTGTGGCCGGCTCCGGCCACGGTGGCATTGTTGGCCGGGGTGAACAAACCCAGCCCCACCCCGATCCCGGCCAACGCGGCACCGGCGAGCCAGAGATTTCCCCCGGAGAACGCCAGCAAGGCCAGGGAAGCGGCGGCCAGGGCCATGCCGATGGTGGTGGGGACGCGGGCCCCGAGCCGGTCCGCCAGGGTTCCGGCGACCGGTGCGATCAGTGCGAGCCCGATGGGCAGGATGGTCAACAACAGCCCGGCCTGCACCGGTGGCATGGACTGCGCCGCTTCCAAATAAAGGGGTGTGACGAAGAGTACGCCGAACAGGACGAGGTAGCTGAGCAGGCCTGTGGTGATGCCGCGGGAGAAGGTGCCCGTCCGGAAAAGGCCCAGGTCGACCAAGGGGTGGGGGGCCCGTCGCTCCCAGAAGACGAAGGCTGCAAAGAATGCCAGGGCAGCGGTCAGCAGTGCTGCGACCAGGGGGTTGGCGAATCCCAGCCGCGAGGCCTCCGAGAGGGCCAGCAAAAGCGCGCCGGTCGCTGGCATGAGCAGTAGCAGCCCGATCCAGTCCAGCCTGACCCTGGGCGCCTTGGCTTGCGTGCGGGGGAGCAGGAACCAGCCGAGCACCAGGCCGATGATGCCGGCGGGGATGTTGACGTAGAACACCCAGCGCCAGCCGCCGGCGCCGACGAGGAGGCCGCCTACGGAGGGGCCCATGGCCAGACCGACCGCCTGGGCTGCGCCTTGCAGGCCGATTGCCTTGCCCAGCTTGCCGGCCGGCATGCTGGTGCGGATCAGCGCGACACTGTTGGCCTGCAGCATGGCCGCCCCGACTGCTTGGACCGCGCGGGCCGCCAGTAACCAGGTGATGTCCGGGGCCAGGGCGCACCCGAGGGAGGCCAGGGTGAAGAGCCCAAACCCGTAGGTGTACAGCAGCTTGCGTCCGAGCATGTCGGCGAGGCGGCCGATGGCCGAGATGCTCCCCACCAACACCAGCAGGTAAATCAGGGCGACCCATTCAACCTGGGCCAGGGAAGCATTCATCTCGGTTTTAATGCTGGGAATCGCCAGCGTCACGATGCTCGCGTCCAGCTGGCCCATGAAAGCGCCAATGCACACCGTCGCGACCACCAGCCATGGCGCCGAGGGCCGGCGCCGCACCCATTCGGGCCTGGCAGGTTCTCGGAAAAGCCGCTCCCACCAGGCTTTTGGCTCGGGCGTCACCAGGGCAAGTTGTTCTGACATAGAACTATTCTATGTCAGAAAATATCAAAAGGGGTAGTATGGGTTCATGACCGACACGGCGATGCCCCTTCCCGAGCCCCAGAATGAACCACTGCACCTGGTCGGGGATGCCTGGTCCCTCACTGATGTCATCACGCGGTTGCGGCGGGTCCTGCGCTCGAGCGTCCGCCATGAGTTCCCGTGGGAAGCGCTGCCCATGGCGCAAGTGGAAATCCTCCAGCGGCTTGCGGACGAACCGGATCTGGGCGTCAGCGAACTCGCCGCCCGGCAGCGCCTGGCCACGAACACCGTCAGCAACCTGATCCAACAAATGGTGCTGGCCGGGCTGGTCAGCCGCACGCCCCGTGCCGGTGACCGGCGCGCCCAGAACCTCCGCCTGACGAAAACCGGGACGGAATTGCTGCAGTCATGGCAAAACGCCAATGAACGCCGGGTCGCCGATGCCCTGGCCCGGCTGCCGCGCAACCGCCAAACCCTCATTGAAAAAGCCATCCCCGCACTCGCGGACCTTGCTACCCTTCTGGAGACGGACGAATCAACCGCCACCACCGACGAAAGTGCCACGGACAAGCCATGAGCCAGCGATCAATCAACAAGGTCAACAACCGGTACGGCCTCGTCCTGGCCATGGACATCATCGCCATCGCCATTCTCATCACCCTGGCCATCGTGCTCCAACACGTTAGCCTCTTCCTCTGGCTTATCGCCCTCGTATGGATTGTGGTGGCGATCAGGCGCGGTATCAACGAGCACCGTACCCGCAACGAACGAGACCACAGCTGACGAGACCGGGCGGGCGGAAACGCGCACCCCAACGCTGCCCCCCTGCTTCCTTTGGCGCACGCGGAACCGTCTGACCACCAGTACCAGCTGACGGCTACAGCGTGTGTCGGGGCTGTCAACTTAGCGGTGTATCTCGGTTAGTGGCTGTGGGCGGACAGCCGGCCGTTGAATGCGATGTCGAAGGGGTTCAGCGCGCCCTTCCATCGTTGGGTCCACCGGGCCCTGCCACGTCCGGTGGGGTCAAGGGCCATCACGGCGAGGTAGATGCATTTAAGTGCGGCTTGCTCGTTCGGGAAGTGGCCGCGGGCACGGACGGCCTTGCGGATCCGGGCGTTCACGGACTCGATCGCGTTGGTCGTGCACACGATCCGGCGGGTCTCCCGGTCGAACTGCAGGAACGGGACGAACTCGGCCCACGCGG
>NZ_JAAMFN010000080.1 GCF_013376095.1 Arthrobacter sp. SDTb3-6 | reverse complement strand
GTGGACACGGGACGTGAAATTTGCGGTGTGGCGAGCACATCAGGAACTGCGCGAAAAGTCATGGTTCTCCCTCGTTCAAGGTCCAGTGGCGGGGCTCGGAATTCACACAGAGCAGGTCTGTGGTTTGGGGCCGAGGTCGAGGCGGTCGTGCTCCGGCGCTTGCTTGATGCTAGGTGCTAGTCTTTCTCGTTGGTCCAGTAGGCCCTGATCGGGCAGATACGGACGTCCCGGGCGGTGGCCGTGGTCGGTGGCGAATATGTTGGACATGTGGTCCGGCTGTCGCCGGGCACGGTGCGGACGTACCGGAGCATGCTGGACTACTCTCTCGTCCCGGCCTAGGTTGGATTGCCGCCATGTGGTGGTGGATCCGGGTCGTGTAGGCCATGGGACTGGGCCCGAAGACCGTCCCTAACAACCACGCGCTGATCGAATCCGCAGTGGAACCAACCGCGGGGCAGGTCGAGGGCCGTGTCAACCCCTGCAGCAGGATCGGTCTCCCACGCACGGAGAAGATCGAGGACGACGCCGTGTTCCTTCACCCCGGCTGAGTTCGCGATGCTGCTGAAGTTCGTGGACGAAGGCTACACGGTGTTCACCACGGCCATGGCGACGAAGCCACGCAACGGCAAGTGGACCGTGTCCCTGCCCGGCCACTTGGTTGAGGATCTGGCACGGGTCGTTGCGGGCAGGGAAGCGCGTTGTTATGCATGGCCGTCGAGGGTTGGCAGACGCGGATGTGGGCCCGCGGTCTTTCGCGGGCCCACGTGCGTGTCCGGTTTTAGACGGCTGAAGCTTCGAGATCTCGTTCGCCGGAGTTGGTGGCGCCTTTGTTGCGGTTGACCATTAGTCCCAGGAGGTCGAAGACGACGGTGGCGGCGGCAACGGAGGTGATGTCGGCGTGGTCGTAGGCTGGGGCGACCTCGACGACGTCGGCGCCGACGATGTTGATGCCGTTCAATCCACGTAGTAGTGCGAGCAGCTCGCGGGAGTGTAGTCCGCCCATTTCGGGTGTGCCGGTTCCGGGTGCGTAGGCGGGGTCGAGGACGTCGATGTCGATGGAGACGTAGACGGGGGTGTCGCCGAGGCGGTCCTTGACTTGCTGGATGGCGGCGGGTACCCCGATTTCGTCGAGGTCGGAGCAGCGGATGATTTGGAATCCGAATTCGTGGTCGTGGAGGAAGTCGTCGCGGTCGTAGACGGGGCCGCGGATTCCTACGTGCATTGAGCTGTCTTCCACGAGCAGGCCTTCCTCGAAGGCGCGGCGGAAGATGGTTCCGTGAGTGACGGGCTGGTTGAAGTAGGTGTCCCAGGTGTCCAGGTGCGCGTCGAAATGCAGCAGTGCGACGGGGCCGTGGACGTGGGTGAGGGCGCGCAGCATGGGTAGCGCTATGGTGTGGTCGCCGCCGATGGCGATGACGCGCTTGTCGTGGGCCATGAGCGGCAGCGCCTGCTTTTCGATGTCCTCCACGGCCTGCGTGATGTCGTACGGGGTGCATGCGAGGTCGCCGGCGTCAACGACTTGGGCCTCGTTGACGGGTTCGACGTCGAGTTCGACGTGGTATCCGGGGCGCAGCAGCCTGGATGCTTCACGGACGGCGGCTGGGCCGAACCGGGCGCCGGGGCGGTAGGAGGTGCCGCCGTCGAACGGGACACCGACGATGGCGATGTCATAGTCGGGGACTTGTTCGATTTGTGGCAGTTTGGCAAAGGTGGCCAGTCCGGCGAAGCGGGGGACTGTGGTCGCGTCGGCGGGGCCAACGGGCTTGTGTGAGGTCATGGGAGGGATCCTTCGGTTTCTTTGGGTGCTTCGGACGTGGAGGGTTTGCTTTTGGTGGTCAGTTCATGGAGGGCTTTGTTGGCTGTTTCCGGGGCGAGAATCAGCGTTGCGACCAGGCCGACCAGGGAAATGCCGGCACCGATCAACAGCGACCCTGCGGCGCCAAAGCTGATGATCGCGGCGGGCATGAGGTAGGTGCTTGCGGCGGAACCAACACGGCTGATGGCCGTGCCGAATCCCACGGCCGTGGCCCGGATTTCGGTGGGAAACAGTTCGTTCGGGTAGACGACTTCCAGGAAGCTGGATGCTCCGGATGCGAGGGCGAAGATGGCCAGTGCGATAAAGAGCGGGGTGGCTTGGACGTTGTGGATGAAGGCCGGGATGGCCAGGGCCACGACGATGATGCCGAAGCTCCACAGCAGGAGTTTGCGTCGGCCGATTCTTTCCACCAGCCACAGGCCGGGGATGCCTCCGATGACAAAGAGCATTGAGATCAGCAGCGACCCGCCGTAGAGGTTCGCGTCGCCTGATAGGCCGAAGGAGGAGAGCAGGTCCGGGGCGAAGGTGTAGACGGCGAAGAGCGGTATCACTTGGGCGGTCCAAAAGATGGAGACGAACAGTGTGCGCTTCCACAGGGTGCCCTTGAAGATGTCTGTGAACTTCGCCTTGGCGGTGTCGGCCTGGACGTCGGAGGAGATGTCGCTGAGGTCGTATTGTTGCCCGTACACCTTCTTGATCACGGCCCGTGCTTCGTCCTTGCGGCCACGTGAGAGCAGCCACCGCGGTGATTCCGGCGTGCCCAGCCGGCACAGGAGTGTGATGATGGCGAAGATGGCGGGACTGGCCACCATGACGCGCCAGGCATCGGGTCCGAAATTCCGTAGCAGGAAGCCGACGGCGAACGCGAACGCTGCGCCGACTGCCCACACCACGAACGTGGCCCCCAGCAGACGGCCCCGGTACTTCTTTGGCAGGAATTCGGCCAGTAGTGACGTCGCGATCGGATAGTCGGCCCCGATGGCCATGCCGAGCAGGAACCGGCACAGGACAACCTGCCACACCTCGGCGGCGAAGCCGTTCAGAAGGGAGAACACCGCAAGCGCTACGAGGTCTGCGATGTACATGTTGTGGCGGCCGATCTTGTCCGTGAGCCAACCGAAGATGGCTCCTCCGAAGAAGATGCCCACCAGACTGGCCGCCCCGATCATGCCCACTTCGCCCGTGGACAATTTCAGTCCTGGGGTCATGGTGATCAGGGCGATGCCGATGATGGACAGTGCGTAGCCGTCGATGAAAGGGCCGCCCGAGGAAAAGACGGTCAGCTTTTTGTGAAATCTGGTCAACGGGGCGTCATCAATGAGATTGCTCGTTGCACTCATTGCAAGACCTCTTTCGTGAATGCCCATCACTGGGCGGGATATTCGTTCCTCCATCTTTCGTGACGGGAGTCACGAATCCAATCTGCATGTTGATTACAAAAATCCAGGCGTCATATACATTTGTCTAATGCCGGTGCGGGGTTCCTTCCGCCCATTAGTGACAAGGAGCTGCGCGTGGCCGTTTCCGTGGCCGAACTGCTGGCCGAGCCACAACTTGGCCTGACTTTGCTGGCCGGTTCGGCCGGCCTGGCGAACCGGATTACTTGGGCCCATACCTCTGACCTGCCCCGCTTGTGGGAATGGGTTACCGGGGGCGAGCTGATGATGACCAACGGGCTCTCGCTTCCCACGGACGCTGCGGGTCAAGTCGAGTTGGCGCATGCGTTGGTGCGGGCTGGGGCGAGCGCGCTGGCTGTCGGCGAGAAGATGCACGCCCCGGCGCTCCTGCCTGAATTCCTGGCAGCCTGTGACAGTCTTCCCCTGCCTGTGATCAATGTGCCGTACCCGCTGCCCTTTATTGCGATCGCCCGATCCGTGGCGGAGGCTTCCCTGCTGGAGGAGTCGCGCAGGTTGCGGCAGACCGCTCGCATCTATGACCTGCTTCGGCGGGTGGGTGCCGCCGGGAACGCGTGGCCGGAACTGCGGGCCCGGGTCGGAGCGGAACTGGACGCGCTGCTGTTCGTGCTGGACAAGCGCTGTCTTCATCCATGGAATGCCGGTGATGGAGGACTTTCCCCGGAATTGGCCCGGGAGCTTGCGCCGCTGCTCGGGCACGACGAGGCCCCCGCCAAACAATTCCGGTGGCACCACGTGGGCGGGGACAGGCAGGTGTTGACACTTGATGTGCCTACACATGCGCATGCACTCCTTGTTGTCCTGCCGAACTCGGACCAGCATCCCGATGCCCTGCTGCTTCTGCACGCAGCGACGGTGCTGGGCCTTGAATTGTCCAGGGTCGTCCTGGACCGGGAGAACCAGCACCGGCTCGTGTCCGAGTTCCTTCTTCAAGCCTTCGACGGCCACTACGGGCTGGCCGAGCTTGAGGGCCGGCTCTCAAGCTTTGGCGTTCCCGCGCAGGGGTTCGTCGTCGCGTCGATGGCCAGCGCGGACGGGCGGGGACTGGACACTGCCCACACCGACTTGTGGCGCCATGGCATTGCGAGCGCCTGCCTGCGTAGGGCTGACAAGCTTCATCTTGTCCTTTTCACTGCCTTCACGCCGCAGACGTTGCGCCACGCCGTCGGACCGGACATGCGGATCGGGCTCAGCCGTCCCGCTACCGCGGCCGGGCTTCAAACGGCCAGGCAGGAGTCCCTGTGGGCCCTGGCGGCGGCTCAAGACAGTGACGGGGGATTGGTGCGCTATGCGGAGGGGCAGCCATGGCTTGGCCTGACGAGCGTCGCCGAAGGGCAGGCCCTGGTACAGCATGTACTCGGCCCTGTCATCGACTACGAAAGAGGACGTCAACCGGACCTGATCCTGACACTGGCGACCTACCTGGACAACCAGCGCTCCTGGCAAAAAACAGCCACCATTCTCCACGTCCACCGGCAAACGATCATTTACCGGATTCGGAAAATTAGCGAGCTCACCGGCCTTGACCTGTCCGAGACGTCGGCACTGGC
>NZ_JAAMFN010000008.1 GCF_013376095.1 Arthrobacter sp. SDTb3-6 | reverse complement strand
CACGAGGTTCGCCCTACGGGACACACAAACAGGCAGTAGCCAGTGAGTCCGCCTCTGACTTTCAACCGCAACCTGACCCCCCGCCAGTGCCATGAAATCCGGTTTGGTGACACGCCAGTGACATGAAACCCGAATTGGCGACTGGTGGCTCCGGATACTACCAGCGCCCGCAGCGGCCGTGGTGATGGGAAGATGCACGAGTAAACATTGCCTGACAGGCAACATTGGTTGCTCACTGGGCTAAGCTGTGGTTGGGGCAAGGGTCGATGGGAATCGGTCCGGCTCGTAGCTATAGAGTCACGGAGGGTGCACGTGGCCCTGACAAGCAAGGAGCGAAGATGAAGGCACTACCCGTTGAACCAAGCCTGGCACCGGTGGCGATAGGATCCCGGATCCGCGCCGCACGCCAGGCCCAGCGCCTCACCATTGAACATGTTGCCGACGCCACCGGGCTCACGAAGGGTTTCCTGAGCCGGGTGGAGCGCGACCTGACCTCTCCCAGTGTCGCGTCCCTGGTGACCCTGTGCCAAGTCCTGTCCATCTCCGTCGGTGAACTGTTTGCCGTGCCGGAGACCCACCTGACCCGCAGCGGCGAGGGGCCGCGCATCTTCCTGGGCGGCGAGGGCATCGTGGAGCGGCTGCTGACGGCCCGCTCGGAGCGGCGCGTCCAAATCCTCGGCGCCACCATCGAGCCGTTCGGCCGCGGCGAATCGGAACTGTATGCGGTGGACTGCGACGTGGACGTGCTTCACATCATCAGCGGGGAACTGACCCTGATCATGACCCAGGATTCGTACGAGCTCAAGGCCGGGGATACGTTGTCGTTCCCCGGCCGGGAGCCGCATTCCTGGGAAAACCGCTCCGCCGAGCCGGTGGAGGCGCTGTTCATCCTGGTCCCGGCGGCGTCCGGATCGGGACAGTAGCACCCGTGCCGCGTCAGGCGAATACCTAAGTTCCCACCTGCCCGTTCACGGCAAACTCATAGCCAACGCGTGGATAGTTGAATCGACAACCACCCGGCACGACTGTGAGAGCGAGGGCACGCCATGGCACCAACGCCTGACGGCAGGAAGATCGCCAAGGCCGTCACCTCCATGGTGGCCGTGGGCGCCGTGGGGGCGGCCGGACTGGGCAGTGTGGCGCTGTACGGCACCATCACCGCGGCAGCGGCCTCGAAGGCATCCACCACCCAGGGCAGCACCACCCCGGGACCGGGCTCCTCGGGTTCGTCGTCGGACCCGGGCCTGCGGTCCGGGTCCACGTCCGGGACCCAGCTGTTGCCGGGCAACGGCGGGCCCAGCCTGTCCCGGTCGGCGGGTTCCTGAGGTGGCGCCCGGCCACGCCACGGCACAACGGGCCTGGCAGCCCTGGGGGCTGTCCGCCTCGGTGGTCGTGACGGATCCCCGGCGTGCCGATTCCGCGCTCACCCTGGCTCGACACGTGCTCGACGCCGTCGACCTCGCCTGCAGCCGCTTCCGCGCCGATTCGGAATTGGCGGTGCTGCGCCAGAAACTGGTCCACGGCACCACCGTCTCGCCGCTGCTGGCCACCCTCATGGAATCCGCCCTGGCCGCGGCACGCTGGACCGGGGGCGCCGTTGACCCCACCCTGGGCGGCGACCTCATCTCCCTGGGCTACGACGCCGACTTCGCCTCCCTGCCGGCGCCCGTACGGAACGACGGCGGCCTGGCCGCCGTTTCGCCCTCCGGCGCCCCCTCGCTGCGCATGCCCCGGGCACCCGGCTGGCAGCGCATCACGCTCGACGGCCGCTTCCTGTCGGTGCCCGCGGACGTCACCGTGGACCTTGGCTCCAGTGCCAAGGCCGTGGCGGCGGACATGGCGGCGGCGCGCATCGCCGTCGAACTTGGCTGCGGGGCGCTCGTGAACCTGGGCGGCGACATCGCGACCGCCGGTCCCGCCCCGGACGGCGTGGCAGGGCACTGGCAGGTGCTGGTCCAGGACACCCCGGCCGACCCCGCCCAGCAGGTCTCGCTGCCGGCCGGCCATGCCCTGGCCACGTCCAGCACGTCCAAGCGGCGCTGGATGCAGGCCGGAGCGCTGCGACACCACATCCTGGATCCGCGTTTCGGGCTGCCGGTGGATGCCGTGTGGCGCAGTGCCAGCGTGGCCGCCCCCACCGCCCTGGAGGCGAATGCGTACAGCACCGCCGCCCTCGTCAGGGGCCGTGCCGCCGTGGCCTGGCTGCGTGAATGCGGCGTCTGCAGCCGCCTCGTGGACCAGGGCAGCCATGTCATCACGACGGCCGGCTGGCCTGCCGCGGAACTGGCGGGAACGGGTTCCCATGGATGACGCGATGTGGGCCTTCGCCCGGGTCAGCGGGCTGCTGGACATGGTGCTGCTCACCGGGTCCGTCCTCCTGGGCATCCTGGCCCGGTCCGGGCGGCCCCTGCTGGCCATTCCCCGCGTCTCCGTGACCCTGCTGCACCGCAACATCTCCCTGCTGGCCGTGGTGTTCCTGGTGTTCCATGTGGTGCCGCTGCTGTTCGATTCCTATGCGCAGCTGAACCTCGTGGACGTGGTGGTACCGTTCCTGGGCAGCTACAAGGCCTTCTGGCAGGGGCTGGGGACGGTGTCCCTGGACCTGATGGCGGCCGTGGTGGCCACAGCCCTGCTGCGCCGCCGGCTGGGGACGAGGACCTTCAAGGCCGTGCACTGGCTCAGCTACGCGATGTGGCCCCTGGCCATGGCGCACTCCATGGGGAACGGCACCGACGGGACCAGCGCGCCGGTGGTGGCTGCCGCCATCGTCCTGGGCGTGGCAGTGCTGGCCGCGGTGGCCTGGCGGGTTTCCGCGGGCTTCCTGGAGACGGCCGCGGCACGGCGCGCCGGCAACGCACGCAACGGCTGGACCCGGCCATGAGCGCGGCCACCGAAATTGCGGCCATGCAGGGTGGCACCGCCGCAGGGCCGGCCGGCCCGCGGCTCTTTGCGGCCGGCGCCGCGGCCGGGATGGCCGCCCACCTGGCGGCCTATGGGGAGGTGCCGCGGCACGGCCGGGACTGGTCGCTGGCCGAAGAGCTGGAGGCTTCGGGGCTGACGGGCCGGGGCGGCGCCGGGTTCGGGGCGTGGCGGAAGTTTGCCGCCGTCGACCACGCGCGCAGGCCCAACAGGTATGTGCCGCGGACGGGCGGACCGGTGCTCATCGCCAATGGCGCGGAGGGCGAGCCGCTGAGCTTCAAGGACGCCTCGCTGCTGCACAACGCCCCGCACCTGGTCATCGACGGCCTGGTTGCGGCGGCGGCGGAACTCAGCGCCGGAAGCGTGTTCATCTACGCGGGCGCGGCCAACCTCGCGCCCGTGGCTGCGGCGCTCGCCGAACGGGCCGACGCCCGGCACATTGCCCTGGTCGAGGCGCCGGACACCTTCGTGGCGGGGCAGGCCAGCGCCGTGGTCAACTTCCTGGAAACCGGCCGGGCACTGCCCCGGGACCTGGCGGCCCGGCTGGCCGGCAGCGGTTTCAAGGGCCGCCCCACCCTGGTCCACAACGTTGAAACGTGGGCGCACACCGCCCTCGTGGCCCGGTACGGGGCAGGCTGGTTCCGCACGGCGGGCACGCCGGAGGACCCGGGCACCCGCCTGGTCTCCGTCACCGGCAACGTGCCGTCCGAAGTGGTGCTCGAGGTCCCCGGGGGCGCCCCGCTGGACTCCGTGCTCGCCTCGGCGGGCGTGGGGAGCGACGCCGTTTCCGCCGTTTTGGTGGGCGGCTACCACGGGCGGTGGGTTCGGCCGGACGGGGTGGTGCTGTCCGCCGCCGCGGCTGCCGGCAGCACGCCTGCCGGGGGTGCCGTCCGCCCCGGCGCCGGGGTGCTCCACGTCCTGGGGCACGGGCGCTGCGGGCTCGCAGCCACGGCGGCGATGGTGGATTACCTGGCCGGGCAGTCCGCCCGGCAATGCGGGCCATGCATGTTCGGGCTGCCGGCGCTCGCCGACGTCATGGGCCGCCTGGCTGCCGGCACCGGCGGGCCGGGGCTGGTCCGCGAGGTGGAGAGGCTGCTGGCCCTGGTGGCCGGCCGCGGCGCGTGCCACCATCCGGACGGCACGGTGCAGCTGGTCCACAGCGCGCTGGAAACCTTCGCCGACGACGTCCGCCGGCACCTGGCCGGGCAGTGCCAGGAGGCAGCACCGGCGGGAGGTGCGGTGCGGTGAACGCCGGTGGACCGGCAGCGCGGCTGCACATCGACTGGACCAGGTGCGACGGCCGCGGCCTCTGCACCGAACTGCTGCCCGAAGCCCTGGGGCGCGACGAGTGGGGCTACCCCGTGGCCGCGCCCGGCCGGGTCCGGTCGGGCCGGGATGCGACGGATGTGCCCCTGACGGGGGCCGAACTGGCTGCGGCAATGGACGCCGAGAACCTCTGCCCGCTCCTGGCCCTGCGCATCATCCGCCCCTGACCCGGCACTCCCGCAGGACCGGGACATCCAACGCCCCCTGGACCCTCGGTTGGAAGCGGGGCGGTTTTCCGGGACCCTTCTGCGCTGGGTGTCCCCGCAGGGCCGCCGCCGCGAGCAGCCAGGGGAAGCGGGCGTGTTGGCGGCAGGCGCCCGGACCCCCAGGGCAGCTCCTAGCCCACGTGGACCCACGGGCGCTGGGTGAGGTCGGGTTCGGCCTCGCGCAACACCTCTCGCGTGACCGGGGCGATTTCACCTGCGCCGAGGAAGATGAACTTGAGCATGTTGGCGATGGGGTTGCCCTCGTTCCAACGGAAATAAATGTGCGGGATGACCCCGGTGATGTCGCGCACGTGCAGCAGGACCGCGGCCGCAGTGTTGGGAACCGTGGGCCCGTGGACTTCCAGTATTTTGAAGCCATGGCGTTCGATGCCACGGATTTCCAGGGCGGCCTCGAAGTCGGAGGAGTCGTCCACAATGACTTCCAGGAACAGTGCCTTCTTGGGATTGCCGATCTCGTTGACGGTGGCGGCGTGGCTGAGCTTGCGGCGGTACGCGGCGGCGCTGCGGGTTTTCGGGTCGTGGGAAATGAAGCGGATGGCACCCTTGTCGACGTCGGAGACGAATTGCAGGGCGGCCCCGTCCATGTGGACGTGCGTGGCCCGCAGCTCAAAGGCGCGGCGCAGGCGTGAGAGCAGGCTGACCCCCACGATGCCGACAATGAACAGGGCGGCAATCCGCAGGCCGTCCGGGCGCTCGATCGAGTTGGCGACGGTGGTGTAGATGAACGCGACGGACACGGCCCCAAAGCCGATTGTCTGCGCCCTTTGCCGTTTGCGCCGCGCGGAGAGTGTGACGGCGACGGCCGCCGAGGTGATCAGGACCAGCACACCCGTGGCATAGGCGCCTCCCTGGGCGTCGACGCTGGCCTTGAACGCAAGCGTGATGACGACGGCGATTACGCCGAACACCAGCACCAGGGGCCGCACGGCACCGGCCCATTCCGGGGCCATGCCGAAGCGCGGCAGGTAGCGCGGGACCAGGTTCAACAGGCCGGCCATGGCCGAGGCGCCGGCAAACCAGAGGATGGCGATGGTGCTCAGGTCATACACCGTGCCGAAGCCCGGGCCCAGCAACTGGTGCGCCAGGTAGGCGAGGGCCCGCCCGTTGGCCGGGCCGCCGGGCTGGAAATCGGCGGCCGGGATGAGGATGGTGGTGGCCAGTGACGAGGTGATCAGGAACGTGCTCATGATGACGGCCGCCGTCGTCAGCAGCTTGTGCGCGCCGGCGATGCGGCCCTCGGGCCCTTCCGCCGTGTCGTCGGGCCGGCCCGTGATCTGCGGCATGACGGCCACGCCGGTTTCAAAGCCGGAAAGGCCCAGCGCCAGGCGGGGAAAGACCAGCAGGGCGATGGCAACCACCATGACGGGGTTCCCGTGCTGGGTGGTCAGGGCCGTCCACCAGTCCGCCGTCAGGAGGGGGCTGCCCAGGGCCTTGACCATGGCGACGGCGATGACCACAAGGTTCAGTGAAAGGAACACGCCCACCAGGACGACGGCGATCCCGATCGCCTCCTTGAACCCGCGCAGGAACACCGCGGCCAGGGCTGCGACGAGCACCAGGGTGATGATGATGTTCTGGCCATGCAGGAAGCTTGGCGCAAACGGGTTTTCGATGACGTGGGCGGAGGCGTCGGCGGCCGACAGCGTGATGGTGATCATGAAGTCGGTGGCGGCGAAGCCGAGCAGAGCCAGCACAAACAGCTTGCCCCACCAGCGGGGGAGCAGCCGCTCGAGCATGGCGATGGAACCGGCGCCATGGGGGCTTTCGCGGGCCACCCGCTTGTACACGGGCAGTGCGCCGAAGAGGGTCACCACGACCAGGACTATGGTGGCCAGCGGGGCCAGGACCCCGGCGGCCAGGGCGGCGATGGCGGGCTGGTAGCCGAGGGTGGAAAAGTAGTCCAGGCCGGTCAGGCACATGACCCGCCACCATGCGTGCGGTTTGTGTTCGGCGTCGGGCCGGCCGTGGGGGCCCTGCCGCTTGCCCGAGCTTTCGGGCAGGCCTTCCATGAGCCATTGCCGGAAGGCTTCGCCGCCCCTGGGCCTGGGCGGGGATCCGGGGTCCGCAGGTGCGCGGGAAAGGGAGGTCACGGGAAGTTCCTTTCGCGCAGTGTCGCCGGTGCCGCCCCTTTGGCGGCTCAGTGAGAGTAGCACTCCAGGCTGGTGTGGAGCCCGGTACCGATGAAATCTTAGGGGGTCAAGGTTCCGGGCGCGTCATCGTGCCGGCAAAATTCCCTTTGAGAAAACTTTTGATTCACAGTAGGCAACTTCGGCTGTACGATGGTAAGCGCAGGCCGCATGTGACGCAGGTCTGCTGCGCAAAGAAACGAGGAACGTCCATGAAAGAGATCCGCATCGAGGCCAACGGGAACCTGGGGCCCATCGATTCCGCCCAAATTCCGCGTTATGCAGGTGCCGCCACGTACGCGCGCCTGCCCCGCCTGGACCAGGTCGCGCGGGCCGATGTGTCCGTCGTCGGCGTCCCCTTTGACGGCGGCGTCTCCTACCGGCCCGGTGCGCGGTTTGGCGCCAACCACGTCCGCGAGGCGAGCCGGCTGCTGCGCCCGTACAACCCGGCCTGGGACGTTTCCCCGTTTGAAAACTGCCAGGTGGCGGACGCCGGCGACATGGCCGTCAACCCGTTCAACATCAACGAGGCCATCGAAACCATCGCGCAAAACGCACTGGACCTGACCGCAGGCGGCTCGAAGCTGCTGACCCTTGGCGGCGACCACACCATCTCCCTGCCCCTGCTGCGCGCCGCCGCCGAGCGTGCCGGCGGCCCCGTCGCCATGCTGCACTTTGACGCACACCTGGACACCTGGGACACCTACTTCGGCGCCGCCTACACGCACGGCACCCCGTTCCGCCGCGCCGTCGAGGAGGGCCTGCTGGACACCGAGGCCATCTCCCACGTGGGCACCCGCGGCCCGCTCTACGGCAAAAAGGACCTCGACGACGACCACCGCTTCGGCTTCGGCATCGTCACCAGCGCCGACGTCTACCACCAGGGCGTGCTGGAGACCGTGGCGAAGATCCGCGACCGCATCGGCAGGCGCCCGCTCTACATCTCCGTGGACATCGACGTCCTGGACCCCGCGCACGCCCCCGGCACGGGCACGCCCGAGGCCGGTGGCCTCACGAGCCGCGAGCTCCTGGAAATCATCCGCGGCTTCCGCGGCATGAACCTCATCGGCGCCGACATTGTGGAGGTGGCCCCGGCCTACGACCACGCCGAAATCACCGGCGTCGCCGCCAGCCACGTCGGCTACGAGCTCATCTCCCTGATGGCCGACAACCATGTGCCCGGCGACCGTTTTGGGGCTGCCAACGGCTACGCCGCCCAGGCGCTGGACGCGGAAGCACGACGCCGGCCGGCCGGCTTTGCGCCCGCCCCGCTGGTCGGCACCCAGGGAGGTGCCCAGTGAGCGACGCCCAGCTGGTCCAGCCTGTCGAGCCCACCCCGCTGGCCGGGCCCGGGGAGCAGCCGGGACTCGACGCCCAGCGCAACGGTGGGGACCTCGTCGTCGAAACCCTGGCGGCCCTGGGTGCGAAGACCGTCTTCGGCATCCCCGGCCAGCACGCGCTGGGCCTCTTTGACGCCCTGAGCCGCTCGCCGCTGCACTTCGTCTCCTCCCGCGTGGAGAACAACTCGGCCTTCGCCGCTGACGGCTATTCGCGCGCCACCGGCGAGGTGGGCGTGCTGTTCCTCTCCACCGGGCCCGGCGCCCTGACAGCCCTGGCCGGGCTGCAGGAGGCCTATGCCACGGGCGTGCCCATGATCGTGGTGGCCAGCCAGATCCCGCTCGAGGGCCTGGGCGCCCGGCGCAAGGGCATGCTCCACCAGCTCGACGACCAAAAGGCTTCCGCCGCGAACGTCACGAAGAGCCAGCGGCTCATCCAGCACGCCTCCGGCATCCCTTCAGCCATCCAGGACGCCTGGACCGAGGCCGTGTCCTCGCCGCAGGGCCCGGTGTGGATCGAGGTGCCGCAAAACGTGCTGCTGGACCCCGTCTTTGTGCCCGCCGTCGAGGATGCGCTGGCCGAACCGTTCGACAACCCGCCCCGGGTGGAGCTGGTCCGCGAGGCCGTCAAATGGCTCACCGATGCGGTGCGGCCGGCCATCGTGGCCGGGGGAGGGGTGCGCCGCGGCAGGGCCGGGGCCCACTTGTTGTCCATCGCGGAAAAGCTCAACGCACCCGTCGTCTGCACGCCCGGCGGCAACGGCGCCTTCCCGTGGAACCACGAACTGTCGCTGCAGTCATGGGTCGAGGACCGGCATGTCACCGAGGTCCTGGAAGACGCCGACGTGCTGGTGGTGATCGGCTCCTCGCTGGGCGAGGTGTCCAGCAACTACTTCACCATGGAGCCGCGGGGGCGCATCATCCAGATCGACGCCGAACCGCGCGTGCTCGAATCCAACCGCCCCGCGCTGGGCATCCGGGCCGACGCCGGCCAGGCGCTCGCCGCGCTCGACACCGCCCTGGACGCGTCGCTGAGCGCGGACGCCGACTGGCACGGCGCCACGCCGCAGGCCGTGGTCAAGGAAACGCTGGCCAAGGTCGCGGCCAGGCTCGACGGCCAGGACCTGGCCCTGGAACGCCGGTTCATGGCGGACATCCGCGAGGCCGTCCCGGCGGACATGCAGACGTTTTGGGACATGACCATCTCCGCCTATTGGGGCTGGAGCTGCTGGGACTCCCGAGACGGCGAATTCCATTCCGCCCAGGGCGCCGGCGGCCTGGGCTTCGCCTTCCCCGCCGCCATCGGCGCCTCCCTCGGGCTGCAGGGCGCGGGGAGGCCCGCGCGCGTGCTGGCCGTGGCCGGGGACGGTTCCTCCATGTATTCCATCGCCGAGCTGGCCACGGCCAGGCAGCACAATGCGCCGGTCACCTGGCTGATTGTGGACGACGGCGGCTACGGCATCCTGCGCGAATACATGGTGGGAGCGTTTGGCAAGGCCACCCACACGGAATTGGCGCGGCCGGACTTCGTGAAGCTGGCCGAGTCGTTCGGCGTCCCGGCCCGCCGGGTGAAGCCGGAGGACGTCGGGGACGCGCTGCGGGAGGGTTTCGCTTCGGACGGGCCAAACGTCGTCGTGGTTGACGTTCTGTTGAAGATGTTCGCCCCCACCCACCTGGACATCTGAGCTTCCGCGGACGGGCAGCCAACGGGGCTGCGGGACCCGCGGCGGGCGCCTAGACTGGTCCGCATGGCCCTCGTGTACAAGGCGCAGCTGCGCCCCTCGAAGATGGAACTGCTGGCCCGCTGGCTGCCGCAACAACCCTGGTTTGACGCGGCGGACGCGGACCTGGTCCGGCTCGGGTCCTTCCGCTTTGACGACCCGGACGGCGGGGTCGGCCTCGAAACCATCCTGGTCGGCGCCGGGCACCGGGCGTACCAGGTCCCGCTGAGCTACCGCGGGGCGCCGCTGGACGGCGCGGAGGCCTTCCTGGTCGGCACCATGGAGCACTCCGTGCTTGGCAGCCGCTGGGTCTACGACGCCGCGGCAGACCCCGTCTATGTCCGCGCGCTGGCGGCCGCGCTGCTCACCGGCACGCCGCAGGCCGTCGAAATGCGGGAAACCGACGGAGTCATGGAAACCCTGCCGGCGACGGCGACGCTGGCCAGCACCGGGACCGCTGCGGCCGTGCCGGCGTTGGCGCCCGGGACGCCGACGACGTCGGACTCGCTCACCGTTGTTCCTGCCGGGGCACTCACGCTGCGGATCGCCCGCGGACTGGACCTGTCCGGCGTCGTGCACGGGGCGCCCGCACTGACCGTGACGTGGGCGGGACAGGACGTGCCGGTCCACCTGGCCGGGCCGGCCTGAGGAATGCTTCACCCAACCAAGCATGGGAATGCACCATGGCGGTTGACTTCCAGCTCGTGATTGACTGCGCCGATCCCCGGCTGCTGGCCGAATTTTGGGCTGCGGCGCTCGATTATGAACCCACGCCGCCGCCGCAGGGCTTCGGCAGCTGGGACGACTATTGGCGGGACGTCGGCGTCCCCGAGGAGGAGCTGGACCTGGGCATTGACAGGATCTCCGACCCCGCAGGACGCGGGCCCACCATCTGGTTCCAGGTGGTGCCGGAGGGGAAAACACACAAGAACCGGCTGCACCTGGACATCCGTGCCAGCCGCGGCAGGAATTCCCCGATCGCCGAGCGGCGCAAACTCATCGAGGCAAAGGCGGAACGCCTTGCCGGGCTCGGTGCAGTGCGCCTGCACACGTTCGAGACGGAAGGCCTGGACCACTACGCCGTCGCCATGCGCGACCCGGAAGGCAACGAGTTCGACATCAACTGACGCGCACTGCCCCGCGGTCTTGCAGGCGCAGCGCTGTGGCCGTACCGTGTCCGGGCAGACGCCCGGCACAGCCAAGGACCCGGCTCCTAGGCGGCTTGAAGAACCGGGATGTCCGATCCGGTGGTGCTTGGTGCCTGGGTTTCAAGCCTGCGCTGCCGGCGTTCGAGCATGTCCGCCAGGGCGCCCAACAGGATGTTGACGATGAGGAACCCGATGGCGGCAACAAACTGCGCCTGCAGCAGTGACTGCGTGAAGTACTGCCCAATGACCGTGGCGGAGCGCAGCAGTTCCATGTACCCGCCCAGCACGTAGGCGAGGGCCGTCCCCTTGAACAGGATGATCAGCTGGCTGACCAGCGCGGGGCTCATGGACCGCAGGGCCTGCGGCAGGAGCACCCGGACCATGGTTCCGACCTGGGAAAAGCCCAGTGCCAGCGCCGCCTCGGACTGTCCCGGGGGCAGGGCGGCAATGCCGGAGCGGATCAGGTCTCCAATGACAGCGCCGCTGTAGAGCGTCAACGCAATGACCAGGAACCAAAAGTCCCCAAGCTTGAGGCCGTAATTGGGCAGGACCAGGGACGTGAAGTACAGCAGCAGCAACAGGGGGATGCTGCTGAACACGTCGGTGTAGACGCGGCTGAGGCGGCGCAGGAAGGTGCGGGTGGAGACCAGGCCAAAGGCCAGGAGGCAGCCGACGGCCAGGGACAGGACCATCCCGACGGCTGCGGCCGCAATGTTGTTGAGCAGCCCCTGCCCCAGGAGCTTCCACAAGCCGGGTTGGGCAAAGGGCGCCCAGGCGGCGGCGCCAAAGACGCCCTTTTTGGCCAGGGTTGCCAGGACCAGGACGGCCAGGGCGGCGAGGGCTGCTCCCGTGACAATTTCGAAGATGATGTGCCGGCGCCGGGTACGGGGTCCGGCCGGGTCGAAGAGGGAATGGTTGTTCATCGGCTAAACGCCACCTTCCGGTCCAGTGCGGCAACGAGGCGGCCGACGGCCAGGCCCAGCACCAAGTAGCAAATGGCAGCTCCTGCGAAGATGAGGAACGGTGAGGCCTCATCCACGGCAAGCTTGTCGGTGAGGAACGTCAGTTCCGCAACCCCGACCAGGGCGGCCACCGAGGTGTTTTTGACCATGGTGATGTAGACATTGCCCAAGGGGCGGACAACGGTCGCCATGGCCTGTGGGAGTACCAGCAGCCTCAAGGACATCATGGGCGCAAAGCCCAGTGCCCTGCCGGCCTCCAATTCGCCCCGGTCCACGGTGTTGAGGCCGGAGCGGATGGTCTCCGCGACGAAGGGTGCCGTGTACAGCACCAGTGCGATGGCGGCGGAGGCATACAGCGAGAACTGGATGTCCAACTGTGGCAGCCCGAAAACAAACAGCACCATTTGCACCGGCAGCGGGACATTGCGGAAGATCAGGATGTAGGTGGATGACATGGCGCGGGCGACCCGGATGGGGCTGGTCTTCAGCGCCGCCAGGACGGTGCCGAGGACGATCGAGCCCAAGACCCCGTACACAACGAGGCCGAGCGTGACCAGCACCCCCTGGCCGAAGTCACCTGCGTGGTTGAAAAGTAGTTCCATGGTGGTTCCTAGAGGACAATCTTCGGCGGGGTGACCTTCTCAGGCTTGACCTTGCCGATCGTGGCCCCGTACGCCTTCTGCCAGTCGCCGTCGGCGACGGCCTTCTTCAGGAGTCCGTCAAGATATGTGTGGAAGGCCGGGTCGTTCTTGGGGGAGCCGATGGCGAACTCCTCGGAATCGGCCAGGTGGCCGCTGGCGATGCGGTAGAGGCCGGGATTTTGGCTTTCAATGCCCAGCAGGATGGCTTCGGTGGTTGTCAGGGCATCGACGCGCTTGTCCTTCAAGGCCTGCGCGCACTCGCTGTAGGTGCTGAACAAGACCAGCTTGGCGGAGGGGACGGCTGTTGCAATGAGCTGGGAAGCGCGCGCACCCGTGGTGGAGCAGACGGACTTGCCGGACAGGTCGGTCGGCTTGTTGATGGACGTGTCGTCCTTGCGGACCATCAGGGCGACGTCGCTTTCCAGGTAGGGGCCGGCAAAGTCGACCGCCTTCTTGCGCTGGTCGGTCACGGCGTAGGAGGCAATGACGACGTCCACCTTGTTTTGCTCGAGGAAGGCTTCGCGGTTCTTGGTGACGGCTTCGACGTACTGGACGTTGTTTTCGCTGCCGGTCAGGTCCTTGGCGAGGATCTTGGCCATTTCAATGTCAAGGCCCTCCATCTGGCCGGTGATGGGGTTCTTGACGCCGAAGAGCGGCTGGTCAAACTTGACGCCGACAATCACCTTGCCGCGTTGCTGGATCTTGGCCATGGTGCTGCCGGCCGGAAAGGTCTCGGTGGGGTGGCTCGCGGCGGCTGTTCCGCTGCCCCCGCAGGCGGTGGTGCCGAGGATGAGTGCGCCCATGACGGCCAGGGCGGGGAGCAGGTGTGTGCGCTTCATTGTGACTCCTCAAAGGGGTGCTTCGGTGCACCCGCTGCTTGTGGTGGAAGGGGTTGGTTGTTAGTGGACGGAAGAAAGGAAGGATTTGGCGCGCTCGCTCTGGGGCGCGGTGAAGAACGACTCGGGGTCGGCCATTTCGACAATCTGCCCGTCCGCCATGAACACGATGCGGTCGGCAAAGGCGCGGGCAAAGGACATTTCGTGGGTGACCACGACCATGGTGGTGCCGTTTTCGGCCAAATTGCGCATCGTGGCAAGGACCTCCCGGGTGGACTCGGGATCCAGTGCGGAGGTTGGCTCGTCAAAAAGGAGCACCTTCGGCCCCATGGCCAGGGCCCGGGCAATGGCGGCCCGTTGCTTTTGGCCGCCGGAAAGCTGCGCGGGCCGGCTGTTGGCCTTGTTCCCGATCCCCACCAGCGTCAGGAGTTCGTGGGCGCGGGCCTCGGCGCTCTTTTTGTCGACGCCCAGAATCTTGCGCGGTGCCATGGTGATGTTCTCGAGAATCGACTTGTGGGAAAACAGGTTGAAGGACTGGAAAACCATGCCCACTTCGGTGCGGAACTTGTATAGCTCCCGGCCCTCCAGCGGCTGCTCCTTGCCATCGATGAGGATGTGTCCCTCGTCGATGACCTCCAGGCGGTTGATGCACCGGCAAAGCGTCGACTTGCCCGAGCCTGACGGGCCCAGAATCACCACCACCTCCCCGCGCTTCACGGAAAGGTTGACGTTGGACAGGGCCTGCATCTGGCCAAAACGCTTCCCGACACCCCTGAACTCGACGACGGTATCCGTCTCCGTGATCGCTGTCATGATCTATCTCCCTTAGGTGGATACGACTGTATACATTAAAATACAGTGTGACACGGTGATGGCCGTCACGGCAAGATCTTGACGAAGAAAAGTCGGATATGTCGGCGTGCGCCGCAAAGTCCGGCAGCCGGCTGCACCTTAGGGGTGGGAGATGGAATCCCGCAGCAGGCCAAGGCGCAGGCTCCTGGCACTTTCCATGTGCGCCCCTGCAATGTCCCGCGCGGAGGACTCATCACCGGCGTCAATGGCTTCCACGAGTCGGCCATGTTCATCCAGGGCTTCCTCCCAGCGCGTGCCGACGGACAGCGTGGAGTGCGGCGTGCGGATCAAGTGCGTTGTGAGCCGCTGGAGGAGGTCTTCAAGGACGGGGTTGTGCGCCGCCGCCCAGACGGCGGCATGGAATTCCATGTTGGTGGCTGCTCGCGTCCCGTCATCCGGAGCGGTCAGCGCCCGGTCGCGCGCCAGGAGCCCTTCGAGCCGCATGACGTCGGTGACGTCGTGGCCCCTGGCAGCCTGTGCGGCGACTTCCTTCTCCAGTAGGATGCGGACGTCGTAGACCTGTATGACTTCCTGCGGGGTGGCCTGGTGGACCTGAAGCCCACGGACGCCCTGCTCGAGAAGTTTGTCGTGCTTGAGGCGCCGCAGCGCATCGCGAACCGGCGTGCGCGAGACCCCGAACCGCTCACTGAGTGCGACCTCGCGCAGCGGTGTTGCCGGTTTCAGGACGCCGGTCAGTATTTCGCCGCGAAGCTCGTGGTAAATTGAATCCCCGTCATGGCGGGTCACTTCTGGTGGCGTTGGCATGAATCTCCCGGCTGGTGTCTCCGGCACGGCCACAGCGTGGTTCTGCGGACTTACGCAGAAGGGCAGCGGGCCGGTGGCGGTTTACGGATAATTTAATAGTTTGATTCTCAACAAGGGTAATTCAATCCACCCGCTGTATCCACCTGTATACTAAATAGCCATACCTAATAGCCGCGTCCGGTTCGAGGCTACGACAACTGTCTTTTTCCGTGGCCGGCCGGACGATGTCCCGCCTGTCCGCAGATGGGGCGTTGTCGCGGAGAGTCACCGAACAGGACCGGCGGTGCGTCGACGAGTCCATCGACGCGTACCTGGCGGAGGCGGGCATTCCCCCGAGACCTCGGGGACGAGACCTCGGGGATGGGCATGGTTGATCCGGATCCCGGACACCTTCCGTACGGGCAGGGAATTTTTGGACCATGCCAGCGCGCAGCTCAACGCTTGCGATCCTGCGCCGACGCTGCCTTCCGGATGGCTGCCCGTGATGCGGGAAGCCATAGCCTGGCCATGCGTTGTGGGGAAATAGGGTCCATTCCCGTTGCGGGGCCTGCTCCGCTTCCGAGAAGTACTGTGGCTCCCACCAGGCGGCCGGGACCGCGGGCCGGTCGGCGGACTCTCCGAGTTTCAGGGCGTCTCGCGTGTGCAGTCGGAGGCAGAAGGCGCAACCATTGATCTGGGAAACCCGGATTTTTACGGCTTCGACGAGCCTTGCGTTGAGTCCGGCCAACCGCGCGGCTTCTTCAGCGGCCATGAAAAAACTGCCGATGGGCGGCCACGAATTGGTTTTGCGCGGCTGGATCCGGCAGCGCACCCGGCACCCCGTCCGATAGGCTCGGCCCATGAGCAACGCGGCCTCCATGACTGTCACCACGCGTACCATCGAGCTGGCCGGGCTTGGTCCCGAATCGCCGCTGCCCGCGGTCCAGCCGCTGCCCGGGCCGCCCTATGTTGCGGGAGGCGGCATCCCGGCAGAGATCGTTCAGGGCGCACGCTGGGGCGGGGTGAAAAACATCTTCCCCTACATGCTGCAGGACGCGTACACGCGGGAGGCCGGCGCAACGGAACTGACCGCCGTCGTGCTGGAAAACCAGCACCTGAAGGCAACCTTCCTGCCGCAGCTGGGCGGCCGGCTCTGGCAGCTGTTCGACAAGGACACGGGCAAAGAGCTGCTGCACACCGGCGGCCGCATCCAGTTTGCCAACCTGGCCCTGCGCAACGCCTGGTTTGCCGGCGGGATCGAGTGGAACATCGGCACGCGCGGGCATTCGCCCACCACCTGCTCGCCCCTCCACACCGCACTGGTGCACACGCCGGACGGGCAGGAGGTGCTGCGCATGTGGGAGTTCGACCGGCTGCGCGAGGCGGTGTTCCAACTCGATGCGTGGCTGCCCGCCGACTCCCGCGTGCTGTTCACGGCCGTGCGCATCCGCAACCCCAACGCCACCCCCGTCCCCATGTACTGGTGGTCCAACGCGGCCATCCCGCAAACCCCGCACACCCGCGTCATCGCCCCGGCCACGCGCGCCTTCGCCACCGGCTACGACGGCGCCATGGACGTGGTGGCCCCGTCCGGCTTCCACGGGATCGACGCCACCTGGCCCGCCCGGAACCCGCACGCCGCGGACTTCTTCTTCGACCTCGCACCGGGCCGGCGCCGCTGGGAGCTCGCCCTGGACGACGCCGGGGACGGGCTTGCGCTCGTCTCCTCACCCCGGCTGCGGGGCAGGAAGCTGTTCGTCTGGGGCGAGGGCGACGGCGGGCGCCGCTGGCAGGAGTGGCTCACGCCGACGCCGCCGGGCACCGAGCCGCGGCGCTACGCGGAGATCCAGTCCGGCCTGGCGCAGACGCAGTTTGAGTATGTTCCGATGCCCGCCGGGGCGTCCTGGCAGTGGGTGGAGGCGTATGGCAATGCCGGCCTGGACCCTGCGGTGGCCGGCGGCGCGTGGGACGCCGCCGTTGAACATGCCGGCGAACGGGTGGACTCAATGGTTTCCGCCGGCGTTGTGGACGCGGCGCTCGCCGACGCCGGCCGCTGGGCGGACCTGGCGCCGTCGGAATTTGTGGTGGCGGGCAACGGCTGGGGCGCGCTGGAGCGGGCCCGGAGGCACGCAGCCAAAATGGAGTGGATCGACGAGACCGGCACACCGTTTGGCCAGGAAACGCTGACGGCGGCCCAGGCTCCCTGGCTGGAACTGCTGCGGGCCAATGAAGGCGTCGTGGAAAAGCCGTTTGAGCCGGCGTCCGCAGGGGAGCCGCGCCAGCCGTTCGGCGGGGCGGAATCGTTTGTCCGCGGCCTGGACTGGGAGGACCTGCTGACCGCGGCGCGCAACGACAGTGCGGAGGCCGCCTTCCACCACGCGGTCATGGTCCACGCCCGGGCCGATGCCGCCAACGCTGATGACATGGCAACCGTGGCCGCCCTGTACCGGAAGGCCCTGGGCGGCACTGGCGGCACGGGCGGCACTGGCGGTGATGGGGGTGGGGCCGGCGGGACCGGCACCACGCTGGGCAAGCGCAGCCGGGTGCTCGCGCACCGGGGACTGGGCCTGGCCCTCATTGCCGCCGGGGACATCGACGGCGGACTGCTTCAACTTGGCCACGCCTGCCACCTTGAGCCTGGCAGCCGCGCCGTCCTGCTGGAAGCCATGGCACTCGCGGTGGACAACGGGAGGCCGGCGCTGGTGTTCGACCTGCTGGAAGGCGCCCCGGCAGCACTGCTGTCGCTGGGGCAGGTGAAGTTCCTGCAGGCCAGGGCGCACGCGGACACCGGGGACAGCGCCGCGGCGGCGGCGGTCCTCAAGGAGGGCATTGAAGTCCCGGACCTGCGCGAGGGCGCCAACTCGATCGCCGAGCTGTGGCGGCGCGTGTGCCCGGGCGAGGACGTGCCGGAAAAGTACCAGTTCAGCATGCGCTGACCCCCGGGGGAGCCCTGCCCGGCCCCGCCGGTTCGCGCAAGGGCGGTGTCGGCATTGACACCGGGGTGTGAGCTGTGTCATTCTAATCTCTGTGAACTTGTCAGACAGCTGGACAGCCGGACAGCCGCAAATTGTCCGGGTCAGCGCCGCGGAGGCCGTGTTCACGGCCATCCGCGACGCGATCGAGAGCGGGCAGCTGGCCGTCGGGTCCAAGCTGAGCTCCGAAACGGCGCTCGCGGCCCAGTACGGCGTCAGCCGCTCCGTGGTCCGCGAGGCCCTGCGCTCCTGCACGGCTCTGGGCCTGACGGAAACGCACACCGGCAAGGGCACCTTCGTGGTGGCCAACCACGCCCCCGGCGACTTGGTCCTGGGCCGGTTCTCGGCCCGCAGCCTCATGGAAGCACGCCCCCACATCGAGGTTCCGGCCGCCGAACTCGCCGCCACCCGCCGTTCCGCAGAACAGCTGGACCAGATGCGCGGCATCATCGAGGCCATGGTGGGGGAGGACGATCCCGAAATCTGGGTCAGCCTGGACGGCAGCTTCCACGCCGCCATTGCCACCGCCAGCGGCAACGGCGTCTTCGAACGGGTGGTCAATGACATCCGCGACGCCATGGTCTACCAGTCGGAGACCATCAACCTCATCACCGGCCGGCGCCTCGCCTCCGACCGCGAACACCGCGCCATCCTGGACGCCATCGCCCGGGGGGACATCGGGGAAGCCGGCCGCGCCATGGCCGTCCACCTCCACGCCGTCGACGACGCACTGACCCTGATTATTGGAGACACCACCGCATGACAGCGCCACAGTTCCCGGCCCACGCACCCCTTGCCGTCCAGACCCGCGGTTCCATGGTGGAGAGCGTCCACTACGGTTCGCTGGCCGCGGTGAGGCCCGACGGCGGGACCCTCCTGGAGCGCGGGGAGCCCGCCGCGCGCATCTACCCCCGGTCGGCCTTGAAGCCGCTCATGGCCGTCGCGATGCTGCGCGCCGGCGCCGACCTGACCGACGGCCAGCTGGCCCTGGCCGCCGCGAGCCATTCGGGTGCCGCGGTGCACCAGGACACGGCGGCAAAGATCCTGGCCGATGCCGGGCTCACGGAGGACGACCTGGGCAATTCCACCGACCTGCCCTACGGCACCGCCGAACGCCGCGCCTGGCTCGCGGCCGGCCACGGCCCCACCCACCTGGCGCAAAACTGTTCCGGCAAGCACGCAGCGCTGCTGTCCACCTGCGTGGCAAACCGCTGGCCGTTGGACAGCTACCTGGACCACGACCATCCGCTGCCGGCGCTGATCCGCGAGGTCGTGGCGGAACTCACCGGCGAGGAACTGACGGAGATCAGCACCGACGGCTGCGGCACCGAGGTCTTCGCGCTGTCCCTGACCGGCATGGCACGGGCCTTCAGCCGCCTCGTCACCGCCGCGCCGGCCACCCCCGAGCATCGCGTGGCCGCCGCCATGCGCGCCCACCCGGACCTCGTTGCGGGGGACGGCCGCGACGTCACCGCCCTGATGCGGGCCGTCCCGGGACTGCTTGCCAAGGACGGCTTTGAAGGCATCCAGCTCATCGCCCTGGGGGACGGCAGTGCGGTGGCCCTGAAGATTTCCGACGGCGGCGACCGCGCCCGCATGCCCGCCGCCGTTCCCGCGCTGCTCGCCTTGGGCGTGGAGCCGTCGCTGCTGGAACCGTTTGACAACCTCCCCGTGCTGGGCGGCGGCCATCCCGTCGGCACCCTCCACGGCCTCCGCCATCCCGCCTGACCCCTCCCACCAAACCCCCGGTTCCAAACGGGGCCCTTTTTCCCGACGCGCGGTTCCAAACGGGGCCCTTTCCCGCAGCGCTCCCTCATGTTCCGGGGGAACGGGATGCCCGCGTGTGCCTTCGCCCGCCAGAACCACCCGTCTGCCTGACCAACCTTCCCGCCTGACCAACCTTCCCGCCTGCCACGCAAGTCGCACTGCCTTTACCCAAGGAGCATCATGACTGAACTGTCCACCAAGCCGCTGGACCCCCTCGCGGCCGTCGCCATGCGCAGCGAACACGACCTGATCGGCGACCGCGACGTCCCTGCCAACGTTTACTGGGGCGTGCACACCCTGCGCGCCGTGGAAAACTTCCCCATCACCGGCCAGCCGCTCTCCACCAACTCGCACCTGGTGAACGGGCTGGCCATGGTCAAGCAGGCCGCCGCCCAGGCCAACCAGGAGCTGGGGCTGCTCGACGGCGGGCGCGCCGGCGCGATCATCCAGGCCTGCCGGGAAATCATCGCCGGGAACCTCCATGACCAGTTCGTGGTGGACGTCATCCAGGGAGGTGCGGGGACGTCGTCGAACATGAACGCCAACGAGGTGATCGCCAACCGTGCGCTGGAAATCCTGGGGCACAACAAGGGTGAATACCAGTTCCTGCACCCCAACGACCATGTCAACCTCAGCCAGTCCACGAACGACGTCTACCCGACGGCCGTGAACGTGGCCACGATCTTTGCCGCGAAATCGCTGGTGGAGGCCATGGAGTACCTGGGTGGGGCGTTCCTCGACAAGGCCGTGGAGTTCCGCACCGTGGTGAAGATGGGGCGCACGCAGCTGCAGGACGCCGTGCCCATGACGCTCGGCCAGGAATTCAACAGCTACGCGGTCACGATGGGGGAGGACCGGGCCAGGCTGGCGGAATCGACCCTGCTGGTCCACGAGATCAACCTCGGCGCCACGGCCATCGGCACCGGGCTGAACGCGCCGAAGGGGTACGCGGAACTGGCCTGCCGCCACCTGGCGGACATTTCCGGGCTGCCGCTGACCACCTCCGTGGACCTGATCGAGGCGACGAGCGACGTCGGCGCGTTTGTCCACCTGTCGGGTGTCCTCAAGCGCGTGGCCGTCAAGCTTTCCAAGATTTGCAACGACCTGCGCCTGCTTTCCTCCGGCCCCCGCGCCGGGCTGGGCGAGATCACGCTGCCGGCCGTCCAGGCGGGATCCTCGATCATGCCCGGCAAGGTCAACCCGGTCATCCCCGAGGTGGTCAACCAGGTGGCCTACGAGGTCATTGGCAACGACGTCACCGTCACCATGGCGGCCGAAGGCGGGCAGCTCCAGCTCAACGCCTTTGAACCGATCATTGTGCACAGCCTGACAAAGAGCATGCGGCACCTGGAAGCCGCCTGCCGGACCCTCGCGGACAAGTGCGTCCGGGGCATCACCGCCCATGAGGACAAGCTGCGGGCCCAGGTGGAGCACTCCATCGGACTGGTCACCGCACTCAACCCGCGGCTGGGGTACGCGGCGTCGACCATGATCGCACTCGAGGCGCTTTCCTCCGGCCGCGGCGTGGCCGAACTCGTCCTGGAGCACAAGCTCCTCACCGCCGGACAATTGGACGAGCTTCTGCGTCCGGAACACCTGGCCAACCTCAGCGACTAAACGAGCGGTCCGCAAAGGTGCGGGCCGCATTCACGGATAGGCAAGCTTATGCACAACCGCACCACAACAGACACCTCCGACCTGGTCCAGGACGCCCCGGACCAGGCCCTGACGGCCGAGGACGCCGGGCTTCACAAGGGCCTCAAGTCCCGCCAGATACAGATGATCGCCATTGGCGGGGCCATCGGCACCGGCCTGTTCATGGGCGCCGGCGGCCGCCTGGCCGGCGCCGGCCCCGCCCTGATGTTCAGCTATGCGATCTGCGGCTTCTTCGCCTTCCTGATCCTGCGTGCACTGGGCGAACTGGTCATCCACCGCCCGTCGTCGGGCTCCTTTGTCTCCTACGCCCGCGAATTCTTCGGCGAGAAGGCGGCCTTTGTCTCCGGGTGGCTGTACTGGCTCAACTGGGCCATGACTGCCATCGTGGACATCACCGCGATCGCCCTATACATGCACTTCTTCGCCAAATACGTGCCGTGGATCGGCGCCGTGCCCCAGTGGGCGTGGGCGCTCGCGGCGCTGTTGCTGGTGCTGGGCCTGAACCTCGTTTCGGTCAAGGTGTTCGGCGAGATGGAGTTCTGGTTCGCGCTGATCAAGGTGGTTGCCCTGGTCGGCTTCCTGATCATTGGCACGTACTTTGTCATCTTCGGCACGCCCGTGGAAGGCCAGCAGGTGGGGTTCAGCCTCATCGCGTCGCACGGCGGCTTCTTCCCCAACGGCCTACTGCCCGTGGTGGTGGTCATGCAGGGTGTGGTGTTTGCCTACGCCTCGATCGAGCTCATCGGCACCGCGGCCGGCGAAACGCAAAACCCCGAAAAGGTCATGCCGAAGGCCATCAACACCGTCATCATCCGCATCGCCATCTTCTACGTGGGCTCGCTGGTGCTGCTCTCCATGCTCCTGCCCTACACCGCGTACAAGGCCGGGGAAAGCCCGTTCGTGACCTTCTTTGGCTCCATCGGGGTCCAGGGCGTGGACTCGATCATGAACCTGGTGGTCCTCACGGCGGCCATGTCCTCGCTGAACGCCGGACTGTACTCCACCGGCCGCATCCTGCGCTCCATGTCCCTGGCCGGCTCCGCACCGAAGTTCGCCGCCAAGCTGAACAAGCGCGGCGTCCCCTACGGCGGCATCGCGCTCACGGCCATTGTCGCCGGGCTCGGCGTGGTCCTCAACGCCATTGTCCCGGCGTCGGCGTTTGAAATCGTGCTGAACGAGGCGGCACTGGGCATCATCGCCTCGTGGGGCATGATCGTGCTGTGCCAGCTGGCCCTGTACCGCCTGTCGAAAAAGGGACTCGCCATCCGGCCTTCGTTCCGCATGATCGGTGCGCCGTGGACCGGCTACCTGACGCTCGCGTTCCTGCTGGCCGTCATTGTACTCATGGCCTTCGACAACCCCGTCGGCACCTGGACCGTGGCCTCCATCGTGGTCATTGTGCCGGCGCTGATGATCGGCTGGTACGCCTCCCGCGGCCGCATTAAGGAGATTGCCGCCGGCCGGGACGGCTTCACCGGCGCCCATCCGGTGATCGCCCACCACAGCCACGCCCCGCAGGCCGCGGGAATCGCCGGCGAGGACTGAGCCCCTCCGCCCCGACGAATGCCGGGACCGGCCCTGGGAATAACTTCCTGGCACCGCCAGTTGACCCTTTTAGATGCAAACGCATGAACATTGCAGCGATCAAGGAGTCACAGTGCAGCGCACAGTTGTTGTTATCTCGGCCGGCCTCGGCGTCCCGTCGTCCACCCGGATGCTGGCGGACCAGCTGGCCGCGGGCGTCAAGGCGCACCTGGGCGAGCTGGGCGCGGAAGCCGTGCTCGACGTCGTCGACCTGCGCGATTATGCGACCGACATCGCCAACAACATGGTCACCGGCTATGCGGGTCCGGCCCTGGCCGACGTCGTCCACCGCGTCTCGCGCGCCGATGCCATGATCGCCGTGACCCCCACGTTCAGCGCCTCCTACAGCGGCCTGTTCAAGTCGTTCTTTGACATCCTGGACCCCAAGTTCATCGACGGCATGCCGGTGCTGATCGGCGCCACGGGGGGATCCTCACGGCACTCGCTGGTGCTGGATACGGCCATCCGCCCGCTGTTCAGCTACCTGCGCGCCCACACCATGCCCACGGCCATCTATGCCTCGCCCGAGGACTGGGGGCAGTCCGGCACCGACGCCATGGACCACCGGATCGGCCAGGCGGCGGGGGAGCTCGCCGCCGTCCTTGCCCCGTCCACGGGCACGACGCCGGCCGCCGGGGACACTGTTGGCCTCGGATTTTCCCCCGACCACAAGGCGAAGCGCCACGAGCGTGAGGTGTCCGAGATGACGTCCCTGCCGTTCGAGCAGCTGCTGGCCCAGACCCAGGCCCGCTAGGCAGGCCCCGCGAGTTGGGCTTGTCAGGGCCTTGATTTCGGCAGGCTCAATCGGCGGCGGTCCCGGCAGGCCCAACCATCGGGCCGCGACCACCGCCCGTCAGAAGATCGGCTGGACGGGCCGGGTGGTCAGCGGCGGCGGATCGAGCTGGTCTACGATGACCGTGAGTGCCACGCGGTAGATGTCCGGATGGATTTCCGGGCTGGCGTGGCCGGTGTTGGGGATGTCGTATTCAACGTGCGGGTTCTTCGGGAACAGCGCCTCCCAGCCCACAATGGCCATGCGGGCGTTGACAATGAAGTCCTTGGGGTCATACAGCAGGCCGATCCCGGTGCTGCTGGGGATGCCGCCGTCATACTGGGCGGGGAAGGCCTGCAGGAACGTCGCCTGCGTGGTCTTGAGGATCAGCGAATCGCTGGACACGTTCAGGGAGCTGCCGATGCCCGAACGCGCGGCCTGGTACATGCCCTGCCCGTTCGGGTTGGCCAGCCCGCTCCACACGCCGGCCGCCAGGCGCCCCACCAGCCCCAGGTAGGGGACCACCTGCCCGGCCAGTGAAATGTATTCCTTGCTCGGGTCCAGGACATCCGCCACGCTGCTGGGGCTCGAGCCCATGATGATGACGCGGACGTGGATGCCAATCCCCTCCAGCAGCCCCGCCAGCACCGTCGCCGCCATCCCGCCAAAGCTGTCCCCGTAAAAATAGACGGTGTCGATCTTGCGCTCAAAGGTGTCGCGCTGGACGGCGATGAACAGCTGGGCAATGTCGATCCCGCCGTTCGAGTAGCCAATGTAGGACGCCGGCGCCCGCTCGTTCATGGCCGGCTGCAGGGCCGCCAGCTTCCGGCCTGTGTCCCGGTAGCTGACCCCAAAGCCGCCCAGCAGGTACCAGGTCCGGCCTGGAAACCTGTTCGCTGCCGTCTTGTTTTCGTCATTGTCCGGCGTGGTGACGCGGAACTGGGAGCGCTCGGTCAGCTGGTAGTCGGCGGCGATGTTGGCATTGAAGGCCGTGGAGGCGGCGGCGGCCGCAACGGTGCCCAGCAGCCAGCGCCGGGGCGTGTTGGGAACCTGCCGGGTGTGCCGGTGCCGTTCGAGGGACTTGTGCGCAGGGTGGGCGGCGCCACCGTCGGGGGGCGGCTGGTCGGGGTCTGGTGTCGTGGCTGCCATGGCGAATCAGCTTCATTCTTCCACGCCGGGCCACCCCGCTGCAGGAGGGAGGCGCGACGCCGTTTCCCGGCGCGCGCGTTGCCGTCGGGTCCCAGCGTGGTGCGGAGGGGTACGTTTAAGGTGTCTGCCACCCCCTCGCAAATCCTATAGGATTTTAGAATGATGAAGCCATCCCGTGTCGCCCGCCCCGTCAGCCGGCAGGTCCTGGCCGATCACGTCTACGAGGAAATTCTCGAGTCCCTCATGGACGGGCGCCTGGAACCCGGCGCGCAGGTCAGCATCGACGGCACGGCCCGCGACCTTGACGTTTCGCCCACGCCCGTGCGCGAGGCGCTGGCCCGCCTGGAACACACCGGCCTGGTGGTCCGGGTGGCCCTGAAGGGGTACCGCGTGGCACCGGTTTTCTCCCGCGAGGACTTTGCCAACCTCATGGACGCGCGCCTGGTGATTGAACCCGTCACCACGGAGCTGGCCTGCCGGCGGATGACCCCGGCCCTGCTCGAAGAGCTGCGCCAGTCCATCACGGACCTGAAGGACGCGCGGCGGGGGCCTTCGTTCGCCGAATTCCGCGACTACCTCGACGCCGATGAACGCTTCCACCGGCTGATCGCCGAAAACTCCGGGAACCCGTTCATGTTGGCCGCCTACGAGGCGCTGGGCGGCCAGGTGCAGCGCTTTCGCCTGTTTGGCGGCGTGGGGATCACCGACGCGGACCATGCCATTGCTGAACACCAGGCTGTGTTCCGGGCCATCGAGCTTGGCGACCCGAAAGCCGCCGCAGCCGCCATGACGGAACACGTGGGCCGCGTCCGCCAGCGCTCCATCCAGGACGCCCCGCCCGCCTGAGGCGTGCCCAGCGACGGGCCCAAAACGTGCCCAACCGCGGACCCCGCGGCGTGCCCAACTTCGGGGTGCCGCCCGTCTGACGCACGGGCGCCGGGAGCGTGCCAGCGGCCTGCCCGTGACGCACCATGCCGCTTCCGCCGGCGCGCCCGCGGAAGCGGCAGGACGGCAAAACCGGCCGGGGGTTCCCAAAATGTGATTCTTGACATAGGCTCCCTCAATAGTAGATCCTATAGGAAACAGGATCACTAAAGGAGAAACACCCATGGCCTACACAGCCGCCAACTGGCCCATCAGCGCAGCACTGCTGCAATTCCCGGGCACGAATGCCGCCGGGCAGCACATCAACGACGCCGACGCCACCGCCTGGCTGAAGGTCTTCCGGGAAGTCAGGGACGCCGGATTCACCAACGCGGACCTCACCGACAGCTGGGTCCGCCCGGGCGACCTGGACGCCGCACGGCTGGCGGAATTCAAGCAGTCCGCAGCGGAAGCGGGGATCGGCATCCCCGTCATCTCGGCCATCCGCAGCAGCGTGATCGACGCGGCAAACTGGGAAGGGAACCTGGCCTACAGCCACCGCACCATTGATGCCGCCGCGGAACTCGGCTGCGAAGTGGTCTCCTTCGGACTCCACCAGGCACTGACCGCCGAACAGCAACGGCAGCTGTGGTTCTGGACGGCCCAGGGCCACACGGACCCGGTGGGGGACACGGAAACGTGGAATGCCGCCGTCGGACGCCTTCGCGAGCTGGGGCGCCACGCCGCCGAAGCCGGCATCCTGCTGTCCCTGGAAATGTACGAGGACACCTACCTGGGCACGGCGGACTCGTCCGTGAAGCTGGTCCAGGACATCGGGCTGGCCAATGTGGGCCTCAACCCGGACGTGGGCAACCTGGTCCGGCTGCACCGCCCCATCGAGGACTGGCGCGAGGTGCTGGAGAAGACCCTGCCGTACTCCAACTACTGGCACGTGAAGAACTACATCCGAGACGAGGACGTGGCCCGCAACAGCTACGTGGCCATGCCGGCGCCCATGGAAAGCGGCATCATCAACTACCGCGACGCCTTCCGCACCGCCATCTCGGTGGGCTTCCAGGGCATCATCTGCACCGAGCACTATGGCGGCGACGGCCTCAGCGTCACGGCCCGCAACCAGGACTACCTGCGCAGCCAGGTCCTGCCCAAGGACGACGGCTACGCACTCGGCACCAGCCGGGTGGCCCAGGGCCGCCAGCAGCCCGCCGCCGTCGCCGCCGTCTAAATACCGGAGCACCAACCCCGAAACCCTTGCGGATTCAAAGAGGAACCATGACCCAGATATTCGACGATCCCGCCGACTTTGCGGACGAGGCCCTTGACGGCTTCGTGGCCGCCAACCGGCAGTACGTGTCCCGCGTGGACGGCGGCGTGGTCCGCTCCACGGCCAGCCCCCGCGGCCAGGTGGCAGTGGTGGTGGGCGGCGGCTCCGGCCACTACCCGGCCTTCGCAGGCCTGGTGGGGCCGGGCCTTGCCGCGGCCTCGGCCTGCGGCAACATGTTCGCCTCCCCGGCGGCCGGGCAGGTGTACCGCGTGGCCAAGGCCGCCCACAACGGCGGCGGCGTGCTGCTCAGCTACGGCAACTACGCCGGGGATGTCCTGCACTTTGGCCAGGCCCAGGTGCGCCTAAACGCCGAAGGCATCGAAACGCGCACCGTGCTCGTCACGGACGACATCGCCAGCGCACCGGCCGACCAGCCGGAAAAACGGCGCGGCATTGCCGGGGACCTCACCGTGTTCAAGGTTGCCGGCGCCGCCGCCGAGGAAGGCCTGGACCTGGATGAGGTGGAGCGCCTGGCCATTCTGGCCAACGCCCGCACCCGCTCCCTCGGCGTGGCCTTCGACGGCTGCACGCTGCCCGGGGCGCCCGAACCGCTCTTCCACGTCCCCGCCGGGCTCATGGCGCTGGGCCTGGGGATCCATGGCGAGCCCGGCATCTCCGAACACCCGATGCCGACGGCGTCCGAGCTGGCCGGGCTCCTCGTCTCCCGGCTGCTGGCGGACAAGCCGGAAAACCCCGGCACCCGCGTCGTGCCGATCATCAACGGCCTGGGCACGGTCAAGTACGACGAACTGTTCCTGCTGTTCGGCAAGGTGGAAAAGCTGCTCACCGGCGCCGGCCTGACCGTCGTGGAGCCCGAGTGCGGTGAGCTGGTCACCAGCCTCGACATGGCCGGCCTGTCGCTGACCCTGCTGTGGCTCGACGACGAACTCGAGCGCCTGTGGGCCGCACCCGCGGACACGCCGGCCTTCCGCAAGGGCACCGTGGCCCGGCGCGCCCGCCGCGAGGTGGAAGCAGGCGCCGCCGCTGGCCAGGCGGACAGCGAGCAGCCCACGCCGGCGTCCGCCGCCCTGGGGAGGCACGCGGTCTCCGCGCTCGCCGCGGTGCGGGACGTCGTCGTCGAAAATGTCGAGGAACTGGGCAGCCTGGACGCCATTGCCGGCGACGGCGACCATGGCATCGGCATGCGCCGGGGCGTCGAGGCAGCGGTGGATGCGGCACAGTCCGCGGCCGCGTCCGACGCCGGCGCCTCCGTGCGCCGCATCCTCGCCGCGGCGGGGGAGGCCTGGAGCGAAAAGGCCGGCGGAACATCCGGCGCACTGTGGGGCACGGCCGTCATCGCGGCAGGTGCGGCCCTGGGCAACCGCGGGAGCTACTCCGGCACCGATGCGGCGGTTGCCGTCGAGGCCTTCGCCTCGGCCATCACCGGGCTGGGCAAGGCCGAGCCGGGGGACAAGACCATGGTGGACGCGCTGCTGCCGTTCCGGGACGCCTTCACCGCCGAAATCGCCGGCGGGGCGCCCGTGGACCGGGCACTCGCGGTGGCAGCCGCGGCCGCCCGCGCCGCAGCGGATGCGACGGCCGGGCTGCGTCCGTTGAAGGGGCGCGCACGGCCGCTGGCCGAGAAGAGCCTGGGCCACCCGGACCCGGGTGCGGTGTCCTTCGGCCTCATCGCCGAACGGCTGGGCCGCCACATCGAAGCACAACTCATCCAACAAGGAGCACGGGCATGACACAGGGCAAAGCAGGACTTCGCATCGTGGTCGGCAACGACTCGGCCGGCGTCGAATACAAGAACGCGCTCAAGGCCCTGCTGGAAGCCGACTCCCGGGTGGCCGCCGTCACCGACATCGGCGTGGGCCCGGACGATTCCCGCGCCTATCCGCACGTTGCCGTGGACGGGGCCCGCCTGGTGGCCGACGGCGACGCCGACAGGGCGCTGCTGATCTGCGGTACCGGGCTCGGGGTGGCCATTGCCGCCAACAAGGTTCCCGGCATCCGCGCCGTCACTGCCCACGACAGCTACTCTGTGGAACGCTCTGTACTGAGCAACAACGCCCAGGTGCTCACCATGGGCCAGCGCGTCATCGGCCTGGAACTGGCCAAAAAACTGGTCACCGAGTGGCTTGGCTACAACTTTGATGAAAACTCCGCCTCGGCCGAAAAGGTCGACGCGATCTGCTCCTACGAACCCGACTACACGAAGGCCTCCTGAACCATGACTGAAACAACGTCCACGCCCGGCATCCAGAAAAACTTCGCCGTCGTCGGCTCCGGCTACATGGGCGGCGGCATCGCCCAGGTCCTGGCCCTGGGCGGTGCCCGGGTGGCCCTGGCCGACGTCTCGGCCGAGGTCGCGCAGAAGAACTACGAGCGCCTGCTCACCGAATCGGACCAGTTCGTGGCCGACGGGCTGTTCCCTGCCGGCTCCACCGGGATCCTGCGCAAGAACCTCTGGCCCGCAGAAAACATTGAAGAGGCCGTGGCCGGCGCCGAGTTCATCGAGGAGGCCGTGCCCGAGGTCCTGGCCATCAAGCACGAGACCCTGGCACGCATTAGTGCCGCCGCCCGCCAGGACGCCGTGATCGGCTCCAACACCTCCACCATCTCCATCGCCGACCTGGCCGGCCCCGTGGCGCACCCGGAACGCTTCCTGGGCGTGCACTTCTCCAACCCGTCACCCTTCATTCCCGGGGTGGAGGTCATCCCGCACGCCGGCACCTCGGCCGGCACCGTCGCTGCCATCCGCGAGCTGGTCCACTCCTCCGGGAAGCAGACGGCCGTGGTCAAGGACGTCACCGGCTTTGTCCTCAACCGCCTCCAGTACGCCCTGTTCCATGAGGCCGCCCAGCTGGTGGAGCAGGAAATTGCCACGGCGGAGGACATCGACACCCTCGTCCGGACCACCTTCGGCTTCCGGCTTCCCTTCTTCGGCCCGTTCGCCATCGCGGACATGGCCGGGCTGGACGTCTACAACTTCTGCTACCAGTCGCTGCAGACCGGGTTCCCGGAACGCTTCGCCACGCCCAAGATCCTCAGCGACCTGGTCAACGCCGGCAAGCTGGGCACCAAGACGGGCGCCGGCTTCCTGAACGTCCCGGCTGAGCGGACGCCGGAACTGATCGCCTACCGCAACAAGGCCTACGTCGCCATGCAACAGCTGCTCGAAGACCTCGGCCCCGCACCCATCCACTAATTCCCCCTACCCACGAACCACCAGGAGAGATCCATGCCGGAAACCACTTCAGCATTCCCCGCCGAACGCACCGCCATCATCACCGGGGCCGTATCCGAACGCGGCATCGGCCGCGCCACTGCCAACTACCTGGCCAAGCGGGGCTGGAGCATCGGCGTCATCGACCTTGACGACGCCGCCTGCAAGTCCGTCGCCGCGGAATTGACGGCCACGTACGGGGTCAAGGCGCACGGGGTGGGTGCCAACGTCTCCGAGGAGTCCTCGGTCCGCTCGGCCATTGACGAAATCGAGGCCGCACTGCCGCAGGTGGTGGCGCTGGCCAACATCGCCGGCGTCAGCTCGCCCGTCGACTACCTGGAGCTGGAACCGGCCGAATGGAACCGGGTCCTGGGCATCAACCTCAACGGCGTGCACTACGCCACCCGCCGGGTGGCCGAGTCCATGGTGAAGAACCGGCTTGGGCGCATTGTGAACATCTCCTCCGTCTCCGCCCAGCGCGGCGGCGGCACCTTCTCCAAGACGCCGTATTCCGTGGCGAAGGCCGGCGTGATCGGCCTGACCCGCGCCACCGCCCGCGAACTGGGCCCGTATGACATCACCGTCAACTGCGTCTCGCCCGGCCCCATCGACACCGACATCATGGGCGGCACGCTGACCCAGGAACGCAAGGACGACATGGTCAAGGACCTGGTGGTCAACCGTGTTGGCAACACCCGCGACATCGCCGCAGCCATCCACTACTTCATCGGCGAGGACTCCGGGTACACCTCGGGCCAGACGTTGAACGTGGATGGCGGGCTGTACATGCACTAGAGGAGGAAACCATGGAACCCCAAAGCACCGGTGCCTGGAGCACCGCCCGCAAGCTGTACCTGCTTGTCGGCATCATCGCCTGCGTCGGCGCCGTCATCCTGATGGCCTACCCGCGCTAAGACCCGACCTCAGCACCACCTTCGACCAAGCACCACCACCGCTCAACGAGGAGTCTGCATGACCAACCTGACCAGCACCAGCAAGGAGTTGTTGGAGTCACCGGCGCTCAAGTCGGCCGTCCGCAAGGCCACTTTCCGCCTGATGCCCATGCTCGTGATTCTCTACGTGGTTGCCTTCATGGACCGCACCAACGTCGGCTTTGCCGAGGCGGCACTGGAGACCGACAAGGGAATCTCCGCCGGCGCCTATGCGCTCGGCGCCGGCATCTTCTTCATCGGCTACGCAATCTTTGAAATCCCCAGCAACCTGATGCTTAAAAAGGTCGGCGCCAAGATCTGGCTCGCCCGCATCGCCATCACCTGGGGCATCGTTTCCGCCTGTTTTGCCTTCGTCCAGGGCGAAAACTCCTTCGTCGCGCTGCGCTTCCTGCTCGGCGTCACCGAGGCCGGCCTCTTCCCCGGCATCATCATGTACCTGGCCGAATGGTTCCCCAACAAGCACCGCGTGAAGATGTTCGCCATCTTCTACCTGGCCCAGCCGTTCTCCCAGCTCATCGGTTCCCCGCTGTCCGGCGGGCTGCTCAACATCGGTGAGAAGGTTCCCGGCGTGCACGGCTGGCAGGTCATGTTCTTCATCGAGGGCATGCTTGCCGTGGCCGCCGGCGTTGTTGCGTTCTTCCTGCTCATCAACGGCCCCGCCAAGGCCAAGTTCCTCTCGCAGGAAGAGAAGGACGCCCTGACGGCGGCCATGGCCCAGGAGGACGTGCTCCGCAAGGAATCCGGCCCGTCCGGCGTCCTCGCGGCGATGGCCAACGGCAAGGTCTGGTACTTCACCATCATCTACTTCTGCCTGCAGATCGCCGTCTACGGCGTCACGTTCTACCTGCCGCAGCAGGTGGCGCAGCTGACAGGGCAGAAGGTGGGCCTTGCAGTGGGCCTGCTGGCCGCCGTGCCGTGGTTCTTCGGCATCTTTGCCTGCTATTTCATCGGCAAGTACGCCCACACGGTCATCCGCCGCCGTGTCCTGGGCACGTGGCTGTTCGTCTCCACCGGCCTGTGCATCTTCGGCTCGGCATGGGCCGGCGCCAACGGGCTCCCGGCACTGGGCATCATCTTCATCACGCTGGCCGTCTGCAGCTTCCTGTCGATCGGCCCCATCGCCTGGTCCTACCCGACGGCGTTCCTCACCGGCACCGCTGCTGCCGCAGGCATCGGCCTGATCAACTCCCTCGGAAACCTCGGCGGATTCGTCGCCCCGATCCTGCGCACCAGCATCAACGAAACGTTCTCCTCGGCGTCCGGTGCCATGGGCATCTACGCACTGGGCGTGCTGCCGTTCGTTGCCGCCCTCATGATGTGGGGCACCTGCCGGTTCAAGAACAAGGCCGACCAACTGCTGGACAACTGAACGGAACACTGCACCACATGACACACACCGGAACCACCCCGCAGCTATACATCGGCGTCAGCACCAAGATGTACATGGGGTACCGGGCCAGCCTGCGCTGGTTGGAGCAGGTGCGTGCCGAACTGGACGCCCGCCCGGCACTTGCTGCCGGGCGGGTGCTCCCGTTTGTGATCCCGTCCTTCCCGGTGCTGCCGGCAGCTGCGGACATCCTGGCCGGAACCGCGGCGGTGCTGGGCGCCCAGAACTGCAGCCCGGCCGAAGGCCCCTGGACCGGCGAGGTTTCCGCCTCCATGCTCGCGGAGCTGGGCGTGGGGATGGTGGAGCTGGGCCATGCCGAGCGACGCCGCCACTTTGGCGAGGACGACGCCGTCGTGGCGGCCAAGGTGCGCCAGGCCAGGTCCGCGGGGATCACCCCGCTGCTGTGCGTGGGGGAGCAGCGCCGGGGCACGCCCGCAGAGGCGGCGGACTTTGTGGTCCGCCAGCTGGAGGCGGCCCTCGCCGGCCCGCCGGACGGCGGGTCCTGGGACAACGCGGGTGCCACTGTGGTGGCCTACGAACCGGTCTGGGCCATCGGCGCGGCCGAGCCCGCAGATGCCGGCTACGTCACCGCCGTCGTCCGTGGCATCAGGCAGCGGCTGGAACCGCATGGTGCGGGGGTGCTGCCCATCATTTACGGGGGATCGGCCAAGCCGGGCCTGCTGCCGCAGCTGGACGGCGTCTCGGGCCTGTTCCTGGGCCGGTTCGCGCACGATGCCGCCAACCTGGGGCGCGTGCTGGACGAGGCGCTGGCGGAGGCCGGCCCGGCGTAGGCGGCGAGGCGGCTTGCCGGCACACAGCGTAAGCGGCGGCCCGGCACACGGCTGTCGGGCGGTGCCTTTATGCGCCAATTTCGCGCACCGGTTTTGCGCATAGGGTCGCCCGAATTTCTTTATGCGCGGAACCGGGCCCGGGTTTGGCGCATCTTGTCCACTGGCGCGAAACCCGCGGCGGGTCCGGCGCATAAGGAAAGCGGCCCCGGCTTATGCGCCAAACCCGCGGCGGGTCCGGCGCAGAATTGTTGCCATGGTTAGCCGGCGTGGCGCCGGGCCGGGGCAACAACCTTGATCACGGCGGAATCGTCCGCAGCGGCCAGGCCTTGGGCCTGGCCCAGCAGGTAGAGCTGCTCGGCTGCGGCGGCCACGGGCGCCGCGAGGCCGGCCGCACGCGCCGCCTTGCCAACAATTCCCATGTCCTTGACGAAGATGTCCAGGCGGCTGAGCACGTCCGCGCCGCCGTCGGCGTAGGCCTGAAGGATGCGCGGGCCGCGGTTGGAGAGCATGAAGGAGCCCGCCGCCCCGGCCTCGAGCGCGGAGAGTGTCTTGGCCGCATCAAGCCCCAGGGCGTCGGCCAGGGCCAGGGCTTCGGCAGCTGCGGCAATGTGGACGCCGCACAACAGCTGGTTGACGGTTTTCAGGGCCTGGCCGTCGCCGGGGTTGTCGCCCACGATCGAGAGCGTGGAGGCCAACAGGTCCAGGACCGGGGCCGCCTGTTCCCGGGCCGAAGGCGTGGCGCCCACCACGATCAGCAGATCGCCGTCGCCGGCGCGGACTGGCCCGCCGGACAGCGGTGCATCCACCAGTTCCACGCCGTATTCGGCCAGCCGCTCCACCGTGGCCGGGATGGCCTCGGTGCCGACGGTGCTGGTGAGGATGACGACCGATCCGCGGGCCAGGACGGGCGCCACGCCGGCATCGCCAAAGAGGACCTCGTTGAGCTGCTCGCCGTTGCGCACGGCCAGCAGGAGCGCATCAGCGCCCTGCGCGGCGGCGCGGGCGGAACCAAAGGTCGCAATCCCAGCCGCGGAGGCGAGTTTGAGCCGCGGTTCGGCAATGTCATAGCCGTGGACGGACAGCCGCGAGGCCAGGCGCGTGGCCATGGGCAGGCCCATGGCACCCAGGCCCAGGACGGCGACGGTGTAGTTGGCATTCATGGTGGTCTCCTTCAGGGACTGGATTCAGAACGTGGCGCTGAGCTTGCGCGTAACGTCGGCCAGGGACTGGTCGTCGCCCACATTGCCGGCAAACACGATGTACGGGATGCCCTTGGCCGGCCCGTCCACCGGTTCCCACAGGGACACGATGCCCGGCAGCATGGGGCCGCGCACAATGGCATGGCGGATTTGAAGCCCGTGCGCCGCCACGTCCGAGGACGTGATGCCGCCCTTGGCGATGACGAAGCGCGGGGGCGTGGCCTGCAGCGTGCGGTTGACCACCTCGACGACGGCGGCCGAGACGGTGCGCGCAATCTGCAGGCTCGCCGCGGGGTCGTCGGCCGTGATGAGCAGGCGGCTGGTGTGCACGATGACGTCGCCCGTCGCCAGGGCGGCCACAATGTCCCGGACGACGGCGGCGACGTGGGTGCCGCCGCCGTCGGCCAGCAGCCTTTCCACATCGATCTCAACGGTGCATGCCGCACGGTGGGCATCCGTCAGGGCCTTGAGCTGGCGGGTGGTGACGCCGACGTGGGAGCCGACCACGATCAGCCCGCCGCGTGCGGAGCCGGGGGCGCCGCCGGCAGGGAAGATCTCGGCAGTGGACAGGGGTTCGCGTATTTCCTGGCCGATCCGGGCGCGCACGAACGGCGGGCCCACGCGGTACACGAGCGACTTGCCGCGGCGTTCGGATTCCTCCAGGCCCAGGGCCAGGACGCGCAGGTCGTTTTCGGTGACGGCGTCCACCACGATGGGTGTGGCGCCGGTGGCGGCGTCCAGGGCATCGGCGATCGCGGTGGCGCCTGCTTCCGGGGTGCCGCGCCGGATCAGCGTGAGGTCCACGGTGGTGACGCGGGAGGCGGGGATGCGGCCGCCGGATTTCTCCTCCACATAGTCCGCCAGGGCGGAATGGGTGAAGCCGAAGGTGGCGTCCCGGGCGAATTCGGTCTCGGCCACCGGGACCAGTGTCCCCGCCTGGCCTCGGGTGTAGTGGACGCCCCCAACCGTGATGCGGCCGGCGTCGGGGAACGCCGGGACAATGACCACCCCGTCCACCTCGCCGCCGCCTTCCGCGGCGAGGGTTTCGGCAATCGTGTCCGGTTCCAGGGGGAAGTGCCCGCGAAGGGTGGAATCGCTGCGGCTGGTGAATCCCACGGACACTCCGGCCGTGCGGGCTGCGGCCAGCGCATTGACCACGACCTGCCGGTTCCGCTCGCGGGCCTCGGCGGGGTCCAGGCTGCGGGTGTTGGTCAGGACGTAGACGGCCTTGGCGGCGGCGCCGTCGATCAGGTGCCTGAACACCCAGTCAAAGTCCGCCACGTCCCAGCGCGTCAGCACCGGCAGCCCGGCCACGGACTGTGTTCCGGTGGGGTCGTCGTCGAGCACGATCAGCACCCGGTTGGACGCGGCGGCCCCGGCAGCCACCAGGCCGGCCGGGACGCTGACCTCGGCGGGGTACGCGCCCAGCAGCTCGGATTCAAGGACCATTTCTTCACACCTCTTTGTGGTCTGCATTTTGTAAGATGTCTGACATCTAACATTCGAGTGTTATTGTGGCACGGGGCACAGCGGATGTGCAAGCGGGCCCCGGCGGCAGTGGTGCCGGACCTTAAACTAAAGCCTGAAGGACCCGGGGAAGGGGATGGCATGGCACGCAAGTCGCTGACCGAGGTGGTGGCGGATGATTTGCTGGACCGGATTGTGGCCGGTGAATTCCCGCCCGGCTCGCTGGTGCCGGGCGAGCTGGAACTGGGCGCGCAGCACGAGGTGAGCCGGATGACCGTGCGGGAGGCAATGAAGACGCTCGAGGCCCAGCGCATTCTCCGGGTGGAACGGGGCCGGGGGACGTTCGTCAACCCGCTGGGCACCTGGGGGTCATTGCATGCCGTGCTCCGGGCCGTCTCCGAAGGCAGGGATGACGCCGCCGTGGCCATCCAGCTCATCGAACTGCGGCGCATGCTGGAGACGGGCGCCTGTGAACTGGCGGCCACCCGCATCTCCGGGGACGACCTCAAACGGCTGGCCGGCGAGCTGGAACGGATGCGGACGGCCCACGCGGCCAACGACGTGCCCGCCTTTGTGGAATCGGACCTGGCCTTTCACGACATCATCCTGCACGCCTCGGGCAACATCTTCGTGTCGGTGCTTTTCGAGCCGCTGCACCGCATCCTGGAAAACCGCCGTGCCGAAACGTCGCGGGTCCCGGAGATCCAGGCAAACGCGATTGCCATGCACGCGGCCATCCTCGCGGCGCTTACCGCGGGCCGGCCGGAACCGGCCCGCGTGGCCATGGACAATCACATGGTGCAGACCTTGGATGATCTGAAGGGCTATGTCCTGCAGGCACCTAAATCGTGATGTTCTGCGCACCCACCACCTTGGCGATGAACAGGTGGAATTCCTGCATCCAGGTGCGCAGGAACTCCTCCGTGGACGGTTCCGAGACGTTGCCGTCGCTGTCGATGAGCCCCTCGGTGAAGTGGATGTAGCACTCCGGGTTGGCCAGCTCGGGTGAGTTGACGAAGGAGAGGATGCTGCGCAGGTGCTGCTGGGCCACGGCCGTGCTGATCAGGCCCGGCGAGGTGCCGGTCACGGCGGAGGGCTTCTTCGCGAAGGAATTGGTGCCCCAGGGCCGCGAACCCCAGTCGATGGCGTTCTTGAGCACGCCGGGCACACTGCGGTTGTATTCCGGTGTCACAAAGATCAGGGCGTCGACGGCAGCCACCGCTTCCTTGAACGCTCGCCCGGCCGGGGGATAGTCGGCGTCGTAGTCGCGGTTGTACAAGGGGAGGTCGCCGATGGGGATCTCCACCAGTTCAAGCTCGGGCGGTGCAAGCTTGAGCAGGGCACGTGCCAGCTTGCGGTTGATGGACTCCGAGGCCAGGCTGCCGACAAAAACTCCCACTTTGTAGCTCATGTTGGTACTCCTTCGAGGCTTGACTGAAGCTGCCGGTCCCACCCTAAGCCTGCGATGGCTGCGGCGTCCACGGTCCGCCGCCCGGTCCGCGGCGTGTAGCGGGAGCTGCGCCGGGGCGTACGACGCCGGGTGCCCGGCCCCGCCACCATCCCGCCTGTCGCTGGCGCTGGGAGCGCGCTGGTGGTGGACTGGGAACATGGCTGGAAGCGTGCACAAGGGCAGGTCCGCAGGCGCCGGGCGCCCGGACGGTGTGGGCCCCGCCGGCGCGGCGCAACCCGTGCCCGGCACGGCGGCCCGTCCGTCGCCGTGGCTGTCGCTGCCCTGGGTGGCCATCCTGTTCATCACCGGCGCGTTCCACCTGTACCGCGGGGTGCCCGTCGACGCAGCGATCTTCCTCGCCGCAGGGGTTGCCCTGGCGGTCGACACATCCGTGCGGCACTCCAGGATCACCCGGCACGGCCGGCACACCCCGCACGGCCGGCAGCACCCGGCGGGGGAGCCCGCAGTACGGCTGCTGCCGCGCTGGTTCTGGCCAGCGGTGGCCGCTGCCGTCGGGGCGCTGTCACTGGCCGTGGTGGTCCTAGCCCCGGAAAACAGCACGGGCATACCCGCGGTTGTGGGGCTCGTCGGGGCCGCCATGCTTCTTGTGGCCTGGCCCGACCCGCCCCGGACCCCCGGGGCTGCGCCTGGAAATCCCGCGGCGCCCGGGCACCCCGCACCCCGGGTGAGGCGGGCCGCCTGCTGGTGGGGCGCCGTCGTACTTCTGCTGTGTGTGTGGGAAATGGGCACCTACTTCATCGACCGGTTTGCCCCGGCGGACACGGCCGTGTTTCCGCCCCTGACGGACCTGCTGCAACCGTTGTTCGACGGCGATTCCAGCCGCTGGTTCATGACCGGGCTGTGGCTGGTGGCGTGCGGCGCGCTGGTGCGGGTGGGGCGGCGGCCATGATTTACGTGCTGGTGGTGGCGGGGTACGCGCTGGTGCCGCTGGCGGGGATCACGCTGGTGGTGGTCTCGCGCGTGCGGCCGGCGGCGCTCGCCGGCCTGGGGGAGCTGCTGGGACGGGTGTTTGCGACACGGGCCGCGCGCATCACGCTGCTGCTGTTCGTGTGGTGGCTGGGCTGGCATTTCCTCGTGGGGGATTAGCCCGCAGCTGTGGCGGGTGGGACGATGGGGGCATGCAGGATTTTTGGCACTTCGTGGGCAACTTCTGGTGGCTGGCGTTCCCCCTGGCAGGCATCGTGGGCGGCTGGGGCCGGGCCGTGTCGAAGGCTTCCGACCGACGCCACGAGCGGCGCATGGAAATGTACAGGCTCAAACACCCCGAGGCCGCCGCGCTGCCACCGCTTCCGCAGGTCACGCTCGCCAAGGACCCGGAGGCCTTCACCGAGGCCGACGTCGCCAAGGTCATGGACGCCCACGACGCCGTCAACCGCCGCTGGCTCGACTACGAGCTCGATGTGGGCAAGCTGATCGACTTCCCCATGATGACCGACGTCCGCGAACCCCTCACCGTGGCGTTCCTGCGGGCCAAGCGCGACGCCGATGCGCTCCGCCCCGTGGCCGCGGCCGAGGTCACCGCCAAGACCCGGTGGGACGACTACCGCAACGCCGTCAACGCCTACGATGTGGCTTTCGACGTGGCGGAAAAGGAAGCCCGGCGCATCAAGGACACCGCGTACAGCGAGCCGGAGCGCCAACGCCTGGGCACGGCGCGCAAGCTCGTGAACCTTGCCGAGAATGAGGCTGCCAGCCCGGCCGAGCGGCAGTCGGCCTTCAAGCGGGCCCGCAAGGAACTGGACGGGATCATCGTGCTGCCGGACGTGACGCTGGCGGCGCTCGAACAAAAAGTGGCCCGCATGATCAACCGCTCCAACTGACTCCCCGGCGGTATGCTGAAGCATCTTTCTAAGGACGGGCCATGGCACGCACAATCGTAATCACCGGGGCAAGCGACGGCATTGGTGCGGCCGCCGCGAAGATGCTGGCGTATCCAGGGGACCAGCTGGTGGTGGTGGGCCGGTCGCCGCACAAGACGAAGGCCATTGCCGACGAGCTGGAGGCGGACAGCTTCATCACGGACTTCACCGATTTGGGCCAGGTGCGGGAACTGGCGGCCGGGCTGGCAGAAAAGTACCCGCGCATCGACGTGCTGGCCAACAACGCCGGGGGCATCATGGCCGGCCGCGAGGTGACCAAGGACGGACACGAGAAGACGTTCCAGGTCAACCACCTGGCCCCCTTCCTGCTGACCACGCTGCTGGTCGAGCAGCTTGTCGCGAGCAGGGCCACCGTCATCAACACCTCCAGCATGGCCAACCGGTTCATGGCGAAGTTTGACATCAACGACCTTGACGCGGCGAAAAAATACTCGGCGAACGCCGCCTACGGCAACGCCAAACTGGCCAACATCCTCTTCACCCGTGAACTGCAGCGCCGCTACGGCGACCATGGCATTTCCGCCGCGGCCTTCCACCCAGGCGTGGTGGCGAGCGGATTCTCGGCGGAATCGAATGGTGTGACCAAGCTGGCGTATGGCAGCCTGGCCCGGCGCTTCATGCTCTCGCCCGCGCAGGGAGCGGACACGCTGGTCTGGCTGGCCACCTCCGTCCCGGGCGAGGACTGGACGCCCGGCGAGTTCTTCTCCCGGCGCAAGGTGGCCCGGGCCAACCCGCTGGCCTACCGCGCGGACCTGGCCCTGGGCTTGTGGGAGCAAAGCGCTGCGATGGTGGCCGGCTGACCGCCGCGCTGTCCCGGAAGCTGGGCTGGCGGCAACAGCTCAGCCGGGCAGAACGCCGTCGTAGATCCCGTCCGCGAGCTGGCGCACCAGCCACGGGCTGAACACGAACGGCACGGCCTCCACCGCCTCCGCCACATCCCCGACGTCCGCCCACGACCAGTCGCACACCTCATCGCGATTGGGTGAGAGCCCGCCGTCGCCTGTGTAGACGGCGGTAAAGACGGGGCAGATCTCGTTTTCCACAATGCCCGAGGCATCCACGGCCCGGTAGCGGAAGTGCGGCAGGGCCAGGCGGATGTCGGTGACCTCAAGGTTGAGTTCGACGCCGGCCCGCCGCCGCACAGCGTCCTCCAGCGTTTCGCCGGGGGCCGGGTGCCCGCAAAACGAGTTCGTCCAGACCCCGGGCCAGGTCAGCTTCGAGAGCGCCCGGCGGGTGAGCAGGGTCCGCCCGGTGCCGTCCATCAGGTGGCAGGAGAAGGCCAGGTGCAGCGGGGTGTTGTCGCCGTGCACCAGCGACTTGTCCGCCGTGCCGATCTCGGAGCCGTCGTCGTCCAGCAGCCGGACCAGTTCAAGGGGTGAAGACATGGCAGGGCGTCCTTTCCGACGGTGTCCCACCAGCTTATGGCTTGCCGGCGGGGTGGGGCACCCTGCACGCCGGTCCGGGGCGGCTGCTTTCAGCGAAGAAGTCCCCCGGAACCGATTTCAAAATTCGGCGGTGCAGATAAAGCGTGCTGTGGGGCCGCCAACCCGCATTTGCTGAACCATCGAATTCCCCTGTGGCCGCAGAGGCCACCGGCCACCCCGTGCCGGCAACGATTCCGGTCCGAGCCCTCAACAAACCGGATAGGCACGGACAGGCGTTAAGGCTTCACGGCGTCGTGCGGCACAACTTCGTGGAGCTCGAAGCCGCCGGACTTCAGCTTCCAGTAGTGCAGCCGCAGCGCAGCGGCCGTGCCCTGCTCCACGTACAGCCGCCAGCACACATCCTCCCCGCGCATGCGGGCCGGTGCATGGGCGCCCTCGTTTTCGCGCAGGACATGCGGCTTCCGGTTGCGCAGCGGCCCCTCGCGGTTGGCCACCAGGTCCACCACCGCCCGCAGGGCCTTGGTCCGCTGCGGCGCCGGCAATGCCGCAAGCGACTCCAAAAAGTAGGGTCCCACGGAGTACGCGCCCAGCGGCTCACGGTCCTTGTCCACGGCGGGAACCGTCCGCGCCCATTCCGTGTAGAGGTCAAAGCGGAACTGCTCCACGGGTTCGCCGAACAGGTCCGGCGGCTCGGGTTCCGACTTGGAGGAGGCCGACCTCCGCAACTTCTTCGCCCCTACCAGCTGGGTCTTCGTCTTGGCCAGCTCGGCTTTCAGGGACTCGAGCTGCCGGATGACGTCGCTGCGGAGCCGGGCCTCGTGGTCGGCCCGGCGGCGTTCGTCGTCATAGCGGTCCTGCCACATCCTGGCGAGCTTGTCCGTCGCGCCCCTCTTCGTGGCATCCGCAGAGAGCTCGGCGATGGTGTGCCGTGCGGCCTCCAGCTCCATCTGTGTCGATTTCAGGGCCGTGCGCCGCTCCGAGGCCGTAAGTGCGGACCCCTCCCCGGGAGGGCCGACGCCGGCCGCCGGGCGTGCGTGCCCGTCTCCCGTTTCGCCGGCCCCGCCGGGTGCCCCGGCATGCGTTCCGGCGGCCGCGGCAGCGCCGGGAGGGGCAAAAATACTGGTGTACGGCCGGTCCGGGTCGAGCCAGGGCGGCCCGCCCGCAACGAGGGATGGGGCCGGGACGTGGGGGTCGTCGTCGTCCACGTCCAGCATGGACAGCACCACGGCGCCGTTTTCGTAGAGCACCCGGACGCGCACCACTTCCCCTTCGGTGAGCAGGTCCTCCGCGGCGTCGAGCTCGTTGGAGGAGATCCGGGCGATGCCGATCCGGAAGTCGGCGTCGGGCCACAGGGTCACCACGGCGTGCCCGGCGTAGGCCGCCTTGACCCGGGCCAGGGCAACGTCGCCGGGGCGGTACACCGTGACGGGAGAGGCCGGCCGCTGCAGCAGGGCGTGGATGTCCAGCGTGCGGGCCTCCGCATCGAGGAGCCCGGTGACCTGCTGGCCCCGCGTGAGCAGCCAGTCCAACGGCACGCCGGGCAGCAGGTCCTCGGCACGGATGGTGACCTGCCGGCCCGTGGTGGCCAGCCTGACCAGCGCGCGGCTGTTGTCTTCGCCGGTGAACCCGCCCACCGTGCCGGTGGCCGTGGTTGGTGCGGGTTTCGGGGGCGGGGGTGCTGCGGATTGGGTGCGCCGGGCGCCCGAACGGACGTCCGCGGCCAGGGCCTCCATCAGCCGTGACAGGTTGGTGAGGCGGTGGACCAGCCGCGGTTCAGGCGTTGTTTCCGGCCAGTCGGGCCCCGCCGGGTAGGCCCGTGCACCGGAACCGTAAATCTCCAGGCCCGGGGGCAGTCCGTCCTGCAGCCGGCGCGTTTCACTGCCGTTTTCCAACTCGAACACGTCAGCCTCGCCGTCCAGGAGTGCTGCCAGGGCGGCGGCGTTGATCCGGTGGCTGCCGGTGCCGGCTGTGAAACTGACGACGACGGCGGGCCTGGTCCGTGTTGGACTGGCCAGCAGTTCGGCCACGGCGGCGCCGGGCAGGTGGTGGACGGGTGCGCGGCTGGCGGGTGTTTCGGGGACGGTGGCCGGGCCATGCCTGCGCTGCTTTTTCCGTGCAGGCATGTCGCCTCCCTTCGCCGCAGTCCACCGGCCTCGCCGCCGTGTCAGCCACATTACCGTGGTGCGGCTCCGTGGTAGCGGTGGGGCGCGTTGCCGCGGTGACCGTGATCCCTGCCAGGATCTTAAACGACCCTTCCCGGCGTGCCGAACGGCGGGGCCGGCGGCAGGGGAGGCCTGGGCGCATCCGGATGGGGCGGGTCCAGAGGGTCCGGCGGGAACGGCGGGGGAGGGGGCTCGGCAGGGTCCGGTGGCCGGGTGGGGTCCGGCGGCCGGGTGGGGTCCGGGGGCTGCGTCGGGTCGGGCGGCATCGTCGGGTCGGGCGGCATGGGAGGCACCCAGGGCCCGGGTTCGCCTGGCCTGGACGGTTCGGGGTCCGGAATCGATGAAGTGCTGTTCTGGTCCATGACTACAGGTCCTTCCTGACGGGAGGCTGCCGCATCAGAGCCCGTTATCAGGTGCGTCGGCAACCTTGATTCATTCACCCTACGCGGCTGCCATGCCGGGCGTAACCCCGGTGGCGCCGGGTGCAGCCCCGGTGTTCGGCACCGTCCGTTCCGTTCGGGTTTCCGGGCGCCGTTCGTGCGGTGCCATGGGTACGTGTGCATGGGGAGTCCTGCATGGGGAGCGGGCCCCATCGACGCCGGCGGACGGGCCGCGATAGTTTTTTAGCAACGGCTCCACCGACGCACGGGGAGCTGAACCGAAGAACACTGAACGAATAGGATGTGCATTGTGGCTGGTTTGATTGGTAACAACCCGGAGGACATGGCGGACCTGGCGGGCAAGCTGGGGCATGCGGTGGACCAGATCCAGCAGCTGACCAGTTCGCTGGATGGCAAGGCGAATTCCGTGCAGTGGCAGGGTCCGGATGCTGACCGGTTCAAGCACACGGACTGGCCGACGTACAAGACGCAGCTGACCAAGGTGGCCCACAGCCTGCAGGAAGTGCAGCAGAATGTGAACAAGCAGCGCCAGCAGCAGATCCAGACCTCCGCACACTGATACGAGCGGTGGTGTGCAGGCCCGGTGCATCCCGCACCGGGCCTGCTGCCTGCCCTATGCCTTCGCGAGTGCTTCCTTCAGCGCGCCGAGCACCAGCACCACGGAGGCCGGGTTCGCGTTGGGCCCCATCATGCCGATCCGCCACACGGTGTCCGCGAACTTGCCGGCGCCGGCCCCGATTTCCAGGCTGAAGTTCTCCAGCAGGTAGGACCGCACCACGGCGGAATGGACGCCGTCGGGCACGCGGACGGTGGTCAGGCTGGGCAGGCGGGACCCTTCGGCGGCAAACAGCTCCAGGCCCATGTCCTGCAGGCCGTCCTGGAGGGCAAGGCCGGCGGCGGCGTGGCGTGCCTGGACCGCGTCGAGCCCTTCATTGCGGATGCGGCCGAGGCCTGCCTGCAGGCTGGCAATCATGGCCACCGGGGCCGTGTGGTGGTACGTGCGCTTGCTGCCGCTGGCCGCTCCGACGTACCCGCCGAGCAGGCCGATGTCCAGGTACCAGGACCGCGGGTCCTTGACGCGGCGCTCGAAGGCGGCGTCGGAAATGGTGAAGGGGGCCAGGCCGGGGGAGACGCCGAGGCATTTCTGCGTGCCGGCATAGCCGACGTCGATGCCCCAGTCGTCGGCCTTCAGCTCCAGGCCGCCAATGGAGGTGACGGCATCGGTGATGAGCAGCGCATCACCCTTCAGCTTGCCCAGCGCGGCGATGTCGGAGCGGACGCCGGTGGAGGTTTCGGCGTGGACGGCGGCGATCACCTTGGGGGCGGGGTGGGCGGAGGCGACGCGCTCGGGGTCGATCGGCCGCCCCCACTCGTGGTCCACGCGCACCACCTCGGCGCCGGCGCGGCGGGCCACCTCGCACATGCGCTCGCCGAAGAGGCCGTTGACCGCGACGACGGCCACGTCGCCCTTTTCGATGGTGTTGACGAACGCGGCCTCCATGCCGAGCGAGCCCGTGCCGCTGAGCGGAAGGGTTCGGGCGTTCGTGGTGCCCCAGACCTCGCGCAGGCCCTCGCAGGTGTCGTCGAGCATTTCGATGAACAGGGGGTCCAGGTGGCCCAGGATCGGGGCCGCGATGGCCGAGACTGCCTCCGGGTAGCAATTGCTCGGTCCCGGCCCGAACAGGTGGCGGTAGGTGAGGGTCTCGGTCATGGAAGCTCCTTGGTGTGCGCGGAAGGTTCCTCTACAGCATATGCGCCGCTGGCAGCGCCATTTCATCGCACCCAGCGCGTCATGCACGACCTCGGCGGGTACGGTTACAGGCGGTGCGGCCCGTCCGTGCCGGAGCGGGCACCGGGCCACTAGCGCTCTGGAATCTCGGTCAGCCCGCCGCCGTCGAGAATCTTGCCGGCCTTGTACGCCATCGGTGCCACGTCGTTGACTTCGGCATGGCGGACGCGGCAGATGAATACCGTATGGGTTTTCGCCTGGAAGCGCTCCCGGATTTCCGCCTCGAGCATGGCCGCGGAACCGTCGATCAGCGGTGAACCGTGGGGCCCGCCGTGCCAGTCAAATTCAGCGAACTTGTCGTCGGACTTGGACGAAAATACATTCACCACCTCGCGTTGGCGGTTGCTGAGGATGTTGACGCCCAGGTGGGTCGCTGCGTGAAGCGCCGGATACGTCGAGGAGGTGCGCTGGATGCACACCATGATCAGCGGGGGATCGAAGGAGATGGAAGCGTAGGCGTTCACCGCCAGGCCGCGTGGCTTGTCGCCCTCGCGCGTGGTGACAACCGTGACGCCCGTAATGAATTGCTTGTTGAATCCCCGGACCATGAGCGGATCGGGTTCATCCACGTCCCGGTCTGCGATGCCGGGGACCACGGTTTCAGTCATCAATCTTCTCCTAGTGAAGTAATGCCAAGGGCGTTGAGCAGTTGGCGCGGATCCCAGGTCACGCGCTCGTGGAAGAGCCTGCCGTCGGTGAAGGTGCAGAAGTTCACCCCGAACGTTTGTACTGTCCTGCCCGTGGCCGGAACCCCAAACAGTTCGTTGCTGTGGGTGCCGGTGCTGCTCCAAAAGATGGCCAGGTGGCCGTCCTCCTCGACGAGGTCCTCGACAGTGGTCTTAAGGTCAGGAAATGCGGCGCGGGTTGTCCTGACCGCGCCCTTGTATGCCGCCGCATCGAGGGGTGACGACGAACCCTCCGTGACGCGGGTGAAACCGTCGGCCAGCAGCGCATCGAGCGCGTCAACGTCGCCTTCGTCCCACACTGAGTGCCATACCCGGCGGACGTGCGCCTTCAGCTCCGATTCCTTGGACATGGGTGAAAACTCCTCCTCAAAACGTTCTGATGTATGGCACCAACGGTAATGCAGCTCACAATGCCAAGTCAAAGGTGCTGGCCGTTTGTGATGTGGATTTCCGTAGTTTAGACCAAAATTACCGTTATTTATGGGATTTTTTTACTCCATGACTATGCCGGTGAGGCAAAGTCGTTGACTTCAATGAACGTCGATGCATATAGTCGCTACCATGCAAGATGTGTTGACGTTGAAGTCGACGGACAATGCACCACACCATTGACAAATTCGCTGCAACGCTGCAGCGGAGCGAAAGGCTATACCAATGCGCTTCTCCATCTTCCATGCGCTGGGTGCTCCCGGTGACTTGAAAAATTACAACCAGCACATGAAAGATGCCCGAGAGTACGCGCAGGCGGCCGAACGCTACGGGTTTTGGTCTACCTGGTACACCGAGCACCACTTTGGCCACGAGGGCCAGGAGCTGACGCCGAACCCCGTCATGATGGGCACTGACATTGCGGCGCGGACCTCCACCATCCGCATCGGCCAGGCAGCCGCCATCGCCACCTTCTGGCACCCGCTGCGCCTCGCCGAGGACCTGGCACTGCTGGACCAGTTCTCCGACGGTCGCGTGGAGGTGGGCGTGGGACGCGGCCTCTATGGGCGGGAGGCCCTGAACCTGAATGAGCTGGCGGATCCCCGCGACCAGGAACAAAACCGCGCCCTGTTCGCGGAAACATTGGAAGTCATGCGCAAGGCATGGACGCAGGACTTCTTCAGCCACAAGGGCCGTTTTTACGAATTCCCCAAGCCCGGGGTCAAATGGAGCCACCCGCTTTCGCCGGCCACCAGCGACTTCACCGAAGATGGCATCATCACCAAGATGTCGGTGGTTCCCAAGCCGTTCCAGGAGGAGCTGCCGCTCTGGCAGGTCATCGACACCCCGCGCTCCATTGCCAGTGCCGGCCGGGACGGCATCCAAGGCATCTTCTGGCTGCCTCCGGTCTCTGCCCTCAAGCCGCGCTTTGAGCTGTACCGCGAGGAAGCTTCCAAGGCCCAGGGCCGCGACGTGCCGCTGGGCGAGGGGATTGCCCTGGTGCGCGACGTCTATGTGGCTGACACCATGGAACAGGCCCGCGAGGAGTTTGAGCAGGCCGTCATGAACACATACAAGTGGATCACCCACTGGCGCGGGCTTTCCAACATGATGGAGGACGGCGAAGAACTGACGGATGCGCACAAGCTCGACTTTGACTTCCTGATGGACCGCAACATGTTGGTTGGCACACCCGAGTTCGTTGCCGAGAAGATCGCCGAGCTCAAGCGGGAGGTCGGCCTGGAACACATGATGCTCTGGACCACCCACCCCGGGCTGGACCACAAGAAGTCCATGCGAAGCCTGGAGCTCTTCTCGGAGCACGTCATGCCGCAATTCACGGGCAGCAACTAGGATGGCGGCCACTGCGACAAAGTTGTCAGACTGGCTGCGCAAGATTGTCCTTTACCAGGAGGACGTCAAGGATGAACACGGCGCGCCTCCAGCGGTCCCTGCCGTTCGGGCCACCGTGGCGGCCGTGATCCGCAATCCATGGCTGGGCACTGGTCCGGGCGAGGTCCTGGCCGGGCAGGCCGAGGCCGTTGCGCCGCACCTGGCGCGTGCCCTTTCGGACCGCCTCAAGGCGGCCCTTGGCGGGGCGGAGGAGATTGAGGCGTTCGGCAAGGCAGCCATTGTCGGCACGGCCGGCGAAATTGAGCACGGCGGAGCGTTGATCCACACCCCTTACTTCGGGAACCTCTTCCGGGAATTCCTGGAGGGCGAGTCCATCATCTGCTTTGCCGACAGCAGATCGGATGCCGGGCAGGCACTCATTGTCCCGATGTGGCACAAGCACGCACCGGCCACCCGCAGCCACTACCAAACCATTGCCGCCCGGGTCTCCGACGGGCCCCGCCCCGACGAGATTGTTGTCATCGCGGCGGCCTCCACCGGGCCGCGGCCGCACGCACGCATCGGTGACCGGAAAACCGACCAAGTTGTCACAGCAGAGAAATTGGAGCACGTATTCGCATGAAAATTCGCAAGGTAGTCACTGTCATTGAAGAAATCTCGCAGGAGGGCGGCCGGGCCGTCTCGCCGGCGGCGCGCGTGGCAATTGTGGCCGCCGTGATTGAGAACCCGTGGGCCGGCCAGGGATTCGTGGAAGACCTCTCGGCCGGCATTGACGCCACGGCATCCGATCTTGGCGCGTTGCTGGCCCCCGCCGTACTTGCGGCGCTGGGGACACCTGCAGAAGCCTACGGCAAGGCTGCGATCGTCGGGCTGAACGGCGAAGTGGAGCACGGATCGGCCCTCATCCACACCCTGAAGTTTGGTGACCACTTCCGCAAGGCCGCCAACGCCACGACGCTGCTGCCGGCGGTGGAGAAGCGCGCCACGGCCGGCACAATTTTCGACATTCCCCTCAAGCACATCACCGACGCCACCATCCGCTCGCACCACCAAAGTGTGGAAGTGCGCATTGACGATGCCCCGCACGCGGATGAAATCATCGTTGCACTCGCGGCCGCATCCCAGGGCCGTCCACAGCAGCGCCTGGCCGCGCTGTCCACGGAACAGTAGCCGGCGATGGCCAAGGCAACCCTGGTCCTGTTGCACGGCGTGGGCCTGGACCACACCATGTGGCATCAGTTGGCTGGGCGGCTGGGGACGCAATTTGACGTCCGTGCCCTGGACCTCCTGGGTCACGGGACGCGGCCGCCCGCGCCGGCGGACGTCACCTTGTCCGATCTCGCGGACGACATTGCCGGGATGCTGGAACCGGGGACGCACCTCGTGGGCTTTTCCCTCGGCGCCCTGGTGGGCCAGCATCTGGCCAGCCACCGGCCAGGGCTGCTGGCGAGCCTGACCTCGGTCAGCTCCGTGTGCCGGCGCACCCCAGAGGAGCGCTCGGCTGTCCTGGCGCGGCTGGCCCTGGCCGCCGGGGACTTTCCGGCCAGTGTCGAAGCATCCCTGGAGCGCTGGTTCCCAGATGCGACGGCGGCACCAAATTCCGTCGTTGCGCAGACCCGGCGGGTCCTCCTGGGCAACGACGTCCAGTCGTACCTGAACTGCTACCGCGTCTTTGCCACCGCGGATGAAGGGCTGTCCCTGGAACTGCCCAAAATAGCTGTTCCTGCCCTGGCCGTCACCGGTGCGGACGATCCCGGCTCGACCCCGGAGATGACGCACCGGCTGGCGGGGGCCATGCCGGACTGCACCGCCGTCGTTGTTCCCCATGCCCGGCACATGCTGCCGGTCCAAGACCCAGAAGCCCTGGCCACCGCCCTCACGTCGTTTATTGGAGAGAAAATCAATGTCAACTATCCGTAGCTACGGCCACTTCATCGGCGGCGAGTGGGTGGCGCCTGCCAGTGGCGAATATTTCGAAAGCACCAATCCGGCCACGCTGGAGGTCTTGTATTCTGCTGCCCGCGGCAATTCGGAAGACATCTCGAAGGCCGTTGACTCGGCACAGCGTGCCTTTGAGGACCCGCGCTGGAGGGACTTGAGCCAGACCCGCCGTGGGCACCTGCTGCGCCGGCTGGGGGACGTCATTGGCGAACATGCCGAGGAACTCGCCCGGATGGAAACCCTGGACAATGGCAAATTGCTGCGTGAAATGCGCGGGCAGATGGCCTCCCTTCCCGAGTACTACTATTACTACGCCGGCCTGGCGGACAAGATCCAGGGCGACGTCATCCCGACGTCGGACAAGACGGTGCTGAACTACACCATGCGGGAACCGGTGGGCGTGGTGGGTGCCATCACGCCCTGGAACTCGCCGCTGACCCTGACTACCAGCAAGCTGGCGCCGGCCCTGGCAGCTGGAAACACCATGGTGGTCAAACCCAGCGAATATACCTCGGCCACAGTGTTGCGTCTGGCCGAGCTGGTCATCGAAGCCGGATTCCCGCCGGGTGTGGTCAATGTGGTGACGGGGTTTGGTGGCGAGGCCGGGGCCTCACTGGTGGACCATCCGAAGCTGGCCAAGATCTCCTTTACCGGCAGTACGCAGACAGGCTCGCGGATCGCCTCAAGTGCCGCGTCGCGGTTCATCGGTGCCACCCTGGAACTTGGCGGCAAGTCGCCCAACATCGTCTTCGAAGACGCCAACGTCGCCAACGCCGCAATGGGCGTGGTGGCCGGCATCTTCGCGGCCGCCGGGCAAACCTGCATTGCCGGAAGCCGCGTCTTTGCCCACAAGTCCGTCTACGACGAACTTCTGGAACGGGTGTCCGCGCGGGCGGCGTCGATCGTGATCGGCGATCCGCTGGAGGACGCGACAGAGCTGGGCCCCCTGGCCTTTGCCACGCAACGAGACAAGGTGGCCGGCTACGTGGACCTGGGCGTCAGCGAGGGTGCCAAGGTCCTCACCGGCGGGCGGTCCATCGACGGGGGTCTGGGCGGCTACTTCTTCGAGCCCACGGTCCTGACGGGGGTGGACAACAGCATGCGCGTTGTCCGCGAGGAGATTTTTGGCCCGGTGGCCGCGATCATGCCCTTCGAAACGGAGGACGAGGTGGTCCGCCTGGCCAATGACACCCAGTACGGCCTGGCGGCCGGGCTGTGGACGCAGAACCTCTCCCGTGCCCACCGCCTGGCCGGACGGCTGGACGCGGGCACCATCTGGGTCAACACCTACCGTGCCATGTCTCCCATGTCGCCCCGGCAGGGGTTCAAGAGCAGCGGTGTGGGTGTGGAGCACGGCACGGAGACCATCCGCGAGTACACCCGCCTCAAGAGTGTGTGGATCAACACCAACGACGCTCCCGTGGACGACCCGTTTATCATGAGAGGCTGACCATGCCGCTCATTGAAGTGACCCTGTCGGCCGGCCGGACAGCCGCTCAGGTGCGGTCCATGATCCACGAGGTCCATGCGGCGGTGGAACGCACCACCGCCGCGCGTCCGGAGCACATCCGCATCATCGTTCGCGAGGTGCCCCGGGACCACTGGGCCACGGGCGACGTCACCCTCACGGAACTGGACGCCAGTTCCGGGTGATGTTGCATGGTAGATAGGCTGCCCGTCATGACTCGGCAAAAAGCCAAGACGGCCTGATTTGCCACGTTTTCCCTCCATGGAAGTGAGTTCGCCGAATTGGTGAACATCTATTGACATGCATGCAAGCTTCAAAATAGGATTTCTACCATGCAAGAAGGTATTGTGAGCCAGGACACAGCAGTGGATGATTCGCTGGGCGAGACCACGTTGCTTGACAGGATTCGTGAGCTCATTCTGGGCGGGGACTACAAGCCTGGAACCGCACTCTCGGAGGTGCGGCTGGCTGAGTACTATGCAGTCAGCCGGACGCCCGTGCGTGAAGCCCTCAAGCAGCTGCAAATCGAGGGACTCGTGGAAATCCGACCCAAGGTGGGCACCTTTGTTCGGGAAATCACCCGACGCGAGATTCTTGAAATGTTTGAAGTGAAAGAAACGCTGGAGGGCCTCGCAGCACGCCTGATGGCCCGGCGCGGGCAGATTCCCGAGCTGGACACCCTCCGGACAAATGTGGAGGCTTCCGAACTGGCGGTGCTGCGCAATGACAGCACCGCTTACGCCAACCTGGTGCACGAATTTCACGAAACCCTCATCACCGGGTCAGACAACCTCAAACTTGCCCAACACTACCGAACGCTCATGAACCAGCTTGCATACCACCACCTGGTCCTCACCTCCGTTCAGCATCCCGGGCGGCTTTCCAGGTCCACGGCGGAACACCGCCAGGTCCTGGAACTAATCACCGCCAAGGACAGCGTCGGCGCGGAGCTGGCCATGAAGGACCACGTGTGGGCCTCCTCCCGCGAAGTCATGATGGACTCCGTTTCACGCCAAGACAGAAACTAGCCGCCGGCTAGCCCAGGGCCGGCCCAGCGAGGCCCACCCCACCCCACAACCGAGCGATTTCAGAACGCGGCACCAATGCGGGTGCCGTGGCGCTGGACCGCACCCACTTTCGCAAGAATTGACCGATAGGACGGCAGACATGTCGCAAAACAGTGAGTCAAGTGTTGCCGCTGACCGGGGTTACCGGGACAGCCTGACCAAGATTGAACCCTACGGCGTGGAACACATCCCCGACGTGGAACGGCACGGCAAGCCCAGCTCCCAGTTCTTCATCTGGTTTGCCGCCGGCATGAACTTCCCCATCATCGTCCTGGGCTTCAGTGCAGCCTACTTTGGCCTGTCCATGGCGCAAGCGGTCGTGGCAATCCTCGCCGGCGCCCTTATTGGTTCCACCATCATGGGCCTGATGTCCCGCATGGGCGTCCGGCTCGGCGTTCCCCAGCAGATGCAGGCCCGCGGACCTCTTGGCTTCATCGGCAACCTGTTCCCCGTGGCCTACGTCAACGTCTTTGCCGGCGTCGGCTGGGCGGCGGTCACCGTCATTCTCGGCGGCAAGGCGCTGCACGAGCTGACGCATTTGCCGTTCTGGCTCGCCGCCTTGGGCCTGATGCTGCTGCAGCTCCTCGTTGCCGTCATCGGCTACAACCTCATCCACTTCCTGCAGCGGATCCTGGCGATCGTGCTGTTCTTCGGCTTCCTGCTGATCACCATCGTCACGGTTTCCCGCGGCGGCGTCACCTTGACAGGCAACCCGCACGCTGAAGGATTCATCGGCGCCGGCAGCTGGGTCACCTTCTTTGGCTACTTCCTGGCATTCCTGGTGGCCTGGCTGCCATTCGCCTCGGACTACTCCCGCTACCTGCCGGACACGGGGTCCGTGCGCCGCGGCACCGGCATCTTCACCATGCTCGGGAACTTCGTGACCATCGCCTGGATGGGGATCGTCGGCGTCGTGCTGGCCGGCACCGCAACCACCACCGACCCGATCACGGCGCTGAACCAGCTCATGGGACCTTGGGCTGTTCCGGGACTGCTGGCCATTGCACTTTCCTCCTTCTCGCAGAACTTCCTTAACGTCTACGGCGGCGCCATATCAATCCAGACCATGGGGGTGCCAGTCAAACGGACCACCGGCGTCGTGTTCATCTGCGTGGCCTCCTACCTGGTTGCCCTGTGGGGCCAAAACGGAATCTACGAGGGCTTCTCCGTCTTCCTCAACCTGACGGCCTACTTCATTGCACCGTTCGCAACCGTCCTGATCTGCGACTACTACCTCGGCGGCCGCCAGTCGAAGCAGGGCATGGCCGAGCTGTTCGACAAGTCGCGCAAGTTTGAGTGGGGCTTCGTGGCCTGGGCCGCCGGCGTGCTTGGCTCGGTTCCCTTCTGGGTCTCCTCCCTGTACACGGGGCCGGTGGCCGCAGCCATCCCCGATGCGGGGGACCTGAGCATGTTCGTGGCCGCGGCCGTTGCGGCGGTCGTGTACTTTGCCACCTACAGGCTGCGCCCCCTGTCCGGGCTCCGGCATCCAGTTGCCGATGTCATGGCCGCGCAGCCAGCTCCTGCAGCCCAGCGGGCGGGGCGGTGAGCGCCGGGGTCCCTGTCCGCCGCAGGACGCTCGTCGCAGTCGACATGCAGCACTGCTTCCGTGACAAAGGCAGCCAGTGGTACGTGCCGCGGTATGACGAGATCGTGCCGGTCATCGAGGCGCTGGACAAATGTCTGGAGGGGCCGGCGGTTTTCACGATGTTCGTGGCCGACCCCCGGGAGCCCGGCGCCTGGAGCAGCTACTACGACCGCTGGCATGAGATGCGCCGGCCCGGCGCGCACAGTCTCTGGGACATCACAATGGCCCCGCCGGCCGGCGCCGCCATAGTTTCGAAGGGGACATTTTCCAAGTGGGGACCCGAGCTTGAAGAGCTCATCCCCGTAGGTTCGGAAATGATCCTGACAGGTGTGGCCACGGACTGCTGCATCCTCTCAACGGCCCTGGGCGCCGTCGACGCCGGACGGTTCGTTACGGTGGTCTCCGACGCCTGCGCGGCGGTCAGCGATGAGGCGCAGGCCCAGACGCTGGCGCTGCTGCAACTGCTGGCGCCCCTGTGTACCGTGGTCACCAGCACGGAATTGCTGGGCGTGTCCCCGGAAATTTCCGCGCCCGCCCTGCAGCCCTGAAAGAAGGAAGAAATGATTGTTGAAGTGACGCCGGCCGGAGTCAGGCTGCTCAACCCGGATGACACCAAGCGCCTCCATGTTGAGGTTACCGGCGGACTGGACGGGGGACAGCTCGCGCAAGCCCTGCAGGCTGCCCAGCTTGGCACTGTCGACGGCGGCCACGCCTTCCTTCGGCCGGCCGGCCTGCGTGGGCTGGCAGGGGACGCGGCGACGCCGGCGTGGGAGGCGGAACTGGCTTCCATGGTTGACTACGCCACGTCAAAGGGGTGGGTCGACGGCAACGGCTGCCTGCAGGCCCACCTGGAATTTGACGACGGGAAAGCCCATGGGTAGTCGCCGGCGGCGAAGCCGGTAGTCTCACTTCAACCGCAGCCATCCTGGAAAGGTTCCCCCATGCCCCTCCCCGTGCCCGGTGCCGACGCCCACCTGGCCGCTGCCCCGACGGTCATCCCCTCCCTCCAGCATTGGACCCCGGGGGAGGGGGGCACCCGCCTCGGGGAGGGATTCGTCGTCGTGCATCCGCCCGAGCTGGCGGAGGTGGCCGCCACACTGCTGGCGGACATGGCCGAGCTGGCCGGGCTCTCCGGCAGCGCCGGGGACGGTGCGGGCGCCGGCACCATCGTGCTGGCGCTGGACCCCGCGCTGGAGTTCCCCGCGGACAATGCCACTGCAGCTGCCGAAGGGTATGTGCTGGAGGTCGACGGCGGCGTGCGCGTCAGTGCCCGGACGGCGGCCGGCGTCTACTGGGGCACGCGCAGCCTGTTGCAGATGCTCTCGGCCTCCACCACTTTGCCGGGCGGGACCGCCGTCGACTGGCCGAACTACCCGGTGCGCGGCTTCATGCTGGACGTGGGCCGCCGCTTTGCCGATCCGGCGGCGCTGCGGGACTGGCTCCGGTTCATGAGCTGGTACAAGCTGAACACTTTCCTGGTCCACCTCAATGACAATGAGATCACCTCGAACACCCAACGGCCGTGGACCGCGGCGCAGCAGGCGTTCCGGCTGGCCTCGGATTCGCCGTGGCTGGCGGGACTTGCCGCGGAGGACGGCTCCTACAGCCGCGCCGACTGGGACTCCTTCGAGGACGAGGCGGCGCTGCGGCAGGTGCGGCTGGTGCCGGAGATTGACGTGCCGGCGCATGCAAGGAGTTTCACCCGTTGGCGTCCGGAGATGGGGCTCGACGGCGGCGACTCGGACATGCTGGACCTGGGCAGGCCGGCGACCACCGAGCTGGTCAAGGACGTGTTCAGCGAGTTTGTGCCGTGGTTCCGCGGCCCGGCCGTCCACTTCGGGGCCGACGAATACGCCCGCGGACACTCGGAGGAATACCGGGCGTTTTTCAACGCCATCAGCGCCCATGTCCGGGCACTCGGGAAGGACCCGATGGCGTGGGGCAGCCTGACCGTGATGTCCGGTGGCGCCGGCGCACCGGGCCCGGACGGCTACAGCCGCGACGTGGTGGTGTGCGCCTGGAACAAGGACTGGTACAGCGGCCGGGCGGCCGTGGCGGACGGCTACCGCGTCATCAACACCGACGACGCGCTCCTGTACATTGTGCCGTTTGCGGACTACTACCACGGCCACGGGCTGGACGCCCGGGCATTGTTTGACAGTTGGGAGCCGCACGTCTTTGGCGACGGCCTGGACCTGGAACCGCGGCACCCACAGCTGCTGGGCGCGGCCTCGGCCGTCTGGAACGACCTGGTCCTGCTCGCCTACAACGAGCGCGCCGTCCACGACCTGGTGAAGCCGGCCTTCGGGGTGCTGGCCCAAAAGATGTGGGCCGGGGCTGTCGCGGGGCTTTCCTTTGAGGAGTTCACTGCACAGGCCCGAGCGGTGGCAAGGTGGCCGGGACGGGAGCTTTTGGACTGACCAATGGACGGGCGGCCGTCCTGTCTGTAGGCCTGAAAGGACGTCGTCCGCGCTCGCTGTGGAACGCACCATGCCGTCTACAAAGTTGTTCAGCGGGTAGCGGGACCGGCTGTATTGAGGGCGCCGCGTGCGCCGCGCGTAGCCTTGGCCATGTTGCCGAGGAGGCCCTCACGCGTGGCGCAGTCGTAGCTGGGGACATTCCTCCCGCGAGGACAGGCCCCCAACGCCAATGCAGGCCGTTCCCCAGGCCCCGACGGACGCGAAGCAGGGACCTTGTGAACTCCGGAACCCCTTGTGCCGGCGTCAGGGAAGTGGCCATGTAGGCAGCCCCGGTCGGCCGCTTCCGGGTTCTGATGGGGCCCATTAAACGTCCGTTGGCCTTCGGCCTCGCGGGGAGGTTGCCGAAGGCCAACGGTAACGCTGATAGGGGTCTAATTATTTGGTGTACCCGAAGACCTGGTTCCACTTGGCAAGATCGCTTTTGCCAAAGTTGATGGCATCCGCGTTGGTCATCCGGTAGACCTTGCCCGAGTCAATGGCAGGGAGCTGAACACCCATGATGGTGGGAGGCGCCACATCGGTGCGGACGGGGTATTCGCCAAGCTGCCCAAAGATTTTCTGTCCCTGCTTGGAGAGGTTGTAGTTCATGAACACCTTGGCTGCGTCAGTGTTTTTCGCTGAACTGGTCATGCCCAGGAAATAGTCATAGGCGACCAGGCCCTCCTTCGGAACGATAAATTTGACGGGCGCCTTGTCTTGCACCGCAGAGAGGTTCGTTCCGCTGATGGTGACGGTTCCGACGGCGACTTCACCGCGGGCCAGAGCTGTTGCCTCTGCGCCCAACGAGTCGTAGATGGTCGGCTTCTGTGCGGCATAGGACTTGAAATAGTCCGGTCCGAGTTTCGAATCCATGAACCTGTTCAGGGCAGCCGTGCTGCCGCCGGAGCCGCCTTGGACGATGCCAATCTTTCCCTGCCATTTGCCGCTGACGGCATCAGCCCAGGACGTGGGGGCATCCGCTTCCTTAACAAGCTGGGTGTTGTAACCAAGCGTGTAGACGGAGTCGAACATCCGGGTGAACTTTCCACCGTCAATGGAGACGTCCTTGAACTTTGACGCCCCAGGGACGTCGTAGTTCTGCCATACCCCGGCGTCTTCCATGGACTTCGCGATCCGGTAATCGGAGGTGCGAATGACGTCGGCGCCGAGTTTGCCGGCCCCCTTTTCGGACAGCACGCGCTCACTGAGTTTGTTCGGGGTGAGGCGCACGACATTGACCTTGATGCCGGTGTCCTTGGTGAACGCGGCAACCAGGGCAGCCTCCGACGACTCCGTATAACCGGAGTAGAGGGAAAGCGTCTCGGTCTTGGCCTTGTCGTAGGTGGTCTTGTCCGCGATGGTTTCACCGTTAATGACCAGCCCATTGGTCGTGTTGACGGATGCGGCGCCTGTCACGACGCTGGAACTGGCGTCGGCACTGCCGCAGGCGGCCATGCCCATGACCAGTAGTAGACCGGTTCCGATTACGGGGATTTTGGAGGATAGCTTCATGGTTTTGATCCCTTCAATTCTTGGTGTGGACTTCGGATTTGAGTGAGCGTTTTTTGGATTTGCGTTCCGCGCCAACGAGCTGGGCGGCGATGGCTAGTACGGCGATAACGATGCAGTAGAGCACGCTGACTGCCGCAGCAGCCTGGCTCTGCCCGTTGTCAAAGTCATCGAAGACAAGGATTGACAGGATGCGCGTATTGGACGTGAACAAAAAGATGGAGGCACTCAATTCGCGCATCGAGAGCATGAGGAAAAGCAGGAATGACGACGTGATGCCGACCCTCATTAGGGGCAGGGTGACCGAGACAATGGCCCGTGCACGACGCGCCCCCAACATCACGGCGCTGTCCTCCAGATCCTGGTCCATCTGAAGCATCGATGCCGAGATGCCGCGGTAGCCCTGCGGCAGGAAGACCGCCACGCAGGCGATGGCCAAAATGGCCAGGGTGCCATAGACGGGAAGGGGCAGCAGCAGCCACGTCCACAGCAGGCCGATGCCCATCACGATGGCTGGGACCGCAAGCGGGGTCATCGCAATCATTTCAATGGCCGCCCCGCCCTTGGCCTTGGTGCGGTACCGGATGTAGGAAGCAACGAAGCTCAACGTTGTGCCGGCTGCAGCTGCGATGAGGGCCACGAGGACGCTGTTGCGCAGCGCAAGCTGGAAATCGTGGGACGTAAAGACTTCCCCAAGCTTCGAAAAGGTCAGGGCTCCTGAATCGAAGAGCTGTGAGATCGATGCGACGAAGGGACTTGACTGCATTGACGCTGCCAGCAGTGCCAGCATCGGCAAGACCACGGAGACGGCGAAGTAGGCCAGCGCGAGAATCGTAAAGGGCCAGCGCAGGCTCCGCAAAGGTACCTGCCGGGGCCGGTTTCCCTTGCCCGTCACGGTCGTGAATTTGCGCTTGTTGATGATTCGTTGCTGTACCACGGTGATCACCAGCAGGGCGACGGTGAGGACGACGGCGATGCTGGCGGCCTGGTTGCTCTTGGCGGGGGTGGCGCTCATCAGCCGGTAAATATACGTCGGAAGCGTGTCGACGCCGCCGGGGTTTCCAATGACCTGTGCCACGGGGAAGTTTTCCATGGTCAGGGCGAACACCAGGACTGCGGATCCCAGCAGCGCCGGGAGCGCCAGCGGCAGCGTGACGGTGCGGAGCATGGTCCGCATCGGTGCGCCGTGGACGGTTGCTGCTTCTTCAAGGTCGGCGTTCATCATGGATAGCGAACTGTGCATGAGCAGGAAGGCGTAGGGCGCGTAAAAGATTCCCAGCACAAAAATGAGTCCCGGCAGGCTGTAGATATTGATGACGAAATCCAGGCCCAAATCCCTGAGCAGGATGTTTATATATCCGGCGCTTGGGGACGACAGGAGGGACCAGGCCAGCGCGCCGACGAGTGCCGGGATGAACATTGGAGCCATGCCGATAAAGAAGATGAACCGGCGCATGGGGGCATCGGAGCGGGCGCAGATGAAGGCAAGGAACGCCCCGATGACCAGGGCGATAACCGCCGAGCCGGCGCCCACGATGAGCGAGTTGCCAAGTGCACCGAGGGCCTCGGGACTGCCAAGGAAAGCCAGGTTGTCCAAGGTGAGGTTGCCCAGGGAGATATTCCCGGGCCGGGGCACCGAGCTGGAGAAGGCGGCCAGCAGGACAAGGGCCAACGGGAGCACCACCAGTATCGCCAGGATGACGATGATCAGCGTTGTGGGCCAACTCTTCCTGAAGCTTGCCAGCGTACGGATCCGGCGAGGGAACGGCTTCCTCACCGGAACAGGCAGGTCCCTGGTGAAGCTGGTGTCTACGGGGGAGGGGGCTTTGAGGCTCATGCGTACACCTCAGCCGGGAGGAGCTGAACCTCGTTGGGATCGACAGTCACCCAGACTGTGTCTCCGACGTCGTGCTGTTCGCCGCGCTTGATGGTGCCGAGGGCATCCAGTTCCAGGCCGCCCTCCAGTTCCACGGCATAGCGGATGTCGTTTCCCTGGAAGCCGGCAACGCGAACCGTTCCCTTCCATGAATTCAATGATTCCTGGGGGCGGGCCGTGACTTGGAGATCTTCGGCGCGGATGCACAGCCTCATGTCAGCCACGTTGGACGGCACAGACTGGGAGGACCGGACCTTGACGTTGTGCCCTGCGATGTTCGCTGCAGCCAAGCTGTCTTCCACCTCCACCTTGTCGCAGTCCATCACGTTCGATACCCCGAGAAAGTGGGCGATGGATGCGCTGGCCGGGGTTTCATACATCTCCCGGGGCGCGCCGATCTGCACGATTCGCCCGCTCTGGAGGAGGGCAATGCGGTCCGCGAGAGCGAAGGCCTCGTGCTGGTCATGGGTGACGTAGACACAGGTGAGGCCGAGCCGGAGCTGGATTTCGCGCAGTTCCACCCGGAGACGGTCGCGGAGGCGGGCATCAAGGTTGGACAACGGCTCATCGAGCATCAAGACACTGGGGCGCATGACCAGGCTGCGGGCCAGGGCAACGCGCTGCATCTGCCCGCCGCTGAGCAGGCTTGCACCGCGGGGTGCAAATTTCTCCAGCCCGACCATCGTCAGCACTTCCATGACCCGGTCCTGAATCTCCTTTTTCGAGATCTTTTGCATCCGGAGCGAATATGCAACGTTTTGGAAGACGGTCATGTGGGGCCACACCGCATAGGACTGGAACACCATTCCCACATTGCGCTTGTTGGGCGGCAGGTTGATGCCCTTTTCGGAGTCGAATACCACCACGTCGTCGATAATGATTCGTCCCGCGCTCGGCTCTTCCAGCCCTGCCAGGCAGCGCATGGTGCTCGTCTTGCCGCAGCCGGACTGGCCGAGCAGCACCAGTGCTTCACCATCCCCGACGTCGAGGTTGAGATTTTCTATGGCAGTGAAATCGCCATACTTTAGTTGAAGATTCTGGATGCTTATTTTCATAACAGTTCCTTAGGATTGAGACGACCGGTCCATTCAGTCCCCCGGGACAAGGACGGTCCCTTCGCTGATAACACGGGCTGACCTTTGAAAAGTGATCTGCGTCGGCATGGAGGCGTCGAGCGAGAATCCGGTGGCGCCCTTAAGCATATGGATCGTCATTGGCGTTCCGGCCGCCGTCTCCGCAGATTTTACGGTGTAACGGTTGACGACAGTGCCTTCCCTGCCGGCGGCCACGGCCACTGCCACGGCACTGGTCAGGCCGATGGCCGGGTGCAAGGCGCCCATGGAGATCATCCTGGCCGACACGCCTTCTTCACCAGGTGGCGGTGAGCCGACGATACCGACCTTGGGGATCGAGGTGAGGTCATTGGGGATACTCATCAGTTTCGCCGCCGCCGCTCGAAGCTCAGGCGCGAGTTCAACCAGGCCCTGTAGCTGGCCGGCGCCTTCCTGTCCGGAAACACCGAAGTCAGCGGCATCGAAAAGTGCGGCGGGGGCCCCCGCATCTATCAGCGTCACGCGGTAGGTGGCGCCGCCCACGGTGATCTCATCAACCGGGTTCCCGGTCGGGAATTCAACACCGAAGGTCGACCAGCTGCCCTGTTCGAAAATGATGTCCACCGGGACGCCGGGATAATATTGGCCGTCCAGCCGGCGGTCACCATAGGCGGGCACGAGCCCACCAGGCGTAGGAACCTCACACGTGAGGTTGAGCCCGGTAATGGTGTTCGTAATGGGAATCCGTGTTGTGCCTTCGCCGGGCTCAACAAGTCCGGCGTGCAAGGCGTACAGGCCCAACCCCGTGGCGCAGTTCCCGCAGTTGCTGTCCCATTCGACCGCCGGCCGGTCAATGGCAACTTGGGCGAACCGGTATTTAACCGCCCCGACGTTCATGCCACGGTCGTCGACTACGATCGCCTTGCTCGTGGTGGACGATGCACCTCCCACGCCGTCAATCTGCCTGACATCCGGCGAACCGAACATGCGGATGAGCAGCCGTTCCACTTCCCCGGTGTCCTGGGGGAGGTCGCTTTCACGGAAGATCCAGCACTTGCTGGTACCTCCGCGGACCAGCGTGGCCGGGACAGCCGATATGGAGTGCGGCATCTGATAGACATCCGGGTCGGGGTCGAGTCCTGCGTGAAGCACCGTTGATTCTCCTATATGCCATTCAATCGGTTGGCGTACCGCCCAGTCTTTCTAGTCGATCAAGTACCTCAAAGAAGTGCAGACTGGGAGTTGTTGTATGTGATCTGGATAAAATGTATACCGAAATCACCGCCGTGACAACAATCACTATCCAAAGTGGCGGATTTGGGGGAGCCGGACATCGGACGGGACGGTTCCTCCCGCGCTGTTCCGGCCGGATTGCCGATTGCAGACAGTAACCCCAAAATGTATACAGGTGGTAGAATGTAGGCAGAAGGTATGGCGGCGGCTGTCGCCGCCATCGTTGTCCGCTGCCTGTCGTAGACCCTTATTTGGAGGACTCCGTGTCGTCACCGGCGTTGATGAGCCCGTATCTGATGATCCGTAATGCGATCATTGCCCAGGAGTTTCCGCCCCGCGCGCAGCTGGTGGAGAATGCCTTGGCTAAAAAATACAATGTGTCCCGCACCCCGATCCGGGAGGCCCTGCGCCGACTGGAGACGGAGGGGCTGGTGGAACGCTACGGTTCCCGTATGCAGGTTCGCGAGTACAGGCCCGAAGAAATGTTGGATCTGTATGAAGTGCGATCCTTCCTGGAGGAGGCGGCTGCGAAAACGGCGGCATTGCGCCATACCGACATGGATCTGATGCTTATTGAACGTGCCCACCAGAGCATGCTGGATATCAAGTTTGAGGAAGCGAGTGCGGCGCAGATGGCCGCCGCCAACCGGACATTCCATGAGCGGGTATGGGCCGCCAGCCACAGTGCGGCACTTGTGGACCTCCTGGACCGGATTCTGGTGCACTTCATCCGCTACCCGGGAACCACCCTCTCGACGCCGGAGCGGTGGAGCCAGGTCCTGAAGGAACATGAGGAACTTGTTTCCGCGATCCGGGACCGCGACGCAGAGAGTGCAGGAAAGATCGCCAGTGTCCACATGGAAGAGGCGAAAAACATTCGCATCGAGATGTACATCGATGCCCAGGAGATAGCTCCGTCCTAAGGCTTCGCCAAGACGCGCGAAGAGCATTTCACACCCCTGCCGACGGCAGGGGTGTGAACGACGCCAGCGGCGGGGCGGTTTGAATGGTGGTCACTGGGACCACCGACTACGCCACGTGACCGCCCCGCTGGCTGGGCTGCAGCCAGCCAACCATCCCTGAAGACAATGCCGTAGAGCCACCATGCCGTGGCATGGGGCTGCCGGCAGCAGCCAGGGCACCATTGCAGGATCAAACACCAAAAGGAGAGTGCACATGTCCGGGATTATCATCGTCGGAGTGGACGGAAGTGAGACGGCGTTAAAGGCCGCGCGCACTGCCGCGGACTTGGCCGCGGGTACAGGGGCAACGCTGAACGTTGTGACAGCCTACGGGAACGACAAAAGCGAGATCGTTGAAATTGCCGGGGAGGAATGGACCATCTCCAATGCTGCCGAAGCGAAGAAAGTGGCGCAGCGGGTGGCCGGGCAGTTAAGTGCCAAGGGGGTGCGGGCCACATACACGGCTGCACTGGGTAAGCCGCACGAGGTCCTGCTCAACGAAGCTGAACGCCTCGGCGCGGCCATGATTGTGGTCGGCAACCGTCGGATGCAGGGGCTGGCCCGCGTCCTGGGTAGCGTTGCCAACAACGTTGCGCACAACTCTCCCTGCGATGTCTACATCGTCAAGACCGATTAGCCTTCCGCTGCCGCGCCGGATTTGCCGGGTTCCCGGGCCGTAAAGGCCGGAGCCTCCAACAGGAGCTCCCGGCATCCGACCGCGCTGGCCTGGGAAGGGCGGTTACGGCCGGCGGTCCCTGAATGGGGCGCCGGCCCGGCGCGAGTGAAACCCGTCGCAGCACTATGGACAAGTCTGTCGACCATTGTATACAGTTGTATATAGCAGAATCCGCCATGACGAATGGAGCCAAAAATGCAGGACGTTGCGCAAGTTGTTGTTGTTGGAGGAGGGAATGCCGGTTTCGCGGCCGCCCTGGCCGCCGCGGAGCGGGGCAGGTCGGTGGTGCTGCTGGAGAAGGCCGAGGAAGACCTTTCGGGGGGCAACAGCTATTACACTGCGGGGGCCACCCGGATTCCCCACGATGGCCTGGATGACCTCCTGGATGTTATCGAACCCGATGAGCGGCACGCGGTCACCGTCGTTCCTCCGTACGCGCCCGGCGATTACCTCTCAGACCTGGAAAAGGTCTCAGAAGGCCGAAACGACGCTGAACTGTCACAGGTCCTGGTGGAAGAGAGCCAGGCTGCGCTGCGTTGGCTTCACGGGCATGGCCTGAAGTACCGGCTCATGTATGAACGCCAGGCGTACACCCAGCCTGACGGTTCCTACCTCTTCTGGGGCGGGCTGCATGTCGGAAACGTTGGAGGCGGCAAGGGACTGATGGCCGACCATCGGGCGGCAGCCGAACGGGCCGGCGTGACGGTACTGTATGGCCATGCGGTAACAGGCCTTGTGACCAACGATGACCGCATCGAGGGCGTAAGCTTCGAGACCGCCGACGGCCAATCTGGAACCATGCGCGCCGAATCGGTCATTATCGCCTCGGGAGGCTTTGAAGCCAACGCCGAGATGCGCCGTCGGCATCTCGGGGAAGGGTGGCAGAACGCGAAGGTGCGGGGAACCCAGGGCAATACAGGAGAAATGATCGTGTCCGCGCTGGAAGCCGGTGCAACCAAGGGTGGAGACTGGGCGACATGCCACAGCGTTGCCTGGGACGCCGGCCATCCGGAAAATGAAAGCAACTTTGAGCTGACGAATCAGCTGACCCGTGGCGGCTATCCGTTGGGAATCGTCGTCAACCGGTTGGGCGAGCGCTTCGTCGATGAGGGTGCCGACTTCCGTAACTACACCTATGCGCGGTACGGCCGGGACATCCTGCAACAGCCGGGATCCGTGGCGTTCCAGATCTTTGACTCCTCAACCCGTCCCATGCTGCGGAGCGAGGAATACGACATGCCGGGCGTTTCGGTGGTGTCCGCGGACACCATTTCCGAGCTGGCCATCCAGACCGGAATTGAGCCGGAGGCGTTGGAGAAAACCGTCAAGGAATTCAATGCGGCAATCGATGAATCGAAGGTTTTTGACCCGAACATTAAGGACCAGCGGCTTTCGGATGTCACTCCGCCGAAGAGCAACTGGGCCCTCGCCATCGAGTCGGGACCGTATTACGCGTTCCCCGTCACCTGTGGCGTGACCTTTACGTTCGGCGGATTGAAGACCGATACCCATGGCCGTGTCCTTGGTGAAGACGGGGCCCCGTTGCCTGGGCTTTTTGCCTGCGGCGAGGCCCTCGGCGGCCTGTTCAGCGGCAATTACCCCGGGGGAAGCGGACTGGCGGCGGGTGCTGTCTTCGGCAGAAGGGCCGGAGCCATCGCCTGAGGCACGCCCCCGAATGGAAGTCCTGCTGACAATGGTCTGGCAGGGGCCGTCATTGGTCCATGATTTCCTGAAGAGCCAGCGCGGACTCTTTCGGATTTGTGAGCATGGCGCAATGGTCTCCGCTGATCTTCACCAGCCTTGTTCCCTGGGGCAGGTTGGACAATGACGAGCGCATACGCAGTTCCGTGTTTTGTCTGTCCCCGGTGGGCCACACTTAAGTGGTGGGGATATGCGAGAGGTCTCCGTAAGGCGCAGCCGGCTCAAAGAGGGGAGCGAGGGGCTGGGGCGTCAGCCGGGAGCGAATCGATTGTGCCAGCCTGCTTTCCGGATGCAGGGATGACAGCCATCGGGAGTTCACTATCCCCTCTGGCACTGTGTAGCTGCCGTCGCCGCTGGCGGCGGCGAGGGCTTCATAAGTCGAGCGGGTCTCCGGGTCCAACGTTTGCGCCCAGGTCTGTCCCGCGGGACGGGCCTGGGCGCTGAAGTAGACCAGATGCCGGACCTGCTCCGGGCGCTGCTGCGCGGCCATTGATATCGGATATCCCGCCATGCTGTGGCCTACCAGGACCACCGGTGAACGGAGCCGCTCAAGCTGTTCGACGACGGCGCGTATGTAGGTGGCCGCGGTGACCGTTCCGCGCGGGGTCGCGTCAGCACCGTGCCCCGGAAGATCGAAGGACCGGCACTCTGCCCCTACCTGTGTCAGTTCACCGGGCGGCCAAAAGTGTGCACACAAGATAAAATACACCTGTATACAGGTATTCGCTGTTGGATCGTTGGTTCGGCACAACGCACATACGGGTGCAATGCGTCCCTCAACAAAAAGTCGGAGAGATCGTCATGTTTAGACTATCCAGGTCTGTCGATACCCGCATGGCCGGTGGTGGTTCACAGCCGTGTTGAAGTAATCCGTGTACAGCCGTTTGCGCGAAGACATCCTGACCCGGACGACCCCCCCCGACGAGAGTCTCACGGAAATGGCACTCACACAGCGGTACGCTGCGTCCCGAACCCCTGTCCGTGAAGCGCTCCAGCGCCTCGAGCAGGATGGCCTGGTCGAGCGGCGGGGCAAGGTCCTCACCGTCCGATCCCATACGGCTGAGGAAATCGTGGACATGTATGAATCGCGGATCATTCTTGAGCAGGCTGCAGCGGCAAAAGCGGCGCGCAAGCGGACCACTCCCAGCTCCTCGCTGGTCGGTCTACCCGAGGGATTGGATCAACAAGTACGCCGATACCCTCTGACGACATTGACGTATCCAGGCCGGTGGGAGACCGTGCTGACGCACTATGAGGCACTGATCCAGGCCATCGAATCGGAAGACACCACAACAGCCGGAGCCATTGCCGCCGCACACATGTCCGAATCGCTCAACATCCGGCTTCAAATGTACGCCAGCAATCCCGGGGTCCTCTAAGTAGGACAGCCGTGCCAGTTCCATCTCAGTAGTTGTAGTCCGTGGCCGGAACGCGCGGCCCGTGGTCCGGCCGCCGCCTGCCGGCCACCAGGTCCAGGGAGAGCTTCACCAAAGCACGTTCACCTGTGGCACCCCAACCGTGCAGCCTCCCCAGCCAATCCGCGGGAATGGTTGGGTACCCGGCGGCAGCTCCAATCAAACCTCCGGCAATCGCGGCAACAGTGTCCGTGTCATTTCCTCCGCGGACGGCATTTCCAGCGACAGCCGGAGCGCTTCCGGCCCCACCGCACCCGCTGACGCAAGGGCGCGGAAAATGGCGGACCACGCGCCCTGAAATGCCTCAACCACCCAGCCGTTGTTTTTGAAGTCGCATGGATGCGAAGCCTCGGCGACGTCGATCCGTGAACGCCATACCTCGGCCCGGCCGTCGTCCAGCAGCGGCAGCCCAACCCGCACATCCAGCTCGCCTTCCAGCACGGCATGGCGGATGGCTGCCGTCCATAGCTGACAGGCCTCGGTGGAGTCTGCCTCATAGTGGGTCAATGCGCTGATCCGTCCGGCGGCTTCCCACAGGCCAGCCGCGGAAGAAAGGAACGCCAGTGCGACGGGCGCCGTGCGCATCAGGGAGCCATTGCCGGCGGATCGCCCTGCACTCTCATGGTGGCCCCGGGCAGCCGCGAAAGCCGCCTGGTCCGCGGCCTTGCCTGCGGCCATCAGGTGCGCCGCACGTCGCAGCACTGAACCGGTTTGCGCCCCGACGTCCTTGGACTCCGCGGCCCATGCCTGCCAGCCGGTGACCATGCCTGAAAGCGAGCGTTCCCCCGCGGCGGACTGTCCGGCGTCGAGCGCATCGAGGATCGACGTTGCGATGGTGACGGCCATGGATGTGTCATCAGTCCATTCGGCGGGATCGAAACCGAACGGGCCGCCGCCCTTCATGGTCACGGATGCCGAGGCCGGGAGTGCGGGGCCGAATTCGTAGCCGGCTCCGAGCGCATCGCCGGCGGCAGTGGCGACCAGGGTGCCGGCGGCGCGGTCAAGTTGTGCGGGGGAGAGCTTCAAGGTGGTGCCTTTCGGTGGTTGAGCCAGTCGACGGTGGTAGAGCCGGTCGTGACCGGGCTGTCTGCTGTGCCTGAAGTTGAGTTACGTGAACACGGCGTGCTTGGCATTCCAGGCGGAGAGGTGGGCGATCTGCGGTTGAGTTCCCTCCGTGCCCCAAATACTCAGACCGCTGACGGGCAGGCTGGAATGGCCGTTTTCAATCCGACGTACCGAAATGGAGCCGGCGTTGCCGCGGTGTCCTGACTGGTTTCGGAGTCCAAGGCCATTGGACGCAATGGCCCCAACGAAGTCGCGGGCGGCCTGGGCCCGGACCGGGCGTGTGGCGCCCCGGCCGGCGGGGTTCCTGAACAGCAGCAGGTCCAGCACCAAGGCATCCATCACGGCGGCGAAGTGCCGGCGGAACAATTTCCGGGAACCGAACAGTTCCAAGGACAGGACCTGGCCTTCAATTCCAATGATCAATCCACGCTGGCCGTCCAGCAGGTTCGGCAGGAGGAATCCCTGGGGCCGCGGCAAGTCGAGGTGCTTAACCAGGGAGCCCGTCGCACTGTTGGTGCGGATGCCCTCGTAGCGCTGGACCCGCTGCCAGACAGCGTCCTGGTGGTCCGAGCCGTTCATATGCAGGCCGGCCTGGACATGGAACGGGGCGCGCCGGCCGGTGTTGAGGTGGGCGGGGCTGCCGTTCCAGCGCCCTTGTTCAACGCACACAACCTTGATGTTCGCCGTTTCGCCCGCGCCGATCAACGTTGTCCGGGCTGCCATTCGGTGCTGTTGTCCGCCCTCCAGGAGCTGTCCCTCAGTGAGCAGCGCCGCTTTGGTTCCCTGGTTGGTGACCGTGAGCCGGCTGACTTCCGGAGTCGACAGCTCGTTGACGCCCAGCTTCGCTTCGGTGCCTGTGACCAGGCCCTTGGTTGCCCGGGCGTCCACCCAGACCGGGAAGAACGTGGCCGCTCCGCACTGCATGCCGACGCCTACGTGTAGTTGGGGCAGTTTCATGGCGGTTCTCCTGATCATTGGTCGAGCCTTTCGAGGCACGTTCAACCTGATACAAATTTGCGCATTTATGCGCTAAAACAACGATAAGGCAAGTTGTGTATTTAGCGCAAGTCTGCGCAAAATAGAGTCATGACTTCTTCACCCGACCGGCCCTTAGACGGGTCCGGGAAGACGCTTCTGGATTACCCCCGCCCGTCGGTCGCCGTGGATACGGCGCTGTTGACCGTGCACGACGGCGCACTGAAAGTCCTGCTGGTCCGTCGCCCTGGGCCGGGGGAAGGGTGGGCGCTGCCCGGGACCTTTGTTCATCCGGGGGAGAGGCTGGCTGATGCGGTGCTGCGGTCCTTGCGGGAGAAGGCCGGAGTGACGGGGCGCTCGCCCCATCAGCTTCACGTGTTTGACGAGCCGGATCGGGACAACCGCGGCTGGGTCTTGTCGGTGGCCCACGTTGATGTAGTCCCGGAGGCTGCGCTGATCGGGTCCGCCGTGACCGCGCCACGGGCCAAGCCACAGCCGGTGATCGAGCTGGTCGAAATCGACGCGATCGATTCCATGGACCTGCCCTACGACCACGGCCAAATCATTGGCCACGCCGTGACCCATATCCGCGGAAATTACAAAACATCACCGGACCCGGGCGGGCTTCTTACTGGGCCGTTCACCCTCAAGGAACTGCGGGAAGTCCATGAATCAGTTCTCGGCGAGCCGCTACAGCGCGACACGTTCCGCCGCACCATGGAACGCCAACTGAGTGCCACCGGCGCCATGTCGGACGGAACCAAAGGGCGGCCAGCGGCCTTGTTCGTTTCCCGCGGGGCAACTTAATCCTTGTAGGGGCTCCACTTCAAGGAGCGGGACAAGGCCAAGTCCAGCTCGTTGCCGCCAGCTTCACGCAACTGCCCGGAATCGCCGACAACCACCAGCAGGGTCCGGGCACGGGACAATCCAACGTAGAGGCGTTCGGCTGCCCTTTCCATATCCCGGAACCCGTTGACACACAGGATGACGACGGACCGTTCCAGCCCCTTGAAGCCCAGCACGTGGCCGTAAAACTCTCGTTCGTTGGCATGAAATTCGCGCCAGTACTCGTCAATCTTTCCGGACTCGAAGAAGTCACGATGAATAGGATGGCGCGAGTTGGTGGTCAGCAATGCGATTTGGTTGTTCGCCCAGCCGTCATCGATGAGGGCGTCGATGCAGTCACTGGCTACGTCCAGGGCTTCCCCTTCCGAACATTCCACTCGTCGCACGGCAAGCCCGGTGCTTCCGCGCGGGGTGAACCTTTCCCCGGCAAAACTCTTGAACGTCTCGGCGATCTTCTTGGTGTTCCGCAGGTTGTCATCGATGTGGATGGGGATTAGGCCGGGGATCGCTGCGGCCGAATCCCAACGTTTGTACACATCCTGGCGGTCATCCATGAACGCATAGATTTCTGAAGCATCAGGATCTTTCAGGCAGGAGCGCAGGGCGTCCCACCAGCCGGGCGCGAAGTCCTGGGCCTCGTCAACGATGACCGCGTCAAACTTTTCCTCGCGACGCAGTGTTGAAGCCAGTTCCTTCAACATTCTGGGCATTTCAACATCGAAATAGTCCTGACCTTCCCCACTGGGGATTCCCAGCGACTGAACATATTCATGGAACTCCCCGGTGAAAGCGGGCTTGGCTGATCGCCACCTCCCTACCTGATTGATGAGGTGCATGCCAAGTCCCTTGTTGTAGCAGAACAATCCGACGCGTTTGCCGGACCGGCAGAGCTCGCGAGCCTTCTCCACGGCGAGCCACGTCTTGCCGCTGCCTGCCCCGCCGGTAAACCTGATCCGCCTCAAGGAGCGGGTGGCCGAGAGTAGCACCGACTGGCGCTCGGTCAGGTGGTCTTGTTTGTCTTCGTCTTCCTCGTATCCGGTAGCACTGGTTTCCGCCTGGTCGAGACCGCCCTCCAGCCTTGGAACAATTCTTTCCAAGAAGGACGCCGCCAAGGGCACAGTTCCACCGCCCTCGGTTTCAATGGCCTGCCGAATTTTTTCGGCAGCATTTCCAAGGTCTTCTTGAGCAAGAAAAAGCGCGCGGGGACTCCCGGACTTTACCCAGTCGGGCGACATAACCGAGTATGGGAAGGCGGCCATGTATATGAAACGGCTTGTCAGCGGGGTGCCGATCTGGTCGGCCAGCCAGTTCTTGAAGGCATGAGCGGAGCTTTGCGACTGGGCCAGAGGATCGCGGAGTTTATGCTTTCCATCTTTGCCACCAGACTGAAACCACTGCCCGTGATCATTGGTAATTTGTCCGCCTTTTACTTCTATGGCGGCAAGGCCCACACCCGGCCAAAGCACCAGAATGTCGATCTCGTGCTCAGCCCGGCCATGTCGGACCTGCACAGAGTGGGCCAGCACGACGTCTTCGGGCAGATCAGCCTTCAACGAGTCCCAGACTGACTTCTCGGCCAGCTGGCCGTCATCGAAGTCAGGGTCTGGCGGAATGCACTGCACGGGAGGACTCCTTTCCGGTAATCGGTGCCAACGAGATATTCAACCTGTAGGATCCGGATCGACGCGAAGTCATGGTCACGACTCGGCCAAATTCGCGAGGTATTCGGCGTGGGCCAGGGCAGCGCGCTGTAGTTGGTCCACCGACAGCTTGGGTAGTTTTTTATAGCGGTAAATGAAATCGGGATCGAAATGGTTGAACTCGCCTTCGGCTTTCCCTTGCTCATTGTTGGAACGGGGGACGTCTGCGGAATCCAGGATCTGGTCCAAATGGTCGAAGGCGTAGAACTCCGGATGATTCCGTGCGAATTCGGATCTGACGTTCTTGCTGACAAGCCCCTGGCCGGACAGGTGTGGGAGGCGCATTGCCAGTCGGAAGGCCCCACCCTGATATTGCCATCCGGCAAGGATCCCCCGCTCCTTCCCGTGAATAGCGGTGAACCAGCTGACGCCAGGGCGTGAATTGTTGAAGTGACTGTCAGCGCCCGCCGGCAGGCCCTGCTGCTTCAGGATAGCGTTCAGGCGCTCAGCTACGCGTTCCGCCCGAGTCTTGGACAGGCCCGAGACCATCTGTTTGGTCAGGTATTGGTCAACGTCGCCAGCGGGATCAAACACCGGTTCGTCTCTGTCCTTGATTCGTGTTGCGTCCACCAGCCCGCCCAATGAGAGCAGGACCTTGGCGTAACGTCTGACAGTTTCCACCTCGTAGCTTGGTTCCTCCCTGTCGAAGGCAACCTCGAGCAGTTCAGCCAATCGGTCGAAGCTGAGGTGCTTCCACACGAGCCGTTGGCCGCCTGTTGTGGTGTAGCGAGTCGGATATCCGTCTTCGATAAAGCCGGACCGGGTTGGGCTCAGCAGCAGCATGGCGCCTGGGCCCACGGGCCACCTGGCGACCTTTTCGGCATATTTGTCCAGCTGGTCAGGAGAGGGGGTGGAGAAGACCTTGTTCTCGATGACCAATGGTGCCTTGTCCGGCCAATGGAAAACTATGTCAAGGTTCTCTTTTTCACGGTCGACCCAACGACTTTCGCTGCCACTCCCGGAATTAACAAATTGACCGAAAACGTCGTCAGCTTTCTTCGGGAAAGCCTCGAATATCCAGGCCAACATGTTCGAGTGGAACAGTTCCTTGTTGCCAAACATGATCTGGGCAAGCGGTTCCGTGGCAAGTACCTGCGCGAAACTCACCTGGGATGTTTGAACCGGGGCCGGGATGCCATGGAGAAACAACCGGACCGGATTCGCCGCACCATGGGGCGGTGCAAGGTGGTGGACCGACTGCCCAATCCATGCGTCCGTTTCGGCGGATCGGTGTCCAGTGAAATAGTGGCGGTTCTTCATGCTTTCGGCAACGGCTGGGGCATAGCGCTGTTCACTTGTCCCCCAAGAATCGATGATGAACGCCGTCCGGATGATGCCGTCGGCGATTCCAAGGGCGATCTTTGCTGCGTCCCTGCTGCCGGATCCGATGCGCCAATTGCCACGGGTCATGTCGTAGAGGCTGCTCTCGGATTCCGTCGCGCCGTAGCTCTTGCCAATGACGAACATGGCGACTGGCATGTCGGTCCCCGGGAAGGCCTGACTGAGGATCTCGACTTCGCCGAAAGTAACAGCCATATGCATTCATCCCCAAGTGTTATTACGCCAGCAGGCAACCGGTAATCAGTCCTGGACATGACCTTACTTGAGAGCGGCAACATTGGAAGGCAAGCCGCTACCAGTGAAGTGGCCCCTGTTCGTCTTTGTCGTACACACCACATACCCTGGCCAGGTGAAGACATTTGATGGGGATGGATCACCAGAGCTGCTAGGCGAGGGACTCTACGAGTTGCTCCACACAAAGGAGCTGGGCCGGCGTCTCGCCGCGGTGCCGGAGCTTCAGGCCGGCATGGACGACCTGGGCCGGGATGACTCACCCGCAGCACTGGCGCGATACGTCGGCAATGCCGTCCAGCAACTGCTCATGGACACCAGGGAAGAGGACCGCGTTGCGAAGGCGAACCAGATCCTGGCCGTCATCGACCCGGGTAATCAGGTCACCCCGGGTCCCACCCAGCTCATGTCACTTCACAAACCCGATGCACTCAAGCGCCGGCAACTCCGCCGTCCCACCACAAACCTCAGCGACAGCGCGCTGCTCACCAACGGCAAGGACGATCCAAACCTTGCCGCCGAGATCCGGGCGGAGATCGAGTCCGCCGACGCAGTGGACCTGCTCTGCGCCTTCATCCGGTGGACGGGAATCCGCCTGCTGGAACCGGCACTCGAAGGGCTGAAGGAGCGCGGCGGGAAATTCCGGGTCATCACCACCACTTACATGGGCGCCACCGAACGCCGCGCCATCGACCACCTCGCTAACAAGTACGGCGCCGAGGTCAAGATCAGCTATGAGACACAGTCCACCAGGCTGCATGCCAAGGCCTGGCTCTTCGACCGGAAGACCGGTTTCAGCACCGCCTACGTTGGAAGCTCGAACCTGAGCCGGGCCGCCATGCTGGACGGCCTCGAATGGAACGTACGCCTCTCCAACATCGGGACACCTGCACTCCTGCAGAAGTTTGCCATCACCTTCGACAGCTATTGGGAACAGCGGGCGTTCCAGGACTATGACCCCGCCACGGATGCTGCCAAACTTGACGCAGCCTTGCAGCGCAACGGCGGCAAGCTGACCTCCGCCCCCACGGGATACACGGGCCTTGAGGTGGAACCGTTCCTGCACCAGGTCGAGATGCTTGAAGACCTCGATGCCGAACGAGCCAAGGGTTTCCACCGAAACCTGATCGTCGCGGCCACGGGCACTGGGAAGACAGTCATCGCAGCCGTCGACTACAAGCAACTCTGCGAAGCCGCCGGTCGGGATCTGAGCCTGCTGTTCGTCGCCCACCGCAAGGAAATCCTGCAACAGTCGCTGACCACCTACCGCAACGTCATGCAGGACGGAGCCTTCGGCGAACTGTTCGTCGGAGCAGACAAGCCCAAACAGTGGAAGCACGTTTTCGCCAGCGTCCAATCGCTCTCCGCCAAGGGCATCGGCGTGCTGCCCGCAGACCGGTTCGACGTCGTCGTCATTGACGAGTTCCACCACTCGGCCGCGTCCACGTACCGGAAGCTGATGGAACACCTTCAGCCGCTGGAACTGCTCGGGCTGACGGCCACGCCCGAGCGGGGCGACGGCATCCACGTCGCCGACCTGTACTTCGATGGGCGGACGGCGAGCGAACTGCGCCTCTGGGACGCCCTTGACGCCGATCTCCTGGTCCCGTTCCACTACTTCGGGGTGTCCGACGACGTCGACCTGAGCCATTTGGACTGGAAGCGCGGATCGTACGACCTGCAACAGCTCAGCGGGCTCTACACGGGCCACAGTGCGCGCGCGGCCAAGGTGGTCAGGGAACTGCAGGACAAGGTCACCAGCACCCAGGACATGCGCGCCATCGGCTTTTGCGTCTCGGTGCAGCACGCCCGGTACATGGCGCAGGTGTTCAATCAGGCGGGAATCGCGTCGCTTGCGGTGTCGGGCCAGACGGACGACGGCGAACGCGCCCTTGCGCTTCGACGGCTGCGGGACCGCGAGATCAACTGCATTTTCGCCGTTGACCTTTTCAATGAGGGCCTCGACCTGCCGGAGGTGGACACGATCCTGCTCCTGCGCCCGACGCAGAGTGCCACGATCTTCATCCAGCAGCTGGGCCGCGGGCTCCGGCGGGCCCGCGACAAAGCCGTGCTCACGGTGTTGGACTTCATCGGGCAGCAGCACCGCGAGTTCCGCTTTGATGACCGGTACCGGGCCATGACAGGCTACGGCAGGAAACGCCTTGAGAAGGCGGTGGAAGACGACTTTCCCTTCCTGCCATCCGGCTCCCAAATTGTCCTGGACCGGGTCGCGAAGGACGTGGTGCTGACGAACTTGAAGGCTCAGCTGAACTTAAATAAACCGAAACTGGTGGCCGACATCAAGTCGTATTCGGAGCTGTTGTTGGCGAATTACCTGGAAAGGTCAGGCAATGACGTCAAGACCATCTACAAGAGCACCAGGAACTCCTGGACCGACTATTTGCGCCTCGCGGGGCTCATCGACGGGCTTTCCCCCTTGGAATCACTGGCCGGCGGGAAGTACGACGAGTTGAACCAGGCCGCGGAGAAGAAGCTTCTCGGCCGGATGGCGGCCCTGATTCATGTTGACGACCAAGAACGCGCGGATGCCTATTCCATGCTAGTTTCTGCCAACGCACCTTCCTACGCGGACCTGGCCCCGCGGGAGCAGGTCTTCGCCAGGATGCTCTTCTTCACGCTGTGGGACGACGCCGGCGGATTCACCTCCTACGACGAAGGCTTCGATCACCTGCGCCGCCATCCGCATGTCTGCAGCGAGATTCAGCAGATCGTGGCGCTGGGAGCCGCGGCGTCCAAGCGGGCCGGCAGGAGCCTTGGCATGGAGTATGCGGGAATTCCGCTATATTCGCATGCGACGTACAGGCGCGAGGAAATCTTGGCCGCCCTGCAGTATGGGTCTTTGGAGACCGGGAAGAACGTCAAACACCGCGAAGGCGTTGCCTGGTGTCCGTCCACCAATACGGACGCATTCTTTGTGACGATAAGCAAAGACCAGGCCAAACACTCTGCCACCACCATGTACAAGGACTATGCAATCAGTCCGCAGCTGTTCCATTGGGAGTCGCAGAACAACACTTCGCCGACAAGCACTGTTGGCCGGCGCTACTTAGGCCACAAGGCGCAGGGGTCCAACGTCCTGCTGTTCACCCGCGACACCGCTGAGGACGAAACCGGGTTGACCTTGCCTTACACGTGTCTTGGCCAGGTCGACTATGTCCAGCACAAGGGGGAGAAGCCAATCGCCATTACATGGAAGCTGCACCGGCCGATGCCGGCGGACGTGTTCGCCGACGCGGCGGCCGTCGCCCAATAAGACGTTCAGGCACGGAGTCCCGACTTGTCGTGAGACAGTCCGAAAAGCGGGCCGCGTCAATTCGATGTCACATACTCGATAGTAGTTTTCTTCCCTGCCACAGTGATTGCGTACCCGCTGCTACAGGAGGACCGCTGTGACCGTTCGAGACAACACCAACCGCCGGCTCAAGGAAGTTCTGGACATCATGGCCGCAGGGTCGTGGGAGGACCAGAAGCCCAACGGGGGAGAGGTCTTGGCAGAGGCCGTGGCCCGCATCCCTTTCAGCAAGGAAGAGTCCGAGCTCCTCAGCGGAGGCATTCCGCGTGGCCACAAGAACCTGACCAAGGCCACCGCGGAGCTGGTGAAGGCCGGTTGGATGAGCAAGGGCCGCAGCGGCTGGGAAATCACCGAGGACGGGCTGAAGGCCACTGTTGCGTTCAAGACCGTTGATGCGCTGACCGCAGCCCTCGCCGATGGAACCCCGGTCCCGGCCGAAACGCCGCTCCCCGCCAAGCCTGTGGCCAAAAAGGCTGCCGCCAGGAAGCCCGCGACCAAAGCCGCAGCCACCGCCAAGAAGGCGCCGGCCAAGGCGGCCCCCAAGAAGACCGCCACGAAGGCACCTGCCAAGGCATCCGGCGTCGAACATAAGGACCAGCCGGCCTCAGTAGCCCTGGCCGGGGACTTCGGCACCATCCTGGGCGCCCTCGTGAACTGGGACCCCGCACACGACAGCGTGCAGATGAAGCTGGATGCAAAGCGCGGCACCTGGAAGCTGACCGCTGACCTGCCGGCAGGAAAATACAGCTACAAGGCCGTGGTGAACGGTTCCTGGGATGAGAACTACGGCGCATTCGGCCTGCGGGACGGCGCCAACCACGAGTTCGAACATGCCGGTGGGCCGGTCACCTTCCATTACGACCACGCCACCAAGGACGTGCTGCGGGGCGAATAGGGGCGGGCCGCGCGCCCCTTGGTCTCGACGCGCTCGCAGGGCTCGCTGCTCGACCAGCGGGGGAGCCGGACCTATCCGTGGAGGGTCCGGTACGTTTCCGCGGCCGCAGGGTGCAACGGCAGCCCGGCCGTGTTGATCAAGGTCTCGGGACTGAGAAACTGGATGCCGAGGCTGGACTTCGGGATAAGCTCCCGGGCGTGGTCCACCAGCAGCAGCACCGTCTGCCTGACCGTCTCGGCGTTGAGGTCCGCCCGGCACAGCAGCAGATTGGCAACGCCGATGGTGTTGACGGATGGCGTCCCGCCATAGCTGTTCTCCGGAATCACTGCGTGTTCGTAAAAGCCACCGTAGCCTGACGCCAGCCGCGGAAGCAGCGCAGCCAGGTCGAGAAACCGGAGCCCGACTTCGGCATTGGCTGCGGTGATGGCCGCTGTGGGAAGACCGCCTGACCACAACAGCGCGTTGATGGCACCCTTGCGGATCGCGGCCAGCCCGTCGTTCAGACCCAGCTGGTGCTGCCGTACGGGATTCCGTGAGTCCGGCCCCAGGCCCGCAGCATCGATGATCCTGCCGGCGGCCAGCGCCGTCCCGGAACCCACCGCGCCGGTCCCCACCGACCTGCCGGCCAAGTCTTCGAATGAGCCAATCCTGCTGTCCCTCCGCACGATGCAGTGGACGTAGTTCTCATAGACCTTGCCAATGGCCACCATGCGTCCCGGGGTCGCATTCATCAGGTCCGCAGCGCTGTCCGCCAGAACCGGGCCCATCGTGGCCGACCCTGCGAGGATCCGGGAAAAATTCTCCGCGCTGCCGCCTGTGGAAATGGTGGTGGCGGTCCTTGCCACGCCGTTGCGCTGCAGTGACGCGGCGAGCAGACCCGCAAATTCCAGGTAGAAACCGCCGGGCTCGCCGCCGGCAATCACGGCACGATCCAGCGGAGAGTGAGGAGCGCAGGCCGCGACGGCCGGCAGGATCGTTCCGGCCAGAACGGCTCCGGCGGCGGATTTGAAGAGCCGACGGCGGGTCACCGGCTGGTTCTCGACAGCCTCGACCGGCGGGCGGGCGTCAATCATCGGAGGACCTTGGTCTCGACAGGCTCGACCGGCGGCTGGGTCTGGACAAGCTCGGCCGCCGGTCCGGGCCCGGCCAGCGGGGCAGGACCAGCCTGGCCCGCAGCCCGTGCGGCTCGCTGGGGCCCAGCACCAGCGTGCCGCCGTTGGCTTCGGCCAGCCGGTCCACAATGGTCAGGCCCAGCCCGGTGCCCCGGATGTCCCGGTGGTCCGGCGACCGCCAAAACCGCGTTGTGCTCAAGGCGAGGTCGTCGGGGGACATGCCGGGGCCGTCGTCGGACACCTCAATGTCCACGGTGGCGGCAGATGCCTTGAGGGTGAGCCGGATATGGCCGCCGGGGGCGTACTTGATGGCATTTTCCAGCAGCTCGCCCAGCATTTGGGCCAGTTCAAAGGGGCTGCAGGCCACATAAAGCTCGGCGTCCGGGCTGCTTTGAAGTGACAATTTCGTCCCGCTGCCGGTGGCCGCCGCCGTGGCCCTGTCCAGTTCTTCCTGCACGGCCAGCAAGGCGTTCGCCCGGTCGTGCTCCGAGGCGGGCACCGGGCCCACGGCCTTCCCCGCCGTGCCCTCAAAGGCGCGGTTTTCCGCCGTGGCCAGCATGAGCACCCCGTCAAGGAGTTCCTCCACCCGGCCCAGCTCGGCCGTGACGGCGGAGAATGCCTCGGGCTCCGGACCTGCCTTGAGCTGGAGCAGGTCCACCCGCAGCCTCAGGGCGGCCACGGGGTTGCGCAATTGGTGGGAGGTGTCCGCAATCAGCTGGCGCTGCTGCTCGAGGCTCCCCTTGACCGCCGCGGCCATGGTGGTCAGCGAGCGGCTGAGCTCCCGCAACTCCGGCGGCCCGTCCTCGGGGACGCGGCGCATGGAGCCGGTTTCCTCCAGTTCCACCACGGCGGAATTGAGCCGGTGGATGGGCCGCAGCACCCACCGGGTCACCCGGGCCGCACCAAACAGCAGCCCGACTTCCAGCAGGGCTCCCGCTGCAATGACCAAGATCCACAGCGTCCTCAGCTTGGCCTGGGCGGTACCGGCGTCGACTTCCAGGACCACCTCGCCCATGACCTGGTTCGCGCTGCCAAAGGATGTGGACACGAGCATCGTGCCGGGGCCGACGGGACGCAGCGCCGGCAGCTTGGTCAGGCTCAGGTTCAGGCTGGCATTGAACAGGGCATCCCTGACATCCGCCCGGGCGGGATCGAGCACGCCCGAAACCAGGGTGCGATCCTGGGTGTGAACCAGGATCCCTTCGCCGTAGAGCTTGGAGTAGGTATCCATCGCCGTCTTCAGCCCGGCCCACTCATGGGTGGCGGCGGCATCCGCGGCCACCTGGGAAAAACGGTTGAGCGAGGCCAGCCGGTTGATTTCCAGGTCCTGTCCGAGCGCGCGGCTGCCGGCGCTCAGGATCGAATACGCCAGGCCCACCACCAGCAGCACGGACAGAAGGCCCAGGACGCCCAGGACGCGGACCCTCACCCCGGGTTCGCTTCGAAGCGGTAGCCGACGCCGCGGACGTTGACGATGTAGCCCGGCCGGCCCAGCTTGGCGCGCAAGCCGGTCAGGTGGACGTCCAGGGAACGCGAGGCTGCCACGAAGGCGTCGCCCCAGAGGGCATCCATGATTTGTTCGCGGGTGGCGATGGAGCCGCCATGGCGGACCAGCAGTTCCAACAACCCGAACTCGGTGGGGGTCAATGCCAGGAGCCGGCCATCCAGCTCGGCGGTTCGGTGGTCCGAGTTGAGCGTGAGGGCTCCGGCGGTGAGCTGGCTGCTTTGGGGCGCCGCACGCCCCATCCGCCGGCCCACGGCTTCGATCCGGGCCAGCAGTTCGGCGAGCTTGACCGGTTTGACCAGGTAGTCGTCCGCGCCCAGCCGCAGGCCTCGGACCACGCTGCGTTCATCATCGCGGGCCGTGAGGATGATGACGGGGGCCAGGGTCACCTGGCGCAGCTTGCGCAACACGTCCAGGCCGTCCATGTCCGGCAGGCCCAAATCAAGCAGGACCATGTCCGCCCCGTGGTGCCGGAGCAGGGCGTCGCTGCCACGGAACACCCTGGCGGCCTGGTGCCCGGCGGAACCCACGGCCGCAAGCAGGGCGGAGGCAACGGCGTCGTCGTCCTCAACGATCAGCAAGTCCACGCGTCAGTCCCTTTGCGGCAGTGCCGGGCAGCCTGTCGCGGTGACAGGCTGCCCGGGCCAGTGTGCTTCCAGATTACCGGGCGGCGACGTCGTCCAGGTCGGGGGTGCCGCCGTCGGGCGTGGACCCGAGGGCTTCGGCCTCGATGTGCGAGGTCTTCGACGACTCGCCCATCCTCCAGTAGACGATGAAGCTGACGGCGATGCAGGCGGCCACGTAGAAGTAAAACACCGGCTCCAGCCCGATGCTCTTCAGTCCAAGGGCGATGAATTCCGCGGTGCCGCCAAAGATGGCCACGGTGAGCGCGTACGGCAGCCCGACGCCCAGGGCACGGATTTCCGTCGGGAAAAGCTCGGCCTTAACAATGGCGTTGATGGACGTGTAGCCGCTGACGATGACCAGGCCCACCATCATGAGCAGGAACGCCCCCACGGGGTTTTTGGTCCCCGCCATGAGGAAGAACAGGGGAACGGTCAGGAGCGTGCCGAGGATGCCGAAGCCGAGCAGCAGCGGACGGCGCCCAATCCGGTCTGACAGAGCTCCGGCCACGGGCTGCAGGACCACGAAGGCCAGCAGGGCGAAGAAGTTGATCCAGCTGACAGTGGACTTGTCGATGCCCACGGTGTTGACCATGAACTTTTGCATGTACGTGGTGTAGGTGTAGAACGCCACCGTGCCGCCCAGGGTAAGCCCGACGACGGTCATGACGGCCTTGGGGTGCTGGAGCAGGATGCGGATGGTGCCGGCCTGGGACGTGGATTCCTTGCCCAGCCGGGTGAACTGCTCGGATTCATCCATGGTGCGGCGCAGCCACAGGACTGTCAGGGCAAAGATGGCGCCGAGCACGAACGGGATCCGCCAGCCCCACGTCTTCATGTCGGAATCGCTGAGGAGTTGTTGCAGGATGATCTGCACGCCGAGGGCAATCAGCTGCCCGGCGATGAGGGTGACGTACTGGAAGCTGGAGTAGAAGCCGCGGCGGCCGCTGCTGGCCATTTCCGAAAGGTACGTGGCGGAGGTGCCGTATTCGCCGCCCAGGGACAGGCCCTGGATGAGCCGGGCGACGACGAGGATGATGGGCGCCCACACGCCGATGGTCTCGAAGCCCGGTGTGCAGGCAATGATCAACGAACCGGCGGCCATCACCGTGATGGACAGCGTGAGCGCGGCCCGGCGGCCGTGGCGGTCCGCGTACCGGCCCAGGATCAGGCTTCCGAGCGGGCGCATCAGGAAGCCGACGGCGAAGATGGCCGCCGTGTTCAGCAGCCGCGACGTGGAGTCGCCCGCCGGGAAGAACTCGGCCGAAAAGTACACGGCAAAGGCCGCGTAGACGTACCAGTCGTACCATTCGATGAGGTTCCCCACGGAACCCTTGAAAATGTTGCTTGTGATGCGCCGCGTCGTTGCGCGCTCACGTGCCTTGTCCACGGCAGGTGCGTCCATGGATCCTCCTCGACGTTTTGGGTTGTGGCCCCGAAGAAGTGATGGGGCACAAGCCAAGTTATGCGTGATCCGGGGCACAACAAAGCCGATCCGGGCTTTCCTAACACTTCCTTAGGTTTGCCGGTTGCGGGGAGAATGCGGCGGGGTTTCCGGGCGTGGGCGGGCAGTCGGGCCGGGGTCTCGACCACTGGGGCGCGACCCCTGCCCCCCGCCTAGTCGGTGTCCTTGTTCAGCTGCCGCCTGGCGATGGACAGCCCGGCAACGATCACCACCAGGATGCCGGCAGCTCCGCCGATGATGCCCCACGGCACCGCCGGGCCGGAGGAACCTTCCGCCGCGACAGCCGACGCCGTCGGCCCGCTTGCCGCCGCCGGCGCACTGGCGCCGCCGGTGGCCGTGAAGGAAAATGTCCCTTCGACGGGGTGCGAATCCGAGGAGACAATCCGCCACTCCACCGTGTACTTTCCGGCCGGGGCACCCGGCTTGACACCCTGCGTGACGTGGTTGTCAACGATGTTCACGGGGCCTTCGGCCCAGTTGGTGCCTGCCGCATCCTTGACCAGGATCTCCGAGCCGATCGCGGTGGGCGTGTGGTTGAACGTCAGCCCGATCCTGGCCGGCACGGCGGTGACGGTTGAACCGTCTGCGGGGCTGGTGCCCTCCAGCTGGTCATGCGCCTGCGCCGCGGCCATGGGGAGCATGAACGCCGCCAGTGCGACGACGGCCAGCAGCGCCCGCGCGAACGGGCCCAGGCGGCGGTGTGCTGTGGTGCGGTTGCTCATGGCATTTCCTTATTTCGCCGTTGGCTTGCGGCGGCCGGCAAGGACCATGCCCAGTGCGGTGCCGCCCAGGAGCAGGCCCGCGGCGCCGAGCACGATGCCCCACACGGAGGCGGCATTGCCGGTGTCGCTGGTGGTGGCTGGGTCGGCGGCCGGGGTGGCGCCGTCGGCGGCGGTCGTGACGAACGACGGGGCCGGGTGCTCGGGTTCGGCCTGGCCGGCGACGGCCTTCTGGTCCCAGTTCACCACCGAACCGTCCGTGTAGGTCTGGCTGGCCGGCAGCAGGACGGTGGTGCCTGCCTTGGGGAGCTTGCCCAGGGACAGGGAGAAGGACTGGTATTCGTTCGGGCCGATCTGGTGGGCGGCGTCGGCGGTCCATTCCACGGAGGTGGCTGCCTTGGTCACCTCGCTGCCGCCCACGGTGACAGGCTTGGGGAGCTTGGTGGTGATGACCTTCGCGGTCCAGCCGTCCAGGGCCTTGACGGAGACGGAGGTGAAGGGGTGGTCGGTGGGGAGTTTGACCACGAGCTTGGTGGTCTTGGCGGTGTCCGATTCGTTGGGCACGTTGAACGTTACGTGTGTGTAGCCGTTGGCTGCCGGGTCATCGGCGACGGCGTGGACGTGGGCGGATGCGGCGGCGGCGCCGGCGGCCAGGAAGGCGGCGGCGAGGGCGCCGGTGGCGATGGTCTTGAGGGTGCGGCGTGCTGGGGATTTCATGGTGGGCCTTTCAGGGGCTCTGAAGCTGTGGGTGTGGGTATGCGGCGGGCGGCCCGGACGCCGGAGACGGGTCAGGGGTGCCGGATGGGTGCCGCAGGGCGGCGGGCCGTGGTGTCCGGCCCGGGGGGATGGCCGCAGCACGCGATGCCACGCCCCGACCCGTTGGGTGGGGGAGCGGCTTAGGCTGCGGCGGCCAGGGCCGGCGGGCCGCGGTGGTGGCGGACCGGCAGCGGGACGTCCAGGGCGCTGGCGGCCGGCAGCCAGGGTTCAGGGGCCGCATCAATGCGCAACGGTGCGGGGATGGGGACAATGGCCAGGCCGATGATGGCGGTGATGCGCAGTCGCAGGGACTCCAGCAGACGGATGGCACTGGCCTCGCCGTAGCGCAGGAACACGATGGTCAGTCCCGCAGCGGCCGCGTGGCTGAACCACATGGCGGGGGTGTGGCCCGCAGCCATGTCCGCGGCGGGGCCGACGGCCATGGGGGAGGGGGCTGCAAGGGTGCCGCCCATGTCCATCCCGCCCATGTCCATCCCGCCCATGTCCATCCCGCGGTGCGCGGCGGCCATGGCGGCTGCCGGCAGGGAGGCCGGGGTGTCTGCGGAGAGGCTGAACAGCAGGTGGAACAGGCCTTCGCTGGCCACCACGGCCGCCACCAGGTTCGTCAGGGACAGTACGCGTCCGGCCAGGAATACACACACCAAGCCGGAGATTGCCAGGGAAAACAGCACCAGCAGCGGCTGCGGGGCGTCCCCGCCGCCCCAAATGTGCGACAGCACCGCAGCCAGCGTGGCAAACGCGGCGGCAGTCCAGCCGCGGGCCAGGCGCGCACCACGATCGCCCACGGTACCTCCCTGCCCCTGTTGCCGGCGCCCCAGCCCGGTGTGGCGGGCGCATCCCCCACCATCATAAACGTTCTACGCGGTGTCGAAAACAGCGGCTGCGGGCTTGGCCGATAGGGTGGAAACATGCCGCACGGACTACGACGACCCGCACTTGCACTGGTGCTCATCCTGGGCGCCGGGCTGGCCGCCGCCTCCTGCTCCGGCCCGTCCCTGCCCAGCGCGGCCGACGCCGGGCCCCGCCTCCAGCAGCTCTCCACCGACCTCGCTGCGGCGCTGTCCGCCGCTTACCCCGGGGCGCCCTGGCTGTCCGTCCCGGGGCAGGCCACGAATCTTTCCAAGAACGACGCCGGCACCTGCCACCTCACCATCGGCACCTTGCGCTCCAAGGAATCCCTGAGGGACGTGCCCGGCGGGTGGGCCGCCGTCATGAAAACCGTCAACCCGGTCCTGAGGGAAGGCGGCTTTGCCGACGTTACGCGTACGGATTCGCTCAAGGGCGGTTACACGGGCATCAGCTCCACCGACGGCCACGGCGGCGAGGTGAAGATCTCGGAGAAAGGGGCCACCGAGATTTCGGTGGGCTCCGACGTCTCCGACAAGGACTGCAGCCTGCAGTAGGTCCTGCCACGGCGGTGGTCGAGTAGAACCCGGTGGCGAGCAGCGAGCTATGTGAGCGCGTCGAGACCAGGGTTGCTGCGCCCGCTCGCCCCGCGGATGCGTAACGTAGACAATTGAGGCACATAATCCAGGCTGATGTCGCCGAACCGGGATCCTGGACACGGCCGGCTTCGCTGTTGCCAACTCACTTTGTCAGACCCCCACCCTACCTTGGGAACAAGACAGATCCACTGGCGATCCGTCCGCGATTTGCGCTACTGAATCCGCGCTATTCGCATCGTCACTTATAGGGGAAATCATGAAAAAGCTCTTCTTTGCAGTTCCGCTGGTTGCACTTTTGCTGGCCGGTTGTTCCAGCCCGGCTCCGACCGTTGACAAGGTGGGGGATGCCAAGCCCGCCGCGAGCCAACCCGCCAAGACTGCGGACCGCTCGGCTGCCCTTGGCGGTACCGTCACGTACGATTCCGGCGTCAAGGTCACTGTGAAGTCGGACGGTTTTCAGCCGGTCAGCCAATACGCCGCGGGAGCCGTGGACGGCAAGGCTGCGGTGTTCGAACTGACCGTGGTCAACGGCAGCAACAAGGAACTGGAGGCTGGCCTCATGTCAATGCCCAAGGTCACCGTCGGGGCCAAAAACACCCAGGCCACGCCTGTTACGGACATGGAAGCCAAGCTGGGCATGGACATGCTCAGCACCATCCTGCCCGGCGAAACCCAGACTGTGAAGTTTGGTGCCGGCATCGCCGCCGCTGACGCCGCTGCTGTGCGCGTCGAAGTAAGCGGACCCAACCCGTTTACCGACAAGGACGCCATCTTCAAGGGAGCCGTCAAGTAGCGTGCGCGTCGCGGGCGGCGCCACGTTTCGGCGGCCCGGTCCATCATTGGGGGGACCGCGCCGCCGTCGATGGCGGCATGGCGGCCCGGGACGCGTGCGCACCTTGCTGATCTTTTCAAGCCCCGGGTGCGTGGGCGCTGGTCAGACAACCCGCGAGCGTGATGACAAGGCCCCACCACGCAGACGGGCGTCTCGCGGCCGTTCCCCACGGCCCGGCTGCCGTTGCGGGGTGAGGGGAGTGACGGCGTCGGCCACGGTCGACGGCGGTCACCGTTTTTGCGGTTAGGGCTTCCAGACCATCAGCACCACCACGGCCACCAGCAACAGCGCCGAGATGCCCGAGCCCATCGCCACGCGGGGGTACTCCTTCGTTCGCAGGGCGGCTGCCCCGCCGTCGCCGGCGCCCGCATTTCCGCCGGCCGGGCCGCCGTCGGGCAGTTCGTCCGCAGCCCGGCGCAGGGCGGGAACCACCACGGCCAGGTTCAGGATCAGGGCCACAATGTACAGCAGGATCGAGATCAGGATCCATGGCGTCGTGACGGACAGGTTGTGGCTCTTGCCCGCCAGGCCCAGGGCGCCGAACCCAAAGAACACCACGATCAGCGACAACAAGGTATAGAGGTTCACGCTCTTTGACAGCGCCCGGACCTGGCCCGAGTCGCGGGCCCGGAGGGACCTCAGCGCGGTCATGGGCAGGATTGCCATGGGGCCCACCAGGAATACGGCGGCCACCACATGCAGAACGTTCATTACGGTATCCATCAAGAACCTGCTTTCCATTCGGGTCCGGGCCGTTGCCCTTCCCCCAGTCAATACCACGGGACCCGATTGGTCATCCGAGGGGGAGAAACCAGTTCACCAAGAGGTAGACCAGTGCGACGGCGGTCAACGCCCAGGTGACCGCGGCACCGACCCACAGGCCGCGGCGGCGCCGGCTGACGGCCAGCCCGGTGAGCAGCGGCGCGGCCACCATGCACAGGACGAACACCATGCCGGCGAGGCCGGCCACCACCGAGCCGGCCGTTGCCGGGCTCGCGCCGGTGCCCGCCATGTAGAGATAGGACAGGAGTGCCAGCAAGACGGCCGGGTAGGCCAGAACCAGCCACCCGAGCAGGGTGATGCCAACGGCCCACAGGAGCGAGCGGTGCGGCTTGGCCTCCGTCGTGGCGGACGCGACGGAGACGGGCAGGCGCTGTGAGGGGATGAAGTGCTGGCGTCGGCTCATGGTCCTTTTGTAGCAGGCCAAGCTAGGCAAATGCTGTGCCAGCAGCTGTTCACGCTTGTTCGGTGCCGGGTTCAAAGGGCCAGGCACCCTCCATTTCTTCCAGCCGGCGGCTCCCATGGAATATGGGCACCGGAGTCCGGCAAGGACTTCGCGACGGCCGCGACCCTCTGCCTGTCGCTGCCTGAACGGCCCGAAGGAAGGGCACGCGGGTCGTCGATACAGGCCAGCAGGACGGCGGAGCCGCCAATGTGGCGCTCGCGGTCACGGGTGTCGTTGATCCAGGCTGCCGTCCGGTACCTGAAAGCCGTTGAGGCCTCCGCGTTTTGCCATGACGGAAGGGGCAACATGGTCCGCAACCATGGCGTCGACCATGCTTGATCCGCGCAGCTAGTGCAGTTCCTGAAGCCCGGGGAGAACCTGCTCCTGTAGTTCATATCCCAGATGGCTCAACAGAACCGCGACTTGTGGTTTGGACGTCGCCCCCATTTCCATGTGCAGCAGCGCGTCCATGCCAGCGGTTGGCCGGATTGACTCGACGTGACGGCGAATGGCGTGGAGCTGCACCATGAGGCCGCCGACCAACGTCCACATGTCCGCGGGCGCGGCGCCTTCCAGCTCGGCCAGCTGCGGCCACGGATCAGTCCATAGTTCCCGGGGGAATCTCCATTTCACCGTGTGGCCGCGTGGTCATGACCGTTCCCCGTCCCAGAGTCAGTGAGCCGCTCCCGCAGGAGCCACTGCGCCTGGCTGCGGCTTCGCACGGACCCTTCATCCAAGAGGTCGAGGGCGACGGCGACGTCGGGAACCCCGTTTGACAGGCCACTGCTGATACGTTCCGTTGACACCGTCCGGAGCCGCAACCTGCCGGATGGATTGGTGGTGGGACCGTACTTGGTGGCCAGGGCGTCCAGTTGTTCGCCGGATTCATAACCGTCCACGTCCCGGGCCCATGCCGTGAGGTCAAAGTGCTTCGAGATGGGTGGGGAGGCAACGGCCCGATTGCCGGTTGGGATGATTTCATCGCGCAGATGGGCGGCGTCACCGGCGAGACCGTCGAAGGTGTGGAGTGTGGCTCGTCCGCCGGCGAGCCACACGACGTGGTCGGTCTGGAGGCCGGCCTGTCGTTTGTGGTGCCGGGAAAGGGCCGCCGCATCTAGACCGGACGCCCCCAAATCATTGGAGTGCCCCTGTGTGAGGAGTGAAATTGCCGCCCACGCCGTTTTTTCACTCCACCGCCGCCCCGTGTGGGACGTGGTGGACCAGCCCCGGTTGGCGGCGGTTTGGCGCCCGCTTGCAACCCCCTGGCGGCGGTCCGGGACCAACATGGTGCCGAGCCTGCCCGAGGCGGTGGGGGCCCCGCTGCTGACCAGTGCCGCACCCGGCGTCGTCCCTGTGGACGGACCGGCGGACCCTGTCGGTGCTTCATGGCAGAATGAGTGGCACTGAGGGTGGGGAGGCGTTGATGGCGTATCCGATGTCCAGGGCATTGCCGGGGTCGGGGCGGATTCCGCTGCCTGCCTCGCCCATCGTGTGGGACGGGTATGTCCGCAAGACCAGGCGGGCCCTGCTGCTGGTGGGCCTGCTTTGGGCGCTCGCGGTGGCGATGCTCGGGTTCTTCTCCCCGTTCCACCTGGCCCACACGCTGGACTCCCCGGACCGTTTCATCCCGGCGCTGCTCTTCGTGGTGGGCGTGGTCGGCGCGCTGGCCCTGGGCCCGGAAATCGGCGCAAACTTCAAGCACGTCATGGGCTACGGCTTCCTGAAGCAGACCTCTGCCGCGCACAGCCGCACCATTGCCCCGCACCGCGCCCGGCGTGTCACCTACGGGGCCGTCCTCTGCGGCCTCCTGCTCGGCTGCGTCGCCGCCGCGGCACTCCGGCTCACCGCCGGCGACGCCCTTGAGGCCCTCCTTCTGGCGAGCATTGCGGTCCTGTTGGCCATTCCCACCCGCAAGGCGCTGCGGCACGCACGGATACTGTGGCGCCAGGCCCGTGATGAGCGCGGCCTCCAGGCGATCCTGATTGACGACGGCGAGCACTCCGTGGGGCGCGTGGCCTCCGTGACCTGGGAGAAGCGTTGGGTGGACGGCATGGCGCTGTTCCATGTGGAGCTTGAACACCAGGCGGGGGGACGCGAGGAAACCACCAAGGTCCGGCTCCTGGCCTACCCCATTTGGGCGCCGGCGGAAGGCAACGAATACGATGTCTGGACCGATCCCGAGCGCCCATTCGACAAGGCCCGGACCTTGATTGAGCGCCGATACGTGGGGCAGGAGTTCGCCGACTTCAGCTCGGAACCCGCACCCCCGGACCACGTGCCGTCAGCGATCGAGACGGCCGCGGATACGGCTGTCGCGGTGGGAAGCGGCCTGGGCCACCGGGGCCACGCAGCGGGAACTGCCGCGTCCGCCGTTTCGGGCAGGGCGCATGGGACCGCCGGACTGCACGGCGCGGAACCGCGCGGCGACACCGGCAGGGCGGCGGGCCGGGTCTCGCCGCCGTGGCTGCCCCGTGGAACCAGGGGCGCCCGGGCCGTCCCTGCCGTTCGGGCACGGCGGACCCGGCGCCTGCTGGCGCTGCCGCCGTTGGTCATCTCCGTCCTTGCCGTGGCCGGCGCACTGCTGGTCCCGCCGATGGTGGCCGACGTCCCGTGGTGGACCGTGACCGCCTTGTGGCTGTACGCGGTGCTGACGGCAGTCAACGCCTGGGTGTACTGGCAGTTCATGATCCGCAGCCGCTGGGTGATCCGGTCCGGCATCTCCTTCGGCGCCACGGAGTCCGCCGTGTTTGTCGGCTTCTTCGCCGCAGGCTTTTGCGTTCTCTCCACACCGTCCCTGGTGGACGGGCCCGTGCACGGCGGAGCGCCGTGGACGCTGGCTCACTACCTTGTCGGAGCTGCCCTTCTCGGCGCACTGCTCGTCTTTGAATGGGCATTCAGCAGCACTGCCTGGGCGCTGAACCACCTCAACGCCGAGTTTCCGGCTCCTGCGGAAAAGGTCCAGGAGGCACTCACCGGCTGCGATCCCGCCGGCATCGACCGGCTCGAGGCCGACTACGGCTACCGTGCCGGCGTGCTGTTATGCGGCTGATCAGTGCTGCAGTGCCGCCAGCCTCCGGAAGTGGCCCCGGAAGGGGCATAGGCTTGAAACCATGATCCTCATTACCGGTTTTGAACCTTTCGGCGGGGAATCCGTCAACCCTTCCTGGGCCGCCGCCCAGCTGGCTGCGGCGGCACTGGACGAGTCCGGCGTGCCGGCCACCGCCGTCGAACTTCCCGTGGAATTCGGTGCGGCGGGCCCGGCTTTGGAAAAAGCGCTCGCCGCCGGCGACCATGACCTGGTCCTGGCCGTTGGCCAGGCAGGCGGGCGGGCCAAGCTGTCGCTGGAGCGCGTCGCCATCAACGTGGACGACGCGCGGATTCCCGACAACGCAGGCAATTCGCCCGTGGACGAGCCCGTGGTCGACGGCGGGCCCGTAGGCTATTTCAGCAGGCTGCCGCTCAAGGCCTGCCTGCAGCAGCTCACCCGCGCCGGCATTCCGGCGGAGGTGTCGCAGACGGCCGGGACCTATGTGTGCAACCACGTCTTTTACGCCCTCATGCACCAGCTGGCATCCGTGCCCGGCGTGCGGGGCGGCTTCATCCACGTGCCCTACGCTCCCGAGCAGGCTCCGGACGGCGGGCAGCCGACCATGGAAATATCGGTCATGGCGGAAGGCCTGGAGGTCATTGCCCGCACGGCGCTGTCAACAGCGGCGGACATCAAGCTGGCGGCCGGCGCCACGCACTGAGGCCCTGGGCCGGTCCCTGGACAGGACAGGGCGCCCGTTGCCGGGCACTACGCCTTGGCACCTTGCCGGCGAACCATCTCACTGATCCAGATGGGCGCGAACGGCGAGGTGCAGTTGGGCGGCGTCGGGTAGTCCTTGAGCACTTCAAGGCGCTCGCCAATGCCCACCGCGCGGCTGCGGAGGCCGGCATGTTCGATCCCGATCTGGGCGAGGCAGTTGTTCATGGCCCACTGCAGGCGCTCCGGGGCGTCCTTCATCTGAGCCTCGATGATGCCGAGCAGGCCCTCGAGGTCGATGCCCTGGGGCTTCTTCACCACCCGTTCGCTGGTCAACGCCCAGCCGGCACTGGCCACCACCGGATCCGGATCGTCAAACCAGGCCAGGCGCAGCTCCTCGGCGTGGGGACTCTTCTTCACCACATAGTTAACCAGCCAGTCGGTGACCTTGGGCACGCGTGCTTCACGCAGCATGGCGTCCAGTTCGCCGCACCCGAACTCCTTCGGACGGCAGATGAGCAGCGCCACCAGCCGCGCGGCGGTGTCGCCCGTGGCCCAGAGCTGGCGTGAAAGTTCCTGCTGGGTTTTCAGCCGCTTGGCAACGGCGCGCAGTTGGCCCAGGTTCACGCCGTTGTCGTCGCCGTGCCGTTCATTGATGGCCCGCGCCTTTGGATCCTCGAGCGCGGCCAGCTCGGCCATCACCTGGTCCACCGTCGTCCCCGCCACTGTGTTCTCCTGCCGTCGCACGTGAGAACAGCCTACCGGGAGAGGGTGGTGCGCGCGGGCCGTGCGGATGGCACTGCCGGGGGTTTTCCTACGGGTGCCACAGCCGCTTACTTTATGCGCCGGACCCGCTGCGGGTTTGGCGCCAGTGGCCGTGCTGCGCCAAACCCGCAACGGGTCCGGCGCATAGGCGAACAGGACTGACATTATGCGCCAAACTGCCGCGCGAATTCGGCGCAGGCGCAATCCCGCCGGCCGCGGCGCTGCAGCGTCCGCGGCTGTACTTCCGGCCCGCCACCCGGTCGGGTCAAAAACACAGCCGCACGGGCGCACCCGGCCCTCGACGCCGCCGTCGGACACGCCTATGGTGGGAAGCAAGGGGTTCGGACCCCGGTTGGAGGGTTGGAACATGGTTGTCCCGGAGCTGGTGGATACGCTGCAGCGCCCGCTGCGCGACCTGCGGATCTCCGTCACGGACCGCTGCAATTTCCGCTGCGTGTACTGCATGCCCAAGGAAATTTTTGGCCGCGACTTTGTCTTCATGCCGCACGACCAGCTGCTCACCTTCGAGGAAATCACCACCCTCGCCCGCATCGCCATGGCCCATGGCGTGCGGAAAATCCGGCTGACCGGCGGCGAACCGCTGCTGCGCCGGGGCATCGAGGACCTCATCGCGATGCTCGCCGCCCTGCGCACCCCGGAGGGCCTGCCGCCGGACCTGGCGATGACCACCAACGGCTCCGTGCTCGCGCAAAAGGCGGAGGCGCTCAAGGCTGCCGGCCTGGACCGGGTGACGGTCTCCCTGGATTCCATGGACGACGCCGTATTCCAGTCCATGAACGACGTCGCCTACCCCGTGGCGAAGGTTTTGCACGCCATTGACGCCGCCCAGGCCGCCGGGCTTGGCCCCGTCAAGATCAACATGGTGGTCAAGCGCGGGCTCAACGACCACAGCATCGTGGAGATGGCCCGCCACTTCCGCGGCACCGGATTCATCCTGCGCTTTATCGAATACATGGACGTGGGGCATTCCAACGGCTGGAAGATGGACCAGGTGGTGCCGTCCGCGGAAGTCATTGGACTGATCAACAAGGAGTTTCCGCTGGAGCCGCTCGAGCAGAACTACCACGGCGAGACGGCACAGCGCTGGCGCTACAAGGACGGTGCCGGGGAGATCGGCGCCATCTCCAGCGTCACCCAGGCGTTCTGCCGAGGCTGCACCAGGGCCAGGCTCTCGGCCGACGGCAAGCTGTTCACCTGCCTCTTCGCCACCGCCGGGACGGACCTGCGCGCACTGTTGCGCGGCGGTGCCAGCGACGCCGCGCTGGCGGACGCTCTCGCAGCGCTCTGGGGTGCGCGCTCGGACCGGTATTCGGAGCTGCGCAGCGCCGCGACACCCGGGCTGCGCAAGGGCGGGGAGAAGATAGAGATGAGCTACATCGGCGGATAGCTCGGCAGCATTTTTCCAAAACCCCGCGTTGCGCCGGCAGCCCGGCCGCCATCGGGTCTAGTGTGGCGACGAACTTTTCAGCCAACATGAGATGGGATGCGCGGCCGCTGGGTCCGTGCGGAAATGAGGGATCCGTGGGCTTCTTACTAACCGGTACCGCGGGGGCTGTCCTGGCCGCCGCCGACACCGCAAATTCTCCGTGGACCGGGCATGACACCCGGGTATTGGTGGTCGCGGCCATCGGCATCGCGATCGTGGTGCTGCTCATTGTCTGGATCAAGATGCACGCCTTCCTGGCCCTGACCATCGGCGCATTGTTCGTGGGGATCGGCTCCGGGATCGCACTGGACAAGGTCACGGGCTCCTACGAGACGGGCGTGGGCGGCGTCCTCGGCTACGTCGGCATCCTGATCGCGCTCGGCGCCATGCTGGGGAAGCTGCTGGCGGATTCCGGCGGCGCGGACAAGGTGGTCGAGACGCTCCTGCGCGGCAGGCCCGCCACCCTGCCCTGGAAAATGGCCCTGATTGCCGGCATCATCGGCATCCCCATGTTCTTTGAAATCGGCCTGGTCCTGCTGATCCCCGTGGTCATGCTGGCGGTGCGCCGCAGCAACGGGCCCGCCATGCGCCTGGGCATCCCGGCGCTCGCCGGCCTGTCCGTCCTGCACGGCTTCATCCCGCCGCACCCCGGCCCGCTGGCCGCCATCGGCATCCTGCACGCCAACGTCGGCATCACCCTGGCCCTGGGCCTCCTGGTCGCCATCCCCACCGTCATCGTGGCCGGGCCGCTGTTCAGCCTGCTGGCGGCCCGCATGGTCCCCATCGGCGCCGCCGGGGCCGCGCTTGCCGTCACGGGAGGCATGCGCGGCGCGGGCACCAACGGTTCCGCCGTGCGCACCGCCGGCGGGGGAACGGCGTCGGACCCGCAGGGCAACGCTTCGGATGCCGCGGGCGGGAACCGGGCACAGGACCCCGACGCCACCGGCACGCCGTCCTTTGGCATCACGCTGGTCACGCTGCTGTCCCCGCTGGTGCTCATGCTGATCAAGGCCGCGGCCGACGTCTGGATGGCGAAGGGCAACCCGCTCCACCCGCTGCTGGACTTCATCGGCGATCCCGTGGTGGCCCTGACGGTGGCCGTGCTGCTGGCCATGGTCACCTTCGGCACCGGCGTCGGCTTTTCGGCCCAGGTCCTGACGAAGAAGATCGGCCAAAGCCTGCTCCCCATTGTGGGCGTGATGCTCATCGTGGGCGCCGGCGGCGGGTTCAAGCAGGTCCTGGTCGATGGCGGGACGGGGACGGCCATTGCCAAGATTGCCGTTGCCGCCAGCCTGTCCGTGCTGCTGCTCGGCTGGATTGTTGCCGTGCTGATCCGCCTGGCCACCGGCTCCGCCACGGTGGCCACCGTGACGGCTGCGGGCATCATTGCCCCGCTGGCCGGCGGGCTGAGCCCCGCGCACTTGGCACTCGTCGTGCTGGCCGTGGGAGCAGGGTCCCTGTTCTTCTCCCATGTGAACGACGCCGGATTCTGGCTGGTCAAGGAGTACTTTGGACTGACCGTGGGGCAGACCATCAAGACCTGGTCGGTCATGGAAACCATCATCTCGGTCATGGGGCTGCTGCTGACCTGGCTGCTGTTTTCGATCCTGTAGCTGCGCCCCCGGCCCGCGGCGCACCCGAGCGTCTGCGGGCCGGATTGAGGCCGGGCATTCCCTGTGATGTGCGTCACCCCACGGTTCCGTTGCCTTTGTCAAGGCCCGGTGATAGACCGGAAGCTAACAGCCAATTCCGCGCCCTGCGGCGTGCGGGTTGCAGCACAACTTGCACACGGCGGTGCGTGGAACCGGAATGACCGGCCCCACCCTTCATTCCGGACAGCGCATTCTTCTAGCAGAAGGTTGTGTTTGCCATGAGCAGCAAACCCCCCGTCCAGGACGATTCCGACGCTGGCTTGAAGGTGAGCCGCCCCGCCCGGGCTGCGGCAGGGATTCACGGCTTGACCGAATCCATGCCCCAGGCGCTGGCCGCCATGGGGCCGGTCCGGTCCCTGAAAACCCTGTTGGCGATGAACCAAAAGGACGGCTTTGACTGCATGAGCTGCGCCTGGCCGGATCCGCCGGACCGCAAGACCGCCGAGTTCTGTGAGAACGGCGCCAAGGCCGTCACCTGGGAAGCCGGGCTGCTGACGGTGCCCCGGGAATTCTGGGAAGAAAATTCGGTGTCCTCGCTGCGCGAACGCACCGAATACTGGCTGGGCCAGCAGGGGCGCCTGGTGGACCCCGTCTACAAGCCGGCGGGCTCGGACCACTACCAGCCCATCAGCTGGGACAACGCCTTCCGGCTCGTGGCCCGCGAGCTCAACGACCTCGACTCCCCCAACGAGGCCACGTTTTACACCAGCGGACGCACCAGCAACGAGACGGCGTTCCAGTACCAGCTGTTCGCCCGCGCCTTCGGCACCAACAACCTCCCGGACTGCTCCAACATGTGCCACGAATCCACCGGCCTGGCCATGGGGGAGACCATCGGTGTGGGCAAGTGCGCCATCTCCTACGAGGACTTTGCCAAGTCAGACCTGATCATCATCATGGGCCAGAACCCCGGCACCTGCCACCCCCGCATGCTCACGGCGCTGGAGGAGGCCAAGCTGGCCGGGGCGGAAATCGTGGCCGTGAACCCGCTGCCGGAAGCCGGGCTGATCAACTTCCGGAACCCGCAAAAGCCGCGCGGCCTCGTGGGCAAGGGCACGGACCTGGCGGACCAGTTCCTGCAAATCCGGCTGGCCGGCGACATGGCGCTCATGCAGGCAGTGGCCAAGCGGGTCTTCCGGGCCGAGGATGCAGCGCCGGGTGCCGTGCTGGACCACGCCTTCCTGGAGGAACACTGCCAGGGCCTGGAAGAATACCGGGCACACATTGAACAGGTGGACGACGCGGCCGTGCTGGCCGCCACCGGCCTGCGGACCGCGGAAATCGACGAGCTTGCGGCCCGCTACCTCAAGGCGGACAAGGTCATTGTCACCTGGGCCATGGGCCTGACCCAGCACAAGCGGGCCGTGCCCACCATCAAGGAAATCATCAACCTGCTCCTGCTGCGCGGGAACATCGGCAAGCCTGGGGCAGGCCCCTCGCCGATCCGCGGCCACAGCAACGTCCAGGGCGACCGCACCATGGGCATCTGGGAGAAGATGCCCCCGGCCTTCCTCGACGCCCTGGGCAAGGAGTTCAACTTTGAGCCGCCGCGGGAGAACGGCGTCGATGCGGTGCAGAGCATCCGTGCCATGCGGGACGGCAAGCTCAAGGTGCTCTTCGCCCTGGGCGGGAACTTGGTGGGTGCCATTTCCGACACCGCCGTTGCCGAGGCCGCCCTGCAAAAACTGAAGCTCACGGTCCAGGTGTCCACGAAACTGAACCGCTCGCACGCGTTTGTGGGGGAGCAGGCCCTGATCCTGCCCACCATGGGCCGGACCGAGATTGACCGGCAGGCGTCCGGCGAGCAATTTGTCACGGTCGAGGACACCGTGTGCGCCGTGCACGCCTCATCCGGGAAGGTGGAGCCGGTGGGGCCGAACCTGCTCTCCGAAATGGCCATTGTCAGCCGGCTGGCCAGGGCGGTGCTGGGCAGCGACCACCCCATTGACTGGGCCGGCTTCGAAGCCGACTACAACACCATCCGCGAGCACATCGCCCACGTCTGCAAGGGCTGCGAGGACTACAACGCCAAGGTCCGGCGCCCCGGCGGCTTTGTCCTGCCGCACCCGCCGCGCGACAGCCGCACCTTCCCCACACCGTCCGGCAAGGCGATCTTCACGGTCAGTGAGCTGGAGACCGTGGAGGTCCCCGAAGGCAGGCTGCTGCTGCAGACCGTCCGCGCGCACGACCAGTTCAACACCACCATGTACTCCCTCAACGACAGGTACCGGGGGGTGAAGAAGGGCCGGCACGTGCTGTTCGTGAATCCGTCCGACCTGGCCGTGCTGGGCATTGCCGACGGCAGCTATGTGGACATCCACAGTGAATCGGCCGACGGCGTGGACCGGGTCCTGCGCCAGCAGCGCATCATCAGCTATCCCACCGCACGCGGCTGTGTGGCCGCGTACTTCCCCGAAGCGAACGTGCTTGTTTCCCTCGATGCCACGGCGGAAGGGTCCAACACCCCGGTGTCCAAGTCCGTCGTCGTACGCCTGGAAAAGGCTGCCGCGCCGGCCTACGCCGCAGTACCGTAAGGACCTTCATGGGGGAATAAGGAAGTGCTTGCCTATGAAACTGCCTGGATGACACTCGTTTTTCGTCAAAGCATAGGAGTAAGGCAATGAACTTGATCTTTGCTTCGTCGGCGTTCGCACCGCTGGCGCTGGGTTTCTTTGGTCTGGGGACAGGGTATTTGATTTACGGGCCGGAGGAACTGTTCCACTGGCCCAAGCGGAATGAATCCGTGGACAAGTCGACGGGCGTGTGGGGCATCTGGCTTCCGGGGTTCTGCCAGCTCGTCACCGGCATCATCCTCTTCGTCGGCATGACATGGTTCCAGGTGTTCAAGGACGCGCCGCTGTACATGGCAGCCCTGGCGTTCTCGGCCTATGGCATCCACTGGTTCGCGCTGGGCTACAACCGCTGGCAGGGTGTGGATCCGCGCACCAATGCCGGCATGTCAGTGGCGTACACCATCCTCTCGGTGCTGGGCATTGTGGTGTTCTTCATCGCCGGGGACTGGCCGGTGGGCCTGCTGTTCGTGGGGCTGACGTTGATCTACATCAGCGACTTCTTCCACAGCATCGGGCAGGCCTGGGGCGAACGCTCACTGGGCCTGTGGCACCTGGTCACCGGGCTGTGGCTGATGTACCTGACCTTCGCCACCGGGCTGAACTTCTCCCTCGGGATGAAGCTGCCGCTGTAAGCGGGTCGGTGGCCGGGCCTGCCGCCGGGGCCCGGGCTTGTCGAGACCCGGGCCCCAAGAGATGAACCAAGCGAAAGAGGGTTGCCATTGGCAGGGATAGTACTGGTGCACGGACTGTGGTCCGACGGGTCCAGCTGGCTGCGCGTCATTGCCGAGCTGTGCGCGCTGGGCCACAACCCCGTGGCGGCCCAGCTGGGCCTGGAAACGTTCGACGACGACGTGGCCAGCGTGCGCCGGACCCTCGCCACCGTGGAGGGTCCCGTGCTGCTGGCCGGGTGGTCGTACGGTGGCGTGGTCATCGGGGAAGCCGCCCGGGAGATTGGCCGGGAGGCCGGCAGCGCTGCGCTCGGCAAGGTCGGGGCGCTGGCCTATGTTGCGGGATTTGCGCCGGCCGAGGGCGAGTCGGTGGACGGGTTATCCCGGCGGCATCCGGGCAGCCTGATCCCGCGGCACGTGGTGGTCGCGGGCGCCTACACCTATATTGACCGGGCGCACTTCGGCGAGGTGATCGCGCACGAACTCCCCGCGGAAAGCGCCGCCGTCGGGGCTGCGGTGCAAAAACTGACGCGCATCGGCCTGGACCGGGTGGCGGTGGGGCGGCCGGCCTGGCTGGACCTGCCGTGCCACTACCTGCTCACCACGGACGACCGTGCCGTGCCGCCGGCACTGCAGCGGGAAATGGCCGCGCGGATGGGCGCCGACGTGACGGAAATCGACTCCAGCCACGCGCCGCTCCTGACACGCCCGCGCGAGGTGGCCGCGTTTCTGGACAAGGCCTGTGGCAGCCTGCCGCCTGGCGGTTGAGCCAGGCGGCCTGGGCAGGACAGCAGGTGCCGGCACAGGGCCGGGGCGGCGTAGCCTGAAGCCATGACCGTCGATGACGCCGGCGCCGCAGCCGCACCCGCCACCTGTCCCACCCACCAGGTGTTCAACCAGCCGCCGCCGCGCGTGGACATCAACGAATTCAGCACGAACCTACCGCTGGGGGACTACCTCGCCACAATCGGCAGGGCAGGCGCACGGGCAACGGGGGAGCTGGAACGGGTGGGCGCCGTCGTCGGCTCGGCGCAGTTCCAGGACGACGCCCGGCTGGTCCACACGTACCCGCCCGTCCTGCACACCCACAGCAAGTACGGGCAGCGGATCGACGAGGTGGAATACCACCCCTCCTACCACCGGATCATGGGGCAGGCGGTGGCGGCGGGCGCCCACACCTCGGCATGGGCGGATCCGGGGGCGGGCGCGAATGCCCTGCGGTCCGCGGTGTTCATGCTGTTTGCGCAGGTGGAGCCGGGCCACGCCTGCCCCATCTCGATGAGCCATGCCGCGGTGGAGCCGCTCCGGCTGAGCCAGGAGCTGGCGGGGGAGTGGCTGCCGCGGCTCTATTCGCGCGAGTATTCGCCGGAGCTGGCTGCGGGCAAGCGCGGTGCCTTGTTCGGGATGGCGATGACGGAGAAGCAGGGCGGCTCGGACGTGCGGGCCAACACCACGCGTGCCGTTCCGTGGGCGGACCACCACCTGCTCACGGGGCACAAGTGGTTTTGTTCCGCGCCGATGTCCGACGCGTTCCTGGTCCTGGCCCGGGACGACGCCGGACCCGGCTGCTTCCTGGTCCCGCGCGTGCTGCCGGACGGAGAGCGCAACACGTTCCTGGTCCAGCGGCTCAAGGACAAGGCGGGCAACCGGTCGAATGCGTCGTCGGAGGTGGAATTTGCCAGCACGCACGGCTGGCGGATCGGCGAGCCGGGCCACGGCGTGCGCGCCATCATGGGCATGGTGGCGCAGACGCGGCTGGACTGCGTGCTCGGCACGGCCGCCGGCATGCGCCAGGCCGTGGCCGAGGCCGCGTGGCACGCCCGCCACCGCCGCGCGTTCGGGGCCCGGCTCGTGGACCAGCCGGCCATGGCCAATGTGCTGGCGGACCTGGCCCTGGAAGCCGAGGCGGCGGCCGCCGTGGGCATGCGCCTCTCGCGTGCCTTTGACGACGACGCCGGCCCCGCCGAGCGTGCCTTCCGGCGCCTCGCAACAGCCGTGGCCAAGTACTGGGTGTGCAAGCGCGGACCCAACCATGCCTACGAGGCCATGGAATGCCTGGGCGGCAACGGCTACATTGAGGACTTCCCGTTGGCCATGCGCTACCGGGAGCAGCCGGTCATGGCGATCTGGGAGGGCACGGGCAACGTCATTGCGCTGGACGTGCTGCGGGCCATGGCCGCCGAACCGGAGTCGGTCGACGCCTTCTTTGCCGAGCTCCGGGCGGCTTCCGGTTCCCACGCCATGTTTGACGGCTTCGCGGCCGGATTGCGGGAGGCCGTGGTTCCGGTCCGGGCGGCGCCGGCGGAATTTGCCGGCCAGGCACGGACCCTGGTGGAGAAGATGGCCCTGGCGCTTCAGGCGTCGCTGCTGGTCAGGTACGCGCCGCCCGCGGTGGCGGACGCGTTCGTCCACTCCCGGCTGGGACCGGACAGGTGTTTCAACTACGGCAACCTCCCGGCGTCGTGCGACGTTCCGGGGATTTTGGCGCGGACGTGAGCGCATTACGGGCCCGGGACCTTGGATCCGCCGGTGGGTGTACGGCTCTGGCGGGTCGGGTCGGGGCGTGGCCGCCACTTCTGTACTTTCGGCGGAAAAGGCCCGGACGGGCCCGGTGGCGTGGCGTTAAATCCAAGTGAACTTAAAAGTCGCGCTGAGTGACGCGTCACGCCGCCGGCGCCCAAATATCGCTGGATCCGGCGCCTTTCCCCGGGGCGGTTGATGAACGGCAGGCAAACAGTGACGCACCTCTCATTAATTACTGGCGTTTCAGAAAGAGGTATGTATACTTGGACGTAGTTGTAGTGTTGCGTTTTTTGTAGTTGAAGCGACGCCATCCTTCGGGACGACGTCGCTTTTCTGGAGAAGCGGACTTCAACCGTAAACAGGAGGCCCGAAGGTCGGGCGGAATCTCCAACTTCAGAAGGAAATAGAAATAATGGCAACAGGTACCGTCAAGTGGTTCAACGCTGAAAAGGGCTTCGGCTTCATCTCCCCCGATGACCAGAGCCAGGATGTTTTCGCGCACTACTCCGCAATCAACTCCTCGGGCTACCGCTCCCTCGAAGAGAACCAGAAGGTTTCCTTCGATGTTGAGCAGGGTCCCAAGGGTCCCCAGGCAGTCAACATCCAGGCCCTCTAATTTCTAAGGTAACCGCGCGGGCAACCGTGCAATTACTTTAGTCTTCGAGGCTGGTGCGAATAGGGTTCGGTTTATCCGGGCCCTATTCGTCTTTAACGTCCCCGTGCGGACCGCAGTCCCGTCCGGACCCTTATATGACGCCGGAGCATCCCTGCGCTGACCGTTCCGCGGCGCTTCTCAGGGATGTTGCCGGTTCCGTGTGGCACCATGGAAGACGATGAATACGAATGCTGCCCGCGGCCAACGAGACGGGCTTCCCATGCCGCTGGGGCTGCAGGGGGCCTTCGAGGCGGCCCAGGTCTTTGTTATCTCGGCCCTCGTCTTGGTTGTTCCACTGGCGGCAGTATGGTTTACCGGCGGCTTCGCGGAACAGGACATGTCCGTCGTCGCGCGGCTGGCGGGGAAATTCTGGCTGGTCATGCACGGCGTGCCCCTGTCACTGAGCGTCACCAACGGCCCCAGTTCCGCCTCCGTGGAAAACGGCACCTTCGACCTGCTGCCCCTGGGCCTGGTCCTGGTCCCGTTCTTCCTCTCCTGGCGCGCCGGCCGGCGGCTCGCCCGCGCCTCCTACACGGACCAGCTCTGGCAGCCGTTGCTGGGCGCCCTGACGGTTTACGCCGCGGCCGGCCTGGCCACCGCATTTGTCTGCAACACCCCCGACGCCGATGCGTCGCTGTTGGCCAGCATGCTGGTTCCCCTCATCCCCGCCGGACTGGGCCTGGTGATCGGTGCCAGGCGCGAAGCCGGTTCGTGGGGGCGCCTGATCGGCGTCAACGCGGCGGACTGGATCGCCAAGACCAGCCAGGACCAACGCTGGGCCGGGTCCTACGCCTGGGCTGCGGCGCGTTCGGGCTTTGTGGCATTGGCGGCCGCCCTGGCTGCCGCATCGCTGCTGCTGGCCATCAACCTCATGGCCCGCTGGACGGACATGGCCACCGTCTACCAGGGCATGCGCGCCGGGGGCACGGGCGGTGCAGCACTGACACTGGGACAGCTCAGCTTCATGCCGAACCTGGCCGTTTGGTCGCTGGCCTGGTCCACCGGCGCGGGCTTCAATCTTGGCGCGGGCTCCACCGTCTCGCCGCTGGGCACCTCGGTGGCGCCCGTCCCGCCCCTGCCGGTGCTGGCCGCACTGCCCACCGGCGCGCTCACCTGGGGGTTCGCGGCCCTTGCCGTTCCCGTGGCGGCAGGCATGCTGGCCGGCTGGTGGTTCGTGCGGACGGGCGAAAACCACTTTGACGAATGGCTGTCGATGAAGGTCCGCCAGCGGTGGCTTTCCCTGCCGGGTTCCACGCTGGTCCTGGGCGTGGCCGTGGGCCTGGTGGCGGCCGTGCTGGGCTGCATCGTGTTTTGGCTGTCGGGCGGCTCCGTGGGACTTGGCCGGCTCACCGAGGTGGGGCCCAGCCCCTTGGCGGCGGCAGCCTGGCTGGGCGCGGAGGTGGGGGCCGGCGTCGTACTGGGCTCACTGCTGGGGCCGTGGCTGGAAGCCGGCAAGGCGGCCGCGCCGCAACTCTCGCACCGCACCTAGCCCTCGAATAGGGCCGGCCCGCCGCGTGCGCCTAACATTGACCCATGCGCATAGTTGTTTTGGTTTCCGGGACCGGCTCCAACCTGCAGGCGGTGATCGACGCCGTCGCCGCGGGGGAACTGCCCATGGAAATCGCCGCGGTGGGGGCCGACCGCCCCGGCACCTTCGGCATTGAGCGGTCCGCCGCCGCCGGCCTGGAGACCTTTGTGGTCAATTTCAAGGACTTTGCGGCCCGCGCGGACTGGGATGCCGCGCTGCTGGATGCCGTCGCCGCCTACAAGCCCGACTACGTGCTTTCCAGCGGCTTCATGCGCATCGTGGCGCCGGGCTTCATCGACGCGTTCGCGGGCCGCTACGTCAACACGCACCCGGCCCTGCTGCCCGCGTTCCCCGGCGCCCACGGGGTCCGCGATGCCCTCGCCTACGGCGTGAAGGTCACCGGCTGCACCGTCCACTTTGCCGACGCCGGCGTGGACACCGGCCCCATCATCGCCCAGACCCCCGTGGCGGTGCTGGACGGCGACACCGAGGAAACCCTCCACGAACGCATCAAGGTGGCCGAACGCGAACTGCTCGTCAAGGTCCTGGGAGACCTCGCCCGCGCCTGACTCCGCCGTTCTTCCGGTCTGTGTTGCACTTGTTGGACGGATTTGCCCGAAAAACGGGGTTTTTCGTCGAAGTCCTGCAACACAGATTGACCGCGTGCGGGGCGGAGGGCCTACTAGCGCTTGCGGCCCAGGAGCAGCGAGGCCAGGGCCGTGGCACCCGTGACCGTGTAGACGGCAGGCCAGGCGCCCATCTTCTTGGCCAGCGGGTGCGACGCGCCGAAGGCGGCCAGGTACGTGGCCGTGAGGGCGGCCGCGGTGCCGGCACCGGCGTTCTTCTTCCAGCCAAGGAACGCAGCCGCACCGGCAGCGGCCAGGACGGCGCCGCCCAGCTGGCGGTTCTTGGTGGAGCGGGCGGTCTGGAAGCCGCCGATCAGGCCGGCAGTGGTGAAAACGGTGGGAAGCAGGGCGCCCATGATTCTCCTCAAGACAAGAGTTGGATTTGCAGCCAACACTACCGGCTGAAAATGGATGAAGCCTGAGCGGCAGGCTGACAGTGTCCCGGACTTCGCCGGCCGGGCTGATCCGGCCCATGCAAGGGCGGTGCCCGGGCCGTACCCTGCGTATCAGTGCAGGGGCGCGCCCTTGGTTTCCGGGGCGGCGAAGGCCATCCAAAGGACGGCCAGCAGCACCAGCGCACCGGTCAGCGCATACGTCAGCGGCAGGCCCAGCACCGGCCACAGCAGCGAGCCGAAGATAAGGGGGACCAGCCCGGCGCCCACACGGGACATGGTGGACGCCCAGCCAAAGCCGGTGGCCCGCAGGTGGGTCGGATACAGCTCCGAGACGTAGGTGTACAGCACCGGGATGGCCACCTGGACCACAAAGCCGAACACCAGCAGCCACAGCTGTGCGGCAGCGGGGGCTTTCAGCACCAGGGCGAAGACCACCAGCGAGAGCGCGGCGCCGGGGCCCGTGACGGCCAGGATCCATTTGCGGCCCACGCGCTCCACCAGCAGCGCCGCGGCCACCACGCCCAGGAAGCCGATGGCCGTCATCGACGCCGTGGCGATGAAGGCCTTGTTCTCCGCATAGCCGGTGGCGACCAGGATGGACGGCATCCAGGTCAGGGCACCGTAATAAACCAGCAGGACAGTCAGGAACAGCGACCAGGCAATGCCGGTGATCCGCCAGTTGAAGCGCCACAACCCGGCCAGCTGCCCGGTGACGCTGCCCATCGACAGCCGTGGCACGTCGGCCGGATCCGGCAGCCGCCACGGCCCCACCTGTACGCCAGTGCGCTCAATCAGCCGCCCAATGACGGCCTCCGCCTCGGCGGGCCGTCCCGCACGGACCAAAAACAGGGGCGATTCGGGCACGTGCCGGCGCACCCAGAACACCAGCAGCGCCGGCAGCACCAAAACCAGCATCAGGAGGCGCCAGTTGTCGAAGGAGGCCATGAGCACGGCCGAGACGACGCCGCACAGCGACGCGCCCACCGGCCACCACGCGTCCATGGCCGTCAGCACCCGGCCGCGGTGTTTGCGGGGCGTAAACTCGCCCACCAGGGCGTAGTCGACCGGGATGCACCCGCCCAGCCCGAACCCGGCCAGGAAACGGAATGCGCAAAACAGCACGATGTCGTTGGAGACGGCGCCCAGCACGGTAAACACCGAAAAGACCAGCAGGGTCAGGGTGAACGCCGTCTTGCGCCCGATCACGTCCGCAATGGAGCCCCAGACAAAGGCACCCACGGCCATGCCGATCAGGTTCGCCGCGCCGATCCACGCGGCCTGCCCCGGAACCAGCCCCCATTCCTTGGACAGCAGCGGGATCAGGAAGCCGTTGAGCGCCACGTCCCAGGCGTCGAACATGAAGCCGAGCCCGCCGATGATGAAGATGCTGCCCTGCACGCGCCAGCGCCACGGCAGTTCCTGGACCACCGCATCGCCGGTGGCTGTTGCCGTGTTTGTGCCCATGGCACTTACCCCCGGTTAGTTAAAGTCACTTCTACCAGAATAGACGACGTCGGACACCGCCTGGCGCAGGCCCGTCGCGTCATCGCCGTCCCGGCGGGGGCTCACCCGGTTGCTCAGGAGCGCAATCGTGATTCCGTTTTCCTTGTCCACCAGCAGGGAGGTGCCGGTGAACCCGCCGTGCCCGCGGGCGTCGCGCCCGGCCGATCCCATCCACGGCTGCTGGTTGATGCGCAGTCCCAGGCCGTGGCCGAAGCCGGGGTCGGCCGGGTTGAAATGGCTGCCCAGCACCTCCGGGAGCTGGCTGCGCCACATCTCGTCGGCCAGGCCGGCGGAGAGGATGCCGGCCAGGCCGGTGCGGAGGGCCTCGCCGAACACGGCCAGCGCGGGGGCCGTGGCGAACATGCCGGCGTTGCCGCTGAGACCGCCGAGCGACCACGCCGCCTCGTCGTGCACAATGCCGCGGACCAGCCCGCGGCCCAGTTCCGGCTGGTACTCGGTGGGGGCGCAACGCTGCGGATCCGGGGCGCCCGTGATGCCGTCCGTGCCGAGCCTGGCCAGCACCCGGTCCTCGACGAGCCGTGCCCACGGCATCGCCGTAACGTGTTCGGCCAGCGCCATTGCGGTGTTGAAGCCGGCGCACGAATACGCAAAGCGTGTTCCCGGCGCGGCCTCCAGCGCGGTGCCGAGGAGGTCGTCGATGAGCAGGATGCGCTCAAAGGACCGGCCCCGGGCCAGCGTCCTTTCCCAGCCGCGCCATTCCGAGGGCAGGCCCGAGGTGTGCGTGAGCAGGTGGCGCAGCGTGACACCGGCCTTCCCGCCCTGCGCGTAGGCCGGCAGCCGTTCCCCGACCGGGGTGTCAAGCTCCAGCAGGCCGCCGTCCACCAGGGACAGCATGGTGACGGTGCTGAACAGCTTGGTCACCGAGGCGAGGTCAAAAAAGGTGCCCGGTGCGGCGGTCCCGGCCGTGACGGCAGGCAGCGTTTCCCCGGCAATCACGACGGCGCAGCCCGCCGCCGGTGCCACGCCGTCCGCAACTGCCCGGCCAAGGAGGTGCCGTATTTCCGTGGTCAGGCGTTCGTAAGGTGCAGGCATGGGTGGGCTCCGGCGTCGTGGTTCAGGGGGTCCCGGCGGCGAGGGCAGCCGGCAGGAAGCCGCCGCTGCGTTCGAGCAGGGCGGCGGATTCGGCCGCGGGGAGGCCGGTCAGGACCGCGAGGATGGCGGCCTTGACGTGGCCGCCGGCGGCTTCGAGGGCCGCCGCGGCGGTGGCGGAGTCGCATCCGGTGGCCTGCATCAGGGTTTGTGCGCTGCGGGCGCGGAGCTTTTCATTCGTGGCGCGCAGGTCCACCATGTAATTTTTGTAGGTCTTGCCCAGGCGGACCATGGTGATGGTGCTGAGCATGTTCAGCACCAGTTTTTGGCAGGTGCCGGCCTTCAGCCGCGTGGAGCCGGTGAGCACTTCCGGGCCCACCTCGATCTCCAGGGCGGCGTCCGCGGCAGCGCCAAGGGGGGAGTTTTCGTTGCAGGAAAAGCCCACCGTATAGGCGCCCCGGCGGCGTGCGGCAGCGACGGCGGCGACGACGTACGGGGTGCGGCCGGACGCCGCGATGCCGACCACCGAATCATTCTTGGCCAGTTGCAGGGCAGCCATGGCCTGCTGCGCCGCTTCCGCGCTGTCCTCGGCATTTTCCACGGCCTGCCGTACGGCCGCGCCGCCACCGGCAATGACGCCCACCACTTGCGCCGGGTCGGTGCCGAAGGTGGGCGGGCACTCGCTGGCGTCCAGGACCCCGAGCCGGCCGGGGGTGCCGGCACCCACGTAGATGAGGCGGCCGCCGTCGGACATCCGGTGGGAAATTTCATCGATGACCGCTGCGATGGCGGGGACGTGGCGCTGCACCGCTGCCGGGACCAGGGCGTCTTCGGCGTTCATGGCCGCGGCAAGTTCGGCGGTGCTGAGGGCGGCCAGGTCGGGGTGGGCGGGGTTGGGCTGCTCGGTGACGAGGGTGCGCAACTCGGCGCGGATGTCCCCGGGGGCTTGGGGGTGGCCTGCCGGGGCGGGGGCGGCGTTCGGCACGGGGTCCGGGGTGGTCCTGGAAGTGGTCAAGGCGCGCCTTCCCTGCAGCAATAGGGTGGGCCGTAGTTCGGATTACGGCCTTCTGTAACGATTGTAAATTATTTACCAACTGTGCGGCAGAAGGCCCCTACAATGAGGGAACCACGGCCGGGAGGACCCATTGAGCATTCAATCTGTCATTTACGCGAAACGGTCGTCGCTGACTCCCGCGGCCGCGCGGGTTGCGGACGTCATCCTGGCCGACCCCTCCGTGGTCCTGTCTCACACGGTGACGGAATTGGCACAGATGTGCTCCACCTCGGATCCGACGGTGGTGCGGTTCTGCCGGGCCGTGGGGCTGGCCGGTTATGCGCAGCTGCGCCTGGAAATGGCCGCCGAGCTGGGACGTGAAAGCGCAGCCGCCGCGGAGGTGCGCGATCCCGCGTTCGGCGACGACATCAGCCCCGGCACCTCCCTTGCGGACATGGTGGAGCGGATCCGCTTCTCCGAGGTCATGGGGCTGGAGGAAACCACAAGGAACCTGGACCTCGCGGCACTGGAACGGGCCGTGAAGCTGGTTGCTGCCGCCGGCCGGATCAATGTTTACGGCGTGGGGGCCGGCGCCGTGGTGGCTGAGGACCTGCGCTACAAGCTGTTCCGGATCGGGCTGAACGTGTCCGCCTTCGGCAACGCGGACAATGCCCTGATGGGCGCCTCGCTCATGACGGCCGGGGACGTCGCGGTGGCGTTTTCCCACGGCGGGAAGACGGCGTCGGTGGTCGAATTCCTCCGGCTGGCGCGGGCGTCGGGCGCTCCGGCACTGCTGGTGACCAATGCGCCGGCATCCCCGGCCGGCGCCGAGGCGTCCGTGTGCCTGGCCACCATGGTCCGCGAGACGGCCTTCCGGTCTGGGGCCATGGCCTCGCGGATGTCCCAGCTGGCCGTGGTCGACTGCCTGTTCGTTGCCGTGGCCCAGCGCCGCTACGACCGCTCCGTGGCCGCCCTTGCTGCCACGCACCAGGCGGTCGTGGGCACCGACACCGGCGGCTCGCGCGCCTGAGCCCGGGTCCCCGGCCCCAACTGGGTCGCACTTATTACCGATTTCGCGGCGTTTTTCCGGCAAATCCTGCAACTATTGCGACCTACATGGTGGGACCGGGGGCACCTGTGGATAACTTTCTGCGCGGCCCCGCGCTAATTGCCATGATGGAAGGATGTTCCAGCAGCCAGTGGTCCCGCCGGCGTTGTTGACGGGGCCCTTCACCACCCGCCAGGCCGCCGAGCTCGGCGTCAATTACAGCCGCCTGCGTCATGCCGACGTGGCCGGGCTGAGCCGTGGCATCAAGTCCTTCAGCGACGAAGACCTGCCCCTGGCCCTGCTGACCCGGCCGTACACGTTCGTCACCGGGTACTCGGCGGCCTCGCACGCCACGGCCTTCGCCATCTGGGCATTCCCCGGGTTCCTGCCGGTGGCACATCCGGAAAAGATTCACATAGCGCGGCAAAAACCGCACGCCATTCCCCGCAGGACCGGCGTCACCGGCCACCGGACCGAATTCCGCGACGACGAGGTGGAATGCCTCAACGGGCTGTGGATTACCACAAGGGCCCGCACCTGGCTGGACTGTGCGCGCCGAATGGGCGTGGCGGAACTGGTGGTGGTGGCGGACCACCTGATCCGTGTTCCGCGCCCGGAGTTCGAGGGACGCAGTGCACCGTATGCAACGCGCAAGGACCTTGAACTCCTGCTGGACCGCCACAAGGGCACCCCCGGCATCCGCAAGGCCCGTGCCGCCCTCAACCTGGCCCGCGTTGGCTCGGACTCGGCCCAGGAGACGCACCTCCGCCTGGCCATGGGGTTCGCCGGCCTGCCGGAGCCGGACATCAACGTCAGGGTTGAGCTGGCGGGCGGCCGCTCGCGCACCCCGGACGCTTCCTTCCCCCGCTATCGGGTTGCCGTGGAATACGACGGCGGCACCCACGCCGGGACCGACCAGCAGGTCCGCGACATCCGCCGCCAGGAAGACTACGAGGCCGCAGGGTGGATCGAGGTCCGCATCGGCAAGGAACACATGAAGGACGACGCCAAGGCCGCGGTGCGCAAAATCCGCCGGGCGTTGCAAAGCCGCGGCTGGCGCCCCAAGCCCGGCCCAACTGGGTAGCACTACTTACCGAAAATCGTCGATTTTCCCCCGCGAAACGGTAACAAGTGCGACCCAGTTGCTCAGCGGGCAGGGGTGAGGAGGCGGACCACGGCCTCGGCGCTGACGCGGCTGAAGCCGTGGCAGTGGACGGTGGACAGGGCGGTGCCGGTGGCGGTGCCGGGTTCGGGGGGCAGTCCGGCGTTGATGCACAGGGCGCGGGGTGCGACGGCGGCCACCGCGGCCAGGGTGGCCTGCTGCATCGGCGAGGACAGGGCATCGACCAGCACCAGCACCGGCTCGCCCTGCGAGGCGGCGGCGGAGACCAGGTCGGAGAGATCCTCCGCGCTCAGCAGCGACACGTCGGGGACGCAGACCTCGTAACCCTCCAGCAGCGCCGTGGCGAGAAAGTTGTCCGTGGCCCCGGCCGCCATGTTCGGCGCGGTGCGGGCGTCAACGAGCGTGACGACGGCGTCCGGACCGGCCAACGCCACGGCCCCCGCCCCAGGGTCCACGCGGCAGGCCCGGGCCGCCACGTCCACCCAATCGACTTCTCCGTCCTCGCACGCACCGCCTTCACCGCACCGGGAAGCCTCCTGCGACCACTGCACAAAGGCCGCCACGCGCCCGGCCGCCGCCTGCAAAACCTCGACGGGCAGGCGGCCGGAGGATACGGCGCTGTACACGGCGTCAAAAACCTCGGTGTAGCAGGCCTCGTCGTCGCGCCCGGTGGTGTAGGCGTTCAGCGGGTTGCCGACACAGAGCAGGTCGGCGCCGGCCAGCAACGCCAGGACGGCGCCCTCGCCCGGGCCGACGGTGGCCCGCACCGCGGCCATGTCCAGGGCGTCGGTCACCAGCAGGCCCCCGAAGCCAAGGTCGCGCAGCAGGGCCCCGGCCCGCGGGTTCAACGTTGCCGGCGCGTCGCCCAGCCCGGGCACGACGATGTGGGCGCCCATCACGGCGGCCACGCCGGCGTCGAACGCGGCCTGGAATGGCGGCAGGTGGTGCTCGCGCAGCTGCGCCAGGGTCAGTTCCACGCGCGCCACGTCCAGGTGGGAATCCGCCACGGTGTCACCGTGCCCGGGAAAGTGCTTGGCGCAGGCTCCGACGCCCGCCGCCTGGATCCCGGCCACCGCGGCGGCAGTGTGCGCACTGACCAGCGCCGCGGAGGAACCGAAGGCACGCACGCCGATCACCGGATTCAGCGGGTTTGTGTTGACGTCGGCCACGGGCGCAATGGCCAGGTTCACCCCGGCGGCGCGGCACAGGCCGCCGATCGCCCGCCCCGCCGCAGCCGTCACCTCCACATCGTCCAGGGCGCCCAGCACCGCCGCGCCGGGAATGGCGGAGCCCCCACGTGACTGGAGCCGGGTCACGTTCCCGCCTTCCTCGTCCACGCCGACGACGGCGGACGGGTTGGCTGCCCGGATGGCGGCAGAGAGTGCCGGGAGCTGTCCGGGGACGTCGGGGTCGATGTTGTGGCTGAAGTAGACCACCCCGGCCAGCCCGTCGCGCAACGCCCGGTCCAGCCACCCGGGGACCGTGGCGCCCACAAAACCGGGCCAGATGACGGCGTTGACCAGGCGGCTGAGGCCGGCTGCGGGGCAGTGGTGCGGGTCACGGAGGGCCATGGCTGACAGCCTACCCGGTGGTAGTGGCATAAACTCAAGCTGTCGCCATCATCGACCAACCCCTGGAGAAAATTCTGTGACCAGCGTACTTAACCGTGTTCCAATCCGCCGGGCCCTGATTTCGGTCTACGACAAAACCGGGCTGGAGGAGTTGGCCACGGGGCTGCACGCCGCCGGTGTTGCCATCGTTTCCACCGGCTCCACCGCGGCCAGGATTGCCGCCGCGGGCGTCCCGGTCACCGAAGTGTCGGAGCTGACCGGCTTCCCGGAGTGCCTGGACGGCCGCGTCAAGACCCTCCACCCCATGGTCCACGCCGGCATCCTGGCCGACCGCCGCCTGCCCGACCACGTCCGCCAGCTTGAAGAGCTGCACGTGGAGCCGTTTGACCTGGTGGTGGTGAACCTCTACCCGTTCGTGGACACCGTGAAGTCCGGCGCGGAGCAGGACGCCGTAGTGGAGCAGATCGACATCGGCGGCCCTTCCATGGTGCGCGCCGCGGCCAAGAACCACCCGTCCGTGGCCGTCGTCGTGGACCCCGCCAAGTACGCCGACGTGGTGCTTGCCGCGGCCGAAGGCGGCTTCACGCTGGCCGCCCGCCAGCGCCTGGCTGCCGCCGCCTTTGCCCACACGGCGGCGTATGACAACGCCGTGGCGTCCTGGACGGCCTCCCAGTTCCTGGACGAGGACGGCGACGGCGTGGTCGAGTGGCCCGCGTACGCCGGCTACTCGCTGGAACGCTCCGAGGTGCTGCGCTACGGTGAAAACCCCCACCAGCAGGCCGCACTCTACGTGGACCAGGCCGCCCCGGCCGGCATTGCGCAGGCGGACCAGCTGCACGGCAAGGCCATGAGCTACAACAACTTTGTCGACGCCGACGCCGCCCTGCGCGCAGCGTTCGACTTCGACGGCCCCGCCGTGGCCGTGGTCAAGCACGCGAACCCCTGCGGCGTGGCCGTGGCCTCCGCGGATGCCGACGACCCCATCGCCGACGCCCACCGCAAGGCCCACGCCTGCGACCCCGTCTCCGCCTACGGCGGCGTCATCGCCGCCAACCGCACCGTCACCGCCGGCATGGCCCGGACCGTGAAGGACATCTTCACCGAAGTTGTCATCGCCCCGGACTTTGCACCCGAAGCCGTGGAAATCCTGTCCAAGAAGAAGAACGTCCGCCTGCTGGCCCTGCCCGACGGCTACGGCCGCTACCCGGCAGAGGTCCGCCAGGTTTCCGGCGGCATGCTGGTGCAGGTGAGCGACCGGATCGACGCCGACGGCGACAACCCCGCCAACTGGACGCTCGCCGCAGGCCCCGCCGCCGACGAATCCACGCTGGCCGAGCTCAAATTCGCCTGGACCGCCGTCCGGGCCGCCAAGTCAAACGCGATCCTGCTCGCCAAGGACGGCGCCACCGTCGGCATCGGCATGGGCCAGGTCAACCGCGTTGACTCCTGCAGGCTGGCCGTGGAGCGTGCCAACACGCTCGGTGTCCAGGTGGAATCCACCGTTGACGCCGCCGGCGGCGCAGCGGGTGCCGAAGGCGTCTCCGAAAGGCGCGCGGTCGGTTCCGTTGCCGCCTCGGACGCGTTCTTCCCGTTCGCCGACGGCCTGCAGATCCTGCTCGACGCCGGCGTGAGCGCCGTGGTCCAGCCCGGCGGATCCATCCGCGACGAGGAAGTCATCGCGGCCGCCAACGCGGCCGGCGTCACCATGTACTTCACCGGTTCCCGGCACTTCTTCCACTGAGTTGATCGCCCCAGGGCGCTTCCGCTGCACCACCGAATGCAAGCATCAAATTCGGTGGTGCAGCTTCGGTGACCTGTCGGGCGCCTGACGCACATTATGTGCACCATCAAATTCGGTGGCGCCCTTTAAGTGCCACAATGCCGGGAATGTCTGTCGGGGATGGCATGCTGTGTGGAAAGCAACATCAAGACGGCAATCCACCGGGGGAGTGGGAACGATGTCAGTTTGGGTGGTCGTGGCGGTGGGCGTCCTTGCGCCCATTGTGGTGGCATTGCTGGCGGCGCTGGTCGTGCGCCGGCTGCGCGGAAGGCCGTCGGATCCGGCGGCAGCGCCTGAATCCGGGCCGGATGCCGGAGTGGACGTGCACCATGGTGCCCACCAGCAGGCCGTGCAGCAACGCGTGAACCAGCAGGTCAACGCCCGGCCGCCGTCGTACTTTAAGAAACCCGGCTCACTTGTCCGGATCGGGCGTGCGCGTGCCGAGCTCGGCATCGAGGCGCAGGAGGCCGTCGCCGTCGTCGCCAATCAGGTTGATCCGGCCAATGATTTCACTGACGGAGGACTCCTCTTCGAGCTGTTCGTTGATGAACCAGTTCAGCAGCGGGATCGAGTCGATGTCGCCCGTTTCCTGGGACATCCGGTACAGGTTGCGAATGGAATCGGAGACCTGCTGCTCGTTGTCCAGGGCGGCCTTGAAGGCATCCAGTGGCGACTTGATGGTGAGATTGGGGGCCGTGATGGCTTCAATCCTGGGGCAAGCCTCGCGGTCAACCATGTGGTCGGTGAACCTCTGCGCGTGGCCCAGCTCCTCGCCGGATTGGATCAGGAACCAGCTGGCCATGCCGGGCAGGTTCCTGAAGTCCATTTCGATGGACAGCTGGCGGTACACCATGGCGGCCTTGAGCTCCATGGTGACCTGGTCGTTGACTGCGTCTGCGAATTTCCCTTTGAGTTCCATGTGATCCACGCTACTTACTGCGCGGTGACTTGTCAGGTGTTCGGGTCACAAAGCAGGCCCCCTCCCCGCCGATACACGGCAGAGGGGCCCATTCGGGTAAGTTGGAGGGGAAGAAAACGAAATCATTTTCGCATTCCACCGTTGTAATTTTGTAGGAGACGCCTCACCCATGGCCAAGATTATCTACACCCACACCGACGAAGCGCCCATGCTGGCGACCTATTCGCTCCTGCCCATTGTCCAGGCGTTCGCCTCGACCGCAGGCGTCGAGATCGAGACCCGCGACATCTCACTCTCCGGCCGCATCATCGCCGTCTTCGGCGACTACCTCGCCGAGGACCAGCGGATCGAGGATGCGCTGGCTGAACTGGGTGCCCTGGCCAAGGACCCCGATGCCAACATCATCAAGCTGCCGAACATCAGCGCGTCCATCCCGCAGTTGAAGGCCGCCATCGCCGAACTCCAGGGCCAGGGCTACGCACTGCCGGACTACCCGGACGACCCCTCCACGGATGAGGAAAAGGACGTCCGCGCCCGCTACGACAAGATCAAGGGCAGTGCCGTGAACCCGGTGCTGCGCGAGGGCAACTCGGACCGCCGCGCACCCCTCTCCGTCAAGAACTACGCCAAGGCCAATCCGCACAGCATGGGTGCCTGGTCCGCGGATTCCAAGACGAACGTGGCCACCATGTCCGCCGGCGACTTCCGCCACAACGAGAAGTCCGTGGTGATCCCGGCCGACGACAAAATCAAGATCCAGTTCGTCGCCACCGACGGCACCGTCACCGTGCTCAAGGACTCATTCCCGGTGCTCGCCGACGAGATCGTGGACGGCACGGTCATGAACGCTGCAGCCCTGGACGAGTTCCTCAAGGCCCAGGTGGCCCGCGCCAAGAAAGACGGCGTCCTGCTCTCGGCACACCTGAAGGCCACCATGATGAAGGTTTCGGACCCGGTCATCTTCGGCCACGTCGTGAAGGCCTACTTCCCGGACCTGTTCGCCAACTACGGCGACGCCCTGGCCAAGGCCGGCCTCAGCCCCGCCAACGGCCTGGCCTCCATCCTCAACGGCCTGGACGCCCTGCCGGCCGATGCCCGCGCCGGCGTCGAAGCCGCCATCGAGAAGGGGTACGACGAGGGCCCCGCCCTGGCCATGGTCGATTCCGACAAGGGGATCACCAACCTGCACGTGCCCTCCGACGTGATTGTGGACGCCTCCATGCCGGCCATGATCCGCACCTCCGGCCACATGTGGGGCGCCGACGGCAAGGAACACGACACCCTCGCCGTCCTGCCGGACAGCAGCTACGCCGGCGTCTACCAGGTGACCATCGACGACTGCCGCGCCCACGGCGCCTTCGACCCGACCACCATGGGCACCGTCCCCAACGTGGGCCTCATGGCCCAGGCCGCCGAGGAATACGGCAGCCATGACAAGACGTTCGTCCTCGACGAGGCCGGCACCGTGCAGATCACCAACACCGCCGGCGACGTGCTCATCTCGCACGAAGTTGCCCCCGGGGACATCTGGCGCGCCTGCCAGGTCAAGGACATCCCGGTCCGTGACTGGGTCAAGCTTGCCGTCACCCGTGCACGCGCCTCGGCCACCCCGGCCGTGTTCTGGCTGGATGAGACCCGCGCCCACGACGCCAACCTCATCACCAGGGTCAAGGAGTACCTGAAGGAGCACGACACCGAGGGCCTGGACATCCGCATCCTCTCCCCGGAGAAGGCCACTGCCTTCACGCTGGAGCGCATCCGCCGCGGCGAGGACACCATCTCCGTCACCGGCAACGTGCTGCGCGACTACCTGACCGACCTGTTCCCGATCCTGGAGCTGGGCACCAGCGCCAAGATGCTCTCCATCGTCCCGCTCATTGCGGGCGGCGGGCTCTTCGAGACCGGCGCCGGCGGCTCCGCACCGAAGCACGTGCAGCAGCTGATCAAGGAAAACCACCTGCGCTGGGACAGCCTGGGCGAATTCCTGGCACTGGCCGTCAGCTTTGAGCACCTGGCCGTCTCCAAGGGCAACGCCCGGGCACAGATCCTGGCCGACACCCTGGACCGCGCCACCGGCACCTTCCTGCTGCAGAACAAGTCCCCTAAGCGCAAGGTCGGCGAGATCGACAACCGCGGCAGCCACTTCCACCTGGCCAAGTTCTGGGCCCAGGAACTGGCCGCCCAGACCGTTGACGCCGAACTGGCCGCAGCCTTCGCCGCCGTCGCCGCCGACCTGACGGACAACGAGGAAGCCATCGTTGCCGAACTGCTCGCGGTGCAGGGCTCCCCGGTCGACCTGGGCGGCTACTACCGCACGGACGCAGCCAAGGTTGCCGCCATCATGCGCCCGTCCGCCACGCTGAACAAGGCCATCGAAACCCTGGCCTAAATCCGCCGGTCGGGACCCCGCCGGTCGAGCCGGCACAAACCCCGGCGGTCGAGCCCGCCGGGACCTTGAAACCGCCCCGCCCAAGCACCGTCCGCAGGCAAGATAAAAGCCCGCCTCCCACCGGAGGCGGGCTTTTATTGTCCCCGGGCGCCGCCGTCGCCCTGTTCACCGCAAAATTCTCCCGTCCGTTATCAGATCTTTACGCTAAATGTGTCCCGGACCACATACTTGCGGGTAATGTCAGATCTCGTGAAGAGCAGGGAAACCTGGGGGACGAGGACGTCCACCGGGACTCTGCGACATAGTCCGGAAGGCGAATCTATGTACCGTAAGCAAGTGATGACCACCCTCGCAGCAGCCGCCACCCTTGGCATGCTCATGGCAGGGTGTGCGAATCAGGCCGCACCCCAGAGCAGCGGAAGCGCCGGTGGAGGCTCCACCACCGTCAACATTCCCGCGTTGACTTCCATCCAAACCCCGAAGGACGCCGTCCTGCCCGCGGGCAATGGCAAGGCCACCTGCCCGGCCACCACCACGCTGGCCTACATTGGCGCCGAAACGGGGGCCAACGCCCAGCTGGGCATCAACATTTTCAACGGCGTCCAGCTGGCCGTCTCCCAGCACAACAAGGCCAACGCCAACTGCCAGGTCCAGTTCAAGAAGTTTGACACCGAAGGCGACCCGAACAAGGCGACCGGCCCCGTCACCCAGGCCACCAAGGAAGCCGACATCATCGGCGTCGTGGGCCTGCCGTTCTCCGGCGAGTCCAAGGCCACCGGCAACATCTTCGAGCAGCAGAAGCTGGTCCACATCACCCCCGCCGCCACGAACCCGACGCTGACCCAGAACGGCTGGACCACGTTCTTCCGCGGCCTGGGCAACGACGCCGTCCAGGGCCCGGCAGCTGCGAAGTTCATCACCGGCAAGCTCGGCGCCAAGAAGGTCTACCTGGTCCAGGACGACTCCGACTACGGAATCGGCCTCGGCAAGACCACCTCGGACGGACTCGGTTCGGCCCTGATCGGCACCGACAAGGTCACCACCGGCCAGAAGGACTTCTCGGCCACGATCTCCAAGATCATGAACGCCAAGGCCGACGCGGTCTTCTACTCGGGCTACTACGCCGAAGGCGCCCCGTTTGACCAGCAGCTCGTGGCCAAGGGCTTCACCGGCACGTTCATCGGCCCGGACGGCCTGAAGGATGACCAGTTCATCAAGCAGGCCGGCGACGCCTCGGCCAACGCGTTCTTCACCTGCCCCTGCATCCCGGGCGAGTTGATCCCGACCTTCGAATCTGCCTACAAGGCAGCAAACAACATGGAACCGGGCACGTACTCGATCGAGGGCTACGACGCTGCCACCGTGCTGCTGGCAGGGATCGACGCCGGCAACCAGGACCGCGCCAAGCTGCTGAGCTGGGTCAAGTCCTACGACAAGGACGGGCTGAGCAAGCACTACAAGTGGAATGACAAGGGCGAGCTCCAGGCCCCGACCGTCTACGGCTACAAGGTTGAAAACGGCAAGATCGTCCCGATCGGCGCCATCGGCGAGTAATTCAGGCGCACAAGGCTGTGGGACGGGGGACCTCCGGCCCACAGCCTTTGCGTGCCACCCTATCCCGTTCGCTCTACCGGCAGCGGCCGGCCCATCCGAAGCCATGGGCGCTGCCAAGATCAGGATGTCCGAATGATTCCCACCCTCCTAACAATGCTCCCCGCATCCGCCTCCGACAGTTCGTGGATCACCTTTGATATTCCCTCGCTGTTGCAGAACTTTTGGTCCGCCACCTTTGACGGGCTGACGTTTGGCTCCATCTACGCCCTGGTGGCCCTCGGGTACACCCTCGTTTACGGCGTGCTCAACCTGATCAACTTCGCGCACTCCGAAGTGTTCATCATGGGCTGCTACGGCGTGTTTTTCACGCTCAGCTTCCTCGGCTTCGGCCCCTCCGCACCCAACCTGTCCATCGGCTCGATCATCGTCAACCTGCTGTTGGCGCTTGTCGTGGCCATATGCGCCTCGGCGCTTACGGCGTTCCTGCTTGAGCGGCTGGCCTATAAACCGCTGCGCAAACGCAACGCGCCGCGCCTGGTCTTTTTGATCACGGCCATCGGCGCCTCGTTCACCATCCAGTACACGATCTTCCTGGTCCGCGGACCCAACCCCGAACCGGCCCTGACCATGTTCAGGTCGCGGCCGATCTTTGAGGTTTTCGGGACCTTCATCTACGACCAGCAGCTGATCATTGTCATCGCGGCCGTGATCATGATGGTCATCACCGAACGCTTCATCAGCAAGTCCCGCACCGGGCGCGGCATCCGTGCCGTGGCCCAGGACCCGGACACCGCCACGCTCATGGGCGTGAACAAGGAAAAGATCATCATCACCACGTTCGTGATCGGCGGCATCCTCGCCGGCGCGGCCGCATTGTTCTACGTCATGAAGATCCCCTCCGGGGTCCAGTACAACGGCGGATTCATCCTGGGCATCAAGGCGTTCGCCGCGGCTGTCCTGGGCGGCATCGGCAACGTCCGGGGGGCGCTGCTCGGCGGCCTGCTCCTCGGGCTCATCGGCAACTACGGACAGATCCTGCTGGGCAACTCGCAGTGGACCGACGTTGTTGCATTCGTGGTCCTGGTGCTCGTGCTGCTGCTGCGGCCCGAGGGCATCCTGGGCACCTCGCTGGGAAGGAGCAAGGCATGAGCATGGTAGACGGGCCGACACCCCTTCACACCGCCAAAGGAGACCAGGCGGCCGAAAACCGTGAGGCCGTGGGGCTCCCGCCCGGCTCCAGCGCGGCAGCCCGCCGCAGGGGCTGGTTCAGCGGCCTCGGCGACAAGTGGCAGGCGCTGCCACGGCAAAAACAGTGGGCGTTCCTGATCCTGGTGGTGATCCTGGCGTACCTGCTGCCGGTCATCAACCCGCCGTTGATTTCCACCGAACCGGGCAACGACTTTGCACTGGCCTGCCAGACCATGGCCGTCTGGGCGCTCGTGGCCGTGGGGCTGAACATCGTGATCGGCTATGCGGGGCTCCTGGACTTGGGCTACATTGCCTTCTTTGCCGTCGGCTCATACGTGACGGCCATGCTGACCAGTTCCGACTCCACCTTCCTGAAGATCCCCTACCTGTGGACCCTTCCGGTGGCCATGGCGGTGACCATGTTCTTCGGCGTGCTGCTCGGCGTTCCGACGCTGCGCCTGCGCGGGGACTACCTGGCCATCGTCACGCTGGGATTCGGTGAAATTGTCCGCATCCTGGCCACGATCATCCCGGCCATGAAGGGCCAGGTCGGCTTCCAAAACGTCGGCCACCCGCCGGGAACGGATGCCAGCGGCGTGCCCATCTTTGCCAACTCCAACGGCACGCCCTGGTACTGGCTCACCCTGACCATCCTGATCATTGTGCTGCTGCTTGCCGGCAACCTGGAACGCAGCAGGGTGGGCCGCAACTGGATCGCCATCCGCGAGGACGAGGACGCTGCCGAGACCATGGGCGTCCCCACCTTCAAGTACAAGGTATGGGCGTTTGCCATCGGCGCCGGCGTGGGCGGACTGTCCGGTGCCCTCATGTCCGGGCAGGTCGGCTTCGTGAACAACCAGAAGTTCGACGTCGTCACCTCCGTGCTGTTCGTGGCCGCCGTGGTGCTGGGCGGGGCGGGCAACAAGGTCGGCGCCATCCTCGGTGGGGCCCTTGTGGCCTACATTCCGCTGCGTTTTACGGCGATCGCCGACTACAAGTACCTGATCTTTGGCCTGGCCCTCGTCCTGATCATGATCTACCGTTCGCACGGGCTGCTGGCCGCCCGGCAACAGCTGCTGGCCTATGGCCGCAATGCCTATGCCGCGGTGCGGGCGTCCGCCGATGCCAAGGCCGCCAAGGCCAAGCCCGGGCCGGGGAAGGAGGCCTCCTCATGAGCGAGTCAACGGAAGCAACCGGCCGGCATGCGGACACCGAGGTTGCCGGCGTCGAGGCGGAGGTGGCCGAGGCCGCCGCGCCGGAACGCGAAATTGCCGTCAGTGTCGGGGACGACCTCGTCGAGGTGAAGAACCTGACCATGAAGTTTGGCGGCCTGCTGGCGCTGGACAACATCAGCTTCACCATCAAGCGGGGGGAGATCCTGGGGCTGATCGGGCCCAACGGCGCCGGCAAGACCACCTGCTTCAACGCCATGACCGGCGTGTACAAGCCCACCGGCGGCCAGGTGCTGCTCGAGGGTAGGCTGCTCAACGGCATGAAGCAGCACAAGATCACCCGGGCCGGGCTGGCCCGCACCTTCCAAAACATCCGGCTGTTCGGCGAGATGACCGCCCTGGAAAATGTGGTGGTGGGGCTCGACGCGCGGCACAAGACCTCCGTGATCGGCGCCCTGCTGCGGCTGCCCCGCCACGTCCAGGAGGAGAAGACGGCGATCGAGCGGGGCATGGCCCTGCTGGAATTTGTGGGGATCGCCGACCAGGCCGCCACGCTGTCCCGGCACCTGCCGTACGGCAGCCAGCGCCGCCTGGAGATCGCCAGGGCCCTCGCCACGGACCCCAAGGTGCTGTGCCTCGACGAGCCGGCCGCCGGCTTCAACCCGGCGGAAAAGGAAGAGCTCATGCAGCTCATCCGCACCATCCGGGACGACGGCTACACGGTCCTGCTGATTGAGCACGACATGAAGCTGGTCATGGGGGTGACCGACAGGATTGTGGTGCTGGAGTTCGGGAAGAAAATTGCCGACGACGTCCCAACCGTGATCAGGGAAGACCCCAAGGTCATTTCCGCCTATCTAGGGGAGCCCGAAGATGACTTTGCTTGAGCTGAAAAACATTTCCGTCCACTACGGGCGGATCCAGGCCATCAAGGAGATGTCCTTCACGGTGGACGAAGGGGAGATCGTCTCCCTGATCGGTGCCAACGGCGCAGGCAAGACCACCACCATGAAGACCATCTCCGGGCTGTTGAACCCCTCCGGCGGATCCATCTCCTTCATGGGGGAGGACATCACGAAGATGAAGGCCCACATCCGGGTGGTGCAGGGGATCTCCCAGGCACCGGAAGGCCGCGGGATCTTCCCGGCCATGACGGTCCTGGAGAACCTTGACATGGGGACATTCGGCCGCAAGGACCGCAGCGGCGTCGGGGAGGACCTGGACCGCGTGTTCACGCTGTTCCCGCGCCTGAAGGAACGCCAAAAGCAGTTCGGCGGCACCATGAGCGGCGGCGAGCAGCAAATGCTCGCCATCGGCCGCGCGCTGATGTCCCGGCCCAAGCTGCTGCTGCTTGACGAGCCCTCCATGGGGCTGGCCCCGCAGTTCATCCGGCAGATCTTCAAGATCATCACCGAGATCAACACCCAGGGCACCACGGTGCTGCTCGTGGAGCAGAACGCCAACCAGGCCCTGGCCCGGGCACACCGGGCCTTTGTGCTGGAGACCGGGGAGATCACGCACAGCGGCACGGGCAAGGAACTGCTGGCAAACCCGGCCATCAAGGAGGCCTACCTGGGCGTCGGCTGACCCGCTGACGGAAGTTAACCT
>NZ_JAAMFN010000079.1 GCF_013376095.1 Arthrobacter sp. SDTb3-6 | reverse complement strand
TTAGGCTCTGAATATTCTCCAACCCGCCTGCCCATGTTGTCTTTAAAAACAAAAGGTTATTTAAGTTCAACCAATTCCCGGGCGTCTCCGCTGCGGGTCCGGCGGCTTGACCGACTACCGCAACGTCATGCACGGGCTCCGGCGGGACTCATCACCGTTAGCACGATCGCAACCGAAAGCCAGCCCGGCGGACACGCACTGCAAAAGGCTCCAGACACTGTCCAGTCGTACACAAAGCACGATTAGCGGCTTGCCCTCCAGGGAGGGGTCGAAAGCCCGCTCGGCACTGGCATAGAAACTGTTGACGTCCACGTGGGCGATATAGTCACTGCCAGGCATGAGGACCGGCCCCTTGTGCTCCGCCGTCCGGATAGGCATCAGCAGCAGGTCTCGCTAAAGGTGGTGGAGGCAGGTCTGGGCGACACCCCAGATTGTCAACGATCGCGGGTCGCGAACAGGGATGTCCGGGTAGTCCGGGTTCTCGGCCTGGAGCACGACTCCCCCGGGCAGGAGGCGCAGTCGCTTAATGGTGAGCTCACCATCAATGACTGCCACCACGACGGACCCGTCCCTGGGTTCAAGCGCCCGGTTCACGATCAACTCATCCCCGTCACTGATGCCTGCACCCTCCATGGAATGCCCGGACACCCGCACAATGTACGTGCTGGTGACATCCTTGATCAGGTGCTCATTGAGGTTGATCCTGCCATCGAAATAGTCCTGGGCCGGTGACGGATAGCCGGCCGCTACAAGGACAGGGGCGAGTAGTGGATGCACGGCAGGAGCCGCGTATTCTACTAAACAAATATCCGATATATGAGCCATTACACACCGCTTACTAGCAATAAAGTTCGATATCCCGAGTGTAGGCCCAACCCCTGACAAAGGCAGGTTCGAGTGCACACAAGCGGACGATCATCACCCGAGCCCTCAACCATCCCTGCTTCATTTTCATCGGCGCATGGTCACGCTTCATGGCCTTGTGCAACAATTTCCCCATGACTGCTCGCCTCTATGACCTCTCCTCGTCCTGGACCTTCGCCAATACCCACCAGGAAGTCTGGGACGTCATCGCGGATCCGAACATGTCATGGCCCGATTGGTGGCCGGGCTGTACTTACGCCAAGCCGCTGCAGCGGTCCCCACAAGCTGGTACGTCAAACGAGGAACTACTTCTTGCAACCACAGCCACGCTGAAATTCAAGGCCTCGCTGGGCTACTCGCTGGCGGTTTCCTACCACCCCACCCACGTTGAGAGCCCCCGCGAGGTCGTCTTTGACGCCGGCGGAGACCTGGCCGGCGAAGGCTGCGTAATCCTCTCACCGCTCGACAACGGACACACCCAAATGGACATCGAATGGCGCGTTCGACCCACCAGCCGCTGGATGACCATGCTCAGCCCCGTTGCCTCGCCGGCATTTACATTCGCTCACGCCGCCCTCATGCGTCGAGGTGAATCGGGATTGCGAGCGTATTTGGCCATGGGGAAAGCAACAAACGGCCAGTAACGTGACCATCCAACGCTAGTCATCTGCGTCGACCGGATTTAACATGATCTAAACAGCGATTCTCCACTACCGCTGACAGGCTGATGGGTCTCACGCATGAACAAACGCCAGAAGGTCGCTTCAAAAGCCAGATTCAGGTTCCAGGCGCTACTATTTGCCGCCGAAAAGTCGCTCACGAACCGAGTACGAACCGAGACTGACGAATCCGTCCATGTCCACAATGGCAGGAGACCATCAAGGAGGCCACGCGGCCACTGGAAGGCACTACGGTGACGAGCCGGGCGCTACACCACCAAGCCCGTGAAGCCAATCGCCGACTCAAACTTGGGGCCCATCCAGACCTGCAAAGCATCCAATCCTGGCTGGAAGCAAAGCGCGGCAAGCCCATCACCATTATGGAGCTGCCCACCCTGCGCGGGGATGACCTCTGCGGGTTCTGGCTGTCCTACCCGCACCGAGACGTCGTCGTGTATGCCCCGCCAAAGTCAACTTTGCAGCTCCAATTCATAGTTCTCCACGAATTCGCACACATGATCCTGGACCACCAACTCTCCGCTTCGTCACTGGCTCCCATGCACCTGCCAGGCTTTCCGGAAACCTCGCTGATGACACTCGGTCGCAGCAGCTTCGAGAATGACGACGAAGCCGCAGCGGAATACCTGGCGGAACTGTTGGCGGCGCGCACTCTTCCCCGCGTACAGGATCTGCAGGGTGAGCCGTCCGGATTTGACCAGGTCTTCGGATAATGGAATACGTGCCGGCCGCGATGCTGTGGCTGCTCACGATCGTCCGGATACCCACGGCCTCGGACAAGGAGCGGGCTTCCGTGCTGCGCGCGACGTTCTTCGCCGCTATGGCGTGCACCTTATTCATCCCCGACGTCTACACCACGATGGATCCGCTGTTAGGCGGCCGAAATCACGTGGGGCTCGTCCTGGTTATCGCGATCGTGTCCGCCTTTTGGCAATTCCATACGGCCATGGTGTTGGCCGCTTTTAGAGACCAAGGGCGGCGGCGGCAGCACCTCCGGCGCGGACGCTTCGCCATCGCTGTGGCTGGCACGAGCGTCGTTGCGGGCTTCTTCCTGAGCAAAGTGGACACGACCAACCAAAATCTGCCACTGGCCTACGGCAACCAGCCTGGCATGCAACTATTTCTGTGGATGGGCTCCGCGTTCATCATCTGGGTCTGCGCCGATATCGCCCTGACCTCCAGACGATTCCTCCCGAAGATGAGCAGCAAGGCCTTCAAGTCCGGCGTCGGTTGCTTTGCCGTAGGGTGCATCTTCATGGCCATGGCGCTGGGGAACCGACTGGTGCTGGGGATCCTCGAGGAATCCCGACGTCCAAACCACCAACTGCTTGACGGACTGAACTGGTCGTTTTCCTTGTTTGAAACTTTGGCAGTCCTGCTTGTCAGCATCGGCCTGATGCTGCCAAGGTTAAGTAAGTATTACGATGCCGTCCGGCACAATTTCCGGACACGACGGCTCTTGATGCTACTGACTCCCACATGGCGACGGAGCAGCCCGGAACGAAAGTTCATGTTGCGGAACCGATGGACCCCTTTTCTTGACCCCGTCGCGGGAAGCGCCCGCGCCCACCTGCACCGCCGAGTCATTGAAATCCGGGACTGTCAGCTGCGCGGACTGAAGCTCCTCCCCCGTGACCGGGTTCTTGTCAACGCCGCCGAACAACTGTTGATGGGGCGCTGACCGAGTCGAAGTTGGCGCCCGTCACGTAGTTCCCTTCCCTGCCATCCATGTATGAGTGCTCCCGGAATAAACCGGCGGCATCAGCAGGTGGAGGACATCGTGGAAAAGCTCAGAATCAAGACCCCCGACGACTTCGTCAGCCTCATGGGGCACAGCCTCGGATTCTGGCCGAAGGAAAGCCTGGTCTGCGTCATCCTGGACGACCGCCGGATCGGAGGAACACTCAGGGTGGACCTCCCCCGCACCGGAGCCAGCAATGATCGTCTGGTCGACCATGCTGTGCGGTACATCGGCACGGACCGCCAGGCAACCGGCGTCGTCTTTGGCCTCTTCACCTACACGCCCTAAGATCCGGGCCAGTCTCGCCCCCACGAAGACCTTATGGAAAAACTAACCGGACGGCTCAGCGAGCAAGGAATCACGGTTCGCGACGGCTGGCTCGTTGGGGAAACCACGTTCACCAACTACCTGCGCATGGGTTCTGACTCGCCCGCCACCTACTCACTGGACGGGGTCATGTCGAGCGAACTCAATGCCGAACTCATCTACCGCGGCTCCAACATCGACGCCTCTCCCGGCCTTCACGTCCCCGTTCTCGCCCAGCCCGACCTTCACGACGACGTCGTCCGGCATTGCTACCGGATAGAGGCCATGGACCCGCCCACAGCAATCGCCCAGGCCAGACAGTTGTGGGGTCGGCTTTTGAGCGGCGTCGACACTCCCACGGACGATGACGCCGCCAACCTCATCGCCAACCTCAAGTTCATCTCGGTCCGCGACAGGCTGCTGGCAGACATTCCCGGCCTGGAAGAAAGCATGCGAGACCTGCTCCTGGGGCAGACCAAGCAAGCACCACATTGGCAGCGGGTGGACCGCGCCTCCGACGTGCTGCTGCAGCTGTACATGCGGACGGACAGCGCAGACGCGGCACCCGTGCTGACCAGCCTGGGCGTCATTCAATGGTGGGAAGGCCACGGCAGCAAAGCCCACGAGTGTTTCCAGCGCGCACTGGAGGCCGACCCGGACTACAGGTTGGCCCAGCTTACCGACCACCTCGTCCGGGAAGGCGTCCTTGCCGAATGGGCAACCAACAGACAGGCCGCCTACCAGCCGCCGCACACCCGGGGCCCTGAAATCGGCGGCATAGGCCTGGCATAAAGAATTTCAACGCAGGTCATGCAGCTTCGGCGGTGAAACGACATGGATAGATGTAAACACCAACAAAGGAGAGTCCAATGACTCAGGAACTGAACACCACCCGCGTCACCAGGCCCACCGGGCTCGTGGAGGAGTGGCTGACGCCCAAGGAGATCTGCAGGGAGTTGCAGATCCCCGAGCAGACGTTCTACCAGTGGCGCGTCAAGCACCTCGGCCCGAAGGCCCACAGGATCGGCCGGCACCTGCGGATTAGCCGGACGGACCTCAACGACTGGCTTGTCACAACCGAGGATCACTTTGCCTAGAGCTCGCCTCCTCTTGGGCACGTGGGGGCAAATAACCCGCTTCCAGCTCAAGCCGAAGACTTGGCGCGCCCGCGCCAAGTTCCGCTCTTTTGATGGCAAAATCCGCCGCTATGAAGCGTGGGGAGCATCTGGGCCGAAGGCCGAGGCGGCCCTGATCCACAAGCTCACGCTGTTGGTCCCGATCAATGAGGACGAGATCGGGCCAGAGATGCAGCTGCGCGAACTGTCCCGGATCTGGTGGGCCGAATTTGAAGACCTCGGCAGAGCAGCCAATACCAGCAAACGATACAGGGAGCTTCTTGACACCCACATCCTGCCAGGGACCGGTGAGCTGACCATCAGGGAAGCTAACGTCAATTCCCTGGACAGGTTCCTCAAAACCATCCGAACCAATAGCGGATCCACGACGGCGAAGATGTGCAAGTCCATCCTGTCCGGAATGCTCGGCTTGGCGACGCGGCACGGCGCCATCAGTGCCAATCCCCTGCGAGACGTTGCGAAGATCCCCATCGTGACCAAGGAAGTCCGAGCATTGACGCTGGAGGAGGTCATTGCGCTTCGCAAGGGCGTGTACGCGTGGCAGCAACCGACCGGGCGCCCCAACGGGCTGCACGAAAAGGGGCTCTTCAGAATTGAGAGTGTAGTCAGCGCCGCCGCGTGAGGAGTCGGGTGCGGGAGGTTGTTCGGCTGAGGTGAGGGCCTTGGGAGAGAATC
>NZ_JAAMFN010000078.1 GCF_013376095.1 Arthrobacter sp. SDTb3-6 | reverse complement strand
GGTGTGTTGGGGCCTCTACCCTTGGTGTTGTCCGGCGGTGTCCTACTCTCCCACATCCTCACGAATGCAGTACCATCGGCGCTGTGGGTCTTAGCTTCCGGGTTCGGAATGGGACCGGGCGTTTCCCCCACGCTATGACCACCGTAACTTTTCCTCCGCACCCCTTGCCGTGGCCCGCCCTGGCGGGCGGGGGTGGTTTGGGGGGGAATCCTGGTTGGTGTCCTGTTGATGGACAACAGTATTTTATTATACACACACCCCTGCAGGGGGTGGGTGGTGGTTTTTCCCGTGGGCAACAAGGACCCGGCCGGGTTTGTTGTTGGGGAACCATATAGTGAACGCGAGCAGGTGTGGTGTTGGTTGGTGTTATCAAGTTATCGGCCTATTAGTACCGGTCAGCTTCACGAGTCTTTGGTCCTCGCTTCCACGTCCGGCCTATCAACCCAGTGGTCTGCTGGGGGCCTCCCACACCCTAGGGGTGTATGGAAATCTCATCTTGAAGCGGGCTTCCCGCTTAGATGCTTTCAGCGGTTATCCCATCCGAACGTAGCCAATCAGCGATGCACTTGGCAGTACAACTGACACACCAGAGGTTCGTCCGTCCCGGTCCTCTCGTACTAAGGACAGCCCTTCTCAAATTTCCTGCGCGCGCAGCGGATAGGGACCGAACTGTCTCACGACGTTCTAAACCCAGCTCGCGTACCGCTTTAATGGGCGAACAGCCCAACCCTTGGGACCTACTCCAGCCCCAGGATGCGACGAGCCGACATCGAGGTGCCAAACCATGCCGTCGATATGGACTCTTGGGCAAGATCAGCCTGTTATCCCCGAGGTACCTTTTATCCGTTGAGCGACGGCCATTCCACAATGTGCCGCCGGATCACTAGTCCCGACTTTCGTCCCTGCTCGACATGTCTGTCTCACAGTCAAGCTCCCTTGTGCACTTACACTCGATACCTGATTGCCAACCAGGCTGAGGGAACCTTTGGGCGCCTCCGTTACTCTTTAGGAGGCAACCGCCCCAGTTAAACTACCCATCAGGCACTGTCCCTGACCCGGATTACGGGCCGAAGTTAGATGTCCAAAGTGACCAGAGTGGTATTTCAACGATGACTCCACCCCCACTGGCGTGAAGGTTTCACAGTCTCCCACCTATCCTACACAAGCCACTCCGAACACCAATACCAAACTATAGTAAAGGTCTCGGGGTCTTTCCGTCCTGCTGCGCGTAACGAGCATCTTTACTCGTACTGCAATTTCGCCGAGTTTATGGTTGAGACAGCGGGGAAGTCGTTACTCCATTCGTGCAGGTCGGAACTTACCCGACAAGGAATTTCGCTACCTTAGGATGGTTATAGTTACCACCGCCGTTTACTGGGGCTTAAATTCTCAGCTTCGCCACACAAGTGCAGCTAACCGGTCCTCTTAACCTTCCAGCACCGGGCAGGAGTCAGTCCGTATACATCGTCTTGCGACTTCGCACGGACCTGTGTTTTTAGTAAACAGTCGCTTCCCCCTGGTCTCTGCGGCCCACACCCGCTCACGCCAGCAAGTGGCGGTCACGGGGCAGGCCCCCCTTCTCCCGAAGTTACGGGGGCATTTTGCCGAGTTCCTTAACCATAATTCTCTCGATCGCCTTGGTATTCTCTACCTGATCACCTGTGTCGGTTTGGGGTACGGGCGGCCCGGACCTCGCGTCGATGCTTTTCTAGGCAGCATAGGATCACCAAATTCCCCCCCTACGGGGGTCCCATCAGATCTCAGGCACGTCATCAAAGACACAGCGACGGATTTGCCTATCGCTGACCCTACATCCTTAGACCGGGACAACCATCGCCCGGCTTGGCTACCTTCCTGCGTCACACCTGTTAATACGCTTGCCTCCCCGGTTCAGTTCCCACGCGCCCCGCACAGCCTGGTCCCGAAGGACACGCACTGACGGTTTGGGCGGTTAGTATCACCGGTTCAACAGGGACGGTCCTTCACCGGTACGGGAATATCAACCCGTTGTCCATCGACTACGCCTGTCGGCCTCGCCTTAGGTCCCGACTTACCCAGGGCAGATTAGCTTGACCCTGGAACCCTTGATCATTCGGCGGACGGGTTTCCCACCCGTCTTTCGCTACTCATGCCTGCATTCTCACTCGTGCAGCCTCCACGGCTAGTTCACACTGCCGCTTCCATGGCTGCACGACGCTCCCCTACCACTCCAAACCCCTGAACAAGGCAGGACGAACCCGCCCGCTAGGGACATGTTTGAAATCCACAACTTCGGCGGTGTACTTGAGCCCCGCTACATTGTCGGCGCGGAATCACTTGACCAGTGAGCTATTACGCACTCTTTTAAGGATGGCTGCTTCTAAGCCAACCTCCTGGTTGTCTAAGCAATCCCACATCCTTTCCCACTTAGCACACGCTTAGGGGCCTTAGTTGGTGGTCTGGGCTGTTTCCCTCTCGACTATGAAGCTTATCCCCCACAGTCTCACTGCCACGCTCTCACTTGCCGGCATTCGGAGTTTGGCTGACGTCAGTAACCTTGTAGGGCCCATTAGCCATCCAGTAGCTCTACCTCCAGCAAGAAACACGCAACGCTGCACCTAAATGCATTTCGGGGAGAACCAGCTATCACGAAGTTTGATTGGCCTTTCACCCCTACCCACAGCTCATCCCCTCCATTTTCAACTGAAGTGGGTTCGGTCCTCCACGCGCTCTTACACACGCTTCAACCTGGCCATGGGTAGATCACTTCGCTTCGGGTCTAGATCACGCCACTGCAACGCCCTATTCAGACTCGCTTTCGCTACGGCTTCCCCACACGGGTTAACCTCGCGACGTAACACTAACTCGCAGGCTCATTCTTCAAAAGGCACGCCATCACCACAACAAGGCGGCTCTGACGGATTGTAAGCACACGGTTTCAGGTACTATTTCACTCCCCTCCCGGGGTACTTTTCACCTTTCCCTCACGGTACTTGTCCGCTATCGGTCATTAGGTAGTATTTAGGCTTATCAGGTGGTCCTGACAGATTCACACGGGATTTCTCGGGCCCCGTGCTACTTGGGAACATCACCCAGGCGCGCACCATGCATTTCGGTTACGGGACTCTCACCCTCTACGGCAGGCCATTCAAAACCCTTCACCTATACACGCACAACACCCTCCAGGCCGGCAGACCCGGAACGGCAACACCCCACAACCCCGACCATGCAACGCCCGCCGGCTATCACACATGGCACGGTTTAGCCTGATCCGCGTTCGCTCGCCACTACTAACGGAATCACTCTTGTTTTCTCTTCCTGTGGGTACTGAGATGTTTCACTTCCCCACGTTCCCCCCACACACCCTATATATTCAGGTGCGGGTCACCACCTCGCCTCACGACGGGTAGCGGGGTTTCCCCATTCGGACACCCTCGGATCAAAGTTCGGTTATCAACTCCCCGAGGCTTATCGCAGATTCCTACGTCCTTCTTCGGCTCCTAATGCCAAGGCATCCACCGTGTGCCCTTAAAAACTTGACCACAAAAACAGGTCAACAACACACAAAAACCCTTCACAAACAACAAAATTGCTTCAAAAGATGCTCGCGTTCACTATATAGTTCTCAAACAACAACCCCAACACACGCCACCACACCCAAACAACCAGGTGCGCCAGCCACGCGCAGGAAAAACCAGGACCCAACAACACACAAGCGTTGTTGCTCCAGGACCCAACAGTGTGCCAAACACCACCCACCAAAACACAGCAATCCATTCATGACGCTTTCCCCGCAACCACACAATGGCCACCGTACTCACATCGAACCGCCCCGTGCCGGCAGGCACCTGCTTCATTGAAGTTCCACCCTTGAGCAACCCGCCGGGAAACAACCGTTCCCGCTGCAGGCCCTTGCTTCCGCACACCACCAAAACAACCCATGCAGGCCGCCCCGTGGTGCTTGGTGCTCCTTAGAAAGGAGGTGATCCAGCCGCACCTTCCGGTACGGCTACCTTGTTACGACTTAGTCCCAATCGCCAGTCCCACCTTCGACCACTCCCTCCCCTAACGGGGTTGGGCCATGGGCTTCGGGTGTTACCAACTTTCGTGACTTGACGGGCGGTGTGTACAAGGCCCGGGAACGTATTCACCGCAGCGTTGCTGATCTGCGATTACTAGCGACTCCGACTTCATGGGGTCGAGTTGCAGACCCCAATCCGAACTGAGACCGGCTTTTTGGGATTAGCTCCACCTCACAGTATCGCAACCCATTGTACCGGCCATTGTAGCATGCGTGAAGCCCAAGACATAAGGGGCATGATGATTTGACGTCGTCCCCACCTTCCTCCGAGTTGACCCCGGCAGTCTCCCATGAGTCCCCGGCATAACCCGCTGGCAACATAGAACGAGGGTTGCGCTCGTTGCGGGACTTAACCCAACATCTCACGACACGAGCTGACGACAACCATGCACCACCTGTAAACCGGCCGCAAGCGGGGCACCCGTTTCCGGGCGTTTCCAGTTCATGTCAAGCCTTGGTAAGGTTCTTCGCGTTGCATCGAATTAATCCGCATGCTCCGCCGCTTGTGCGGGCCCCCGTCAATTCCTTTGAGTTTTAGCCTTGCGGCCGTACTCCCCAGGCGGGGCACTTAATGCGTTAGCTACGGCGCGGAAAACGTGGAATGTCCCCCACACCTAGTGCCCAACGTTTACGGCATGGACTACCAGGGTATCTAATCCTGTTCGCTCCCCATGCTTTCGCTCCTCAGCGTCAGTTAATGCCCAGAGACCTGCCTTCGCCATCGGTGTTCCTCCTGATATCTGCGCATTTCACCGCTACACCAGGAATTCCAGTCTCCCCTACATCACTCTAGTCTGCCCGTACCCACCGCAGATCCGGGGTTGAGCCCCGGACTTTCACGGCAGACGCGACAAACCGCCTACGAGCTCTTTACGCCCAATAATTCCGGATAACGCTTGCGCCCTACGTATTACCGCGGCTGCTGGCACGTAGTTAGCCGGCGCTTCTTCTGCAAGTACCCTCAACCACACAACGTGCAGCCTTGTTCCCTACTGAAAGAGGTTTACAACCCGAAGGCCGTCATCCCTCACGCGGCGTCGCTGCATCAGGCTTGCGCCCATTGTGCAATATTCCCCACTGCTGCCTCCCGTAGGAGTCTGGGCCGTGTCTCAGTCCCAGTGTGGCCGGTCACCCTCTCAGGCCGGCTACCCGTCGTCGCCTTGGTAGGCCATTACCCCACCAACAAGCTGATAGGCCGCGAGTCCATCCAAGACCAATAAATCTTTCAACCCCCCACCATGCGGCAGAAAGTCACTATCCAGTATTAGACCCAGTTTCCCAGGCTTATCCCAGAGTCAAGGGCAGGTTACTCACGTGTTACTCACCCGTTCGCCACTAATCCCCCCAGCAAGCTGGGGACCATCGTTCGACTTGCATGTGTTAAGCACGCCGCCAGCGTTCATCCTGAGCCAGGATCAAACTCTCCGTTAAAACCTAAACAGACACGCACAAACCCACCGGAAAAAGATGAAGAATGCACGCACAAAATTCGAAACCAGCTAAACGATCAGCCACCCACACAGGGGCGCAGGCAGCCAACCAAATAACCAATCAAAAAACAATCGGCATCAATAAAACTTGGCACACTATTGAGTTCTCAAACAACAACCACA
>NZ_JAAMFN010000077.1 GCF_013376095.1 Arthrobacter sp. SDTb3-6 | reverse complement strand
GGATTGGAAGGGGCCCGGCGGAGGTGCACAATCCCTGCCGGGCCCTCTGTCATTCCTTGGGGCAGCGGGGCCCCATTGCTGTCCTCCGCGGTCGGCTGCCAGCTGCGAAGCCGTTGCCTGCGGGCCGCGCCGGTCCACAGGGTGGATTCTTGTGACCGGTGGTTATCAAGCTTGTATCCACCGCCAAGGGCGCGTGCCGCCGTCGTACCGTAAAGGGTATAAGACCGCGGCACGCGCCCTCAGTATTTTGTGCGGCTTGCGCCGGGCTTAATTAGTCGACCAGTTCCTTCGACGGCACGGCGCCTTCTTCGACAGCCGGGGCGAAGTCCATGCCGCGGGTTTCCTTTGCGGTGGCCGCCGAGATCGCGGCCAGAACCATGCCCGCGGCCCCAAAGATAGCCACCGGCACCCAGCCGTCACGACCCGGCTGCTGGATGGCGGCGCCGATGGCCGGGGCAAAGCCGACAAGGACCAGGCCCAGCTGGGTGCCGAACGCGACCCCGGTGTAGCGGACTTTGGTGGGGAACATTTCCGTGTAGAACGATGCCTGCACCACGTTGCCGGCTACTGCGACAAGCTGCACGCCCAGGAACGCCACAAAGATCAGAGCAACATTACCTGTGCCCAGGGCCGCGAAGATCGCAAAGAACCCGACGGCGATCAACAACACGCTGCTGATAAACACCGGCTTGCGGCCAATCTTGTCCGACAGGACGGCCATGAACGGCTGCACCACCAACCCGACCACACCGGTAATCGTGCTGATGAGGATCAGCGTCGTCGCGTCAACCCCGGCAGTCTTCGTCCCGTAGGCCAAGGCAAACACGCCAATGATGGACCCGCTCAGGGCGAACAGGCTGCAAAAGATGACGCGGATGAGGTTGGCCCAGTGGTAACGAAAAATATCCAGTACCGGAATGGTCTTCACGACCGGGGCGTCGACGCGGGCATCGGTAAACACTTCCGGCTCATCCACCCTGGAACGAATCCAGAACGCGACCAGGGTCAACGGGCCAGCCAGTAGGAAGGGAATGCGCCAGCCGCCGCCAAGCAGGAAGCCCTCCCCTGCGGCGGTGATGGGCATGAACGACGCCCCGGCCAGCAACGTCCCAGCCACCACGCCCTGCATGGTCCAGCTGGTGTACAGGCCGCGCTTTTCCTTCGGTGCGTGCTCGGATGTCAGGGTGTTGGACCCGGCCTGCTCGGCGCCGGCGGATAAGCCCTGCAAGACGCGCATGGCGACCAATGCGATCGGGGCTGCGGCGCCCAGGACGTCATAGCCGGGCAGCAGACCGACGACGAAGGTGGCACCTCCCATTATGACGAGCGTGGTGGTCAGAACGGCACGCCGGCCAATCCAGTCACCGAGCCCGCCGAGAACGACGGCGCCCAAGGGCCTGGCGATGTATGCGACGCCGAAAGTGGCCAGTGAGGCCAGCAATGCTGCGTGCCCGCCGAGCCCGGCAAAGAAGACTTTGTTGAACACGAGCGCGGAGGCCGTGGCGAAGATGACAAAGTCAAAGTATTCGATGGTGCTGCCGGCGAATGCGCTGATGGCGGCGCGGCGGGCCATATTCGGCTGTGTGGGGGCTTTTGCCGAAGGGTTGGATGACATGGTGGCGCCTTTCACTTCACTGTGAATCTGGATTGCGGATCAAAAGGTAGAGGATTGCGTCAGGCGAGCCTGTTCCACAATTCCTGGGCGACGCCACGCAGCTGCCTGGCGCCGTCGTCATTCAGGTAGCCTGCGGCGCGCAGTGCCTCGTCGTGTCCGGCCACCGCAGAGAGGTAGTCGCCGAGCGAGGCGTACCTTGCACGAACCCGGTCCGCGTCGAAGAGTGACATGGTCCCGTAAACCTCACCCTCGTCCGAACCCGTAAAGGTTGCCAGCGGGTGGGCCATGAGCCCGAATCGCAACCCTCCTTGGACGTTGCCGTCCGCATCCCGGAGCAGCGACCCGTCCGGAGCGGTGTCGAAGTGTGCCGAGGCCGGTGCGGCCTGCCCCTCGCCGGCCCACGCCACCAAGGCGTCCATGGCTGCGATGATGGCCGGCTCCAGCGGAAACAGGTTCAACGCCTCAAGAAAGGCCCCGTCCATGGTCCGCGGCAGGCGGCCGGCACGCAGGATCTCCCCGCCAGCCGGGAGCACCGTGGAGCGCAGGTCGGTGTGTGGAGTGCCTGCCACCATGTAGTGGCGGCGCAGCGGCCCGTCAAGGTACCCCGGCTCCACGAGCCTGGTGCCGGCACCAAGCAGAGCAACGTCGCCTTCGGACGTGACGGTAATGTGCGGGACATCGAGATCCGGCAGGGGACGTTCCGTCGTCGCAAACGGAGTGGCGGCGGCGTCACCGTTACCTTGGCGCAGCGGCCGCACGAGTGCTGCCCCAACGGTGGCAAGGTAGCCGTCAAAGAGCCGCCCGCCGTTTGCCAGACTCGCCTGCTCGTGGAAGGCATATATCCAGGTGTTCAAGTAAATGGCCGACTGCGACTGGCCAATGAGGAACAGCAGCCGGGGACCACCGAGCCCGGTAATCGCGTGCCCCGCGGGGCTGCGCAGCAAAGTTCCGAGCTGGGTGAAAATGTCCCATGCCAGGCCTTCTTCGGCTCCCGGGAGCTCCTGAAACGGGTTCCATGAACCGTCATCCACGGCATTGAGGGCGGGTCGGGCGACGGCGTCCGGCAAGTCCCAGCTCAGCTCACCGTAGCGTTCCGGATCAAAGTTTTTCAACGCGTCCACGTTGATGGGCTTGGAGGTGACCCCGACATAGGTGTCGCCCCTGCCCATCCAATGGCTCCAGGCCCGGCGCCAGTGGTCCTCGACGTCGAAACCGTTGGATGCGTTGAGGATGTCCACCCAGACAACCCCGCTGGCAGTGGCAGCATCAGCAGGACGCCGGACCAGCAGCCGGTTGACGTACGGGATGCCGGCCGCATCGATCTGGGGGCGCCCGGCCCCGTCCGCCGAATAGACGTTGGCATTTCCGGAGACAAAGTACTCCTCCTCGACGTAGCCCCATCCGGCTAGGTCCACGGGTTTGACGGCATGCTGCATGGTGGAAAACGGATAGCTCCCGGGAGTGGCCGGAACGGGTCCGCTCAGTGCGGGGACGGCCGACAGGGTTGTGGAGAGGTTGAAGGTTTTGAGCATCTTTGGTCCTTGGAATGAAAGCGGTGATGCACGTCACGGTTTGTTAAAACCACATTGGCATCCGGTTGCCATTAGTGTCCAATATCAATGTTTACGCCAAGCGATAAGAGCTACTTATCACTGTCCGGCGTAGGGAACAATTCGCCAGCCACGTCAAGGACCTTGAGAAGAGCTCCCGACGCAGCGTCTTCACGCCAGGCGATCACGGAACGCAGCCTGCGGTCCACGTCAACCAGCGGCACGAACACCACGGCCCCAGACCAGGCGCCGGCCATGGCGTCCGGCACAACCGATATGCCCACGCCGGCGCTCACGAGCGCCAACATCGTGTAGGTGTCCGGAGCCTGCTGGACCACCCTCGGCGCAAATCCCGCGTCAAGGCATGCCTCCACCGCCATGTCGCCCAGCTTCAGTCCGGCCGTGGCCTCAATCAACACAAACGGGTCCTCGGCCAGGGACGCCAGGGCCACAACTTTCCGTCCGGCTGCACGGTGGTGAAGCGGGACGACGGCACACAGCGCCGCTTCGGACACCAGCCGGGAGGAGATTCCCGGCACCTGACGCTGTTCAGCCATGAAACCAATATCAAGCCCGTCGGAGGAAAGCTGCTCCAGCACGCCCACGGTGTGTAGTGAGGCGGAAATCCTCACCTCGATCCCGGGAAACCGCCTGCGCACCTCCCCCGTCAGCGTGGAAACTGCAGGGCCGGCCATTCCCCCGGCAAAACCCAGCCGGACCACGCCGTGGTCGCCGTCGACAGCATTGAGGGCAGCCCGCACCGCCGAATCGGCCGCCTTCAACGTTGCGCGGCATCGCGGCAGAAAGGCCCTCCCCGCAGGCGTGAGACCCACCGAGCGGGAATTGCGCACCAACAGCGGCGTGCCGACCCCGTGTTCCAGCTGGCGGATCTGCTGGCTCACGGCCGGCTGGCTAATGTGCAGGATCACGGCGGCCCGCCATAATTCAATTCATTGGCAACGGCGACAAAGGTGCGCATCCAGCGAAGTTCCATGTGTCAAGCGTAAGCAGACCGACGCCACCCAAGGTTTGGCTGAAACCCCGACAGCGAACGGCTGCGTCCGAGACGTAGGCTGGTATCCGTGAAGATCCGGTGATTGTCCAGGGGGAGGCCGCGTGGCCAACTCGCAGTCGGGCGAGTCCGTCATACGGCGTTTCGCGAAAATCGTTGACGCAATTGACGGCTCGCGCAACGGACTGGCCGTCTCCGGGCTGGCCCGCCGTGCAGACCTGCCGCTCACCACGACCCCCGCTCCGGCCGCGCGGATGGGTCGATCGCAAGACACCGCCAGGTGTAGGTCAGAAAATAGGGATGTCACGCCCAGCCGGAATACCACCAGTCCGCCAGCCGGCCCCAGGCCCGCCAGTCACCATTCGAGGAAGATAGGGCCACCCCTGACCAGCGCCACTGGCCGAGCGCCAATACCCATCACGTCCCGCTGCAATGGAATACCTAACTATGGTTCTCCGAATGCTGGCACCGAAGAGGTAGGTTTAGTACTGGCAACTACTCAACCAAGGTTCCCGAACAAAGCAGACGGCCCCAGTTGTTACCGAGCGCATTGTTTGACGATGGCGGCGTCGCCCTTCTTGGCGATGGGAATGGCGGGTTGGGTCGTCATCGTGACGCGGTGGTTGGCATTGCTGCCGGGCGGAAGAGATGGCAATCAGTGTCGTCGTAATGGTGACGTTTGTTTCAGGGCATGGCAAATCACGGTCTCGTCACTTTTTAGGTGCGCACGGGTGGGCTGAGCAGGTTACCTCGTGTGAAGTACCCGATCACGGTCCAAGGCGGCAGCTCGGTGCTTGCCAAGCGGTTGAAGGCCAGTGCGGCACCGGCCAAGATGTTCAAGCTCCAACCGAGCAGGCTCGGCCACTCCTTGGGGCGGAACAGCATGTCCGGGTTGAGGTCAAACGCGTGCTTCACCGCCTGTTCGTACAGCCAGTGGACGTGCTTCTCCGGGACCCGGCGGAACCAGCGCCGCACCGTCGAGACTGGCCGGCCCATCCCGGCGGCGATCGTGCGGTACCCGTTGCCGGCGGCCTTGGCCGCCAGCGCGGTCCCGATCACCTCCACAGTGTCGGCCCGGCGTAGGGTCAACGCAGCCGGCAACAGGACCTGGGTGCGCCTGCAGCCGCCGCACCGGGCGCGTCGCGGTTGTACGGTCACCCACTCCTGGCCCAGGCCGCGCACGGTCCGGGTGCGGGCGTGACCGTGAGGGTGCAGCGGCGCCGAGCAATGAGGGCAGGCCACTTCGCCGGCCAGCAAGGCTGTCTCCGTCTGTTCGGGGCTGCCCACGACCATCATCGTGCCTGCTCCTCTTCCTCCACCAAACGCTCATATCAATGACTCTTGCCTACCACACGCCCGGCGGGGAAGGAGCCACTTCGTGTAGAACAGCGAAGCCAGGAATGAATGCTTCACACCATGACCGGAGGACCGAGCAAAATCAAGCCACCAATGTGGCTACTGCAAAATTTTGTGCGCCGGCGGGAATAGCGGATCTGGTCGTCACGCTGACGCCGCCAACGAACCCCGGGGCCAAGACAGCACCATCGTCAGGCAACGCAACTACCCGCGGCCATCCACTGCGACGCGTAACACCCAGTCATGTAGGCCGTGGCATATCACCCTTTGATAGCCC
>NZ_JAAMFN010000076.1 GCF_013376095.1 Arthrobacter sp. SDTb3-6 | reverse complement strand
ACAACAAACCCCAACCATCGACCCGGGGACGGCCCGCCTTTCGTTTGCGGCAGGCATTTTCGAAGGCACCCCCGGGGTCGATAGACTTCTTCCATGACGCAGACCCCAGCAACCTCCGCAGAACGCACCGCCCACGGATTCGGCCTGGCTTCCATCGCCGACGACGAGTCCGTCCTCGATGTCTGGTTCCCCAGCCCGGAACTCGGCGCCTCCGTCAACACCCTGGGCGCCACCCGCGAGGCGAGCCCCGAGCTGACCTCGCTGGCCGTGCCCGGACGCGACGACGACCGCGGTGTCACCCCGACCGTCGTGTTCGCCCAGATCAACCTGGACGAGGCCCCCGCCGACGCCGTGGACGCCTACCTGCGCCTGCACCTGCTCTCACACCGCCTGGTCAAGCCGAACAGCATCAACCTGGACGGCATCTTCGGCAAGCTCAACAACGTTGTCTGGACCAACTTCGGCCCGGCCCCCGTGGACGGCTTCGAGCTCACGCGCGCCCGGCTGCGCCGCCGCGGCGTGGTCACCGTCTACTCCGTGGACAAGTTCCCGCGCATGGTGGACTACGTCCTCCCCTCCGGGGTGCGGATCGCCGACGCCGACCGGGTCCGCCTTGGCGCCCACCTGGCCGACGGCACCACGGTCATGCATGAAGGCTTCGTCAACTACAACGCCGGCACCCTGGGCACCGCCATGGTGGAAGGCCGCATTTCCGCCGGAGTGGTGGTGGGTGACGGCACCGACGTCGGTGGCGGCGCGTCCATCATGGGTACGCTCTCCGGCGGCGGCAAGGAGCGGGTGGTGCTGGGCGAGCGCGTGCTCCTGGGCGCCAACTCCGGCGTCGGCATCAGCATCGGCGACGACTCCGTCGTGGAGGCGGGCCTGTACGTCACGGCCGGCACCCGGGTGCGCGTCGTGCAGCCGAAGAACGACGACGGCGAGGACACCACGATCATCGTGAAGGCCAGCGAGCTTTCCGGCAAGCCCAACCTGCTGTTCCGCCGCAATTCCAGTTCCGGCGAGGTTGAAGTGCTGCCCCGCCAGGGCTCCTCCGTGGAGCTCAACGACGCCCTGCACAGCAACTAGGGAAGCTTGCTTCCCCTCAACACGCCGGGGGCGCGGCCGTGAGCCGGAAACGCGGCCGCGCCGCCCTGGCCTGGCTGGCCGTGACGGCACTGGTGGCGGGCCTGCTCGTCGCCGGCGGCTTCTGGGTGGCCAACTACTTCCGCGACGCCCTGGCCCCGCCACTGGCCATCGGCTGCACGGCCACCGCGGGCAGCCAGTCGTACTCGCTGGCCGTGGACCAGACGGAAAACGCCGCGCTGATCAGTGCCTTGTCCGTCCGGCGCGGCATGCCGGCCCGGGCCGCCTCGATCGCCGTGGCCACGGCGCTCCAGGAATCCAAGCTGCGCAACATTGCCTACGGCGACATGGACTCGCTCGGATTGTTCCAGCAGCGCCCGTCGCAGGAGTGGGGCACCGCCGCGGAGATCATGAACCCGGTGTACGCCGCGTCGGCCTTCTACAACTCGCTGGACAAGGTGCCCGGCTATGTGGACATGCCCCTGAACGACGCCGCCCAGATCGTCCAGCGTTCCGCGTTCCCCCAGGCCTATGCCCAGCACGAGGACCTCGCGCGCGCGTTTGCCTCCGCCCTGACGGGCCAGTCGGCCGAGGCGCTCAGTTGCACCCTTCCCCCTGCCTCCACGGCTGCCACGCCGGCCGCGGTGGTGGCCGGGCTGCACGCGGTGTTTGGCCCGCTCCCCTCCTCAGCCACGTCCGACGGCGGCACGCCCGCCCTCTTGGTGCCGGCCACCGGCGCAACGGGCTGGGCAGTGGCGCAGTGGGCGGTGGCCAATGCCCACCAGGACGGCATCACGCAGGTTGCCTATGCGGGCCGCCAGTGGACCCGTGCCAACAATGACAAGAAGACCGGCAACAACGCCGGGTGGCAGGCCGCCGCCGGCACGGCACCGGCGGGCAGCGTGGAGATTGTCCTGGCCCCGCCGGGCCAGGGCTAGACGAGCAGCTCCACGACGGGCTGGACGTAGCTGAGAAAATTCTGTTGGTCGTCCAGCAGGTGCTGGCTCATGATCAGCCGGTCCGGCTCAATGAACCAGGCCCGCTGCTCCGCCAGCGGCATTTCCACGATGGTCAGCGTGAAGTCCCGGGCGCTGCGTCCCAGCTCCATTTCACGGTTCTGCACCAGGTCCGCAAGCACCTTGTGCCCGCCGAGGGTCTCACGCTCTGCAGCCAGCAGCTGATAGGCGCTGATTTGCTCCCGCGACCAGGTCAGTGCGGCACCAAAGTGTGCCTGCAGCACGCGCTGGAGCGCGGGCATCCCGGCAAAGTCGCCAAAGTTCGGCGGGTTCAGCGGCGGCTCCATCGCCGGGTGGACGGCCATCAGACGGCCCCACCAGTGCTCCCACTGGTCCCGCAGCGCGTCCAGCCCGCCCACGTGTGCGGTCAGCTGGCTGGGGTCTGCCGGCCTGACCTGCGGGGCCACGTGGGAAAGCGCAGGCTGGCCGGCGCCGGCCAGTCCCGCCACGTCGCGAATGTACAGTGCAATGAGCATGGGCCCGCAGGTATCCATGGTGATGCGCCAGCCGGGACCGCCAGTATGATGCATAATTCTCGCCTCCATGTGCCGATGGCCCTGCCACGGCACTCCCATGGGTCCAGATTACGCTTCGCGGGGAGGCAACGGCAGTGGGACGGTGCGGTTTGTTGTGCGGCCCCGCCGGGGCTGCAGCCTGGCCGGCGGCGCGTGCGGGCTACGCGGCCAGCAGGGAGTGCAGGTGCCGGCGCAGCGTGGCGCTGCCCTGCTCCGGCCCGGACCAGCCCGGCTGGAGGACCATGCGCAGGCCCAGTCCGTCCAGCACGGCAATCAGGCGCTCGGCCTCGTCCACCGGTTCGGGGTTTCCGGCCACCAGCCCGCTCTCGAGCAGCTGCATCACCACGCGCCCCACCACGGCACCCGTGGCACGGTAGTCGTCCCGGGCTGCGTCCTGCAGCCCGCCGTCGGTGCGGGCCGCGAGCATGAACTCGATGCGGACCACGGCCTCGGCGCCGGCGTGGGCATCCAGCGGCAGGAGCGCCTCCAGCACCACGGCGCACTTTTCCACCAGCGTGGACGCATCCCGGGGCAGTGCAAACCCTTCCAGGTCCTCCAGGCGGTCCAGCGCCCGCATGTGGACTCGCTCTGAATTGACGCGGAAGGCGAACTCCATGAGTTCGGCCTGGTTGGCAAAGTAGTGGCGCACGGACCCCAGGGCCAGGCCGGCCTGCTCCGCCACGGTGCGCAGCGAGGCCTGGGCCAGCCCCTGCCGGTTGATGACTTCAAAGACGGCGTCGGCAACGAGTTCGCGGCGGTCGTCCGCGTCAACAATTTTGGGCATACTCTTTTTTAGCACATGCGGCCCAGAACCTTTGGCGCCGGGCCGCAGCGCCGTGCGCCTGGCTGTACAGCGCCGTGCGCCTGGCTGTGCCTAGCAGTGGTGGGCGCGGCGGAAGGCCAGTTCGGCCAGGGCCGCCGCAGCCTTGGGGACCACGGCGTCGTCAAAGGCGGCGCGCGGGGAGTGGTTGCTGGCCCCCTCTGCCGGTGAGTCCGCCGTCGTTGCCCCCAGCATGATAAAGGCGCCCGGCACCTCGCGCAGCACGTGGGAGAAATCTTCCGAGCCGGGCACGGGGAATTCCATTTCCCGGAACGCGCCGTCGCCGAACACGTCGGTGAGCACGCCTGCGGCGTAGGCGTATTCGGCGGGGTCGTTGACGGTCACAGGGTAGTCCGGGGCCACCTCAACCTCCACAGTGAGCCCGTGCCCTTCGGCGATGCCGCGGAACAGGCGCTGGAGTTCGGAGCACAGCCGCTCCTTGTGGCCGGGGGAAAACGTCCGCAGCGTCACGTCGAACGTGGCGGTGTCCGGGATGACGTTTCCCGCAGTGCCGGAGACGAGTTTGCCGATGGTGGCGACGACGGGGTCGAAGACGTTGAAGTGGCGGGTGACGAGCGTCTGCATGGCCAGGACCATCTCGCAGGCCACGGGCACGGGATCGCGCGTCAGGTGCGGGGTGGAGCCATGGCCGCCCTCGCCGCGGACGGTGACGAACAGTTCGTCGCAGCCGGCCATGAGCGGGCCGGGCCGGGAGTAAAAGACCCCGTTTTCATATTCGGCGGAAAAAACGTGGAGCCCAAACGCCGCATCCACGCGCCGGCCGGCGGCCTCCAGCACGCCGTCCTGGACCATGAAGCGGGCGCCGTCGTACGTCTCCTCGCCCGGCTGGAACATGAAGACGACGTCCACGGCCAGTTCGTCCCGGCGCGCGTGCAGCAGCCGCAGGGCGCCATAGAGGCCGGCCATGTGGACATCGTGTCCGCAGGCGTGCATCGTGCCGTCAAGGGTGGAGCTGAAGTCCAGCCCGGTGGCCTCGGTGACCGGCAGCGCGTCCATGTCCCCGCGCAGCAGCACCACCTGGCGCCCGCCGCCCAGGGGGTTGTCCCTGCCGCCGCGCAGCACCACCGTCACGGAGCTTTGGCGGGTTCCCGGCGTGATTTCCAGCCCGTCCAGCCCGCCAAGGCGTTCCAGCACCAGTGCCTGCGTGCGCGGCAGGTGCAGCCCCACTTCGGGCACCCGGTGCAGTTCGTGGCGGAAGCCGATGAGCTCCCCGCGCAGCAGTTCGGCCTCTTCCAGCAGTGTTGGCATGTCCATCCTCACAGTGCGGCCGCCCGGTGCAGCCACACGTTCATCCTGCCACCTAAGGGCGGCCCCGGCACGTCGGGACCGAGGGGCGAGACGAATTTGACAGCCCGCGGGGCCTGCATGGAACCTTGTTGAAAACCACACTCCGCGTCGTGCCGGCAACGATGGTACGGCCCGGCTCCACCAACTACGGGACGGCAAAGTACCCCATGACAGCAAAATCCAGGATCTTCACCACGGCCGCCGTGCTGCTTGCGGGCGGTCTCGCCCTGACCGGCTGCACCACGGCCTCACAGGGATCCGGGACGGGTCCGACGTCGACGGCCGGCACCTTTGACGTCTCCACCGTCACCAAGGACAACGCCCTGGCGGCCCAGGTCCCGGCCGCCATCAGGGCCAAGGGCACCCTCACGGTGGGCGCCGACACCTCCTACGCGCCGGCCGAGTTCCTCGGCGGTGCGGACGGGCAGACACCCATGGGCTACGACGTGCAGCTCGCCCAGGCCATCGGCAACATGCTGGGACTCAAGACCACGGTGCAGACGGCCGAGTTCCCCACGATCCTGCCGTCCCTCGGGGCCAAGTACGACCTTGGCGTGTCGTCCTTCTTCATCACGGCCGAACGCCGGAAGGCCGCGAACTTCGTCAGCTATGTTGCCGCAGGAACCCAATGGGCCGTGCAAAAGGGCAACCCCAAGAAGTTCAGCCTGGAAGGCATTTGCGGCAAGACCGTTGCCGTCCAGACGGGCACCTTCCAGGAATCCCCCGACATCTCCACCCGCAACAAGGCGTGCACCGACACCGGAAAGCCCGCCATCAAGGTCGTAAGCCTGAAGAACCAGACAGACGTCACCACCCGCGTGATCAACGGCAGTGCCGACGCCATGGCCGCCGGGTCCATCACCGTCGGCTACGCCATCACCCAGAGCAAGGATGCCATCCAGACGCTCGGGCCGCAGTACGGGGCCTCCCCTGTGGGCATTGCCGTGGCCCTGGACGACATGCCGCTGGCCAAGGTGACGGCCGCGGCCATGAACAAGCTGATCGCCAACGGGGACTACAAGAAGATCCTGGACCAGTGGGGCGTGGGCAGCGTGGCCATCCCCAAGGCCGAGGTCAACCCCGCCACCAGCAAGTAGCCACCAGCACCCAGGCTCCAGCAA
>NZ_JAAMFN010000075.1 GCF_013376095.1 Arthrobacter sp. SDTb3-6 | reverse complement strand
TTTAGACACTGCCTTCATTTAGACACTGCCTTCATTTAGACACTGCCTTTATTTGAACACTGCCTCATTTAGACACTGCCTTCATTCGATGCCCGTTCACGGCATCGAATCCCGTTGGCCGCCGCGGCCCGGGGACCCAAGTCTATTCCGCCGCCGTCCCCGGCAACACGGGTGCCCCGGACTGCTCAAAGACCCAGGGCAGCGCCGTCATGTCCAGCCGGTGGCGGGCACCGGCCGGGCCCGCCCCGGACGCCTCGGGATAGGCCTCGTCCCCGGCCCACACCACGGTGGCCGGCTTTCCCGCCGAGGCAGGCCCGCCGTCGTCGGCCAGCAGGTGGCTCTGGTAGGAAAACGGCACGCCGGCGGCGGCGTCCGCCAGTGCCTGCGCCACCGTGGCGAACGCCGTGAGCCGGTGCAGCGTGACCCAGGTGGGCGTGACGAGTGACATTTCCCGCCGGGCGTGCCGGGCCAGCGCCTCGGCCGGCCCCAGCCAGGCGAAGGCCTCATGCTCGCCCGGGTTGAGGTCCACGCGGGACGTCGGGGCCCGGGCGACCAGGAACCAGGTGCGGAAGCGGCGCGGCAGCCGGCGCATGGGTGTCCACTGGGACAGCGGGACCAGCCGGCCCGGCTCCAGGCGCTGGCCGGTCTCCTCGGCCACCTCGCGCACCCCGGCAGCCCGTGCAGCCTGGGCATCGGTCAACGGCCGCCCGTCCGGCCCCTTCCGGTCCTCCGGGTCCACCTTGCCGCCGGGAAACACCCAGGCCCCCGCAAAGGCCCGGCTGGTGCCCGGCCGCTCCAGCATCAGCACCTCAAGCCCTGGCGCACCGTCGCGCAGGAGCACCACGGTGCAGGCGTCTTCCAGCGGTGCCAGCGGCTCTTTAGTCTCCATGGGGCCAGCCTACCGGCACCGGGGAGGGGGCAGTGCGCCGTCGAAAATAAGGGGCGCAAAGTCCATTGCCAGCTGCTATACACGCGAGTAGTCTCCTATACATGAGTACAGCACCGGACGATCTCACGGGGCGGGCCCGCCTCAGGGACGCGGCCATCGAGTGCTTCGCGGCGCACGGGTTCGGGGAATCCCTGCGCACCATCGCCGCACGCGCGGGAGTCACGGCGGGACTGGTCCGCCACCATTTCGGCTCCAAGGAAAGCCTGCGGGCCGAGTGCGACGCCAAGGTGCTGGAGCGCTATCACACCATGAAGGTGGACAGCCTGAACGTCCCGGCCACGCGCCTGTTCGCCCAGCTGCCCTCCTCACGCGAAGGCGGCCTGCTCATGGTCTACATCCTGCGCAGCATCCAGGACGGCGGCCCCACGGGGCGCACGTTTTTTGAAAGCATGGTGTCCGAGGCCGTCGGCTTCACAAAGGATGCCGTCGCCCGGGGGCTGGTGGTCCCCAGCCGCGACGAGGACGCCCGCACCCGCTTTCTGGTGCAGCAGTCCATCGGCAGCATGCTGGTCAACCTGGCCATGCGCCCCGACGTGCGGCTCGACGACTTTCCGGCCGTCATGGACCAGTACATGGCCGACTCCATGCTTCCCACGCTGGAGCTGTACACGGAAGGCCTGTTTGCGGACAGCAGCTACCTTGACCAGTACCTGGCCTTCACGGCCGGCAACCACCCGCCCGCGGCACCCGCGGACGAAGCTTCGCAGCACCAAGGCAACACTAAGGAATAGCCATGTCCCCCACCATCCCTGCCATTGAAGTGTCCGGACTGCGGAAGCGGTTCGGCCGGACCACTGCCCTGGACGGCCTGGACCTGCGCGTGGAGAGGGGCGCCGTGGCCGGTTTCCTGGGCCCCAACGGCGCGGGCAAGTCAACCACCATCCGCATCCTGCTGGGCCTGATGCGCTCCGACGGCGGCAGCGCCACCCTGCTGGGCGGGGACCCCTGGCACGACGCCGTGGCCCTGCACCGCCGCCTGGCCTACGTGCCCGGTGACGTGAGCCTGTGGCCCAACCTCACGGGCGGGCAGGCCATCGACATCCTCTCCCGGCTGCGCGGCGGCGTGGACAAGGCCAGGCGCGACGGGCTGCTGGACAGGTTTGGCCTGGACCCCACCAAAAAGGCCCGCAGCTATTCCAAGGGAAACCGGCAAAAGGTGGCGCTCGTGGCGGCCTTGGCGTCCGACGCCGAACTGCTGGTCCTGGACGAGCCCACCTCCGGACTGGACCCGTTAATGGAGGGCGTGTTCACCGACTGCATCCGCGAGGCCAAGGCCCAGGGCCGAAGCGTACTGCTCTCCAGCCACATCTTTGCCGAAGTGGAAAAGCTGTGCGACACCGTGACCATCATCAGGGAGGGCCGGACCGTGGAATCCGGCCGCCTGGACGAGCTGCGGCACCTGCACCGCACCACCATTTCCGTCGTGCTGGACCGTGACGCCGCCATCCTGGCCTCCGTCCCCGGCGTCAACGAGCTGGTGGCCGACGGCGCCAAGGCCACCTTCACCGTGGGCGGGGCCGAGCTCGGCGGCGTCCTGGCCGCGGTAGCCTCGTACTCCCCCCGCCAGCTGGTCTCCAGCCCGCCGTCACTGGAGGAGCTGTTCCTGCGCCACTACGGCGCCGTGGACGCGGCCGCCCCGGCGCGGACGGCAGGTGTGCGGTGAGCGCCGCGGCCGCCCTGCCCCGCCGCGCGGCGGCGCCGTCGTCGGCGGGCACACTGGCCGGCTTCGGGCCCTCGGTGCGGTTCATCCTGCGCCGCAACTGGCTGCGGCTGCTGGTCTGGGCGGTGGTGCTGGCGCTCATGATCCCGATCGTCTACACCTCCCAGCAGGCCGCCTTTCCCACGCAGGCCGACCGGAACGCCTATGCCAACGTGGCCAACACCCCGGCCATTGCCGCCATGACCGGCCTGCCCTACGCGGCCGGCAGCCTGGGCGGCATCCTCGTCATCAAGATCTGGATGACCCTCGCCGTCGCCCTGGGCCTGGCCTCCATCTTCCTGGTGGCCCGCAACGGACGCGCCGACGAGGAGGCGGGCCGCACCGAGCTGCTGCGCGGCACGGCGCTGGGGCGGCACGCCTTCAGCCTGGCCAACTACGCAGTTGCGGGCGGACTGTGCGTGGTCACGGGGCTGCTCATCTCCCTGCTCGCCCTGCAGGACGGGCTGCCCGCTGCCGGGTCCTGGGTGCTGGGCGGCTCGGTTGCCGGCGTCGGGCTTGCCTTCGTCGGCATTGCTGCGCCCTGCGGGCAGCTCAGCTCCACCGGCCGCGGGGCCAACTCCCTCGGCGTGGCCGTGCTGGCAGTGACCTACCTGGTCCGGGCCGTGGGCGACGTCAATGCCGGCGGCACCCAGGTCACGGCCCTAAGCTGGTTCTCGCCGATCGGCTGGGGCCAGAACATGCGCCCCTTCGCCCAGGACACCTGGTGGCCGTTCCTTGCCCTGCTGGCCCTGGCGGCCGCCGGCTGCCTTCTGGCGCTGGGCATCGAGTCCCGCCGTGACGTGGGACTGGGCCTCGTGGCGGCAGGCCGCGGACCGGCGCGGGCCACCGCCTTCCTGGCCTCACCGCTGGGACTGTCCCTGCGCCTGCAGCGTGCCACGCTCATCTCGTGGCTGTGCGGGGCCGTCGTTGCCGGCCTGTTCTTTGGCGGCGTCGCCAAGGCCATGACCACGGTCCTGGACCCGTCCAACGCCTACGCCCAGGCATTCCTCGGCGGATCCCGGACCCTGCTCGACGGCGTCCTGGGCACCTTCGTGCTGTTCATCGGCCTGCTGGCCGGCGCGTTCGCCGTCCAAAGCCTCTCCGGCGCCCGCGCCGAGGAGTCCGGCGGCCGGCTCGAACCCCAGCTGGCAGGGTCGCTTGCGCGCTCCCGGTGGCTCGGAGCGCACGTCGCCGTGGCCGCCGGCGGTTCGGCAGCCATGCTGGTGCTGGGCGGCTGGCTCGCCGGCGTGTCCTCGGACGGCGCGGCCACCGCCCCGGCCCTGGCCGGGGCGGCCCTGGCCTACTGGCCGGCCGTCCTGGTGATGATGGGGGTGCTCCTGTTCCTGCACGGCTTCGCACCCCGGCTGGGCACGGGCCTGGGCTGGGCGGTGTACGGCATCTCGGTGGTGGTGGCCATGTTCGGGCCCCTGCTTTCCCTGTCCGACAGTGCCATCAAGGCCACCCCGTTCGGTGCGGTGCCCCGCATGCCGGCGGACGGCTTCGCGCTGCCGCCCCTGCTGCTGCTGGCCTCCATCGCCTTGGTATTGGGAATCCTCGGAATGCGCCGGTTCAGCACCCGCGACATCATGCCCGAATAGGCTCCGGCCGCCGGACGGGGCCGCCCGCCGTCGAACAGGCATAGCCTGAAAGGGCCGGGCAGCTGCCCGGACGGCACTTAGGGAAGGACTTTCCATGGAAGCGGACACGTTGGGCGGAGCGCTGGAGCGCGAACACCGGCAGATCGACGGCGGCATTGAGGCGTACCTGGCCGGACTGGACGGGCCGGCGGACCCCGCGCCGCTGCTGGCGGCGCTCACCGGGCTGCGCCGCCACATCTACCTCGAGGAGCAGTTCCTGTTCCCGCCCCTGAAGGCGGCCGGGCTCATGGGCCCCATCTTCGTCATGCTGCGCGAACACGGCCAGCTGTGGAACTCCATGGACGCGCTCGGGCAGCTGCTTGCCGACGGTGCGGACGCGGACGCCCGCCGCGTCGCCTGCACCGCGCTGCTGGCCCTTCTTGACGCCCACAATTCCAAGGAGGAGCCCATCATCTACACCCAGGCCGACACCATTTTGTCCCAGGATGCCGGGGCCGAACTCCGGGACTTCCTGGCCCGGGGCACGACGCCGGAAGGCTGGGTTGCCGGTGCAGCCTCCCGTTAGCGCCGGGCCGCTGCCGGCCGGTGCTTAAAGTTTTCCCGGCACTGACCCTGCCATCCGCCAGCGCGCTGTGCCATTGTTGAGCCCATGGGAACAATGCTTCAATTCTCCGCGGCCGGGCAGGACTTTGGCGCGTACCGGGCGGAACCGGCCGGCCGCGTCCGCGGCGCCGTGGTTGTCATCCACGAAATTTGGGGGCTCGTGGACCACATCAAGGATGTGGCGGACAGGTTCGCCGCCGCCGGGTACCTCGCCGTGGCCCCCGACCTGATGGGCCTGGCGGGCCTGGACGCCACGCTGCTGGCGGAGCTCGGTGCGGACCGCAGCGACCCCGCCCGCCGCACGGAAATCCAGCCGCGCATCAGGGCGGCGATGGAGCCCATGCGCGAGCCGGGGCGGGCCGGGCAGATCCAGGCCGGTGTCGCCGCAGTGTTTGAGCACCTGGAGGCCAGTGCAGAGGGTGCAGGGCGCACCGCCGTCGCCGGTTTCTGTTTTGGCGGCAGCTATTCCTTCGCGCTGGCCGTGGCCGAGCCGCGGCTCGCGGCGGCCGTGCCGTTTTACGGCCACGCCAACTACACCGTGGCGGAACTGGCCGGGATCCGCTGCCCGGTCCTGGCCTTTTACGGCGAGGAGGACAAGGCCCTCACGGACGATCTCCCGGGCTTGATCGAACGCATGCGCGAGGCCGGGGTCGACTTCAGGTACACGGTCTTCGCCGGGGCCGGCCACGCGTTTTTCAACGACACCAACCCGGTGTCCTACCGCGCGGAGCCGGCCCGGATCGCGTAGACGGAGACGCTCGAGCTCCTGGACCGCACGCTGGGCTGACGCGCGCCCGCAGGCCCGCACCGGCCTCCCGGCACCGGACCTGCCGGGCATGCCGGCAGGAGTCCGACCGCCGAAAACCATGCGGTGGCGGTCAACGGCGGGAGGCGGCCGCCTGCTGCCGCAGCTGCGGGTCAAGGTTGTTGAAGCTGTAGAGGTGGATGCCGGCCGGCGGCAGTGGCTGGGTTTCCAGCTCGGCGACCAGCTGCGCGGGCTGGTAGCGGCTGCCGCCCAACAGCTTCCTGCCCAGTTCCCCCTTGCCCGCGATGAACCGCAGGGAGCTGCCCACCCCGATCTTCGCCGCCAGCTGCAGCAGCTTGGCCCGGGGCACGGACCCGGCCACGCCGGCCCACACGGGCAGCAGCACCCCTTCGTTGCGCAGGCCGTCCATGTAGCCGGCAATCGCCGTCGCGGCAAAGCACATCTGGGTGACCACGTGGCTGGCCAGTTCCTGCTTGGCCAGCAGTGATTCCAGGAGCTGTGGGCCGCTAATGGACGGATGCCCTTCCGGATAGCCTGCCACGCCGATCTTCAGGGTGCCCCCGCCCAGCTCCGCGAGGTCGCGCACCAGGGCTTCACTGGACGGATACGGCCCGGCGGGCGCCGCCCCGTCGCCGCCAATGGCAAAGACCTCGGTGATGCCGGAGGCCGTGCAGATGCGCAGGATGCGGGCAAGTTCGCCGCGTGAGGCCACCAGCCGCGCGGCGAGGTGCGGCACCACCGTGTAGCCGTGCCCGGCCAGCGCGGCCGCCGCCTCCAGGGTGCGGTTGATCCCGTGGTGCGGCAGGCACGTGACCGTGAGGGTCGTGCCCGCGGGAACGTGGGCAAGGACGGCGGGGACAATGTCCCGGGTGGGAATGATTTCCAGGCCGCCGGGCTGCCCGAGGGCTGCCCGGCGGATTCCGGCGTGCGGTTAGCGTGCGGCC
>NZ_JAAMFN010000074.1 GCF_013376095.1 Arthrobacter sp. SDTb3-6 | reverse complement strand
CCCTTGTTTCGCCCACGCCCCCGGCTGAACTGGCAGGAATGGCCCGCAGGGAGACGTCTCAGCGGGTCCATTCGTACGGCGTGGTGGTGGAGACCTTGACGAGCCCCGAGCGCTCCAGGACGGGGCGGGAAAATTCCGTGGAGTCGCTGTGCGCCAGCGTCTTGCCCAAGGCCATCGCCGAGCGCGCCCGCGCGGCCGTCAGCGCCCGGTAGATGCCCCGGCCCCGGAACTCGGCCAGGGTGGCGCCGCCCCAGAGCCCGGCGAAGCCGGTGCCGGGCACCGGCTCCAGCCGGCCGGCGCCGACCATGCGGCCGCCGGTCTCCGCGACCCACAGTTCCATGCCGTCTCGGCGGGCCAAACGTGCCAGCAGGGCGTCCGCGGCGCGGGTGTTGACGGATTCGCCAAACGCCTCATCGGCCATGGCACTCATGGCCCGCACGTCGGCGTCGGCCGTCACCGTCCGCAGCACCACCCCGGCAGGCACGGGGGCGTTCCGGCACAGCCCCGCCAGCGGGCCGACCATGATTGATTCGGGCTCGCCCGGCACAAAGCCGTTTGCCACCAGCGCCTCATGCAGCCCCGGGGCCCGGTCGTGGCCGCGGGTCTTCCATTCGACGCCGGTCACGGCGGGGTCGGCGCGGAAGTGGGCCAGCGCGTCGGCCACCAGGGCGGCAATGTTCCCGGAGCCGGCCAGGTCCCGGTACGTGATGAATCCCCGGCCGCCGGCAAAGGTCACCAGCCGCAGCGGGCCAAGCACGGCGACGCTGAGCGCGCTGGGCGTTTCGGCGTCCGTCCGGAGCTGGTCGTCATAGGCCTGAAGGTAGTGCGTCACGTCAGTCATCAGGATCATCTTCACAGCAACGCACGGGCGGGGCAACAGGCCCGGCGCCGCATCAGCCCAGGGCCGGACGCCCGGTGTCGGCCCCAACCGCTACGGTTAAACCATGACCCTCACCGTCGCCGAACTCTCCGAATCGGCCCTGCTGGCCCGCATCTTCCCGCGCCTGCCCTCCGGCACGTCCACGCTGCTCGGCCCCGGCGACGACTCAGCCATCATCGCCGCCCCCGACGGCCGCACGGTCATCTCGATCGACACCCAGGTCCAGGACAAGGACTTCCGACTCGCCTGGCCCAACGGCTACGCCACCACCGGCTACGACGTCGGCTGGAAGGCCGCGGCCCAGAATCTTAGCGACATCAATGCCATGGGCGCCGAGGCCACCGCCATGGTGGTGAGCCTGACCCTGCCGGGCACGACGCCGGTCGCCTGGGTCGAGGCGCTGGCCGACGGCCTGGCTGCCGCGATCCACGCCCTCGGGGCGGGCCAATGTTCCGTGGCGGGGGGCGACCTGTCCGGCGGCTCCGAGATCGTGGTCACCGTGGCGGTGACCGGTTCCCTGGCCGGCCGGGACCCCGTGCTGCGCAGCGGCGCCCGCCCCGGGGACATGGTGGCCGTGTGCGGCAAGCTGGGATATTCGGCCGCCGGGTGGGCGCTGCAGGAAAGCAGCATCGCCCCGGCACAGTACACACCCGCGTTGCAAAACGCGGCCGACCTCTTCAACCGGCCGCAGCCGCCCCTGGCCGCCGGCGCCGCCGCAGCCCGCGCCGGCGCCACCGCCATGATGGATATTTCCGACGGCCTGCTCCGCGACGCCGGGCGCCTTGCCGCGGCCAGCGGCACCGGCCTGGACCTGGCCGGCGTCGTTCTGGAAAAGCTGGCGGATGGACTGGCCGAATGCGCGCAGGCACTGGGCACGGACCCGCTGCAATGGGTGCTCAGCGGCGGCGAGGACCACGGATTGTTATCCACATTCCCAGCCAACGTTGCGCTCCCGTCCGGCTTCATTGGGATAGGCTCAATAGTGTCCGCGGGCGACGGCCAACCGGCTGTGACCATCGACGGACGGAACTTCAAAAGCGTCGTGGACGGCGCTGTGGGATGGGATCATTTTGCAGTCTAAGATTGCCGCAACTGCCCCCGTAATTCGGCGTTGGCTGGCCAAGGCCGAGCAGACGCTTGCCAATCACAGCGACCGGCTCAACGCCATCAACATCTACCCGGTGGCCGACGCCGACACCGGCACCAACCTGTACCAGACGGTCCGGTCCGCCTCCCAGGCCGTGGCGGACCTGGACCCGCTCGACGCCGGTGCCACCATGGCCGCCGCAGGGCGCGCCGCCATGGAACAGGCCCGCGGCAATTCCGGCACCCTGTTTTCCGTGTTCCTCAGCGCCATGGCCGAGCCCCTGGCCGGGCAGCCGCGCCTCAACGGGCCCCTGCTGGCCGCCGCGCTGCACCGCGCCCAGCTGCGGTCCTGGAGTGCGCTGAGCGAGCCCATGCCCGGGACCATGCTGTCCGTGCTGGAGGCCGCCGCCCACGGCGCCTCCGAGGTGGAATCCACGCTCAACGGCGACGACTCCAACGCGGCCCTGGCACTGGCCCTGGACGGCGCCGTGGCCGCGGCCCGGGAGGCCGTGGTGCTGACCGAGTCCCAGCTCGGCGTGCTGGCCGACGCCCACGTGGTGGACGCCGGCGGCGTGGGCCTGCTGCTGATCCTGGACTGCCTGCGCTCCGTGGTGGTGGGCGAGCCGCTGCAGGAGGACCTGCTCGACGGGCTCTCCGGCTACAAGGTCCAGGACCCCAACATTGCCCTGGACATGCCCGAACAGCTGGGCGTGGAAGTCATGTGCACCATCAGCCTCACGCCGCTGGCGGCGGCCGGGCTGCGCATGCAGCTGGACGAGCTGGGGGAATCGGTCATCATGAGCGCCGTCTCGGAACAGGCCGACGACACCGGCGCCTACCCGTGGCGCGTGCACGTCCACGTTCCGTCGCCAACCATCGCGTTGGACGCCATTCAGGCCGTGGGTGATCCAAGCAACGTCAGCATTTCGGCCCTGAGCCCCAACGCCGTCGCAGACGCCCATGACCTCCTCTGACGGCGCCCACCCCGCCCTGGGCGGCGTGCCGGACGAGCCGCAGCCGCCGCGGCCCCGCGAATACCCCGACCTGGCCCTGCAGCTGTCCCGGCTCGTGGGGGCCGCCACCGCTAAGTCGGTGGAAAAGCACCTCGAGCTCACCACCGTCGGGCAGATGCTGCACCAGTTTCCACGGCGCTACCTGGCCCGCGGCGAACTGACCGAGCTGGACAAGCTTCCGCTCGACGAGGAAGTGACCATCCTGGCCCGCGTCGTCGACCTCTCCACCCGCCACATGCAACGGCGCAAGGGAACCATCAGCGACGTTGTCATTACGGACAATTCGGGGCGCCCCTCCAACCTGAAGATCAGCTTTTTCAACGGCTGGACGGCGCAAAAGGAGCTGCGGCCCGGCGTGCTGGCCATGTTTTCCGGCCGGGTTTCGCTGTACGGCGGGCACAAGTCCCTGACCAACCCGGACTACGTCCTGCTGCCGGATGACCCCCTGGCCGAGCATGAAGCCGAGATCCAGGCCGTCATGCCCGTGCCCGTCTACCCGGCCACCGCAAAGTTCCCGAGTTGGAAAACCCAGGCCGTCATCGCAGCCCTGCTGCCGGCCCTGGACCTCAGCAAGGTCCCGGACCCGGTGCCGGCGGCCATTGCCGCACGGGAAAGGCTCATGCCCCTGTGGGAGGCCTACGAACAAATCCACGTGCCCGCCACCATGGAGGACTGGCCGCGGGCCCGGCAGCGCTTCCGCTACCAGGAAGCCCTGGCACTGCAGACGGCGCTGGCCCGGAAACGCATCGAGGCCCTGCAGCAGGACGCCACGGCCCGGCCGCTGGTTGCCGGTGCGCTGCTGGAAGCCTTTGACGCCCAGCTGCCCTACACGCTCACGGGCGGCCAGCAGCAGATCTGTGACCTCGTGGCAGGGGAGATTGCCGCCGGCCATCCCATGCACCGGCTGCTGCAGGGCGAAGTGGGTTCGGGCAAGACCGTGGTGGCGCTGCGCGCCATGCTCCAGGTGGTCGACGCCGGCGGGCAGGCCGCGTTCCTGGCCCCCACCGAGGTGCTCGCCGCCCAGCACCTGAACTCCATCCTGGCCCTTCTGGGCAGCCTGGGCGAGGGCCCGCTGCTGGGCGGGCCGCACGCCACCAACGTGGTGCTGCTGACCGGGTCCATGCCGGCCGCCGCCCGCAAGAAGTCACTCCTGGCGGCCGCGTCCGGCGAGGCAGGGATTGTGATCGGCACGCACGCGCTGCTCTCGGACAACGTGCAGTTTGCCGACCTGGGGCTGATCGTGGTGGATGAACAGCACCGCTTTGGCGTGGAACAGCGCGACGTCCTGCGCTCAAAGGCGGCCAAGCCGCCGCACCTGCTGGTCATGACGGCCACGCCCATTCCGCGCACCGTTGCCATGACGGTCTTTGGCGACCTGGAAGTGTCCGAACTGACCGAGCTGCCCAGGGGCCGCGCACCCATCACCACCCATGTGGCGCCGCTGGCCGACCACCCCCAGTGGGAAACGCGGGTGTGGGAGCGCGCCCGCGAGGAGATTGACGCCGGCCGCCAGGTGTATGTGGTGTGCCCCAAGATCGGCGACGATCCGGAGTCCGGGCCTGCCGGGACCCCCGCGGACGGCGAGGACCGCCCCATGGCCGGGGTGCTCGACGTCGTAAGGTACTTGCGTACAGTCCCGGCGCTGGCAGGCAGGCGCATCGAGGCGCTGCACGGCCGGCTCGACTCCGCGGACAAGCAGGGGACAATGGCGGAATTCGCCGCCGGCAACATCGACGTGCTCGTGGCCACCACCGTGATTGAGGTGGGCGTGGACGTGCACAATGCGACCCTCATGGTGATACTCGACGCCGACCGGTTCGGCATGTCGCAGCTGCACCAGCTGCGCGGGCGTGTGGGCCGGGGCGGGCATCCGGGCCTGTGCCTGCTGGTGACCGGTCTGGAACACGGGCACCCCAGCCGGAAGCGCCTTGACGCCGTGGCGGCGACCACCGACGGCTTTGTCCTCGCCCGCGAGGACCTGGAACTGCGGCGCGAGGGAGACATCCTCGGCGCCCGGCAGTCCGGCGGCCGTTCCGGATTGCGCGTGCTCAGCGTGCTGCGCGACGAGGACCTGATTGAGCGGGCCCGTGCGGACGCCACGGGGATCGTCGCCGCGGATCCGGAGCTGAAGCAGCATCCGGCCCTGAAACTTGAAATCGACACCTACCTGACCGAACAGAATGAGGCATTCCTTGAACGTGGCTAGTGGTTTTGCAGTGGCTGCAGGGGTGCGCGCATGAGCCGGATTGTTGCCGGGGCCGCCGGGGGGACGCCGCTCATTTCGGTGCCCGGCGACGGCACCAGGCCCACCACGGACCGGGTGAAGGAGGCCCTGTTCTCACGCCTGGAATCCATGGACATGCTCGCCGATGTCCGGGTCCTGGACCTGTACGCGGGCTCGGGCTCGCTCGGCGTGGAGAGCGCCAGCCGCGGGGCCAAGTCCGTGGAGCTGGTGGAGTTCAACGAAAAGGCGGCCGGGGTGTGCCAGCGCAATGCCGCACTGGTGAACAAGGTGCGCGGCAGCAAGGTGGTGACGGTGCAGCGCTCCCGCGTGGAGACGTTCCTGGCCCGGGCGGACGACGCCGACGTGGACCGGTGGGACCTGGTCTTCCTGGACCCGCCGTACCCGCTGACCGAGCCGGAGCTGTCCGAAGTGCTGGGACTGCTGGGCCCGCGGCTCAGCCCCTACGCCGTGGTTGTGGTGGAACGCTCGGCCCGCACGCCCGAGCCTGCCTGGCCGGCGTCGCTGGAGCTGTTGGCGGCGAAGAAATACGGTGAAACGCGGCTGTGGTTCGCCGAGCCGGCGGGGCAGCCTTCGGGGGACTGAACGGGCCAGGCAACTGCCGGCCCCGTCCACGGCCGGCAGTGGGTGAATTCCAAGCATCGGCGGGTAATGTTGCGCGCAGCATAAAAGTACTGGTCCGTCACACGACTGGGCCACCTCGCAGCCTTTCGTTCCAGCCGCCGGCGAGCTGCCGGCGTCGGGCCCGTTGACGCGGACACGGCCCTCCCGGCAGGGCCGCCCCCGCGGACAGCGTCATCTACATTTCCGGGCCGACGGGTACGCCCGTGGTCCACGGCCAGCCGTCCGGGCGATGCTGGCCCCGCGAAAGGGTCACCGCCATGCCGGTGCTGTTAGCATTCCTTCCCCTCATCATCATCATTGTTGCCGTCGTGGTGTTCCTGGTGCTGGTCCGGGCGACCGTGAAAAAGATGTGGCAGGTGGCCGAGCCCAACGAGGCCCTGATCATCTCCGGCTTTGGGCGCAGCCGCCCCGCCACCACCGACGGCATGGACTTTAGGATCGTCACCGGCAAGGGCGCGCTGGTGCTCCCCGGGCTGCAAACCGTGCGCACCCTGTCGCTGACCCTGAACGAAACCGAACTGCAGGTCAACTGCGTCACCTCACAGGGCATCCAGGTGGTGGTGGAGGGCGTGGTGATCTTCAAGATTGGGGATTCGACGCCGTTCATCGCCAATGCGGCAAGACGCTTCCTGGGACAGCAGCCGAAGATGGAAAGCCAGGTGTACAACGTCTTTGAGGGCCACCTGCGTTCCATCATCGGGAGCATGACGGTGGAGGAAATCATCCGGGAGCGGGACAAGCTCGCCTCCCAGGTGCGCAGTGCCAGCGGCATTTAAATGGAGAAGCTGGGGCTGGTGGTGGATTCGCTGCAGATCAAGGACCTGCAGGACCCCACCGGGTACATCCAAAACCTGGCCAAGCCGCACATTGCCCAGGTCATGATGGAGGCGAGGGTGGCCGAGGCCACGCGGAACCGGGAGGCGTCGGAGAAGGAGGCGGAGGCAGCGGCCCTCGTTGCCGACGCCCAGAGCATCTCCGCCATCAAGCAGT
>NZ_JAAMFN010000073.1 GCF_013376095.1 Arthrobacter sp. SDTb3-6 | reverse complement strand
CGATTCCTTTACTTTGTGGAGGCGATCGATCGTTTTGTCGATGTCGTCAATAGCGTCTTTAAACTTTCGGGACGCCAGATCGTAGTTCCTTGCAAAACCGGTTTTGAAGGAGTCCAAGGCAGTCTCGAAGTTGGTAACGTCTACATTTTGTTCCCGTACACGGGCAAGCTCAGTCTTGTATTCCAAGGAATTCAGCGCGGCATTTCGCAGAAGCGTAATGATGGGGATGAATAGCTGGGGTCGCACAACGTACATCTTCGGGTACCGGTGCGAGACATCAACAATGCCGCCGTTGTACAGCTCGCTGTCCGACTCCAGCAGCGAGACCAGCACGGCGTATTCGCAGCCCTTCTCGTTTCGGTCCTTGTCGAGTTCCTTGAAGAAGTCCTCATTTTTCTTCTTTGTGGCTGTTTCATCGCCTTCATTCTTCATCTCGAACATTACTGAGATGAATTCCGTACCCTCTGTGTCTTCTTCGCGGAAAATGTAGTCACCCTTGCTCCCGCTTCGAGCGTCGTTGTCCTTTTCGAAGTAGGCCCGCGGGAAGCCGGCCGAACGGATCCGGTTGAATTCGATTTCGCAGTGCTGTTCGAGGGTTTCACCGACCAGTTTCGTAGAGAGTTTCGCCTTGAGTTCCTTGTAATAGGCGATCATCTCGTCCTTGGATTTCAGCTCGGCTGCATGAGTTTCCTTCATGGTCGATTCGCGCAACTTCTGCTCAGTCTCTTTCGCCGAGAGATCGCGGGCCAGGTCGTCACGCTGCTTTTCAAGCCCTTGCACTGCTTCAGTGACAGCCAGCTGTTTCGAGACGTCGCGTGATTTCAGCTCTTCCTTGAGTCGTAGGATTTCGGCCGCTTTTGCCGCATCCTCGACTTGGAGCTTGTTTGTGAGGGTGGCTTCAGCCAGCTCTACGGCAGTATTTTTCTCTTTGGCGGCTTCCTCAAGCCGGACTTGAAGCGCTTTCTGTTCAGAACCCTTCGCTTCGAGATCATGTGCAAGAGCGTCTCGTTCCTTCTCGAGCGAAGTTACGGCCGAGCTGACTGCCAGCTGCTTTTCAACTTCCCTAGCCTTGAGCGCTTCTTTGAGTCGCTCAATCTCAGTGGTTTTTGCTGCGGCGGCCTTCTCGAGTTCGGCCGTTGCCTTTGCCTCGGCAAGCTCGAGGGCGGCTTGCTTTTCCTTTTCCGCTAGTTCAAGTCGCACATGAAGTGCTTCCTCAAATTCGCCATCGCGGACCTGCTTCAAAATATCGGCGTATCCGGCTTGGTCAATCTTGAATGCTTTATTACAGTTTGGGCAGATAATCTCATTCATTGACTTGACCCTTCAGTAGTTTGGTTTGCCTCTTGTCGCTCATTCTGGCGCCTCCGCGAACCTTGGCGCCATGGATTCCATTTGTTCCATGACCAGCTTGATGGCCTCCGGCTGCTTGTCCGGCGGGTAGCCGTTGCGGACCAGGAGCCGCTTGATGGATGAGCGGAGCTTGGCGCGGACGTCGTCGCGGACCGTCCAGTCGGTGCGGATGTCCCTGCGCATGACCCCAACCAGCTGCCGGGCAATTTCCGCCAGGACACCCGTGCCCATGACATCCACAGCGGATTCGTTCTCCGACACGGCGTCGTAGTAGGCCAGCTCGTCCGGGTTCAAGGGAGGGTCAAAGGCCTTGCCCCGCTCGGCTTCCTGCGAGATCTCCTGCGCCATCGCCACCAGCTCGGCAATGACTTCAGCAGAAGTGAGCTGCTGGTTCGTGTACTTTTTCATCAGATCGGTGATGCGCTCGGAAAACGCGCGCTGGCGCACAATGTTGTTCCGCGTCGTCGCCACCGACTCCTCGGACACCAGCTTGCGCAGCGCCTCGATGGCCAGCTGCGGGTTCCGTGCGCCCTTGGTCTTGGCGATGAACTCGGGCGTCAGGTCATCCAGTGAAGGCTTGGGCATGCCGGCGGCGGCGTAGATGTCCAGGACTTCGCCGGATGCCGTCGCCCCCGCAATCAACTCGCCCAGCAGCCGTTGGATGTCCTCGGGGATCGGCTCGCCGGAGGCCTGGCGGTCGGCGGCGTCGTACTTGGCCATCCACACCCGGATTTCCTCGTACATCTGCACGTCGGGACGCAGCTGGGCCAGTGCCGTCGAGCCCGAGCACAGTGCCCAGGCCCGCGACAGCTGCCCGCTGTACCGCCGGTACTTCGATGCCAGGGTTTCCCCGTCCGACGGCGCGTTCCCCGGTGTTGCGGGGTCGCGCAGGTAGGCGGTGGCCCCGGTTGCGGCGTTGATCCACGCCTTGGGGCCGCCCTTGTTCAGCACGGCCTTCCAGTCGAAGCCGGCCAACAGCTGCCCGAGCGTCCCCAGCAGCGTGACGGTCATGGCGATGGCCTCGTCCACATTCCTGCCCACAGGCTTGTTGGCCTGGTCTGACTGCGTGTACTCGCCTAGCGCCTTGGCCAGGTTGTCGGCCAGCGGCGCGTAGGCCACCAGCAGTCCGTCTTCCTTGCCGCGGAAGGTGCGGTTCACGCGGGCCAGGGTCTGCATGAGCAATGCACCCTTCAGCGGCCGGTCCAGGTACAGGGTGTGCAACGGCGGCGCGTCAAAGCCGGTGAGCATCATGTCCTTGACAATCACCAGTTCCAGCTCGTCATCAGGGTCCTTGAGCCGGGCCTTGACGACTGCGTTTTGCGAGTCGCGGCGCACGTGCTCGGACACCGGGGGCGTGTCGGTGGCGTCGCCGGAGTAGACCACCTTGATCTTGCCCTTCGCCAAGTCATCCGAGTGCCACTCCGGGCGCAGCTCCACGATGGCGCTGTACAGCTTGGCGCAGATCTCCCGGGTGCCGCCCACGATCATGGCCTTGCCCGGGACGGAGATGAACTTGTGCATGGCGGCCCGCCGGCCTTCCCAGTGCTCCACCAGGTCCGTGGCCAGGGCGGCGATGCGTTCCGGTGCGCCGTACACGGCGTTGACGACGACGACGCTCGCCTCAATGCGCGCACGCTCGGTCACATCCAAGCCTACCGTGGCGTCGTCGGCTGCGGCGTCCAGCTGCTCCTCAGTCACCGACCCGGCCAACCCCACCTTGATCAGTCGAGGCTCAAAGTAGACGGGCACGGTCGCGCCGTCGTCCACGGCACGCGTGAGGTCGTAGATGTCGATGTAGTCGCCGAAGACGTCGCGGGTGTTGCGGTCCGCGAAGGAGATCGGCGTGCCGGTGAACGCGATCAAAGTGGCATGCGGCAGGGCATCGCGCAGATGGCGGGCGTAGCCGTCCAGGTCGTCATAGTGGCTGCGGTGCGCCTCATCCACCACCACGATGATGTTCCGCCGGTCGCTGAGCAGCGGATGGTCGGTGCCCGCCTCCTTCTCGGCCTGGCTGCGGCCAAACTTTTGCAGCGTGGTGAAGTAGATGCCGCCGGTGGTGCGGTTGCCCAGCTCGTCCCGCAGCTCGGAGCGGCGGCGGATCTGCCGCGGCGTCTCGGGCAGCAGCTGGCTTTGCAGAAATGTCTCGTACAGCTGGCCGTCGAGCTCGTTGCGGTCGGTGATGACCACCACCGTCGGGTTTTTCAGCCGTGGGTGCCGGATCACGCGGTTGGTGTAGAGCTCCATTTCCATGGACTTGCCCGAGCCCTGGGTGTGCCAGACGACGCCGGCCTTCCCATTGGATTCGACCGCCTGGACAGTGTTTCCCACGGCCTTGGTGACGGCGAAGTACTGGTGGGGCTTCGCGATGCGCTTGCTCAATCCGTCCGCGTTTTCGTCGAAGGCGGTGAAGTCGTTGAGCAACTGAAGAAACCGGTCCTGGTTGTACAGGCCCTGCAGTGCGGTCTCCATGCCGGTGACTGCCTCTCCTTCCAGGGTGAACCCCGGCGGCACGGGCACGCCGTCGTCGTCCACGTTCCAGGGGGAGAAGTGGTTGAACGGGGTGAAGGGGGTGCCGTATTTCGCCTGGATGCCGTCGCTGGCGAGGGTGAAGACGCAGAAGCGGAAGGCCATGGGGAATTCGCGCAGGTAGGTCTGCAGCTGGGCGTGGGCGGCGGCGAGGTCGGCCTGGGCGCTGCCGGCCTTTTTCAGTTCGATGATGCTCAACGGCATGCCGTTGCAGTACAGCACCAGGTCAAAGCGGCGTTTGTAGTCGCCGGCCACAAGGGTGACCTGGTTGACGGCAAGCCAGTTGTTTTGGTCGGGGTCGGTGCTGAGCAGGTGGATGGTGGCGTTGACGTCCGTGCCGTCGGCGTCGATGTAGCTGAGCCGGTAGCCGTGGACCAGGTACGCGTGGATGCGTTGGTTTTCGGTGATGGCGTCGTTGGACTTGGGGGAGGTGATTTCCGCCAGGGCCTGCTTGAGGTATTGCAGCGGGACGGTGGGGTTGAACTTTTGGAGGGCGGCGAGCATCCGGGGCCGGATGAGCGGTTCCGACCACGATTCACGCTCGCCCCTGCCGGGGGCAATGTCCTCGCCGTGGACGGGTTTCCAGCCGAGCGGCTCGGCCAACTGTTCCAGGGCAAGGCCCTCCCAATCGGCCTCGGAGAAGCCCGTTCCCGCCACTGCCATGGTTGATCTCCCCCGCGTGATTCTGCACTTGATGTTGACGGTATCAGCACGGGCTCCGGCCGCCGCAGTGTGACCCGGTAGGAGGGGTTATCGGTGGTTGGATGGCTGCGCCGAATTGTAGGTCGCACGCAAGTCCGAGTTGCTTGATTCTAAGTTCCTGTGAGTTCCAAGATTAATTGTCTACGAGTTTTGAAGTCTCAAAAACATTGAAACTATGGGAAATTTTTGGACTCTGCCTAAGTTGTTGCGATGTCAGTGGTAAGTTCCTGTCATGCAAAAAATTGAGTTTCCTGAGTTTTCCTTCAGCTCCCCGCTGGCTGGATCCATCATCGTACTTGAAAGATTGCGCGGAGACTTGAGCACCGGAACCACTCATCCTGCAGTGTTTATGCAGCTGAAGTCATTGTTCCAGCTGATGTCCAGCATCATGAGTGCACGCATCGAAGGCAACAGGACCTCCATTGTTGACGCTATTGAGGGCGCGGTGGCATCTGCCGGCAACGATGTAACGCTTGCCGAGGGCGTCCAGGAAATCATCAATCTGCAGGAAGCTGCGGCCTTTGTGGACACCGTGGTGCAACCGGGGACGCCCATAACGCACGCTTTGGTGCGGGAGCTCCATAAGATAGCCGTTGATGGGCTGAAGCGCGAGGGGGACAAGACGCCCGGTTCTTACAGAACGGACGAGGTCACCATTGGTGGGTCAGACCACGTTCCACCGCTAGCTGTTTCCGTGCAGGGTGACATGTCCGAGCTGTTGGACTTTGTGAACAGTCCGGTTGAACAGAGTTTCGATCTTCTCAAAGTCGCCATAGCGCACCATCGCTTCGTCTGGATACATCCCTTTGGCAATGGAAACGGCCGTGTGTGCCGGCTGTTTACCTATGCCACCTTGGTGTCCCAAGGACTTAGCGATTCCGGCATGTACCGGGCAGTCAACCCAACCGCCGTGTTCGGATCCGACAGGGCCCGCTACTACAGCATGTTGGAACAGGCGGACACGCTGGAGCCGAACGACATCGTCCAATGGTGCGCCTACCTCTTGAACGGCATCCTCGAAGACATGCAGAAATTGAACAAGCTCAGCGACAGTACATTTGTCCTGGACAGCTTGCTGCGACCATCCATCAAGCGGGGAGTCGATGCTGGTGCGCTCTCGCGCCAGGATGCTGCGGTGCTTGATGTCGTAGGTCGGTTGACGGAAGTCAAGGCATCTGACTTGGAGGCTGCGCTGCCAGGTTCGGTTTCGAGTCGTAGCCAGCAGATTCGCAAGCTTGTCGACAGGAAGCTGATCCAGCCCATTGCAGAGGGCAAACGCAGCTACCAGCTGGTCATGGCCCCCGGACCGCTCACCCCGTTCATCATCAGGCAGCTGGATGAGCTGGGCTTCCTGCCGAACATCCTCAAGGACGACTTCGCCTGAAGCTTCGCCTGACTGGCAGCGAAGGACGCCGCGGCTGTGGAAAAACGTTGCAACATTCTTTGCATGTTCCGCTGACGTTTGAACTTTTTGGCCTTTTCTTTACATGTCCACCGAGCTGCCGCCGTCGATAGAATGTGTGGTCGGCACCCGCACGTCATCCATTCGGAGGAACACCATGGCCAAGAAGACCCAGGATCAGCCAGAACTGAAGCACGTCATGTCTGTTGCTGAGCTGCGCGCCGCACGTGCCGTGGACGCCGTTGTGCCTGCATTTGTTCAATGGTGCAAGGACACCCATGGCCTGTCTGCGGAGGACGCGATGAACTTCCTGCAGCCGGTAAAGATGCTGGTGCTGGTGTACTTTGACTTGACGTCATCGTCATCGGCCACTGATTTCGAGCCGGAACCGTTCGGAAGGGCGCTTGGAGGGCTGTACGAGGCCCGCGATGGCGTTAGGGGCGGCGACGACGCTGTTGTGTTCGCCTTCGGGTCCGCCCATCTTTACGTGGAGTTCCTGGGCCTGACGGGGGCATGGACCGGCACGGAGGAGGACTATGAGCGGATCCACGCGCTCTTCCACATGGATGAGGACGACGCCGCTGCCGAACTTGACGGGCCTGACTTGGCACCGGAGGAGGAACTGGCGTCGTTGGAGGGGACCGCGCTGGCAAGCCGGCTGACCGTGCTCCTGAAATGGTTGGGAGACGGCAAGGATGTGACCTCCACGGGCTTGCTGCGCCTGAAGGATCTCGAAGCGGTCGCCGCCGCCGTGGGCGTGCGGGCGAAGGGCGGAAAGCCGAATGCCAAACGGCAACAAGTGCACTTCTTTGAGGAGGCCGACTTGCCCACAGGAGAGATCCTCACCGTCCGGTCCATGAATGAACTGCCAGAGCTCATGAAGTTCTGGGTTTCTATGCAGGCCAGCGGACTGATCAATATTGGTTCCACCAGGGTTTGGCCCACCGCGTTCACAGCGGAATTCCTGGCGCCCGGGCACCCGGGCAGGTTGGGCATCCTGCGAGATTTCGTGGCCAAGTACCTGCTCGTTGCCGTTCATGGGGAGGCCGACTGGGATCCGTGGATCGCCGACGCCGCCATGGTCGAGTCGGAGTTGCTGTTCGAAGCAGCCAGTGGCAAGTCGGCGGGTCTCGAACAACTTGATGAGCTGGTGAACACCGGCGAGCCCACACAGGACACCTTTGTTGCGGGTGTCGTGAGGTCCCGGCTGCAAGGGCTGTCCGAATTGGGGCTGCTGACCATGGAACCGGGCATTCAGGTCCTCCCAGCCTTGAAACCGGCCGTGGCTGCAGTGATGCAGCATGCCCTGTCGCTTTCGGATGCCGAAGGGGACGACGACTGGGAGGACATGGCCGGCATCAACTACCGAGGCGGGCCGGCGCCGAAGCCCGGCCGGCAGACCCGGCTGCTGCAGCTCAAGGTCATGCTGAAGGGGTCCAAGCCGCCGGTGTGGCGTCGGCTGATAGTCCGCAGCGACATGAATTTGGCGCAGCTGCACCACATCATTCAGCGTGCCTTTGG
>NZ_JAAMFN010000072.1 GCF_013376095.1 Arthrobacter sp. SDTb3-6 | reverse complement strand
CTGTTGGGGGGGGCCCTGCCGCGCGGCTGGGCCCGCCGCCATGTACCACCCTGCCACCCTGCCACCCTGCCACCCTGCCACCCTGGACCACCGGCCGTGACCGGCCATGCAGCGTGACGGGATCGTGACCATGAAATGTTTGACAATCGGTTGCCAAGTTCTGGCAACCGGGCTACTGTGAGACCTGTGCCACACCTAGTGGCGTCTACCACGACCGGCTAAAGACCGCTTTCCAACCCTTAGGAGCCAACGATGAAGTTTGGTCCAAAATCCTCCGCACTGGCAATCTTTGCCGCCGCGGCCATTGCCTTGACCGCCTGTGGCGGCGGCACGAGCGCCGGGGGAGGCGGCGGCAGCGCGGCCGCCACGACGCTCACCCTGGGCAGCGTCTCAGACCTCAAGACCTTCGACCCCACGGACGCCCACATCGGCCACACCATGCCGTTTTACCAGGCCGCCTACGACACGTTGATCCGCCGGGCACCCGACGGAAAGCTTGACCCCATGTTGGCCACGGAGTGGTCGTACAACAAGGACCACACCGTGTTGACGTTGAAGTTGCGCACTGGCGTCACCTTCAGCGACGGGACCAAGTTCGACGCGGCGGCCGCCAAGGCCAACCTGGACCACTTCAAGGAAGCCCAGGGCACCGACGCCTACCAGGCCGCCTCGATCAAAAGCGTTGCGGTGGTGGACCCCTCGACGATCTCCATCACCCTGGGCGCCCCCGACCCGGCCTTCACCTACTACCTGACCCAGGCCCTGGGCCTGGTGGCCAGCCCCAAGGCCATCGGGACGCCGGGCATCAAGACCGATCCCGACGGTTCCGGCCCCTACGTGTACGACGCCAAGAGCTCCGTCAAGGGCTCGCAGTACGTCTTCACCAAGCGCTCCGGCTACTGGGACAAGGACCTGCAGAAGTTTGACAAGATCACCATCAAGTACCTGGTGGACCTGACCGCCCGCACCAACGCCCTGGTCTCCGGCCAGGTGGACGCGGCGCTCCTGGACCCCAAGACCGGCAAGCAGGCCGAAGGCGCGGGCATGGTGGCCCACAAGAGCCAGGTGGACTGGCAAGGCATCCTGCTCTACGACCGCACCGGCAAGATCAACCCCGCACTGGCCAACGTCAAGGTCCGCCAGGCCATGAACTACGCCTTTGACCGCAAGACGATCCTGGCCCAGCAGTACCTGAACGAGGGCACCGTGACGAACCAGGTGTTCGGCCCGGAAAGCGGCGCCTACGTCCCCGCCCTCGACAACAGCTACCCCTACGATCCCGCCAAGGCGAAGGCCCTTCTGGCCGAAGCAGGCTATCCGAACGGATTCACCCTGAAGATCCCGACGGTGGCAGGATTCGATGCCATCAACGCCGTGTTCAAGCAACAGCTCTCCGACGTGGGCATCAAGCTGCAGACCGAGTCCATCCCGGATGCCAATTACGTGGCCGACATGGCTGGCGGCAAGTATGCGGCCGCAACGTTCCAGCTGTACCAGGGTGAGCCCTGGGTGGCCATCAACCAGATGATCTCCACCACCGCACTCTACAACCCCTTCAAATCCCAGGACCCGGAAATGACGGCGCTGATCAAGGCGGTGCAGAACGGCGGCGAGCAAAGCGGCGAGCTGGCCAAGAAGGTCAACGAGTACGTCACCAAGAATGCCTGGTTCATCCCCATGTTCCGCCTGAACCAGATGTACTACAGCAACAAGAAGATCGACGTCCAGCCCGAACTGCAGCAGGCCGTTCCGTCCATCTACAACTACGCGCCCGCAAAGTAGCGGCGCCCGTGCCGGGGGCGGCACCGCCCCCGGCACCCCTTCCCACTGACCCTCCACCTGGAGCACCCCATGGTTTCCTTCATCCTCAAGCGGATAGCGTCCGGCATCTCAGTGCTGGTGGCCATCTCCTTCTTCACCTACTGCCTCCTGTACTTCTCCAGCGCCAACATTGCCCGGAACATCCTGGGTGAGTATGCCAGCCAGGCGCAGGTGCAGGCCAAGGAGATTGAGCTGGGCCTCCACCGGCCCTTGCTCAGCCGCTTCTTCGAATGGGCCGGCAACGCCGTCCAGGGCGACTTTGGCGCCTCCTGGTTCACCTCCGAGCCCGTGGTCAGCGCCATCACCACGCGCCTGCCCGTCACGCTCACCCTCGTCATCGTTTCAATCGTGTGCATCGCCATCATCGCCACCCTGCTCGGGACGGCCGCCGCGGTCAAGCGCGGCTGGATCGACCGGCTCGTCCAGGGTGCCGCCGTCGTGGGCGACGCCATCCCGGACTTTGTCCTGGCGATCGTCCTGGTTGCCGTCTTCGCGATCAACCTGAAAATCTTCCCGGCAACCAGCAGCATCTCCCCGGATGCCGGATCGGCGGCGTGGGTGGCCTCCATGACCCTCCCCGTCATCGCCCTGCTCATCAACGGCATCGCCAGCATCGCCCAGCAGATCCGCAGCGCCGTCATCAAGCAGCTGGAAAAGGACTACGTGCGCACCCTGCGCAGCCGCGGCATCCCCGAGTGGGAGATCCTGTTCAAACACGTCCTGCGCAGCGCCGCGCCGGCCGGGCTGACCGTGCTGAGCCTGAAATTCGTGGGCATGCTCGGCGGCGTCGTGATCATTGAACAGATCTTCGCGCTGCCCGGCATGGGCGCGCTGGCCGTGCAGTCCACCAGCCAGGGCGACATTCCGCTGGTCATGGGCGTGGTGCTGTACACCGTCATCATCGTCATCATCGTCAACCTGCTGGTGGACCTCATCAACGGTTGGCTGAACCCCAAGGTGCGTGTGTCATGAGCATGATCCAGCCGGCCGAACTCGTCGGCCAAACGGGGACGGTGGTCCGTTCCCACGTCGTGAAGAAGATCCTGAAGAACCCCCTGGGCCTGGCCTCCGTGATCGTGATTGTGTTCATGATCGCCCTGGCGGTGCTGGCCAATGTGCTGGCCCCCTTCGACCCCAACTTTGCCAACATCGGCAAGACCCTGGCAGGCGGGGATACGGTGAACCTGCTGGGCACCGACAGCGTGGGCCGTGACGTCTGGAGCCGCCTGGTCTTCGGCGCCCGTACCACCCTGCTCTCGGCCCTGCTGTGTGCCGCCGTCGCCATCGTCATCGGACTGCCCTCGGGCCTGGTCGCCGGCTACTACGCCGGCAAGTTCGACGGTGTGGCCAACTGGGTGGTCAACGTCCTGATGGCGCTCCCGGGCATTATTGTCCTGCTGACTGTCCGCGCAGCATTGGGCCCGTCCGTCTGGATCTCCATGGTGGCCTTCGGCATCCTGATGGCGCCCGGCTATTTCCGGCTCACCCGCACTGCCGTGCAGTCAGTCCGGAACGAACTGTACGTCGACGCCGCCCGGGTGGCCGGCCTGGGCGACACCGCCATCATTTCCCGCCACATCTTCTCCGTGGTGCGCGCCCCCATCATCATCCAGACGGCCGTGATCTGCGGTGTGGCCATCGCCATCCAGTCCGGGCTTGAGTTCCTGGGCCTGGGCGACCCCTCCGTGGCCACCTGGGGCGTCATGCTCAATGAGGGCTTCAAGAACATCTACCTCAGCCCGCTCCTGCTGCTCTGGCCGGCCCTGGCCATTGGCCTGACCATTGGTGCGCTGGTCCTGTTGGGCAACGCCATCCGGGATGCGCTCGAGGACGCCGAGAAGATCAAGGCACCCAGGCGTGGCAGCGGCACGGCGCAGGAGACGCTGGCCGCGACGCGCCACCTGCCCGGGCGCACCAGCCCGGCCGCGGTTGAAGCAGGCACCGAACACCACCTGGTCAAGGTCTCCCACCTCGGTGTCGGCTACCCGCAGGCCGACGGCTCCATCAAGAAAGTGGTTGACGACGTTTCCTTCCACGTTGACCGCGGCGAAGTCCTGGGCATTGTGGGCGAATCCGGCTCCGGCAAGTCACAGACGGCATTTTCGATCCTGGGCCTGCTGCCCGACTCAGCCCGGATTGTGGCCGGCAGCATCCAGTTCGACGGAAAATTTACGGTTGCCCCCACCGACGACCGCGTCAGCCAGGCGCGGCTGGGTGGGTACCGCGGCAAGCGGATTTCCTACATTCCGCAGGAACCCATGAGCAACCTGGATCCCGCCTTCACCATCGGCTACCAGCTCGTCACGCCCATGGTGCGGGTGCTGAAGATCTCCAAGGCCGAGGCCAGGAAGCGGGCACTGAAGCTGCTGGACGACGTCGGCATCCGGTTCCCGGAGAAGACCTTCAACGCCTACCCGCACGAGGTTTCCGGCGGCATGGCACAGCGCGTGCTCATTGCCGGCGCCATCAGCTGCGAGCCGGACCTGATCATCGCCGACGAGCCCACCACGGCGCTGGACGTGACGGTGCAGGCGGACGTGCTGGACCTGATCCGGGACCTGCAGAAGCGCCTCGGCGTCGGCGTGATCCTGGTGACCCACAACTTCGGCGTCGTGGCCGACCTGTGCGACCGCGTGGCGGTCATGCAAAACGGCCGCCTCGTTGAGGACGGGGACGTGCGGGAGATCCTGCGCAACCCGAAGGACCCCTATACGCAAAAGCTCCTGGGCTCCATGCTTGAAGACAAGGAACCCATGACCATGCTGGTTTCCGGCGGCATGGGCGCCGCGCAGGCCGCAGCACGCGACGACGACCCCGATGCAAAGGAGATGGCCCTGTGACCGCCACCGAAGTTCATGGCGCCGGAGCCCGGCTGCTCACCGTTTCAGGCCTGGACGTGGAGTATCCGCTCAAGGGGTTCCGGCGCAAGCCGTTCCGGGCCCTGACCGACATCAACATCTCGATCAAGCCGGGGGAGACCTTGGGCCTGGTGGGCGAATCGGGATCCGGCAAGACCACTCTGGGCCGTGCCGTGCTGGGCCTTGCACCCGTCACGCGGGGCACCATCACCTTTGCCGGCCAGGACATCAGCCATGCCGGCCGGCAGGAACGCCGGAAACTCGGCAAGGACCTGCAGGTGGTGTTCCAGGACCCGTACACCTCGCTCAACCCGTCGCTGCAGATCGGGGACATCCTTGCCGAACCGCTGAAGGTCCAGGGCCAGGACCCGGCCACTGCGCGCAAACGTGTGAAGGAGCTCCTGGACCAGGTGGGCCTGCCCGTCGACGCCGTTGACCGGCTGCCGCGCGAGTTCAGCGGCGGGCAGCGGCAGCGTGTGGCCATTGCCCGGGCGTTGGCCCTGTCACCAAAACTCATTGTGTGCGACGAACCCGTCAGCGCCCTGGACCTCTCCACCCAGGCCGTGGTGCTGGACCTGTTCCTGCAAATCCAGCGGGACACCGGCGTCTCCTACCTGTTCGTGTCCCACGACCTGGACGTGGTGCGCCACATCAGCCACCGCGTCGCCGTCATGTACCACGGTGAAATCGTCGAACAGGGCCCGGCGTCCACCGTGACCAGGAGCCCGGAACACCCTTACACCCAGCGTCTGCTGCTGGCCTCCCCGGTCCCTGACCCGGACCGCCAGGCCAAGCGGCGCGACGAGCGGCACCGGCTTCTGGCCGCGCAGCGGCTCCAGGAGGCCAGCGGGATTCCCGCCTAGGCGCCGGCCAATAAGTTTTCCCGTAGAAGAAACATCCGGGGAGAGCCCCACAAGGGTCCCGGAAGAAGAAAGGAACATCGTGGCAAAAATCGGTGTACAGGCAATGATGCTCAAGGACAGCTTCGCCGAGGTGGGCGCCTTTGAGACGCTCCGCAAGGTCAGTGAACTGGGCTACAACGCGGTTGAAATCTCCCAGGTTCCCATGGACGAGAAGAATGTCTCGGAACTTGAGCGTGCGCAAACGGAGTTGGGCATGGACGTGGCCTCGCTGTCCGTCATGATGGAAAAGCCCGTGGGCCGCCCGGGCGAATCCCTCAAGGACGACTTTGAGAAGATCGTTGCCGATGCCAAGCGCCTCGACACCAAGCTGCTGCGCATCGGGATGCTGCCGTTCGGGGCCATGACCAACATTGGCGCCGTCATTGATTTCGCCAAGGAAACCAACGGCTACGCGGAGCGCCTGCAGGAAGAAGGCATCAGCCTTTACTACCACAACCACCACATTGAGTTTGCCAAGTTCGACGGCAGGTTCATGCTGGACATCATCAACGAGAACTCGCCCGCCATGGGGCTGGAGATTGACGTCCACTGGGTCCAGCGCGGCGGCCTGGACCCTGTCCGCACCCTGGAAAAGTACGCCGGCAACACCGCCATGGTGCACCTGAAGGACTATCGCATCGGCATGCTGCCCGAATCGGCACTGGGCTACCTGGAAACCGGCGACTTCGCCAACTTCATGACCGAGTTCAAGAACGTGGTGCAATTCGCCGAGGTGGGCGAGGGCAACCTCGACTTCCCGTCCATCGTTCCCGCGGCGCAGGCCGCCGGTGCGCAATACCTGCTGGTGGAACAGGACGAACTGTACGGGCGCACCGTGTGGGAGGCGCTGGAAACCTCGCACCGCAACCTCACCGCCATGGGCTTCGCCGAGCTCTTCTAGCGCTTGGCCCCGACAGGCCCGGGTCTCGACAGGCTCGACCAACGATTTACAGCAACGAAACGGAGCAACACCAAATGAGCAAGAAAGTACGCCTTGGCATCATCGGCCTGGGCCAGCAGGGCGGCGCCTATGCCAAGTTCATCACCGACGGCATGGTGCCGAACATGGAGATCGGCGCCATTTCCGACACCGACCCGGCCAGGCGCCAACTCGCCGCGGAAACGTACCCCGGCGTCAAGGTCCATGACGACTACGTGGCCATGCTGGACAGCGGCGACGTGGACGCCGTCGTCACCTGCGTGCCGCACTACCTGCACCCGGAAATCGGCATCGCCGCGCTCAAGCACGGCATCCACGCGCTGGTGGAAAAGCCTGCCGGCGTCTACACCAAGCAGGTCAAGGAACTCAACGAATATGCGGCCTCCAAGCCGGAGCTGTCCTTCGCCATCATGTTCAACCAGCGCAACAACCCGCTGTACCAGCGCCTGAAGGAAATTGTCGACAACGGCGAGATCGGCAGCATCCTGCGCACCAACTGGATCATCACCAACTGGTGGCGCCCCCAGGGGTACTACAACTCCAGCGAATGGCGCGCCACGTGGGGCGGCGAAGGCGGCGGCGTGCTGGTCAACCAGGCACCCCACCAGCTGGACCTGTGGCAGTGGATCTGCGGCGTGCCCAAGTCCGTCTTTGCCAAGGTCTCCTACGGCTTCCGCCGGGACATTGCCGTGGAGGACGAGGTCACCGCGCTCGTGGACTACGGCAACGGTGCCACCGGCACCTTTGTCACGGCCACCCACGACATGGTGGGCACCGACCGCTTCGAGATCCTCGGCGACCAGGGCAAGATCGTGGTCGAAGGCAGCAAGACCGCCACGGTGACGCGCCTGAAGAAGAAGGAACGCGAAATCAGCGAGAACATGGGCATGGACGACGTGCGCAGGCTCTTCATGGGACAGCTGAACATGGACGACTACCTCACCACCGAGGTTGTGGAATTTGATTCCGTGTGGGGCGCCCAGCATGCCGGTGTCCTGGAGAATTTCGCCGCCAACATCCTGGACGGCACGCCGCTGCTTGCCCCGGGCTCCGACGGCATCAACGGTGTCCGCTTGGCCAATGCCATCCACCTTTCCAGCTGGAAGGGCGAGGAAGTCGGCCTGGACTTCGACGAGGACGAGTACCTGTCGCTGCTCAACGGGCACATCCGTGAAGAAGGCAAGTACCCCGAGCGGTCATAGCGATTCCAAGTGCACGTCA
>NZ_JAAMFN010000071.1 GCF_013376095.1 Arthrobacter sp. SDTb3-6 | reverse complement strand
TTTAGCGGGCGGGCCCCGGCGGGTGCGGCAGGCCGCCGGGGCCTGGCGGCCATGGCGGCACCCGCCAGCACCCTCCGTCGTCCCCGGCTACACGGCGGTGTAGCCGCCGTCGGCCGAGACGACGGCACCAACCACGAACGACGCCCGGTCGCTGGCCAGGAACGCGATGACGTCGGCAATCTCCTCCGGCCGGGCCAGCCGGCCGATGGGCTGCCTGGCCAGCATGGCGGCGCGCGTCTCCTCCGGCAGGCCGGCCACGAGCGGAGTATCCACGTACCCGGGCGCCACCGCGTTGACCCGGATGCCCCGGCGCGCATAGGTCACGGCCGTGGACCGGGTCAGGTTGGCCACCGCGGCCTTGGCCGCCGAATAGGCGGTGCTGTTGCCCTGCCCCACGACGCCCAGGATGGAGGAGACGTTCACGATCGCCCCGCCGCCGTCGAGCATGTGGCGCAGTGCATGCTTGCCCGCCAGGGCCACGCCGGTGAGGTTGATGTCGACCACCCGCTGCCACCCGGCCAGGTCCAGTTCGTGCAGCGGCGCCTTCTGCTCGGCGATCCCCGCATTGGCCACCAGGATGTCCAGTGAACCGAAATGCCCGACGGCGGTGTCCGCCAGGGCGGCCATCGACGGCTCCTGGGTCACATCGGCGCGGACGTGAAGGGCACGCCCGCCGGCCGTCGTGATTTCCCCAGCCACCTCCGCGGCGCGCGGGTCAACGTCGCCAATCACCACCGCCGCACCGTTGCGGGCAAGGAGCAGCGCCGTGGCCCGGCCGATCCCCGACGCCGCACCGGTGATGACGGCGGTCCTGCCCTCAAACAAGGCCCCGTCCCGCTCAGGCATCGGCGCGCAGGTTGTTGCCGGCCGTCTCGCCGCCATCGATCGCGATGGCGCTTCCGGAAATGAAGGTGGACTCGTCGCTGGCCAGGAACACGATGAGATCGGAGATCTCCTTCACGTCGGCATCATGGCCGAGCGGGACCTGGCCGAACCCGCGCTCCAGCCCGGCGGTCATCGGCGTCTTGACCGAGCCCGGATGGACGGAGTTGACCCGGATCCCGTACTCTCCCAGATCGAGGGCGCTCGTCTTGGTCAGTCCCTGCACGCCCCATTTCGCGGCGGCATAGGCGGCGCGGTTCTTGAAGCCGACCAGGCCCGCGATCGAGGAGATGTTGATGATGGACCCGGCACCGGAGGCCTTCATGGCGGGGACCGCGGCCTTCATGCCCAGGAAGTTCCCGGTCAAGTCGATGTCGATGGTCCTGCGCCAGTCCTCCACGGTGGCCTCCTCGACGGAGCCGCGGGTAAAGATGCCGGCGTTGTTGACCAGCACGTTGAGCCGCCCGAACCGCTTGAGGGTCGTGTCGACGGCTGCGCTCCAGCTCCCGAGGTCCGTGACGTCCAGGTGGACGAACAGCGCGTTTTCACCGCCGAGCTCCGCGGCCAGCGCTGCGCCTTCGGCGTCGAGCAGGTCGCCGATCACCACCTTGGCCCCTTCCGCGGCCAGGCGGCGTGCGTGCGAGGCGCCCATGCCGCGGGCGGCCCCGGAGATCAGGGCCACCTTGCCGGCGGCACGTTGGGTGGATCCAGTCATGTTGCTTGTCCTCTGCTTGGTTGCAGGAATTCCCCGGAGGGCCTTCCTTGGGTGTCGGCGTGTGTCGTGTGGTGGCCGGCCTAGACGGCCGCGGCCCGCTCCACGCCGCGTTCTGCCGCAAGTTTGGCGATATCCCGCCCGGCCCGGTATCCGAAGACCAGCGCCGGGCCGATGTGTGAGCCGTAGCCAGGGTAGCCGCCGCCGAAGACGGACACGGCAGCGGAGCCGACGGCGAGCAGGCCCAGGATCCGGGTCCCTTCCGCGGTGACAACCTCCGAGCGGGCGTTCACGCCGACGCCTGCGAAGGTGCCCAGGTCACCCATCTGGATCTTGGCCGCGTAGTAGGGGCCCTTGCCCACGGGTGCAAGGTTTGGGTTGGGCCGGTGCTCCATGTCGCCGCGGAAGTGGTTGTACAGCGTGGAGCCCCGCCCGAAGTCCGGGTCCCGGCCCGCCTCCGCGTGGGGATTGAATTCCGCCACGGTCTGCTGCAGTGCGGCCGCGTCGATGCCCAGTTTGGCGGCCAGCCCTTCCAGGGAGCCGGCCTTGACGAGGTACCCGGTCTTGTAAAAGTAGCCGCGCGGCATGGGCCACGGCTTTGCGTAGCCAATGCCGTACTTGTGCATTGTCTTGGCGTCGCCGATCACGTAGCCGAACGTTTTGTCCTTCCCGGCGTTGTGCCTGATCATCTGCCCGCCAAAGTCGTGGTAGCTCAGGGCCTCGTTGCCGAAGCGTTTCCCGTCCCGGTCGACGGCGACCAGCCCCGGCAGCCCGATGGCCCGCAGGTGCGGGAACAGCCGCTGCCGGCCGTTGAGGTAGCGGAAGACCGTCACGGGCGCCCAGGAACCGACGCTGAAAACCGAGTTGTCGATGTGCCCGCCGGCCGCCAGCGCCAGGCGGGCCGCGTCGCCGTCGTGCCCCACGGTGGGGGTGAAGTGGTCGTCGCCCTGCGGGTCGTGGGGGAAGTATTGCCGGCGGAGCTCCTTGTCCCCGGAGAAGCCGCCGGCGGCCAGGATCACGCCGAGGCGGGCATGGACGGTGCCGGCGTGTTCGCCGCCGAGGACCGCACCGGATACGGCACCGTCGTCGTCCCGGACCAGTGAAAGCACGGGTGTCGACTTCCACATGCGCACGCCGGCGTCGTAGGCGGACTTGGCCATGCGGATCATCAGCGCGTTGCCGTTGCTGCGCAGCACCGAGCGCCCGTAGCGGGCGGTGTCGAACCAGGTGCGCAGGAGCTTGCGGGCCACATAGGTGAAGGATTTCAGCGACTGGTTGACGTGGAAGAACTCGTTGATGTCCGGGCCCACCTGCGGCATGTAGCCAAAGACGGTGTAGGAGGACAGGTACGGCTGGATGAGCAGGCGCTTGTCGCCGAGGATCCGGGCGTCCACATCCTGCGGGATGATGGCGCGCCCGGCCAACTTCGCCCCGGGCAGGTCCATCTGGTAATCCGGGGCCTTTTCCGGATAGGCGAACTTGACGTCGGTCTCGTTCTCGAAGAAGGAGATGGCCTCCGGCACGGTGTCCAGGAACTGGGCCACGCCCTCGGCGTTGAAGGTGTCCGGGGCGAGGTGGCGCAGATACTGCTCCGCCTCGGCCCGGGTGTCGCCGGCGGCGGTGCCGGCCTTGTTGCCCGGCACCCAGGCCCAGCCCGCCGAGATCGCCGTGGTGCCGCCGAAATGGCGGTCCTTCTCTGCGACGATGACACTGAGGCCCTGGCTGGCGGCCTTGAGGGCCGCGGCCATGCCGGCCACTCCCGACCCAATGACCAGGACGTCACATTCGACGGTTCTTGCCATGATGAATTGCTCCGTTTCGATGGATTGTTGTTTTTCCCGGTCAAACCCGGGGGACGGACGTGGGGTGGGCACCCTTGCCGCTGAATGGAAATTGCCGGACGCGCTAGGCGGCAGTGCGTTCCTTGGCGCGGCGTTCGCGTCCGATGCCGCGGTGGAAGGGTTCGCCCAACTCGTCGATGGGGGTGTGCGCGGTTTCCCGGGCGGTCAGGACGGCGATGGCCGCCAGGACGGAGCACACCAGGCCGAACACGGCCACGGGGATCCAGTCCATGGCGCCGTCCGTCATGAGCAGGCCGCCGATCATGGGGCCGAAGCCCGCAACGACCAGGCCCAGCTGGTTTCCCAGGGCCATGCCCGAGTAGCGCACGGGGGTGGCGAACTGTTCGGCGAAGCACGCAGGCCAGACGCCGTTGAAGCCGGAATAAAACACCGTCATGAACAGGAACGACGCGGCGGCGACGAGGACCAGGCTGCCGGTGGACAGGCACCAGAAGTAAATGAACAGGGCCACCGAGCAGCCAATGATGGATCCGAGCATGAGCGGCTTGCGGCCGATCCGGTCGGACAACCGGGCGGCCGGCGGCATCACGAACATGGACAGCCCGATGCTCACGGCGTTGATGGTGAGGATGTCGGTCCGGTCCAGTCCGGCGTGGGCTGTGGCGTAGGAGAGCCCAAAGACCGTGAAGATGGTCTGCATGACGCAAAAGATGGACATGAATAGGACGCGGGCCACATCCGGGGCCTGGAACTTCAACACCTGTCCCAGCGGCAGTTTCTTGATTTCGCCCTCCAACTGGGTTTCCTCGAAGGCGGGCGTCTCATCCAGACGCGTCCGGACCCAGTAGGCAATGGCCAGTACGACGACCGAGGCCAGGAACGGGATGCGCCAGCCCCACGCCATCATGGTGTCCTTGGGCAGGGCGGTAATGGGCACGAACACCAGGGTCGCCAGCACCATGCCGGCGGCGTAGCCGGTCATGACGAAACTGGTGAAGAAGCCACGGCGGCCTTCCGGCGAGTGTTCGAGCGTCAGGGTGGAGGCACCGGCGGACTCGGCCCCCGCGGAAAAACCCTGGAGGAGCCGTGCCAGGGTGAGCAATACAGGGGCCCACATGCCGACGGAAGCATAGCTGGGCAGGAACCCGATGGAGAGCGAGGCCAGGCCCATCAGGCTGAGCGTGAACAGCAGCACGTTCTTGCGGCCCAGCCGGTCGCCGAAGTGGCCCATGACCATCCCGCCGAACGGCCGGGCGACGTAGGCGACCCCGAACGTTGCGAACGCGGCGACCAGCCCGACGGTGGGGTTTTCGGACGGGAAGAACAGGTGCGGGAACACCAGCGCGGCGGCGGTGCCGTAGATGAAGAAGTCGTAGTACTCCAGCGTGCTGCCGAGGAAGGACGCGAGTGCGGCCTTGCCGGGGGTCTTGGCCGGCACGGTGGTGGCGGGCTGTGTGATGGCGCGAGCGGACATGTCAGTTCTCCTCGGGGTGGCCTGTGGGTGGTGCGTCAAGGTGGAAGTCCACGGACAGGATCTGCTCACTGTTCGGGAAGGAGTAGTCCTTGAGCGGTTCGTGCAGCGGGTGGGTGTTGTAGGCGGCAATGTCGTCCACGGTGTCAAAGTCGGCGACGATCGCGTAGTCAAAGGCGCGCCCGGAGCCAACGACGTCGGCTCCGTGGGTGAAGGTGCGCATGCCGGGGATGTTGCCGCGCAGGCGGTCCAGGCCTGTGGTCCAGGCGCGTTTGTCGGCTGCCGGGAAGTCGGCCTTGAACTTGAACAGGACGGTGTGGCGGATCATGGTGCTCCTTGGGGTCTGTCGTGTTTAGGCGGGCACTGCGGCAACGGCCCCGGCTGCCGCGTCGTCGGCGGCGGCGCCCATGGTGCGCTCCGGTTCCAGCCCGGCAATCGTGCGCCCGGCCAGGTAGCCCATGGTCATCATCGGGCCCAGGGTGGCGCCGGCGCCGGGGTACCCGGCGGCGTACGCGCTCTCGGTGGCGTTGCCGGCGGCGAACAGCCCGTCAATGGGGTGCCCGTCGACGTCGAGCACGCGGCCGCGGCCGTCGGTGGCGATGCCGCCGTTGGTGCCGAAGGCGCCGTTGACCACTTCCAGTGCGTAGTACGGGCCGTATTGCAGGGGGCCGAGGGACGGGTTGGGCCAGGGGCAGTTCTCGTCGCCCCAGTACCTGTCGTAGGCGGACTCGCCGCGGTGGAAGTCGGGGTCGGCGCCGATGGCGGCGTGCTTGTTGAAGCGGGCGACGGCTGCCAGGAGGTTCTGTGCCGGGACACCGATCTTTGCCGCCAGTTCTTCCAGGGTGTCCGCCTCGACCAGGTAGTCCGGGGTGGGCTGTCCGGCGCGGTGGTCCATGACGCCGTAGCGTTCCAGGTAGGACTGGTCGAACACCACGTGGGCGGGGGTGTTCAGCGTCCGGTTGTTCGGCGAGTCCCAGGACTGCAAACAGCGCGCCAGGTCGTTGTAGTTCTGGGCCTCGTTGGCAAAGCGCTGCCCGTTCCGGTTGACCATGATGGAACCGGGCCCCTGGCGTTCGAAGCGCAACAGCGAACCGACCGGTTCGCCGTCGCGCAGGGTGCCGGTGATGGACATGGGGGCCCACCAGGCCTCACGGGTCCCGCGCGTCATGGAACCGATGCGCTGGGCCATTTTCAGCCCGTCGCCGGTGTTCGACGGGGGCGAGCACATCGTGTACAGGCGCGAGGCAAGCAGGGAGTCGGCAAGCTTTCGGTCCCATTCAAAGCCGCCCGTGGCGAGCATGACGGCGTCGTTCGCGGTGATGGTTTCCCCGCCTTCAAGTTCGACGCCGGTGACCCGTTCGCCCGTACGCACCAGGCGCACACCGCGGGCCTGGACGGCAAAGGCCACGCCACGCTGGACGCAGGCGCCGAGCAACATCGTGACGAGGGCATGGCCCTTGGCGGTGACGCCGTCGGCGCTGCGCTTTTCGAGCATGTCCCACGGGAAGGAGGTGAATGCGCCCCAGTTTTCGTATTCCTGCATGGTGTAGGGCAGCCGGCCATCGGTGCGCACATGCCCGGCGAGCGCGCCCAGGGCTGCACGCTGGTTGAACAGCTGCGGCTCAACGGTGCGGCCGCCGTCGCGCGCGCCCGGCAGGTCCATGCGGTAGTCGGGGAAGTTGTCCAGGAAGATGAACCTGACATCGAGTTCCTCCTCGACGAAGCGAAGCATGGTGTCGCCGTGTTCGAGTGCTGCATTGAGCAGTTCACCGCGTCCGCGGCCGCGGGCGACGGCGCGTACATAGTCGGAGGCGGCAGCCGTGGAATCGGCGAGGCCGGCGGCCGCGGCATGGTGGTTGTTGGCGATCCAGAGCATGCCGCCGGAGACGGCGGACGTGCCGCCGAGCAGCTGGGACTTCTCCAGGACGATGACGGACTTGCCCGCCTGGGCGGCGGTGGCTGCCGTGGTGAGGGCGCTGGCTCCGGAGCCGACGACGACGACGTCGTAGCGGGCTGCGGGTGTGCCGGTGAGGTAGTGCATGATGGGGCCCTTCCTGTGTGTCTGTGCTCACATCACTGTGGGCCAACGCACACCGGAGGCGTAGTGACATCCCCGTTGAATGGGAAAGGCTGCCTGATTCGTGACGTTAGGGCCGGGGGAGGCTGCGCCGCAGCAGGGCGGCGTCCTCGCCCTGCCAGCCCAGGGCACGGGAGATGCCCCGGGCAGCAGCCTTGAGCACGGGGACGGTGGCGGGGATGTTTTCCCCGTGAATGGGCACCACCACGCTGAGGGCGGCAACAACGTTCCCTTCGGGCCCGAACACGGGCACGGCAACGCCGCTGGATTCGGGCACGATGATCCCGGCCATGGCGCAATAGCCCTGCCTGCGTACATCGGCCAGCCGCCGGCGCAGTTGCGCAGCATCCGTGACCGTGTGCTCGGTGAACTTTGCCAGGGGGCGGGCCAGGACCTGTTCCTGGAATGCCGCGGCCGAGTAGGCCAGGAGCACCAGGCCGGAGGACGCCCCGTGGATCGGCAGGCGTTTGGCGGCCGCGGTGATGTTGACCGTGGAGGAGCGTGAGCCCAACCGTTCGATGTAGAGGACTTCCTCGCCGTCGAGCACGCCGAGCGCGGTGTGGTGGCCGATGACCACCTGGACGTCCTCCATGTGCGGCAGCGCGGCTTCGCGCAGCCCGATGACAGGCGAGGACCGGGAGACCACCTCCCACAGGCGGGTGCCAATGAACAGCCGGCCGGCACCCTTGCGCTCCAGCAGCCCCTCCGCGGTGAGTTCATCAACCATGCGGTAGGCCGTGGTGAGGGGCAGGCCGGCGCGGCGGGCCAGCGCGGCGACGGTCAGGCCGTTGCGCGAGCCGTCAAAGGCATCGACGATTTTCGCCACACGACGGATGACGGACTCGCCCGACTGCGAGTTGGCCACGTTGCCTCCTGCTGTTCACGTACCGGATCCCTGCGGCTCCCAGCCTACCCAGCGGGCTTCAGCCGCTGCCCGATCGGAATGGCCCATGCAGCCAGAGGACATCGTCGCATCCATCACCGGCGGAGGATCGGCGCCCGATCTCGCGACCGCACAGACCATCATCGCCGAGGCGCGAAAGTCCTTGACATTGCCGCGGCCTCCGCAGGAGTCGGCGGGGAGGGCGACGTCGTGACCTCGACCGTCGACAACTGGAAACGCACCAACGGCATCGACTATTCGGGCGTGTTGTACACCAACAAGCACGTCATTGAGCAGTTCCTCAAGCAGGGCCGGGGCGGCGTGCTGGCCAACATCGCGTCCATGTTCGGCCTCGTGGCCGTCCCGAACAACATCGCCTACTCGGCTTCGAAGGGCGGGGCAATCAACATGACGCGCGCTGCCGGAACCATGTACGCAAAGGAGGGCATCCGTGGGAACGCGGTGGCCCCCGGGATCATCCGCACACCGCTCATTGACGAGCCGACGCTGGAGCAGTACGCCGGCCTCCACCCGGCCGGCCGTGTCGGGGAGGCCCAGGAAGTTGCCGACCTCATCACCGGTGCGACCATTCCGATCGACGGGGGATATACCGCCGTTTAGCACTCAACCCGCAACAACGGGGCGCGTCCTTCCCCTTCCGGGAGGGCGCGCCCCGTTGCATGTCTGCAGCGCAAGGGGGCCCGGCGGGGATGGTGCACCCCCGCCGGGCCCCCTTTTCAGGCT
>NZ_JAAMFN010000070.1 GCF_013376095.1 Arthrobacter sp. SDTb3-6 | reverse complement strand
CACCGTCACGCCGCGGCCGTCAAGGCCGGCTGCCGCGCCGGCCTCATAGGCGTTGCGCAGCTGCGGCCCGGTGTAGCCACAGGGCGCATACGGCAGCGTGTCGCCGTCGAACTGGGGCAGCACCGTGCCGTCCGGGGTGGCCAGCGTGGTGGGGTTCTGGTCGCCGTACCAGTGCGAGCAGACCGGCGCATTGCGGAACCCGGCACTGGGCGGGGACGGCTTCTGGGTCTTCGGTTCCACGATGGAGGCGGTGGTGTCCAGTCCCGAGACGGCAATGATGGATGCCGCAACGGAAGCCGGCGCCGTCGCGGCGCCCGTGGGCGCCTGCACGCTCAGGCCGTCGTGGCTGAAGTTGGCGATGGTCACGCCGAACGCCTTGTCGGCGGCACGCACGTTTCCGGTGACATCGACGAAGCGGTGGTTCGCGTCCACTTTGACGCTGAGGCCGGAGCCCGCCAGCCACTTGTCAACGGCACCAACGGTGGCCGCCGTGGCATCGAACTGTGCATGGTATTGGGAGGGGGTGAGGAAATGATGGCTGCTGGATGCGGCGGTTGCCGCGGCCTGCAGCGCCTTGAGGCCGCCCTCCGGGGCCAGGTACACCCGCGCTGAGACGCGGGCATTCGGGGAGGCCGCGCCAAGGTTCTTTCCGTGGGTGAGCCAGCCGGGTGATGAGTTGGGAATCGGTTCCGGTGCCGGGGCGGCGTTGGCGGCGCCCGCTCCGGTGACCGCCGCCACGACAGCGGCGACGACCACCATGGACACTCCGAGGAAGTGTTTTCGCATTCCAGGTTCTCCTGACAGTTGGAAGCGGCCTTCGCGACTGTAGTCGGTGGCTCGCTGGGTCCACGTTAAGACTTCCCGGCCCCCGCTGGCAATGGTGGGATTTGCGCAGCCTGAGGTGGCCGTTGGATCACGCGGCAGGTCAACTTCCCGGGCACGGACAGGGCAGCAGGCGTGAAGGGCCGCGGCACCTACCTGCACGACCCCGCCGGGGAAGCGAAGCAGGTGGTGGCCGTCCCGGCGTCGATCCCGGGGGGAGAGGGAACCGGCCATCTCCGCCCAGGGCGGCGGCAGCCGCCTGGACCCGCTCGTGCAGGGTTATTCGAGCGCCTACCTTGCGTGCGACGTCCTCCCGGCGGCCGGTGCCGTGGTGACCGCACTCCTGTTCCGCGGCCGGGCGCACAGCACCGGTGCCTCCGCCTTCCCGGGGCAAGCACATGTAAGGGCGGCGGGCCGCCGGTCCTTGACCGGTGCAACGGCGAATCCCGTTGGAACAATCCATCCACCACCCCTTGACGAACAGCAAACGTAAGCGCAGACTTACGTTCGTGGATACTTACCGATTGGACAGTGCCTGGGATGCGCTGGGGGACCGGACCAGGCGCGGGATCCTCGAGTGCCTGGCCCGGGGCCCGTGCGCCGTCGGGGAACTGGCCGCCGCACTGCCGGTCAGCCGGCCGGCCGTGTCCCAGCACCTCAAGGTGCTCAAGGACGCCGGCCTGGTGGTTGACCGTGCGGAGGCAAACCGGCGCATCTACCGGCTCAACCCGGCCGGGATGGGGGCCTTGCGGGACCAGCTCGACACTTTCTGGAACCGGGCGTTGGGCAATTTCCAGGCCGTTGTGGAGCAGAGGGACGGGGAGGGGCAATGACCGCCCAGGAGGCCGCGGTGGTGCGCAGGCGGGTGGTAGTCGAGGCGCCGGTTGAGCGCGCCTTCGCCGTCTTCACCGGGAGGTTCGGGGATTTCAAGCCGGCCGAACACAACCTCCTCCATGCCCCCATCGCCGAAACGGTGTTCGAGCCGAAGGTGGGCGGGTACATATATGACCGCGCCGTGGATGGCAGCGAGTGCCGGTGGGCCCGCATCCTGGCCTTTGAGCCGCCGGACCGTGTGGTGTTCAGCTGGGACATCGGCCCGCGCTGGGAGCTCGAGGGCAACCCGGAGAACACGAGCGAAGTCGAGGTGCGCTTCGTGGCGCTCACCCCGCAGCGGACCCGGGTTGAATTGGAACACCGGCACATCGACCGGCACGGGCCCGGCTGGCAGGCGGTTGGCGACGGGGTGGGCGGCGGTGCCGGGTGGCCGCTGTACCTGGCCCGCTATGCCGGCCTGGTGAAGGAGGGCCGTTGAATGCCGGCAATAACAACAAGCGTGGACGTCGACAGGCCGGCGGCCGGGGTTTTCAGCTACGCCACCGATCCGGCCCACTTTAATGAATGGCAGCAGGGCGTCGTCAGCGGCTCCATGGGCACGCCCGGCAGCCTGCAGCTCGGCTCGCTGTGCCTGACCACCCGCCGCATCGGCTTGCGCAACCGCACTGGCACCGCCGTCGTCACGCGGCTTGAGGTGCCGACGGCGTGGAGTGTCCGCGGCACCGACGGGCCCATCCGGGCCAACGTAGACCTGACCGTGGAGCCGCTTGGCGCCGATCGGTCCAGGGTAAGCATTGCCGTGGACTTTGAGGGCCATGGAATCGGAGCCCTGCTTGTGCCGCTCGTGGTCCGCCGTCAGGCCCGGCGCGAGATGCCCGGCAACCTGGCCGCCCTCAAGCGGCGCCTGGAGGGCCGCCGGGATCCCACGGCCGGCTGACGTGCTTCGATGACAGTTTCTTGCCGAGGGTCCAGGGGCCAGCGTGCAGGATCAGGCTGCTACATCTCACCTGAGGGCCGCCGGCGAAGCTGTTTCGTCGCGGAGCGCTGGACCTTCGCAGCCTGATGGCGCCGTTTCGAACCCCCCGTCGGCCTGGTGGGACGGCGCCTTGGTGCATCGGGTGCCAGGCCCGCGGCGACAAGTCCGGCCAGCTTGGCCAGGGCGGTCTCGCGGTTGCGCAGCTGGGAACGCTGCTCTGAAGCGGTGACGGTAATGACGCCGGCAATGAGCCGGCGCCCGAGGCGGGCGGACAGCAACGCACGCTGGCCTTCGGTCACGGCAGCGGATCCGGCCACGTTCCAGGACAGCTCGACGCGGCTGTCGGAGGTGTTCACGTGCTGCCCGCCCGGCCCCGAGGAACGTGAAAACCTCCATTCCAGCTCCGACGCCGGGATGGTCAGCACGGCCGACACCTCAAGATCCATGCACCCAGTCTTGCACGCCCGGCCTTGGCGCTACGGGCCCGGCCTTACCGGCCGGCGGCGACGTCGCTGGAGATGAGGGCCGCGGTGCGCAACAGTTCCTGGCGCACCCTGGCCAGGAATGCGGCCGGATCCGCCTGGGCGCTGACGCCCTGGGCCTGCAGGGAGACGTTGACGGCTGCGGCCACCTTCCCGGCGGCGTCGTGCACCGGGGCAGCCATGGACATCAGGCCGAGTTCCAGTTCCTGGTCCAGCAGGCACCAGCCCTGGTCGCGGACTTGATCGAGCACCCGGCGTAGTTCCGCCTCCGTGGACACGGTCCGCGGGGTCATCGGCGCAATGTGGTGGTGGGCAAAATATCCGTCCAAGGCCGCCGGCGCCATCCCTGCCAGCAGCACCCGGCCCATGGACGTGGCGTGGGCCGGAAAGCGCGTCCCCACCGTGATGCCCACGCTCATGATGCGCCGGGTCGAGACCCGGGCAACATAGGTGATGTCGCCGTCGTCGAGCACTGCCGCCGACGTCGATTCCCCCAGCAGGGCCGAAAGTTCCTGCAGGTGGGGCTCCGCCAGCTGGGGCAGGGACAACGCGGACAGGTACGCATAGCCGAGCTGGAGCACCGCCGGGGTCAGCGAAAAGTTCTTCCCGTCGGTGCGCACGTAGCCCAGTTCCACGAGGGTGTGCAGGAAGCGCCGGGACGTGGCGCGGGTCAGCGCCGTGCGTTGGGCCACCCCGCTCAGCGTCATGACCGGATGGTCGGCGTCGAACGCGCGGATGACGGCCAGCCCGCGGGCCAGCGACTGCACATATTGGTCGCTGGCCACGGGCGGGGTGGTCTGCGGCTCCGTCATCCCACCGCTGCCATTTCCAGGGGCACCGGGATGCGTTCGCGCAGTTCCGCCAGCGTGGTGCCGAAGGTTTCGCGCACCCGCACGCCGTCCGCGGTGATGAGGAAGACGGCGTCGTTCGTGTAGATCCGGGTGACGCAGCCGACGCCGGTGAGCGGGTAGGTGCACGCCTCGACGAGCTTGGACGAGCCGTCCTTGGCGAACAGGCCCATCATGACGTACACCTCCTTGGCGCCGGTGGCCAGGTCCATGGCGCCGCCGACGGCGGGGATGGCGTCGGGTGCGCCGGTGTGCCAGTTCGCGAGGTCGCCGGTCGCGGAGACCTGGAAGGCGCCGAGCACGCAGACATCCAGGTGGCCGCCGCGCATCATGGCGAAGGAATCTGCATGGTGGAAGTACGACGCGCCGGGCATCTCGGTAACGGGGATCTTCCCGGCGTTGATCAGGTCCGGGTCAATCTCGTCGCCGTGGGCTTCCGGGCCCATGCCGAGCATGCCGTTTTCCGTGTGGAGGGTGACGGCCTGCTCGGGGCGCAGGTAGTTGGAGACGAGGGTGGGCTGTCCGATGCCGAGGTTGACGAAGGAGCCGGCCTTGATGTCGGCGGCCACCAGGGCTGCGAGCTCCTCGCGTCCCAGGCGGGTGCCGGTGGTGTTTTCGGCTTGCGTGTTCACTGCTGTGCCTCGTGTTCTGCCGGTGCGCCGGCGCCGATCTGGACAATGGTGTTGACGTAGATGCCGGGGGTGACGATGTTTTCCGGGTCCAGCGCCCCGGTGTCCACGATGGTGCCGACCTGGACGATGCTCGCCGTGGCGGCGGCCGCCATGATGGGGCCGAAATTCCGGGCCGTCTTGCGGTAGAGCAGGTTGCCCGCCCGGTCCGCGATGTGCGCCTTGACGAGCGCATAGTCGGCGTGGATGGGGGTTTCGAACACGTGCCCGCGGCCGTCGATGATCCGGGTTTCCTTGCCCTCGGCGAGCATGGTGCCGTATCCGGTGGGCGTGAAGAAGCCGCCGATCCCGGCCCCGGCAGCCCGGATCCGCTCGGCCAGGTTCCCCTGCGGGACCAGTTCCAGCTCGATCTCCCCGGCCCGGTAGGCCGCGTCAAAGTGCCACGAGTCGGACTGCCGGGGGAAGGAGCAGATGATTTTGCGGACGCGGCGTTCCTTGATGAGCAGGGCCAGTCCGGCGTCGGCCTGGCCGGCGTTGTTGTTGACCACGGTCAGTCCGGTGGCGCCGCATTCGAGCAGCGCGTCGATGAGTTCCATCGGCTGGCCGGCGTTGCCGAAGCCGCCGATCAGCACGGTGGAATTGTCCCGGATTCCCGCAACGGCCTCGGCCGCGGAGCTTGCAATGGTGGGCATGTTCGTTCCCTTAGTTCGTGGCGGTGTGGTTGGTGGCGACGTTTTCGAGCACAACGGCCAGGCCCTGCCCCACGCCGATGCAGATCGCGGCGACGCCCCACCGTTGCCCGGAGGCCTGCAGGCTGCGGGCCAGCGTGCCCAGCAGCCGGGTGCCGGATGCGCCGAGCGGGTGGCCCATGGCGATGGCGCCGCCGTGCTGGTTGACGATGGCCGGGTCGATGTCCCAGGCGTCCAGGCAGGCCAGCGACTGGGCGGCAAACGCCTCGTTAAGTTCGACGGCGCCCACCTGGCCCCAGCCGATCCCCGCCTTCGCGAGTGCCCGGTTGGCTGCCTCGACGGGCCCGTAGCCAAAGAACTGCGGGTCCACGCCGGCTGCGCCGCGCCCGGCGATGCGGGCCAGCGGCTCCAGGCCCAGGATGCCGGCGGCTGCCTCGGATCCCAGCCAGGCCGCGGACGCGCCGTCGGAGAGCGGTGAGGCGTTGGCGGCCGTGACGGTGCCGCCCCCGGGTCCTTCAGCCTCCTTGCGGAACACCGTCTTCAGCCCGGACAGCGTGGCCGCCGTCGAGCCGGGGCGGATGCCCTCGTCGCGCAGCAGGTCCGTGCCGGGCACCACGGTGGTGAGGTTGTCGTAAAAGCCGCTGTTCCAGGCCGCATCGGCCAGGTTGTGGGAGTTCGCCGCGAATTCGTCCTGGCGGTCGCGGGTGATGCCGTATTTCTCGCGCAGCTGTTCGGTTCCTTCGCCGAGGGATACCGTCCATTCGGCGGGCATGGCCGGGTTGACCAGCCGCCAGCCGAGGGTGCTGGAGGAGAGTGCCAGGTCCCCGGCCGGATAGGGGCGTTCCGTCTTGGGCAGCACCCAGGGGGCACGGCTCATCGACTCGGCGCCGCCCACGAGGACCACGTCGGCCTCGCCGGTGTTGATTTGGCGGGAGGCGATGATGGCCGCGTCAATGGAGGAGCCGCAGAGGCGGTTGACGGTCGTGCCGGGGATGGACGTGGGCAGGCCCGCCAGGAGGGTGGCCATGCGGGCCAGGTTCCGGTTTTCCTCACCGGCGCCGTTGGCATTGCCAAACACCACCTCGTCGATCCGGGCCGGATCCAGCTGGGGTGCCCGGGCCACGGACTCGTGCACTACATGGGCGGCGAGGTCGTCAGGCCGGACCCGGGCCAGGCCGGAGCCGAACTTGCCAAACGGGGTGCGGACAGCGTCGTACAGGTACGCCTGGTTCATGGGGGTTAGTCCTTTGGAGTGGTGGGGTGGGGGCCGGCATCCTGCCCGGCGTCGAGCACGGCGAAGACCGCCTGGGCCGTCTTGAAAGCGGTGTTGGCGGCAGGGACGCCGCAGTAGATGGCGGTCTGGAGGAGGATTTCCTTGATTTCGTCCCGGGTCAGGCCGTTGCCGAGGGCCGCCCGGACGTGCATGGCGAGCTCGTCCCAGTGGCCGTGGGCCACCATGGCGGTGATGGTGACGGCCGAGCGCATCTGCCGGCCCAGGCCGGGCCGCGTCCAAATGCCGCCCCACGCGATGCGGGTGATCATGTCCTGGAAGTCGGCCGTGAAGCCGTCCATGGCCGCATTGGCGCGGTCCACGTGGTCCGCGCCGAGGACCTGGCGGCGGACGGCCAGGCCGGCGTCGTACACGTCCCGGGTGGTGGCTTCCGGCTGGACGGCGCCGTTGCGGTCGGGGGAGGGTGTGGTGGTCATGCCCTGCCCCTTTCCATGAGGCCGCGCAGCAGGTCGGCGACCTCGGCGGGCGCTTCCGCCGGTGCCAGGTGGGAGACCTGCAGAAGGGTCACGGCAACCGCAGGGGGGGTGTCCGGGGCACTGACTGCGGCGGCGCCTGCGTTGATGGCGTCCACCATTTCCTGGACCATTTCCGGCGGGGCCACGGTGTCTTCGACGCCGGCCACGCCCAGCATCGGGGCGGTGATCCGGCCGAGGTCGTTGCGGACGTCAAATCCCGCCAGCGCGCCGCAGCAGTGCGCGTAGCTGAACCTGTCGGCGTCGCGGAGGGCGTTCAGCAGCCTGCTGGCCAGGGCGGGGTCGCGCTCCATGGACCCTTCCGCAAACCAGCGTTGTGCCGAGCCCTGGATCATGACGGGCGTGCCGAGGGTGCGCACCGTCCCGGCCCGTTCGGTCCAGGCCTCGGGTGTGCCGAGCTTGGGGCCGGAGCACTGCACCGAGAGGCTGAGCAGCCGTGCATCGTGGTCGATTCCCAGCTGCAGGCCCACGGCCCCGCCCAGGGAGACGCCGGCGTAGTGGAAGCGGGCTCCGGGGGCGATGGAATCCACCAGCGCCACCACGGCGTCCGCGAGGCCGGCCACGGTAAAGGGTGCCTGGGATGCGGGGGAGATCCCGTGCCCGGGCAGGTCCCACGCCACCACGTCCACCTCGCCGCCCAGCAGCACGCCGACCTTCTCCCACAGCACGGAGGACGTCCCGAGGGAACACCCCACCACCAGCAGGGGTAGGCTGCCGAGGGGGCGCTGCGGTGACAGCAGCACCGCCCTGATCTCGGGAACGCGTGTCTCCACGGCGGTCCCGGCGCGTGTCTCATTGCTCATGGCTTGCTCCTTCCGGCACCCACTGGGGGTATGCGGCAAATAGTCGGTCAATGATGCGGCTGCCTTCGCCCAGGTAGCTTGCGGGGTCGAGCAGGGCATCCAGTTCGTCGTCGGCAAGGCGCTCCCGCGGCACCGCGGCCCGCAGCAGCCGGGCAAATTCGGGGCCCTGCTGCGCGGGCGGGGCCTGCAGGGCCTGGTCGACGACGGCCTGGAAGCGTGCCTTGCCGCCTCCGTCGGTGTCGAGCAGGGGAACGACGGCGGCACCAACCCCTTCGCTCAACAGCAGCGGCCCGCTGATCTCGAGGTTGCGGCGCATGGCGGCAGGGAAGACCCGGAGGCCTTCCGCCAGCTCGCGCAAGGCGGCCGCGGCACCGCCTGCCAGTTCCAGCAGCGTGCGCAGGGCGTCCCACTCCGTGTGCCAGGCGCCGTCCGGGCGCTCGTCCACGGACAGGGCGGCGGCCAGGTGGAGCTGGGCGGCGTGCTGCGGGGCGGCCAGCGCTGCGCTGCGCACCAGGACGGACAGCACGGGGTTTTGCTTTTGCGGCATGGCCGAGGACACGCCCCGCCCGGCGGCCCGGGGTTCAGCCAGTTCGCCAAATTCCGGGCGGCTGAGCAGCAGGACGTCGTTGGCGGTTTTGCCTGCCGTGTCCGTGAGGGCGGCCAGGGCGTCGCCAAGGGCCGTCACCGCGGTCCGGTTGGTGTGCCACGGCGCCGGTGCCGCCGCCAGGCCCAGTTCCTTGGCCCACGCGTCGGCGAGGGTGAAGGGGTCCGTCCCGGTCTTGGCGGCCAGCACGGAGCCTGCCGCCAGGGTGCCGGCGGCACCGCCGAACTGTGCGGGAAAGGTGACTGCATCCAGGCGCGTTGCGGCCGCGGCGAGGCCGTGGAACCATTGGGCCGCCTTCAGCCCGAAGGTGGACGGCAGGGAGTGCTGGGTCAGCGTCCGGGCCGGCTGCAGGGTGCCGGCATGGGTGCGGGCCAACCGCGCCAGGGCCGCGGCGGCACGGGCCATGTCCACGCGGATCAGGGCCACGGCGTTGGCGGCGAGCAGCATGAGCGCCGTGTCCAGCACGTCCTGGCTGGTCAGCGACGCATGGACCAAGGCGGCCGCCCGGGGATCCCGTTCGGAGACCTGGGCCCGCAGCCGGGCCACGATCGGGATGACGGGGTTGCCGCCGCCCTGCGCCGCGGCTGCGATTCCGGCGGGGTCGAAAGTATCCCCTTGGGCTGCCCCGCGGACCGTGGCGGCGGTGCCGGCCGGGGCCAGCCCGGCCGCCTCCAGCACCTGCACCCAGGCGGTTTCCGCCGTGAGGACGGACCCGACGACGGCGGCGTCGTCCGTTGCCTGCCGGCGGGTCGGATCTGCCGCGACCGGGGAGAGCAGGCCAAAATTTCCGGGCACGGTGTTCACGCCCCCT
>NZ_JAAMFN010000007.1 GCF_013376095.1 Arthrobacter sp. SDTb3-6 | reverse complement strand
GCTGAACACCCTTCTACCTGTCATTTGACGGTGGATGCAGGGGCGATGCGTCTGGCCGCCAGCGGGCACACTTCGTGGCCATACGGTGCGTGTTTGCCGAAATCCTATTGGCCGCCGGTGGCCATTTTCTCGTGGCCGCTAACACGCCCGGCCAACTGTCAACCGGCCAACGATTCGAGCCCGCCCGCTCGGGCCGGCTTCACTAAGGTCGGTGATTTGAATGCCGGGCATGGTAAAGACGTTTTGAGTTCCCATGATCAGGTAGGCCGTAAGGATGCCGGACACTGTGTGTCGTTGGAGCGCTCGCATGGTCTTTATGGGCTAGAACTCAACGCTTATGGGGGTCAACGACACACCAAAATATACAGGCAGCGAGATTATCGGATTTCTGACGTGAAGAGCCATCCTGAGGTGGTCAGTGAGAACCGAGCAACGTTACTCACAAACGACACAAACACATGATGGCTCTAGGCCCGTCTGCCTAGTCGCCTTTCGGGAATTTAACCCAAAAACCCCTCACGCATGCCAGTTGGTCGGACACGTCATGGCATCTGGGCCCGTACATCGGTGTGGTTCGCTTCCTCACGGGCGTTCCAGGAATGATTCAACCCGCGACGGGTCTTGTTCGATGACGGGATGTAAAACGTCGTCGATCAGGGCCATCAAAGACGGTTCGAGGGTCACCCCGGCTGCCTCGGCTGTATCTTTGAGCTGTTCCGGGCGTGAGGCGCCGACAATGGCGGCCGAGACGTTGGGGTTTTGCAGCACCCAGGCGACGGCGAGGGCGGGCAGGGACAGCCCGGCGTCCGCGGCGAGGGGTTTGAGCCGCTGGACTCGGGTAAGGATGGCATCGGTCAGGTATCGATTGTCCGAGGTGAGCTGGCCGTTTTCGCCCGTAAAGCGGGACGCTGCCGGCGCTGCCTGACCTGGCACGTATTTTCCGGTCAGCACTCCTTGGGCCATCGGTGACCAGCAGATTTGTCCGAGACCGAGTTCCACGCAGGCGGGGACGATTTCGGTTTCGATGACCCGCCAGAGCAGTGAGTACTGGGGCTGGTTGGAGACGAGGCGGATGCCCAGTTCGCGGGCCAGTCCGGCCCCAGCGCGGATTTCCTCCACGGTCCATTCAGAGACTCCGATGTAGTGGGCCTTACCGGCGCGGACGATGTCGGCGAAGGCCTGCATCGTCTCCTCCAGCGGCGTTTCGTAGTCGTACCGATGTGCCTGGTACAGGTCAACGTAGTCCGTGCCCAGGCGGATCAGCGAGGCATTGATGGATTCCATGATGTGCTTGCGGGACAAGCCACGGTCATTCCGCCCTCCGCCGGTGGGGAAGTAGACCTTTGTGAAGATCTCGATGCTTTCGCGCCGTACGCCGGAGAGCGCCACACCGAGCATCTGCTCCGCACGGGTGCCGGCGTAGGCGTCGGCCGTGTCGAAGGTGGTGATGCCCAGGTCCAGGGCCTGGCGGACGCAGGTGGTGGCCGCGTCAGTTTCGATCTGTTCGCCGTGGGTGGCCCAGTTTCCATAGGCCAGGGCGCTGATGTACATGCCTGATGTGCCCAGTTTCCTGTATTCCATGTGTATGTTTCCTCTCAGTTGGGCATGTGGTCGGTGTTCCCGGATCGGTAGCGCCGGGGCAGGCGGTTCAGGCTAGAAGGCCGCTGGTTGTTTTAGGTGGGTCCGCAATTCATCGGTGGTGGGCGGGTTGGCTCCCGGACGCCGCACGGTTATGGCGGCGGCCATGGAAGCGGTGCGGCCTAGTTGCTCCAACACGCTGGGAGTGTAACCGGCGGTGCTGCGGGTGAGTAGTCCCATGATCAGAGCTGCCATGTAGGAGTCGCCGGCGCCGATGGTGTCCGTAACGGTTGATTGGACGGCTGGGATGGTGAGACGGGTGGCGGGTGTGGCCATCAGTGAGCCTTGTGGGCCTTGGGTGATGACGGCCAGCCCGGCACCCATTCCCAACAGGCGCGTGGCGACGTCATCAAGGTTCATGCGGGGGTAGAGCCAGGCGGCGTCTTCGTCGCTGAGTTTCACGACGTCGGTGAGGCTGATGAAGTCTTCAAAAGTTGATAGGGCTTCGGTGTGGCTGCCGAGCAGGGCGGGCCTGATGTTGGGGTCATAGCTGACGATGCAGTCGCGGTGGCTGTGTTGCAGGAGCGTCTTGGCAGTGTCGGCCCCCGGTGCGAGGAAGGTTGCGATCGAGCCGGTGTGGAGCACCTTGGGAACGTAGTCCGGGTTGAGCGGCTTAAGGTCCCAGGCGACGTCGAAATCGTAGCTGGTGGCTCCGTCCTTGGCCAGGGTTGCCGTGGCTGAAGAGGTCCTGTTTAGGCAGTAGGCGCCGGGCAGTATCGTCACACCGGCGCTGCGCAGGTGTGTTTCGATGGCCGCGCCACGGGCGTCGTGGCCGAGGGCGGTTAACAGGCCGGTGCTGACGCCCAGGCGCCCTAGGCCATATGCCACGTTTGCAGGGGATCCGCCGGGGTGTTCGCTCAGGCCTTCGGGTCTGACGACGACGTCGGTGAGGGCTTCGCCGATGACGATGACGATGACGTCCAGAATCCGGTTGGTGTCGTGCCGGCTCGTATTGAGGTAATTCATGGTCTGTCTCTCTTAAGAAGCTGGTGGTGGGGATTGCCGACGGTGCGTGAGTCCGAGGACCATCAGCGAAGCCTCGGGCTCTCGCATCCAGCTTGCCTGCACTGATCATGGCAGTGACTGCAGTGCGGTGGCGGCCGCATATTTGCCGAAGCGCTGGATGAGGGTCCTGTCCGCCAGGGCAAACACGCGGAGGCCCGAAGGACACCTGGATGTTCTTGCGTTTCGAAAGCCTTGATCGTCACCGTTCTCCTCGAGAGGAACTGGGAACGCGCTATTGTGTCACTTCCAGTTCGCGAATTGTCAGATCACGGAACGTGGCGCTTCCTTCATTTACGTAGAGACGAATGCGATTATCGCCGTCGAGCGGGAACACTCGGTGTGAGTGTACGACGCGCCCGTCTCCGACGAACATCTCGACACTGGTGCGGTCGACGAGGAGGCGCAACTTGAGGCGTCCCGTCGATGTATCGAGCGGGGTTCGAGTTTCGCCGGCCGTCGGGTTGATAGTCGGACTCCGGTTCACGTAGGCGTAGGGGCTTCGCAGGACTGCACCGGCGGCGACATGCCTCCCGCCACCGGGTGCGCGGCATAGCTCAAGACCTACGTTGTCAGGTGTGGCAGCGCGATCCCACACGAGCTCGCAGGTCAGGTCGTAGGCGAGGGCGCGGACATCGAGGTCGCGTGTTCCCGCTACCACAACGTCTCCTAGGCTATGGGTGCGCGTTACATAATTCACGACCGCGGACGTGGGGGTGGAAGCGAGGTAATAGCCACCGTCGCCCTGTTTCAGGCGGACGTCGCGCACGATCATGTCGTCACCGTTGTAGCCATCAGTGGCGAGGGTTGGTGTGTTGTGGGGGTAGTCCCAGAAGTTCGCCCAACCGATCGCCCGGCGAAGCGTGTCGTCCTCCGCCCCCAAAGCATTGTGATGGGCATAGGTGACTGCCCCGTAAAAGTCAAAACCGAAGTCAAGCCATTCCGGATCGGGATGGTCCGGCGTGAAGGAACTGCCGTCGAAGACGCCGGTCCAGTATGCGTAGGTCGCCGGCAGCCCCCGGCCCTTGCCGTTGGCGCTGGTGCCCAGAACCCAATGGGCTGTGCCGTCCTCGGCCGTCATCCGGAAAATGTCCGGGCACTCCAGGAGACCGAGGTCGGTGCGCACGAACTCACCCACCCGGGTCCAGGAATGGAGGTCCGGCGAGATGTAGAACCCGAGCTTGCTGCCTTCGGCGTTCGCCAGGAGCCAACGCCCGCGTTCGGCGTCCCAGATGATCTTCGGGTCGCGGAAATCCTGAACGCCGGGATTCGGGAGCACGGGTGTTTCGCTGCCCGCCTTGAAACTGCGGCCGCCGTCGGTGGAGTACCAGAGGAACTGCGCCTGCTTGCCGCCTGGGGCCTGCGTAACGATGGCGATCACCGCACCTTTGCCGTAGCCCGCCGTGTTCTGCTCATCGACCACGAGGCTCCCGGACCAGCAGTCGCCGTTCGCATTCGAAAACTTCGGGATGGCGACGCCCTGGTCCCGGAAAGCCACATGATCCCGTGTGGTGGCCAGACGCCACGACGTGCCTCCTCCGCCCTCGACGTAATCGGCGTTGTACAGGTAGTAGTACAAGTATTCGCCGTTGACGAAAATGGGCCGTTGCGGGTCGTTCTTCCAGTTGTCCGGCACACTGAAGTGGTATTCCGGACGCTGGCGCTGGCGCCCGCTGTCTGCCGTGGCAGCCGGTGCTGCCACGGCCTGCGTGGCCATCGCCGGGGCAACGAGACAGCTCAACGCCGCGGCTCCTGCGCCGGCGACCATCAATCGTCTGCTGACTCCCGAGCCCGGGGCGGCTGTGTCCGGTGTGCTGCGTGTTTCTTTCATGCAACTCCTGCTTTCATTCTCATCGTGATCCTGCCCGCAGGGGGCAGATTAAAGGGGCAAGTCGGGGTCAGGGAGGGTCAGGGAAACAGGCGTGACTCGCCTTCGAATATCCCGCCGGTGGTCCAGGGATCGAAGGCAGGCAGCCGCGCGGTTCCTGCGGCGGCCGCCAGACTCACGCATTCCCGGCCCAGGGCTGGGCACACGCGGGCGGCGGGCGGCTTGCCGTTCGCAAAGATTTCGACGGCGGACTGGTCCGCCAGGACGTGCGGGCGCACGCGCCCGTCGGGCGTCGGGACCGGGGTCCCGCCGCTCACCAGCAGGCGACCCGGAGCGCTGGTGTGCTGGGGGTGCAGCTGTTCCATCTCGGGTGCGGTGGCGAAGGCCGGTGTTCCGTCGCCTCGTGCTGAGAAAACCAGGAGATCAGGATCCCCGCCCGCGCCAAGGCTCGGTTCAGGCCCCAAAGCACCGCCGATCAAGATCGTGGGATGCGCCAAGGCGGTCACCGGTTTCTAGCCGCGGGCTGAGGCGCCCGAGTCGTTCGATAGGTGGCCTAGGTCCAGGGAGGGTTCTGTCGGGGCGTATACATGCAGCTTTTCCAGGGTGGCCGTACCGCCTATGGAATAGACGCTCACGCCGGTACTCTCCTCGAGCGGGAAAATCAGGTCCGCCAATGACACCTCTCCGGGATGGGCGAATACTTCAACCGAACAGTGGTCAACCACCACGGTAAGCGTGTACTTTCCCCCGGTCGCGACAAGGGGTGCACTGTCTATCGAGGGGAATGTGGTGTGAAAATCAACATGGCCGGAGACCTGGCGGTCAATGCTGATCTGGCCCAGTGCCGGCGCAATGCCGATCCGGGTTCCTTCGTCAGTACCCTTGCGAACAATGAATCCGAATTCTGCTGCCGTCCCCGGGGCGAATTCCGCCTCGATCAGAAGCACGGGGCCATCCGCTTCTAGCGGATGGGTGCCCTCGGGGACGGGGACGGCATCGGCCTTGAGGACCGGAGCCGGACCGAACTGGGTGCAGATTTCTGGTGCCGGGCGTTGGACCAGCCGCGGCTGGCCATCAATGGTGGCTAGTTCCACCGCCCTGGGGAGTGCCATCTGGCTACGCCAAGGAACTGTGGGGGTCTCATTGGCATACTCCCAATTGTTCATCCACCCCACCATGATCCGTCGCCCATCGGGAACATCATTGAACGAAACAGCCGCATAGTAGTCCCGCCCCCAGTCCAGCCATTGATACTTCTCGAGCTGGCCTTGCGTGTGGGCACCCGTGTCGACGGTGGTTTCGGAAGTAAAAGTCATGCCATCAAAATGGCCAACGAAGTACTGGCCGGCCGATCCGCCGTTGGGCCCTCCCGGGTTCATATTTACACTCAAAACCCATTTGACCGTACAGCTGTCACCGTCCAAGGCCAGTGGGAACAAGTCAGGGCATTCCCAGATTCCTCCCGTCGCATTGGCGGGGCCGAAGCTGCTCAGGTACTGCCAAGCCTTCAAATCCGCCGAACGGTAGAGAACCACTGTGTGCTCCACTGCTTCCACCGCCACCATGACCCAAAACGATTCGACTCCGGAGTCGTAGCGGAACACCTTGGGATCGCGGAAATCAGTCGAGTTCCGATTCAATACCGGGTTGTTGGCATACTTTTTCCAGGTGTAGCCGCCGTCAAGACTGTAGGCCAGCGATTGGGCCTGCAGGCCAGCGTGAGCCGAGGCTTTCGTGTAGGCACTGGTATAGATGGCGACCAACGGCGGCTGCAACGTGGTGCCCAAACCCGAAGTGTTGCGTGCGTCAAAAACAATGCTGCCGGAGAATATTTCTTCGTGGGCTTCGACCCCGATGGCTATGTCTTGCTCGGTCCACGTGAACAGGTCTCTCGAGGTCGCATGACCCCATGACATGTTCCCCCAGGCCGAGCCGAGCGGGTTGGTTTGATAGTAGAGGTGGTAAAGACCGCCATGGAATATTAGTCCGTTGGGATCGTTGAGCCAGGTATTTCGGGCGGTGTAGTGAAGTTCCGGACGGACAGTGTCGACCGCCGTATGTTGCGTATTCATGGTGTCAGGTCTCAATTCGCGGCGTGCGCGTTGGTGCCCAGGCAGGTAGTTGTGGATGCCAAGGCAGGTAAATGGGTGTGCGGGACGGGACTCTCGGTTACCCGGCGGAAGGATAACCCAAGGCCCAATGGGAGTCACTGAGTTGGACCCGCTGGCCGGGTCCGGTTGGTGACTTGTAGTGCTCTCCCGGGCCGGCTGTGCGGGGCGCCCGATTGGCGCCCCTGGCGTCAGGAACAGCGGAGAGCAGGAGCTGTGTATAGGGGTGGTGGGGGTTGGCCATCAATTCCAGGCTTTCGCCGCCTTCAACCAGCTCGCCGGCACACATGACCATGGTTTTATCGGCGATGTAGCGGGCGGAGGCAAGGTCGTGGGTGATGTACAGCATGGACACGCCGCGGTCATCGCGAAGCCTTCGCATCAGATTAAGGATGCCGATCCGCACAGACACATCCAGCATCGAAGTGGGTTCATCTGCGAGGATGATCTCAGGTTCCGCAGCCAGGGCCCGTGCGATGGCCACGCGTTGACGCTGACCGCCGGAGAGTTGGTGCGGATAGCGCTCAAGCATGGCTTCATCGAGCCCGACGGTGGCGATCAGTTCGCGAACCTTAAAGCGGAGTGCGTTCGTTCCAGCGAAGCCTTGGTGCAGCAGGAGGGGCCGGGTCAGGAAATGTTCTATGCGATGTGCTGGGTTGAGGGATCCGAAGGGGTCCTGGAAAACCATCTGCACCTTGCCCCGGTAGGCCATGGAAGCCTTGCGCTTTTGGGTGGCAAAGATATCTTCCCCGTCCAATATGAGCGACCCTTTGCTTGGCTGCTCCAACCGGGCCAGTATCCGGGCAATGGTGCTTTTTCCACTGCCTGATTCACCCACCAGAGCCACAATCTCACCTTGGCCTATGTCGAACGAGACATTCTTGACCGCCGGGACCGTGGAACGGAAGGGGAACGATCCACTGTGATAATCCTTGCTCAGATTTCGGACTTGAACCAGGGATGGGGCCTTTGTTCCCTGTACGGTTTCGAGATTGCTTGGGATGCTCATTGGGCGCGCCTTTCGGAGGGTGCGACAAATTCCGGAACCAGCAAACAGGCCGCATCGTGGGTTTCGGCGGCCGGGCGCAGAACAGGATCCTGGATCCGACAGGAGTCCACCGCCATCGGGCACCGCGGATGAAAGCTGCAACCAGACGGACGCCCGGCCGACGACGGGGGCGCGTCCGGCAGTCCCAACAGTTCGGTCCGTGGACCGCTCAGCGGCGGGAAAGCGTTCATGAGTGCCATGGTGTACGGGTGCAAAGGATCATCGAGCAGACCGTTTGACGGTGCCACCTCCACCAATCGTCCGGCGTACATGACGGCCATGCGGTGCGAGAACTCGACCATCAACGAGATGTCGTGGGTGATGAACAGAACCGAGAATCCCAACGATTGCTGGAGCTCTTTGATCTGCGCCATGATGTCTCGCTGGACCACCACGTCCAGGGCGGTGGTGGGCTCATCCATGATGAGTAGCGAAGGGTTGAGCGCCAGCGCAATGGCAATAACGACGCGTTGGCGCATTCCGCCGGAGAGCTGATGCGGATAGGACTTGAGCCGGTCTGCCTTGATATCCACCAGGCTCAGTAGATGGGCCGCGCGCTCTCGGGCTTCCTTCTTGGGCATTTTTTCATGGGTCGTGAAAACATCCATGATCTGCTCGCCGATGGTCATGACGGGGTTCATGGCGTTCATGGCACTTTGGAAGACCATGGACATCTCACGCCAGCGCGTTCGACGCAATTCCTCATCACTGAGCCTCAACACATTGCGCTGGTTAAGCTCAATACTTCCACCGGTGACTTTGGCTGGTGACTGAAGCAAGCGCATGATGGCGTTGGCGATGGTTGACTTTCCACAGCCGGATTCACCGGCCAGTCCGAAGATTTCACCGGCATTGATGTCCAGGCTGACGCCGTCGACGGCGCTAACCGTTCCCAGGCCAGTCGTGTAACTGACGCTCAGGTCCTTGATGCTCAACACCGGTTTCAACGTCTCACGAGCGCTGACGTCGGGTCCGCCCTGCAAGATGATGCTCATAGTTAGTCCTTCTTTTCTGCGCGCAGGCGAGGATTCGTTACCTCGTCAACGGCATAGTTGATCATGGCCAGGGCAAAGGCGATGAGTGCGATGGCCAGACCCGAGGGAATAAGAACCCACCAATCACCTGTCATCATGGCGCCGTCGTTATTGGCCCAATACAGATTGGTTCCCCAGCTCACTGAAGAGGTGTCGCCAAGGCCCAGGAACTCCAATCCCGCTTGGGCGCCGATGCCGTAGATGACGCAGCCCAGCAGGGTGCTCATAACGATCGATGCCATGTTCGGCATGATCTCCAGGAACATGATCCGCCACGTCTTCTCACCCGTGACAATGGCCGCCGCCACAAAGTCCTTGCCGCGAATCGAGAGTGCTTGAGAACGCAAAACACGTGCACTGCCCGCCCAGCCAGTAATGACAAGGACAATGACGACCGTGGCGGGTCCGGGCGGCAGAAACGCAGCGAGCACGACCAGCAGCGGCAAACCCGGGATCAGGAGGAAAATATTGGTCAACAGCGAGAGCAACTCATCAGTCACCTTTCCGAAATAGGCCGAGGCGATGCCGACAAGGCAACCGATGAAGGTTGCAATGAGCCCCACCGTGAAGCCCACTGACAGCGAGCTTCTCGATCCCCACAACGTCAACGCCAGGACATCCTGGCCCTTCGCCGTGGTACCGAGCCAATGATCCGATGACGGGGCGGCCGAGACGTCTGCGGTGAAATTCGACGGGTTGCCGGGCGACAGCAACGGTGCCAGGACGGCCAGCAAGACAAAGAGGAACAGAATGGTCAATCCAAACAGTGCCTTTTTATTGGTGAGCAGGCCGTGGACCAGGCCGCCGCCAGTGACCCTGGCAAGGATGCTTCGTTTGGCAGACGGCGGGGTCGCATCGTCTCCTTGCGTGACGGTCTGTCTTTGTGACTGGGAAATTGACATGGCGAGTAGTCCTTAGCTGACCCGGACCCGCGGGTCCAGGCGTACGTAGATAATGTCGACGAGGAAGTTCGCAGCCAACACCGCGGTCGTAATGGTCAGGAAGATTCCCTGGGTCAGCGGATAATCCAGCGCCTGCACGGAATTCAGGAGCTGATAGCCAATGCCAGGGTAGGCAAAGACCGTCTCAGTCAGAAGAGCACCACCCACCACGAAGCCCAGGGACATGCCGAAGGAGGTGATCGAGGGCAACATGGCGTTTCGGGCCGCATAGTGGAACATGATCCGCCCCGAGCGCAACCCCTTGGCCCGGGCCATCGTGATGTAATCCTCGGCTGTCGTCGCAATCATGGTGTTACGCATGCCCAGCATCCATCCGCCAATGGAGACCAAAACGATTGTCAGCGCTGGCAACACGAGGTGATTGGCGACGTCGGCTACATAGCTGAAGCTCCACGAAGCCTCCACACCGTCGGTAAATGCGTGGTTGAGCGGGAACCAACCCAACACGATGCCAAATAGGTACAAGGCTGCCATGGCCAGCCAAAAGTACGGGAATGAACCTACAAAGACGAGCAACGGTGGGAATACCGAGTCAAGGAATCTTCCCCGCCTCCAGGCTGCCATGATGCCGAGCAAGTTTCCCAACACCACGGCAATGACCAGGGAAGTGGCACCCAGCAGTAGCGTCCACCCAATTTCGGAGCTGATCACCGAGGAAACCGGCGTAGGGAAGCGGGAAAGGGAAATACCCATGTTGCCCCGAAAAATATTGCCGATGTAGTCAAGGTACTGCTGCCATACCGGCTTGTCGGTCAAGCCGAAAAGCTGGCGCAGCGCTGCTATCTGGTCCGGACGCATTTGCGTCTGGACCTGGGCAAACATTCGACTGACGGGATCACCTGGCATCAGCCGGGGAAGAAAGAAGTTGAGTGTGATGCAGGCCCAGAAAGCGATCAGGTAGAACCCGAGCCTGCGCAGGAGAAATCTCATCGGGAGCCTGCTACTTCACTGGTTTGAGCGACGTCAACACCAAGGTCGTGGTGCTGGAACGTGCCGAAAGGGTTGCATAGGGATCGGCAGCGGTGGGCCAGCCGGTAAAGTTCTGCTCTGAGTACGCGCCCCAGACCGGGCTCGGGAACAGGGGAATCGCCGGCGCTGTGGCCTTGAAGCGGGCCTGCAATTCGTTCACGATCGTCTTCTGCGTGGCCGGATCCGACGTTGCCGCCATCTGGTTCAGGAGGGCGGTGGCCTGGGCATCACCGAAGCGGTGGTAGTCCTCATTGGCGGGTGTGCCCACAGGAACAACGCTGTCTTGCGACATCTCACCACGGTAGAACTCGTACGGGGTTGTCGCGGCGTTCGTCCAGACGATTCCGGTATCGAAGGTGCCCTTGGAATAGCTGTCAACCACCTGTGACCAGTCCGGTGAGCTGACGGTCAGCTGGACGCCGATTGCCTGCATGTTCTTGGCAATCACCTGTGCCACGGAAATCCAGTCAGAAGATGCCGAGCCCACGGAAATCGAGAACGCGAAGGGCTTGCCCGACTTGAGGGAACGGATGCCGTTGGCACCGCGCGGGTACCCGGCAGCGTCTAGCATCTTGTTGGCTTCGGCGACGTTGAGTTTCGTCCAGTCACAGCTGTTGACAATGGACGCGTCTTTCCAGCTGGCGTAGCCGTCGGTAAGACCGGTACAGTCTGCCGGATGCGTGTAGCCGGACTCGCCCAAAGTTGCTACCTGGTTGCGGTCCACTGCCATGCTCAACGCCTTGCGGACGTTCACGTCATTGAAAGGCGCCTTGGTGGTGTTCAACTGCCACTGGATGGTGCCGCCGGTGGCGGGGTACCAGAACTTGCGGTGTGCCGGGTCCTTGCTCACATAGCTCTTTTGGATCGAGGGAATGAACTGATCGCTCCAGTCGACGTCGCCGTTTTCAAAGGCCAGGTTGGCGCCGGAGTTACCTGCGAAGGCCAGCATTTCAATCCCGTTGATCTGCTGCTTCTGCGGCTGCCAGTAGTTTGGGTTCTTATCCAGCTCATAGGATTGGGTCTGGAAATGCGAAACCTTCGTGTACGGGCCGGTTCCGACGGGGTTGGCGTTGGTGAACTTGGCCGGGTCGCTGACTTTAGACCAGACGTGTTCGGGCACAATGACCTGCGCGCCGATCTCGTACAGCCCGGGTGAGTAGGCCTTGTTGAAATCAAAGCGAACAGTGCTCGGGTTGACCGCGCTTACTTTCGAGAGGTAGGAATAGCCGCCCTGAATCTTCTTGGCCAAGGTGAACGTGCTAACAACATCAGCCGCAGTCATGGGCTGACCATCTGACCACTTGACATCGCTTCGCAACGTGAAGGTCACGCCCTTGCCGTTGGAGTCAACGGTCCATGATTTGCCCAACCACGGGACAGCCTTGCCGGTCATGGGATTCACAATAAGCAGCGGCTCAAAGACTGCCTGATCGGTCATAGGCAAGGCGGTGGGGGAAAAGGGGTTGAAGTTGCTGGTGAAGGTGGCGGTATCTTCGCGGGGGATGCGCAGAATTCCGTCGGACGTCTTGCCTACATTGGCGGTGTGGCCGCCAGCACAACCGGTGAGGGCCATGGCACCCAGCACGGCGGATGCGGCAAGGATGGCCAGGGATGTGGAACGCTTATTTTTGGGCATGGGGTAGCTCAATTCGTCGTAGATCTGGATGAGGGCGTGAAGGGGTAGGGGTGTGTTGAAGCGTGGGGTTGTTTAGTGGGATCTGTGCGGCACGCCTACGGAACTCCGCTCAATGAGCGAACAACCAACGAGAGTCTCACGGGCCAGGCCGTCGTTCCCTAAGGCAATTTCTGCCAGGGACCTGACGCCAAGGGCAGCCATCTCTCGAAACGGCAGCGCAACTGTGGTCAAGCTTGGGCGCAGATAGTTGGAAATGAGTTCTTGATTATCGAAGCCAATCACGGAGACGTCTTCTCCAATGATCAGCCCGCGTTCCTTAATGGCGTCATAAGCACCCATGGCCATGCGGTCTGTGGCACAGAAGATGGCTGTGGGCGGATCTGCCTCATTTAGAAGCGCGACGGCCGCCCGGTAGCCTTGGTCGGCCTCCCCGCCTGCATTGATAATGAGGCTTTCATCCAGGGCAACGCCCGATTGAGCCAGCGCAAGGACGTATCCCTCGCGTCGACCGATGGCGGCCGGAATTGTTGGATCCAGATTGATCATCCCGATCCGGCGGTGGCCGGCATCGATTAGTCTCATGGCGGCTGTGTGTCCGCCTGCTTTTTCATCCGGGGTAATGGACGGTAACTTGCCGTTCTGGTCAAAGCAGTGAACCAGAACGGCGGGGACCTCGCTGATGGTATCGGGCAAATGTACGCCGCGGTGCCATGCCGTAGCGTAGATCAACCCAGCGACTCGGTGCTCAAGCATCATTTCGATCGCCTTGCGTTCCGATTTATCGCTCCCATCGGTGCTGGCAATCAGGAGCATTCGGCCCTCCTGGGCTGCTTGCTCCTGCGCACCTCGAACAACGTCCATCGCGTAGGGACCGGTGACGATTTCGGTGATCAACCCATACAACTTCGATTCCTTGGAAGCCAGGGCTCGGGCACTGGCGTTGGGCCGATACCCGAGTTCGGAGACTGCCTGCTGAACCCGTAAACGAGTCTCGTCTGAGATCCCAGCATCGGTGTTTCCACTCAGAACGAACGACACAGTGGTCCGCGAAACCCTGGCATGGTTCGCCACATCCAACATGGTCACTCTGGTGCCCCGTGGCCCGTTCATCGTTAAAGAATCCGTTCGTTGACATCTACTGGACAAGCACTTCATCTAACGCGCTTATCTAACGCGCGTTAGATGGTGTGAGATAAACCATAAAACACGCTGGTGTGATGTGTCAATCATTCGACGAGACTGAACCGGATGTGAGTGTTGGTGGCGGCTGGCCTGGGGCTAGCTGGCAGGGTAATACGGGTTCCTCCGAGCAGGTGAGACTCATGAACCGGCTAACCCCTGCGGGGTGCCACTCCCGGATTCTGTCCGCTTGCCCGGAACGGCCGGCACCGTCCCGGCCCACCACGATAGCTTGGCCCACCACGATAGCTTGCCCACCACGATAGCTTGCCCACCACGATAGCTTGCCCACCACGATAGCTTGCCCACCACGATAGCTTGATTAGAAGCCTCCCCAACCTCTTTCGGGGTTGTGGCCCCTTACGCCTCTCGGCCGCGCTTGCAGGCCCATGTTGGTCGGTGCAGACTGGTTCTGGACAATAGTGCCAGCCATCATCATGGACACGAGACAGTCAGGCTGTCGCCCCGCCATTGATGTTTCGTGGCAGCAGATTCGTGGGTCTAGGTCATGTGAATTCATTATTCGCCAAACCCGACGCCAACATGGAGGCTGCCGCCGAATGTTTGACCAGCGCACCACCTCTGGCTGAGGCAAGGCCGCCGCACTCGGTCCGTGACAGGCGAATCCATGGTGGCATGCAGAGGTTTTGAGGGCTGATCCCGGTTCCGCGCAGTCGCTGGCATAATTAGCAATGACGATTTGCGCGTTCATCATCGAGAATGCGTCTCTTGTGGCTATGTATGGCCACCCGATTCTGGTTGTGTTCCGTGGAGGAAAGCGTCATTGCGAGCATTAATAGCCACTTCACTACGATGGCGGGCCCCTATCGTTTGGGCGTGCTTTCAGGGTGGCTCCGATTTTCTCCACAGATGCGAACCAGGAGAGCGGGGCTTGGTCGATGGCACCGATGACTGTCCTCATGTTGGCAAGCTGCGCCGGGATGCTGCTGTTGATCAGCGGTTCCAAGTGAGCCACCCTGTTTCTTAACCGGTAGACGCCGTCAACGGCCCGTTCAAGTTCGTGGACCGGCCGCCGAAGATGCGGAAATGCGTGGCGGAGTGCTTCATTCCAGAGCAGTTGCTTGCCCAGGTCCTTGCGCCCTGGGAGAAGGAATCGCCAGGTCCCCAGGGACAAAGCGGCAAGAATGTCAGCGTGCAACGGATCGCGCTGGTCTTTGGGCCGGGCTCTAGTTGAATGGTCGGCGCGAGATTTTGCTTCGGGTATGTCCCGGCCAACAATTCGTTCGAACAAGATCGAGGGATCCGGGAACCAATCGCTGGAGTGCGGCTCCCCCGTGGTCGGGTCAACCTGACCGGCGTTCCAAACGCATGGTTGCTCGTCCGGGGCGTTGCGCAAGACGACCTCGAAAATGTGCAGCGCCTCCTACACGGCGCCGGAAAGTTCAACATTCCACCGGTAGAGCCGTACAGCCCCATGCAGGCTTCCCGCAGCCTCCAGATATGGGGCCAACCTCGGTGGACTCAGCCGCCTCAGAAGGATCGCCTCAACACTTGTTTGTTCGCGCCTGTTCACAGTTGTAACCTGTAGTGGAAGACAGGGGCAGGTTCCCTGTTATGGATTACTGAGGGTCCCGTAGCCAGGAGCTGCGGGACCCTCAGCTCTTAACGCCCATGACCGCTAGAATTCACGGTTAGCGTCGAGCCCATTGCCTGACGGCCAAGCACCTCGCGGGTATTTCGCCACCTACTCACTGTTCGCAACTTGGCCTACAGATTTGATCTCAATCTGGGCTGACCGAACCGTCAAATTGGACGCAAACGGCCACCAAATCATGACCGATAGCGCTCCGCCCCCCACCAGAAACGTCACCAACGAACATTTTCGCCGCCAATGTTGGCCGCACGTCGAGCGGCCACGTAACCACACCCTCAACAACACCAACTATTGAGACGAGACGGCCGCCCACACACAAGCGCTGACAAGCCATCTTCCGTGTCGATGAACCTGCAAACGGCCACCAAAGAGCAGCTCCGGCGCTGCGCTGCAGTGTCCTCGTCACGTTTTATTCACGTTTTTGAACGAAACCAACCACGAATAGTGACATGCCAATGGACCGCAATCGGCCCCTATCCCCCGGAAACAAGCAGTTTTCGACGGTCAACAGGAGCTGTTGGCATGATTGTCCTGATTCTCTCTTGGCCGCCGGTTCGAGTCCGGCCCGGGGCACAATGTGGTCCTGACCTGCGGTTGTATACCGCAAGCTAGGACCTTTGGGACCAACTCCCCTAATTACTCGCCCGATTCGTCAAAAAATTCCGGCGATTCCGCTCCCCATTTTCAGCAGGGAGAGCTCTCCCTTTAGCGCCACGGCAATCACTTTTACGTAATCCGACATGGTTTCCGGGCCGCTCAAGCGGTCAAAGGGTGCACTTGGGCCGGCTCCTTAATTCCTGGCCATCGAGCTTCGGCGCAACTCACTTGCGAACGATGTCTGACTTCGCTGCAGGCAAGGTGTTCATGGCCATATTCCAGTATGTGTCGTATCACGCGCTGTCTCATTCAACAGGATCCCGAGAACGTTAATGGTCGGATTCCCGCTGCTTGAATTCACGTTCGGAGGCATGGCGCCATACGAAGGGGCTGAACCACGTTGCCGCGTCGAAACGAGTGCGTAGCCGATCAGCTTCGGCACGAGCTGCTCAAGCGTGTCTCGTAACTAACGGTGGATACACAGGGGTTGTCCTCGTCAGGATAACCTCCGCCTTCTCTTGGTCCGTGAATCGCGAGCTGCGGTTAGCGACCGTTGTACGCGTCGTCGGTGATGTGCTCGCCCCAGGCGGTGGTCTTGGCGGGGCCCTCGCCGTTTTGGAGCATGGCGAGGTATTCCATGAAGCAGCCGGGGGCGGCGGCGTGCCAGTGCTCTTCGCCGGGCGGAGTGTACAGCGTCTGGCCGGGGTGGACTTCGATGATCTTTCCGTCCCGGGTGCCGAAGCGCCCAACACCTTGGGTGAGACGCAGATACTGACCGTACTGGTGCGAGTGCCAGGCCGTGCGTGCTCCGGGTGCGAAACGGACGGTCGCAACGACCATCGTCTGATCGTTCTCGTGGGGAAGAGCGATCGGGTCAAGCCACACGTCACCGGCAAAGTGGGCCGGCGGTTTCTTTGTGGTCGGAACGGTGGGTTCGATGTTCATCATTGCCTCCTTATATCTTGTCCGCGAAGACTTGCTTGGCGACGCCCATTGCGGACATGCCCCTGGGCCAGCCGGCGTAGAGCGTGACGTGGGTGATGGCTTCGGTGAGCTCCTCCTGGGTCAGTCCATTGTCGAGGGCCCGGGCAAGGCGGGAGCCCAATTGTTCAGTGTTTCCTCCGGCAGTGAATACGGCGAGCTTCGGGGCGAAGTCGCCGAACATCTTTTGGCCGCCGCCGACCTGCTTGGGCTGGTCTGCCATGTTAATCCTTCTTTCGGTTGTGAAGCTGTGGTTGCCTGGAGGTGTCAGTCGTATGTCTCGACGCCGGTGAGGCGTTGTTCTTCGATGTCGAGGCTGGTTTGGATTCGCCGTGCGACGGTGTCATCGACGGTTCCGGCGAGGCGCTGGGCGAGGAGTACTTCACGCTTTGTGTGGAGCAGGGCGTGGCGGAGCGTCTGTTCTTCCTGGCGTGACTGTGTGGTTCCGTCCGTGCCAGAGCCGCGGTACAGGGCTTGTATCGCTGAATGATGGGTTCGGTATTCGTCCGCGACGCGGTCCTGGACCTCCGGTGTGATTCCGAGTCGGTCCGCGAGGTCGTCAATGGCTTGGACGGCTGCGGAGGAGATCGCAAGTTCTGCCAGGTGCAGTTCTTCTTCCTCGGGCTCATCGGGCAGCCGGGCCCAGCGGACGACCGCAGGCAGCAGAGGTCCCTGCACGAGCATGGTCAGCACGATCACCCCGGCGCTGATGAAGATGATGTCGCCGTGTCCGGGGAGAGGGCTGCCGTCGTTCAGTATTGATGGCACGGACAGGGCGATGGCCAGGGACACTGCTCCGCGGAAGCCCGCGATGGAGCTGACGACGCGGGCGCGGTAGGTCATTCTGCGCTTGCGTTGGGAGGGGCTCCGGTCCAGGAGCCGGATGAGGGTGATGCTCAGGGTTTGGAAGATGAACCGGATCACGATGAGCGCGACCCACACGGCAACTGTTGACACCAGAAGCCGGCCCACGTTCCGGAGCTCAATCGCGTGGACAGCGGCCTGGACTTGAAGTCCGATGAGGACGAACAGGGCTCCGTTGAGCAGGTAGGATCCCAAGGGCCATGCGGACTCCATCTGGCGGCGGGATGCTGCTGTGCTGATCCGGCTGGATATGAAGGAGATGATCAGCCCGGCCACCACAACGGCCAGCACGCCCGAGGCTCCTACGGCTTCAGCGAGCAGGAAAGCAGCGAAGGGGGTGATCAGCAGTGCAATGTTGGTGATGAGCGGGTCACGTACCCTGGACAGGAACAGATAGGCCGCCCCGGCGACCAGCACGCCGGCTGCCGCCCCTCCGGCGTAGGAGAGGACGAACAACCCGGCAATATCGACCAGGGTGTAGTTGCCGCCCAGTGTCAGGCCCACGGCGATGGCGTACAGTACCAGGGCGGTGCCGTCATTTGTCAGGCTTTCGGCCCTGAGCAGCATGAAGTTCCGGCTCGGAAGCATCCGCCCGAGAGCAGCGACGGCGGTCGCGTCGGGAGGCGCGAGGGCCGCCCCGAGGATAAGAGCCGCGTTCCACGGCAGGCCGAGAAGGTGTGCCACTCCCGCGACTACGAGGGCGGAGGCGACTACCAGCAGCGTGCTGAGCAACACGATGCCACGCAGGTCCCGCCGGATGGACCGGAGTGAGGTGGTCAGGCTTTCCCAGAACAGCATGACGGGGAGGAAGATCAACAGCACCGTCTCCGGTGGCAGCTGGATGTGCCGCAGCTGCGGAACGAAGCCAAGGAGAAGGCCGAAAACCAGCAGCAGCAAAGGGGCGGCAACGCGGAGCCGCGGAGCCAATACGGCACCGGCAAGCACCGTCACACCCAGGAGCACAACGGTCTCCAAGCCCTCCATCAGGTCCTCCTCATTTTCTTGTGATCCGATGCCGCGCAGTGTCTTCGTTGTGATGGGGAGTTACCAGGTTGATGCGACCGTTCGTGTGACGATCCATTCCTCGCCTCTTGGCTCAAACCAGGAGCGGAGCGTCAACCGCCACGTGGCCCTGGATCCCCAAATCGTGGCGTCGGTGAGTGTCCGTGCAGTCAGCCCGGGTGCGGTCCCCTCCGGGCTTGAGTGTGCCTCGGCTGTCTCCATCCGGTGGTACCGCATTTCGCCGGTTTCGATGGCGTCGAGCCATTCAGCCTTGGACTGCACATAACCGGTCATGTGGGTCAGCGTGAACTCCTCGGCAAGGAGGCTGTCCAGTTCCGCGATGTCACCGGCCACCATCGCCTGGCACATGGTTTCGAAAAGTGAACCGATGGAGTCGTCGCTCACGACTGGTTCCGCCGGCGTGCCCGGGCGGTAAGTTCATGCGCCCCGTAGCTGTTGTCCTCCGGATTGACGGTGACGCCCGGGGCGACCAGATCATCGATCCTGTCCAGCAGATCGACGGTGAGTTTCGTGTCCGCGGCCGGAAGGTAGGACTCGAGGTGTTCCATGGTGCGGGGCCCGACAATGGCGGAGGTGACGCCAGGGTGGTTGATCGCGAACGAGATGGCCAGTTCGATCAGTGTCAGCCCGGTCTCTTCGGCCAGAAGAGCCAGGTCCTCCACGATGTCCAGCTTGCGCTGGTTGGCGGGGCGGGTCATATCGAAGCGGGCATTCGGCCGGGCGCTTGAGGTGGGTGCGGACGCGGAGTCCTTTCGCCACCGACCCGAGAGCCATCCCCCGCTAAGCGGGCTGTAGGTGAGGGTGCCCATGCCGTGGCGCTGCACCGTGGGCAGGACGTCCTCCTCGATGCCGCGGACCAGAATCGAATAGGGCGGCTGTTCGGTAACGAACCGTTCCAGATGCCGCTCCCGGGACGCCCACTGGGCTTCGACGATCTGGGATCCGGAGTAGGACGAGGACCCGATGTACCGGACCTTGCCCTGACGGACCAGGTCGGTGAGCGCGCCAAGGGTTTCCTCCACGTCCGTGTCCGGGCTGGGCCGGTGCACCTGGTACAGGTCGATGTAATCGGTCTTCAGCCGGCGCAGGGAGTTCTCCACCTCACGGATGATCCACCGGCGGGAGCCGCCACGCTCGTTGGGGTCATCCTGGTTCATGGGCATGACGAACTTGGTGGCGAGGAAAACGTCATCACGCCTGCCTTCCAGCGCCTGCCCGACGATCTCCTCGGACACCCCGCCGGAGTAGACGTCGGCGGTGTCGACGAAATTGATCCCTGCATCAAGGGCGCGGTGGATGATGCGTATGCTGTCAGCGCGGTCCGCGTTACCCCAAGGGCCGAACATCATCGCACCCAGGCACAACGGGCTGACTTTGACTCCGGTGCGGCCAAGCGAGCGGTATTCCATGCTGGTTCCTTCTCTCTGGTCTGGTTCTGTCGTGCTTAGGCTTCGGGGATGGACACATCGAACCACTGGTCGCGGGAGGCGTCCGGGTCGGGGCCGTTGCGGACTCCGGTGTGCAGCGCGTCGATGGCCGCCAGCTCGTCCAAAGACAAGTCGAAGTCGAAGACGTCGAAGTTCTCCACGATCCGTGCCGGGTTGGTCGATTTGGGGATGGCTGAGCGGCCTTGCTGCAGGTGCCAGCGCAGCATGGCCTGCGCGGGCGTCTTGCCATGCGCTTCAGCGATCGCGGCGATGGCCGGGTCTTGCATGACGTTCTTCCTTTCCTCGCCCCAGCCGGGGTAGAAGGTGATGCCGCCGATCGGCGACCAGGCCTGCGTGAGGATGCCGTGTTCGGCGTCGGCCGCCCGGACATCCGGCTGGGTGAAGTAAGGGTGCAGCTCCACCTGGTTCACCGCCGGGATGACGTCGGTTGCTGCGAGCAGCTGCGCCAGGTGGTGCGGCATGAAGTTGCTGACGCCGATCGCGCGGACGCGCCCGTCGGCGAGCAGGGTCTCCAGCGCCTGGTACGCGGCGATGGTTTTCTCGAAGCGGCCCGGCACCGGCTGGTGCAGGATCAGCAGATCCAGGTAGTCGACGCGGAGCTTGCTGACCGCCTTCTCCCAGGCGTGCAGCGTTTTGTCGTAACCGTAGTCGCTGACCCAGACCTTGGTTTCGATGAACACGTCGGACCGGTCGAGCCCGGACCTGCGGATGCCGTCGCCGACCTCTCGTTCGTTGCCGTAGGCGGCGGCGGTGTCGATGTGCCGGTAACCGGCAGCCAGGGCGGCTTCGACCGCGGCCGTTGTTTCTTCGGGCGGGCTTTGGAAGACGCCGAGCCCGAGGGCCGGCATGGTGGTGCCGTTGTTGAGTGTGATGTCCATGAGGTTTTGGTCCTTTGGTTAGGGGCGGACGAGCACTTTGAGTGCGTCGCGGTCGGCCATGGCTTGGTAGCCGGCCGGGACATCGTCCAGGCCGATGGTGCGATCGAAGACCCTGCCGGGTTCGATGGTGCCGTCGAGCACGAGCGGCAGGAGTTCCTCGATGTAGGCCCTGGCGGGTGCGACGCCGCCGGTGAGCGTGATGTTGCGCATGAAGTCGGCGAATCCGAGCGGAACCTCGGCGAACTGCGGGGCTCCGACGCGGCTGATGACCCCTCCGTCGCGGACGACGCCGATCGCCATCTCGAGTGCGGGCTTGAGCCCCACGGCTTCGAGTACGGCATGGGTGCCGTCACCGTTGGTGAGTTCCCGGACCTTGGCGATGCCTTCCTCGCCGCGCTCGGCCACCACGTCGGTGGCGCCGAATTCACGGCCGAGGTCGGTGCGGGCCTGGTGGCGGCCCATGAGGATGATGCGGGAAGCACCCATGAGCCTGGCGGAGAGGATGGCGCAGAGGCCCACTGCGCCGTCACCGATCACGGTAACGCCCTGGCCGGGCTGGATGCCGGCCTTCCTGGCTGCGTGGTATCCGGTGGACATGACATCGGAGAGGCTCAGCAGGGACGGGATCAGGTTCTCGTCGAACCCGGCGGGTACTGAGACGAGGGTTCCTGAGGCCTGCGGGACCCGCGCGTATTCGCCTTGGCCGCCGTCGTCGTGGCCGCCCCAGTGGGCACCGTGGCGGCAGGAGGTCTGCAGTCCTTCCTTGCAGAAATCGCAGGTGCCGTCGGAGGCGACGAACGGCGCGATGACGAAGTCGCCGATCGACAGTCCTGTCACCGCGGAGCCGAGTTCTTCGACGACGCCGACGAACTCGTGCCCCATCCGGGCTCCTTCGGAGGTTTCGGGTTTGGCGCCGTAGGGCCAGAGGTCGCTGCCGCAGATGCAGCCGGCGACGATGCGCACGATAGCGTCGGTGGGTTCCTGGATGGTGGGATGGGGAACGGTTTCGACGCGCACGTCTCCTGCGCCGTACATCAGTGTTGCTCGCATGGTGGGTTTCCTTACTGTGTTGTCGGTTCCAGTGAACACCGGGCACGGACCACTTGGGAGTGCCTGTCAGTACCCCCATGAAGGCAGGTGTGTTGGTTCAGCGGGCGGTTTCGATGAGGGTCGGGGCTGGCCAATCAGCGGTGCCCCTGGGCGGCGCCGATGATTGGCCGGCAGGTTGACCGTGCAGTTAGCGGTCGCGGTCGATGACAGCGTCCAGCCCTGCCGAAAGCGGTGCCCCGACGAGGTCGAGGGCGCCGAGGGCTTGGTCGATCCGGTGCAGGTCAGATGCGGTGAGTTCGAGTTCGGCCGCGGGCAGGTTGTCGTCCAGGTGGGCCAGGCGGGTGCCGCCGGGGATCGGAACGACCCACGGTTTCTGGGCCAGGAGCCAGGCCAGCTCCAGTTGCGCCGGGGAGGTGCCTTTTTCGGCTCCGAAGTCCTCGAGGAAGTCGACGACGGCGAAGTTCGCCTCAAGTGCCTCCGACGTAAAGCGCGGGAAGTCCGCGCGGAGATCATCAGGGTTGTCGAACCTCATGTCCCGAGTGATGCCGCCGGTGAGGAATCCCTGGCCGAGCGGACCCCAGGCGACCAGCCCGATCCGCAGCCCTTCGCAGGCCCCGGGCTTCTTGGTTCCCGCATCCACAGTGAGTAATGGTCCTGGATGACCGCGACCGGTTGGACGGCATGTGCACGGCAGATGCTTGTCTCGCTCGCCTCGGACAGGCCAAAGTGGCGCACCTTGCCATCAGCGATGAGCTCCTTGACGGTGCCGGCGACGTCCTCCATCGGGATGTCCGGATGGACCCGGTGCTGGTACAGCACGTCGATGTGATCGGTGCGCAGCCGGCGCAGCGACGCCTCCACCACCTTCCGAAGGTGTCCCGGGCGGCTGCTAAGTCCAACTGTTTCCCCATTGGCGTTGATGTCAAACCCGAACTTGGTAGCCACCAGGACGCCGTCGCGGATGGGCTGCAGCGCTTCGCCGACCAGCCCTTCGTTAGTGTAGGGGCCGTAGCCTTCGGCGGTGTCGAACAAGGTGACGCCGCGTTCGGCGGCAGACCGGACCACCGCAAGGGCCTCGGTCCGGTCGGTAGCGGGGCCAAGACCAAGGCTCAACCCCATGCAACCGAGGCCGATGGCCGATGTCTCAAGGCCGTCGCCGAGCTTGCGTGTTTTCTTTGCAATTTCCTTTCTGGTGCTGAACGCGTGGATTGGGGAGTGAAGGAGGCAGAGAAAGTGGATGCGTGTAGTTGTCCGGGCCCCCGGGGACCGGGTCTCATTCAGATCAGCGGGCCGGCCCAGCCTCCGGCACGGGCGCGGCCGTCCATGTTTTCCCGACTCGCCGGACCGCAAGATCTGCGGGCAGGATGAGGGCCGCTGTGGTGACCAGGGCCAGGAAAAGGAGGACGCTGCCTGTGGTGAGTGCGGTGCTGACGTGTGCGGCCAGGTGCGCCGTCTCGGGGCCTCCGCTGGGAACGGTGGCTGCGGCCGCGACCGCTATGCCGAGCCCCAGGCAGGTACCAACCTGGTGGAAGGTGTTCACCAGGCCCGAAGCCGCGCCGGCATCAGCCGCAGGGGCCCCAATAATTCCAAATGAGGTCAGGGGCGCGAAGGCAAACCCCTGGCCGGCGCCAATGAGGACCATCGGCAGGGCAACGCCCGCCCAGTAGCTGGAGTCGACACCGGCGCGGCTGAGCCAGAACATCCCTGCGAGGGTGACCAGGATCCCGGCCAGCAGGGCAACCGAGCCCGACATCCGCCTGGCCAGCGGCGGAATGCTCATCGCGACGGCGAAGTTCACGGCGGTCATGGGCAGGAATCCGAGGCCGGCCTGCAGCGGGTCGAAGCCAAGGACTTCCTGCATGAATTGGGTGGTGAAGAAGAAGAACCCGATCATCGCACCGAGGTAGAGGAAGCGTGCCACATACGCGCCAGTGCGACGGCGGCTCGCGAACAGCCGCAATGGCATGATCGGCTGCGCCGCCCTGCGTTCGATCAGCACAAACACGACCAGGAATACGACGCCGGCGCCCACGGCCGTAACGGTGACCAACGAGGTCCAGCCCACTGCCGCAGAGTCAATGATCCCAAATACCAGTGCACCCACGCCGAGGGTCGCAGCCAGCGCCCCGCCCACGTCGAAGCGTCCGGTCACCCGACCGGTTTCCGGAAGAAACCTGGGGGCCAGGGCGATCATCGCCACGCCGATCGGCACGTTGACGAAGAACCCGGCCCGCCACGAAATCCAATGGGCGAGCGCGCCGCCGATCACCAGCCCGAGGCTGGCACCGATCCCGGCAGTCGCACCGTAGAGGGACACGGCCCGGGTGCGCTCACGGCCTTCCGGGAAGCTGGCCGTCAGCAACGACAGCGACGCGGGCGCAACGACCGCAGCCCCGATACCCTGCACGGCACGACCGGCGATCGCCCACCAGCCCGCCGGGGCCAGGCCGATCAACAGTGACGCGATGGAGAACACCACCAGCCCGAACACGAACACACGCCGCCGGCCCAGCAGGTCACCAGCCCTCGCGCCGAGGAGCAGCAGCCCGCCGAACACCAAGGTGTAGGCGTCCTGGACCCAGGAAAGCCCACTGGTGCCCAGCCGCAGCTCGGCTTGAAGGCTGGGCAGCGCGGTGAAGATCACCGAGTTGTCCAGCAGGATCATGAAGTAGCTGGCGAGGATGATCGCCAGGATCGCTCCCGGATGCGGGGCGGAGGTGGGTGCCGGTTTCATGTTCTCCATGCAACCGTGCATTCTTAGGGTCCGGGAGTCACTGACGTTCCGGGTAATGACAGTCCCTCCCTCCGCCCGCGACGGCGGCGTAGCGTGGCTACCATGACACACAGCGACGACGTACGGAAGTTCCTCAGCTCCCGCCGTGCAAGGATCACGCCCGAGGAAGCCGGGCTTCCGGCCTATGGCGGCAACCGCCGCGTCACCGGCCTGCGCCGCGAGGAAGTTGCCATGCTCGCCGGCATGAGCATCGACTACTACATCCGCCTTGAACGCGGAAACCTCTCCGGCGCCTCCGACAGCGTCCTCGAAGCCCTCGGACGCGCCTTGAAACTTGACGACGCCGAAACGGCCCACCTTTTCGACCTGGCCCGCGCCGCGACCGCTTCTCCCAGGGTCCGGCGCAAGCGTAGCCCGCTCACAGTCCGCCCGAGCGTGCAACGCGTCATCGATGCCATCGCGACGGCGCCGGCCTGGGTACGCAATGACCGCGGGGATGTCCTCGCCGCCAACGAGCTGGGCCGGGCACTATACCTGGACATGATGAAAGAAGGTGCCGCTACGCCTAACAGCGCGCGGTTCACCTTCCTGGACCCGAAAGCACGCGAATTCTTCATCGACTGGGAGCGGGCCGCTGACGACGTCGTCGCTGTCCTGCGGTCCGCCGCCGGGAAAAACCCCTACGACAAAGACCTCACCGACCTGGTCGGTGAACTCTCGACCCGCAGCGAAGAGTTCCGCACCCGATGGGCCCGCCACGATGTGAAATACCACCGCACCGGCCGCAAACGCCTGCATCACCCGATCGTTGGTGACCTGGACCTGAGCTACGAGGCCATGGAACTTCCCGCCGACCCGGGACTGCGCATCAACGTCTACACGGCCGACCCCAGCACACCCTCAGAAGACGCACTGAAACTCCTCGCCAGCTGGGCGGCCACCCAGCGCGAAACAACAGAAGCCACTGTCAAGGGGAAACGATGACAAACCACCCGTCAACGGTATTGATTGCCGGTGCCACCGGCAGCATCGGCCGCTATGCCGCAGCCGAAGCGATACGGCAGGGCTACACCGTGCGGGCCCTCGTCCGCGACAAGGCCCGCGCCGCCAAAACCCTCCCCGACGGCGTCGAACTCGTCGTCGGCGACCTGACCCTTCCCAAAACCCTTGCCGCGGTTGTCCAGGAGGTGGACGCAATTGTCTTCACCCACGGTTCCACCACCAGTGAACGCGACGTGCGGGATAACGACTACGCCGGCGTCGCCAACGTCCTCAAGGCCCTGCGTGGCCGGCGGGTCCGGATCGCCCTCATGACAGCCATCGGCACTACCCGACCGGGAGTCGCCTACGCTACCTGGAAGCTCCGAAGCGAGCGGCTCGTCCGGGCCAGCGGCAACCCCTACTCGATCGTGCGCCCGGGGTGGTTCGACTACAACCAACCCGATCAGCGGAAGATCATCATGCTCCAGGGCGACAAACGACAGGCTGGCTCACCCGCTGACGGCGTCATCGCCCGGGACCAGATCGCCCGCGTCCTCATCGACAGCCTGCGCATCGACGCCGCCGACCACAAAACCCTCGAACTCATCGCGGACCACGGACCGGAACAAGACGACCTCACCGCAGTTTTCGACTCCTTGACAGCAGACCCGGAAGGACCACTCGACGCCGCCGAAGACAACGTCAACCTCCCCGTCACCAATGAACCAGAAACGTTCCGACAGGACCTCGCCACCATCTCCGCAGGAAACAATAAAAGGGAACCGTAGCCCCTGGCCCTCTTCAGAAGTGAAGACCGGGCCCCGCATGCCCGAAACCGTCCAGGACGGTCCGCGATGCGCAAGGCCTGGCCGCCCCCACTCGGTCCGCAGGCGATACACCTCACCGGCGTCCGGCTCCTCCCTCAACAGGCTCAGTGTCTCGAAACCATTGTGTCCCGAAACGCGGGCCCATCAACGACTCTCGGCAAAGGTGGAAAGCGCGTTGACGGGAATGACCATGGCCCGCCATGGCACCGTGGTTGGCCGATTTGCACCGAAATCCATCCAGGTCGCCGAACCAAGGCACGTGACTGGCACGATATCCGGGCAGGGAAATTGGATTACCCGGCCATGCGCCTACCGGCTGCGCTCAACAGCTTGCGTGCCCCTGGCTCCAGCGACGAATGCGACCACCGGGCAGCCCATCAGCTCCGGTCGATCTGGGGCCATCCGGTTCAAGTATTGAACCGGATGATTTCCTGCCCCGTAATAACAGCTGACGGGGTCCTGCAATCCGGACACTGCCAATGTCGCTCCTCGACACACGTTGACAATGACCAAGGAAAGCGCGAGAACCACTGTTCCAGGGAAGGGCAGAGATGAAATCTCCCAAAGGTGCGCTGGACATCGTGCTTCGGCTGCTGGTTGCCGGAGCCTTGGCTATCGACGCAACCGTGCACCTGCAGCTGGCCGCCTATTACCAACTGGCCGTTCCGGCAGGCATCGGGCAAGGCACCCTGTTCCGTATTGAGGCCACGATTGCGATCCTCGTCGGGCTGTACGTCCTCGTACGCGGCAGCCGACCGGCTTATGCAGCGGCTGTGATCGTCGCCGGTGGCGGAGTCTTCCTTGTCCTCTTGTACCGGTACGTAAATGTCCCTGCGTTCGGTCCGGTTCCGGCCATGTATGAGCCCGTCTGGTATTTTCAAAAATCCCTCAGCGCAATTGCCGAAGCGGCAGGCGCCGTCCTGGCACTCCTCGGCTTGTTGAAGCCGCGCCCCCGCGGCGGCCACGGTTAAACAAGCAGCTATTGCCTGCTGGTCCATGGTGCGTAAAGCTTCAGGCGGAGGACATCGATCAGGAGGCCCCATTGCCCGTCTGGCGGCATCCTCAGCTTTTGGCGCAGGATCCATCGGCACTGCGTGCCGGGCTTTCACGGGGCAAGGAACCTGGTCATTGATGGTTGGCGCAATGCCCGGCGCCGGCACTGCTTCGGCACGGACCAGTTGCCGGAGGTTCCCTCCGCCGGGCATACCGATCGGGTTGTGGATGCCGGTCTGGTCGGGGACGTGCTGGAGGCTCCCAGCACAGAACATCGCGAGGTGATCCAGCTGGCCTATTACGCCGGCGCGGAAACCGCGGCGATTGCGATGGCCCTGGATCTCCTGGCGGGAACAGTGAAGTCCCGGCTGCACTGTGGGGAGCCGGTGATGGACGCTTCAGGCGATTCGGTCCTGTAGCTTGCGGCCTGTGGGTCCGGCCCCCTGTCCACTGCTGAGCGCCGCGACTACGAGGAACACCTTGCGCACTGTTCGGCCTGCCGCCGCCAGGTGGCCGGGCCAACCGGGATGCCGGGCATGTTGGGGCCCGCCACCGCGGCTGCCGCGGTTGTCCTGGCCGGTACGACGGCGGCCGTCCGGAACGCTGGCCAGCCTTTCCCGGGGGTACATAAATTAGCCCGCCCACCTCCCAGGCTTCCGCTTCCCTGGACGCAAGCGAACCAGTGAACCAAAAATATGGGCCGGTGATGGGATCCACTGCCGGGGTGAATGCGATGATGGCCAGCCGGAATTTCGGTCCCGGCAGCGGGCTGACGCCGTCAGCAACCACAAGCACCCCAGCATATTCCATGGTTCTGCTGAACATCCGAGACTGCAGGGAGCCACGCTGTCAGGCACAGTTCCCTGTAGCCGGCATGTGGTGCACTCCTGTGTCAGTAACCGCCGCCACCCTGCGCCGGCGCCGTCGAGGTCGCGGCCGGTGCAGAGGTGATCTTGGCCCCGTTGGTGCCAACCACCCACCAAATGCCCCCATAGCCCTGGCCGGTGGTGTCCCCTGGCTTTTGGTCAGCCGCGTAGGTGTACAGCGGCAGCCCGTTCAAGGTGACCTGCTTCGCCCCATCCACACCGGTAATGGTTCCCACCTTTCCGGTGACGCCCATGATGGTGGGAGCGGCCGACGTCGTGCTGACCGCCGGCCACAGGCTGGCGCAGGGTCCGGTGCAGGCGCTGGAGGTTTCCCCCGCCTTGTCGGGACCGTAGAAATAGACGGTCATTCCCGCACCGTTGACCAGGATGGTGCCCAAGTCCGTGCTGGCCGTGTGCAGGCCGCCGTTGGCGGAAGTGGATGACATAGAGCTCGACGAGCCCACTGGGGCGGAATTAGTTCCTGGTGCGGCGGTACTGCCGCAAGCTGTCAAGGCAGCCAGGGCCACCGCGCTGAGGGCAACCCCAACTCTGACGTGAAGTTTCATGGCCGGTTCTCCGTTCGCCTTAGTGGAACCCAGACGGCTCCATGATCAACACACGACGTAGCCGCCCGCGCAGTTCAACCAGGGTTCAGATACATTTCGGATCACCCCTTCAGCCGAAGCAGGTGATCCCGGAACCCCCGCACCGGCCAGGACCCCTGCCGGCCACCAGGGTGTCATGCGGCGCCGGCGCAGGCGCCAGCTCGGAAGCTGGTTCAAGGTGGAGCGTCCTCCGCTTTGAACCATCCCTCCGCCATCCAATACACCTCCCGCTGGTGGTGGTACCGGCGCAGCTGCCGAACTACGGGATCGTCCTGTCGGACACGGCCCGGAGCCAGTCATCTGTGGTCTCACCCTTGATCGTCGCCTCGCCGACTTCCAAATTCATCTGGGCCCTTGTACCGTCTTTCCATCCGGTGGCGTCTGATTCTTTAACGAACACGGGCAGGTCCCGGGCTCCCCCTTGGGCTTTTAGCAAGACGGTGAACCCGCCGGCCGCCCGGTCATCCAAAGCCCGGACATGACCAGTTCGCCAGTCAGCTGCATCTGGTCCCCAACCTTAAGTCCACCCATCCTGGCCGAATTGGGTTTGTCCGGCAACTCATCGACTGTGATGCCTATAACCACGGGTTCCGCGCGCACTGGCGCCACTGATGGCGTGCTTGCCTGGGTTGTCACAACCTGAGGCGGAGTTGGCGACGGCCAGCCCTCGGCCTTGCCGCTTCGACCATCCCCGCCACCAAGCCCATTGATAATGGGCGCGGCACGATGACCAGGAGAGCGGGCAGGCCACCGCCGATCCCGATCGGCTTCCACTTGATCCCTGGCTTCGGGCGGCGGAAGATCATCTCCGACCGCACTGTCCCCTGGGTTAGAGAGACGAACTCCCAGCCCTCTTTTTCCATCTTGGCCGTCGTCCTGGCCGCCATGCCGCGAACCGTCTTGACAGCCCTCGTCGCGTACTTCACGCCACTTGTTGAAGCCATGCTGGTCCCCCTGTCATTGACCTCAAACACTCTTCGACAACCCGGAGTGCCACCACGGTGTCTCCAATTCGCCTCTCAAAGCCGCACGCGGCGCAATGTTGCCCTTCCAATATCCATACCCATTCCGAACCCGGCGGGTGGTTGACGCCGCGGCCATTTTGGCGCATGGCCCGACTTGGTGGCCCTTGTCTGGCATCAAGAGTCATGGGCTCGAGGCGGAGCGACCTGTGCCAATCCTGCCAGCCAGTCCCAGACCAGCTAAAACAAGCCTTACAGTGTGCAGTCCCACTTCTTCGTGGACACCGGGTCTCATGAGTTTGTATGTCCCGCCGGATTATTCGCACCGCAGTGGTCCCCTGATGGGGAACAACGCATTACCCTTCGACGCCCCGCACACCTGCCAAGCCGCACCCCGCGGCACCTGTCTCAGTGGAATCCCACAGCGCCTTCAGTGCCCCTGCCACACGTTCGGGCTCCGCGCGGTGTGGCGGATCAAAGTGGTGCCGTCCGGCGTACACCTCGAGGCGGAAGTCGGGGAAGACGCCGGAGAGCCGCTCTGCGATCTCGACGTGGTCATCCGGGTTGGAAAGGGCACCGAGCGCGAAGTAGACGGGCTTCTCGAACCTCGCCACGGCATGGCGGTCGAGTTCGCACGTTTCGAAAGTGTGGAGGAGGGCGTGGATGCCCGCCGGACACAGCGCCATCCATGGCGGCTGCTCACCGCCAGGAACGGGCAGCCCCGCAGTGACCCCGGGTCGTATGCCGAGCTTGAGGAACTTGGCCATGAATTCTTCCGGCGGGAGACCCTCAAGCGCCCGATATTTGGTCCACAGGGCCCTGTGTGCGGTGCTCCAGCCCCAGTTCCCCGCCCACGCCGGCTCGAGCAGGCCCAGGGTCTCAAGCCGCTCAGGGTGCGAGGCGGCGAACGCGAGGGCCGACGCACCGCCGCCGGAGTAGCCCACAAGCTGGAAGGTGTCCCAACCGCACTTGTCGGCGGCCCGGAGGATCCCCTCGGCTTCGATATCAACGCTGTAGCCCAGCGGTGGCATGGGACCGGCATCGACCTCGAGGTCTTTCGCGACCACGTCGACGCCGTCCCCGAGCGCCGTCAGAAGGGCCCCGTAGGCGGGCGCGGCGGGGAGCACGCGTCCGGGGAGGAGGATGACGCGGTGGATGATCTTCTTTGAGTCCATGCACCCAGAGTGCGTCCGTTTCGGTACTCCACGCATCGCGCGATGACGCTATTGCTGTGCATGATTGATCAAGGACACCTGCGTTGCGCCTCGCCGATTTCATCGCTGCCATGTCGCTCGCCACGGATCTTGGCATGGGCCAGCCGATGGCACAGCGCCTCAGGACGTGCCTGGTGGCCCTCGAACTCGCGAATACTGCGGGAGCGGAGGCGGGTGTCCCCCCGAGGTCTACTACACGGCCCTCCTGCGTTTCCCCGGCTGCACCGCCGACGCCCATGAATCGGCGGCCATAGGCGGCGGCGACATCGCACTGCGCGCCGCGATCGCCCCTGTGCTCGGTGCAGCGCCCGGTCCCTTCCTGCGCACTGTGAGGCGTCCGAAATGCTCGCGGCCCGGCTCGGCCTCACGGACGGGACCCGCGCCGCTCTCGCCATCGCCCGTGACGTCGAGGTGATAGGCCGCCTCGGCGGGCGGGAGGCGGTGAGCGTGGCCCTGCGGGAGCGGGAAGGGCACTCCTACGACCCGGACCCCGCCCATGCGGCCCTCGCAAACCTCGCAAACCTCGCAAACCTCGACAGCCTCGTCGAAGCCGCCCGCACCAAGATGCCATGGGATGTGGCGCTGCGTCGTGAGCCGCAGCCTCATGCGAGCGTTCCAGCCGAGCGCCTCGATGAGGTCCTGTCCGTGTTCGCCGACTTCGCCGATCTCAAGGAGCCACGGCGGGCGGGCTACTCCCGGGACGTCGCGGGGCTCGCCGCGGCGGCTGCCCCGGAGCATGCCGAGCTCGTGCGGAGGGTGGGCCCCGTCCAGGACCTGGGCCGGGTCGCCGTCCCGAACCGCGCCGACCACCGCGGCAGCTCCCCGGCCGATGTCGAGCGCCTGCGCCTGCACCCGTACTACAGCGAGCGGTTCCTCGCGAGAGCGCCGACGACGGCCCCGCCCGCCCGGATCGCGGGGCTGCACCACGAGCGGCTGGACGGCTCGTGCTACTACCGCGGCGCCACCGGCGCGGACATTGCGTGGGAAGCGCGCATCCTTGCCACCGCCGACACCTTCCGCGAGCTCATCCTCGAGACCCCGGGACCCGGCACACAGGTGCCGGCCCAGGCCGCGGCCGCCCTCGCCCGGCTCGCACCGCAGCACCTCCACGCCGATGCGGTCGACGCCGTTCTGGCCGCCGACGGGTTCCGGGCCCGCCGCGGGCCGCCGGCCTGGCCTGCCGGCCTTACCGAACGCGAGGTCGAGGTACTCCGACTCATCTGCCGGGGAGCGACCAAAAACGGCGTCGCTGGGGCGCTCGGCATCTCCCCGAACACGGCCGACCACCACATCCGTCACATCTACGCCAAGATTGGTGTCTCTTCACGTGCGGCGGCGACCCTCTTCGCCGTCGAACGCGACCTTCTCTAGCCGTCCCCAATGTTTGGCCTCTAGCCGTCCCCAATGTTTGGCAAAAACTGTCGCTCGATGAGTGGCGGGACATGGCTTGTCACGGCCAACAATTCCATGGTGTTTCCGTTCCAAGTCAGTGTGAACTGCGGGGGTGGGGACAGGCCTCAAGAATCACCGACAACCGCCTGCATGCGTTCCACCCCGGCATGGTAGGGCTGGCCGGAAACAGTTCAGGGAACCTCGTGGCCACGAATCATTTCTTGCGCGACCATGAGCCATGGACGCCCTTCCTCGGAACCGACAACGGGCGGGACGACGTGTACGGACTTCTCCGCATCAACGGCAGCAACAATTCCATCATCGGCAACCACTTCTCCGAGGTGATCGATTCACAGACCATCCGCCCAACAGGTGCGACGCCTGTCATCATCCGGCTGACGGCAGGCAGTGGAAACTACGTCTCCAGCAACCACGCCGTGGCAATGGACGTTCACGCAAAATCAAGTGACTCCGCCTTTGCAGCCCAGGTAGACGCACTCCTCACGACCGAGGCCTCAGACGGCCTGGCCATAACCGCCGTCATGGTCGATTCCGCTTCAGCCCGGAACACAATCCTTGACTCCGGAAGCGACACACAAGTTCTCCTGGACAGGACCGTCAACGCATTCAGGGCCACACCCGTAATCGGACGCTGGCTAGCCGGCCGGGCAACATACACACATCTCTTGGAAATCGTACCTGGCGATGGCTGCCCGGCCGCTGCCTCGCCCTGCGACATGCCCTCAAAGGCCAACTGCCCATCAAAATGGAACCGGGCAGCGCCGATGCCCGAACCAGACAGCCGCTTGGCGAACAGCCATTTGTTCATTGCTGCATCGGGCAATTGCACAAATTAGGGCCATCGATCCTGTTCATCTGCCGGCCCTCAAGAGCCCCACCACGGGGTAAGTTAGCGATGTCTTTCCAGTGGCGCGGCTCACAGTCCACTGGAGGATAAAGCCCGTTCATCCATCCAGGAGCTACCCGTGACCCAGACCCAACCGACAATCACCGCGCCCGGCGGCGCGCCCCACCTAAATCGTTCCTTGGGACTTGGCTCCGTGGTCCTTTTCGGGGTCGCCTACATGGCGCCACTGATTGTGCTCGGCACATTCGGCGTCATCGCCGTGGCCAGCGGCGGTGCCGTTGCGGCCTCCTACGTCATGGCCTTGGTGGCCATGCTGTTTACGGCTCAAAGCTACGGCCGGATGGCGAAGGCCTTCCCGGTGGCCGGATCGGCTTACACCTACGTCCGGCGCACCATCGACTCCCGCGTCGGCTTCCTGGTCGGCTGGGCGGCGATGCTGGACTACTTCTTCCTGCCCATGGTCATCTGGCTGATCGGCGCTTCATTCCTCCAAGCCGAATTCCCCGGCGTTCCGTTCTGGCTATGGATCGTCGGCTTTATTGTGCTCACCACGCTACTGAATCTCTTGGGCATTATGGTGGCAGAACGGGCGACACTGGCGCTCATGGCCTTCCAGGTTCTGGTCATCGCGATCTTCCTGGTATTGTCCATCAATTCCATCGTCGGCACTCACGGAGCCGGCGGTCTGGTCTCTGCCGCCCCCTTCTTGAATCCAAACACCAACCTGAGCATGATTTCCGGCGGTGCGGCCATTGCGGCCTACTCCTTCCTGGGGTTCGACGCCGTCACCACCCTGGCGGAAGAGGCCAAGAACCCTCGGCACACCATCCCCCGAGCCATCATGCTGGTGGCACTGATTGGCGGCGGGATCTTTGTGGTCATCAGCTACGTCACCCAACTGGTCCACCCCGGCAGCACCTTCAGCGATCCCGCTTCGGCGGCATTCGAGATCGCCGGCGACATCGGCGGCAACCTGTTCAGCGCAGTGTTTCTGGCCGGTCTGGTGGTTACCCAGTTCGCTTCCGGCATTGCCGCCCAGTCCAGCGCATCCCGGCTCCTCTACGCGATGGGCCGTGACAGCTCCCTCCCCCGCCGCTTCTTCGGCTACATCCACCCCAAATTCCACACTCCTGCGCTGAACATTCTGCTCTGCGCCGCCATCGGCCTGATCGCCCTGTTCCTGGACGTCGCAACCTCAACGTCGTTCATCAACTTTGGGGCATTCATCGCCTTCACCATGGTGAACATTTCCACGATCGCCTATTTCATCCGCCAGCGGCAGGCCGGAAACCGGCTCCCGGTCCTGGGCTATGTCATTCTGCCCGCACTGGGCGCCATCATCTGCGCCTACCTGCTCAGCAGCCTCGACAGTGCAGCACTCTGGCTGGGTGCCAGCTGGCTCATCCTGGGCTTGCTGTACCTGACCTACCTGACACGCGGCTTCCGACGGCAGCCGCCGGAACTGGCCCTCGAAGAGGTCGAGGCGTAAGTGGCGGCGCAAAGCAACCCCACGTCCGGGTCGGCTCGCCAGGCCACCTTGCCACGGACCCTGCCGATCGCTGCGGTCCAAGCCCAGCCTCGGCTGATCGGTGAACCGCTGTCCGCCTTCGCCGAGGAGTTGGCCGAAATCACCTTCGAAAATCCGGAGGTGCGCCTGGTCATGTACCCAGAGTTGCACCTCTTCGGCGACCAGGAGCCCGCCGCACGGCGCAACCAGACGCTGCTGGAAGCGGCGCAACCCATCAACGGCGACCTCGTCAAGGATCTGGGTGCGATGGCAGGGGACCTGAAGATCTGGCTGGTGCCCGGCAGCATCTGCGAATTGTCCAAGGACGGCGACCTATTCAACACCGCGCTGGCGTTTTCACCAGAGGGAAAACTGGTGGCCAGTTACCGTAAAATCTTCCCCTGGCGCCCTTCCGAACCATACGTTCCGGGCAACCAGTTCGTGGTCTTCGACCTGGACGGCGTCGGACGGGCCGGACTATCCATCTGCTACGACGCCTGGTTCCCGGAGCACAGCCGGCAGCTGGCATGGCTCGGCGCCGACGTGATTCTCAACGTGGTCAAAACAACAACACCGGACCGGCAGCAGGAGCTCATCCTCGCACGGGCCAACGCGATCGTGAACCAGACCTTCATGGTCAGCGTGAACTGCGCCGGCCCGGTGGGGATGGGAAAGAGCCTGGTTGTGGATCCGGAGGGACTCGTGAGGACCGAAGCCTTCAGCGAAAATCCCATGGTCCTGCTGGATACGCTGGATCTGGGACATGTGGACCGGGTACGGCGTTTTGGCACGGCAGGGCTCAACCGGATGTGGAGCCAGTACCGGTCCAGTGACCGGACCGTGGAGCTGCCCATGTACGCCGGAAGGATCGACCCGGCGAACTGGCAGCCCTCGACTTGGGATTCCAAAACCCTCGAACCATGAAACCAGGACCAGCGGCCGCCGGACCCTTACAGTGTCAGGCCGGGACGGCACCAACCGCTCATAACCAGTCCGCTTGATCGCCGTCGGCCCAGGCCGGGCCGTCACCTGACGGACGGCCATCGGAAACAACGCGTGGATCCCCCTCACCGGGAAGCACCCAGGATTATTGGTCATAAGACCGCTACGCTTCCGACGCTGACACTTTTTTCCTTTGGCGGGCATTGCGGACGATGGCTGCAATGGCGCCGCCGACGAAGGAGTCTCCGAGGCCGATGGTTGTCGGCGTTGTGATGTCCTGAAGGTCGAAGGCAGGAACCACGCAGAAGTCCCTACGGCCGTTGAGCGCGTTTGCTACAGCTTGACCTGCCCGGCTGCGCCGGCCAGTCCGATCAAGCAGTTCGGCCTCCTCACGTCCTGCGGCGTCACCGAAGGCAAATCTCGCGCCCGAGATGGCGATCCCGCTGGCCAGGATCGGCCCCATGCGATGTGCGGACTGGCCGTGAGCGAGGGCGAAATGGCGTGTGTGGAGGATGATGGTCGGCGTGGGAACGTGCACCGCCAGTTCCCGAACGGCAGTTGATACTCCGCCGGGGTCCAGCAGGTCCACCCGGCATGCAAGCTCACCCATGAGTTCGTCTTCATTGAGGCTGTAGATGTCCACGTGCGGTGCGAGGGCGGCCCGTGCCACCTGGCTGAGTTCGGGCACGTGGAAGCCTGCGTCCTCATAGACCGTCACCGCATCCCGGGGAAGGCGGCGTAGTGCTGCGCGCAGCTGCTCCAACCGCGCTTCGAGGGTGGCGTGGTGCTGGATGGAGTTCATTCCGGAGATGAGGAAGACGCTCGCGGTGCTGAGTGCTTCCGGCAGCCTTTCGCTGAGCACGAGTTCGGCGTTGGGGCGGTCGCATGGGTAGATGAGCCGGTTGGGTCCCGGGGAGGTGATCTCGCCGCCGGCGAGGCGGATCCGGGCTCGTGCCGGGTATTGAACGATCAGGTGTGGGTCCGTGGAATCGTGTTCAGCGCTGCAGAGGTAGTCGACGTCGGCGGGCAGGAGCCGGCGAACATCATCGTCGATGGAGACGAGGTGGACGGTGCTGCCGATGCCGAGTGCGCTCATCGCCAGCGCCGCTCGCACGGGTGTTCCGCCAAGGGTGACCCGGTAGCCGAACCGTGTTGCGAACTTTTCGATGACGTCGGTGGACTCAACGAAATGTTCGCTGCCGCTGCCTGCCCGGAAATGGTGCAGCATTGACAACACGAGGGAGCGTTCGGAGTCAATGGTCTGGGGCATGGCGGAGTCAAGGTTGGCGATATCGAACTCGGCGGCGAGCGATTCGAGGGCCGCCGCATTCCAGTTGAGCTCGTAATCGATGGTGCCGCCGAGTCCGAGTATTGCCTCCTTGGCCATCAACCGACCCGCACTCCGGTTCCGGTTGCTGCAGCTTCGGTGGCCGGGGCCGGGGCGCCGGTGTAGAGGTATGCCTTGCCCGCTGCGTCAAACAGGTCGATCTTTTGGGCGGCGATGCGCTTCATGGCATCTGCCGCGGGGGGTTCGATGAGGTTCGGTTCGCGCAGGTCGGGATCGGCCAGCACTTCGCGCATGGCGTTGAAGTACGCGACCTTGATGTCGCTGGAGATATTGATCTTGTTCACGCCGAGTTTGACCGACTGTGCGATTTCTGAGTCTGGGTTGTTCGATCCACCGTGCAACACAATCGGCAGGCCCACGCTCGCCTTGATTTCCCGAAGCAGGTCGAGTTTGAGTTCGGGTTTGAGTGTCGATGGATAGATTCCATGCCGGGTGCCGATCGCGACGGCGAGGCTGTCGACCCCTGTTCGATCGACGAACTCCGCAGCCTGGGCCGGATCCGTGTAGATGATGTCGTCGGTGCCGGCCTCGGCCTGATTGTCGGTCTTGCCGATCGTGCCGAGCTCGCCTTCGACGGAGAGGCCCACGGCGTGGGCCGCGTCGACGACGCGCTTGGTGAGGGCTACGTTTTCTTCAAAGGGAAGCATCGAACCGTCAATCATGAAGGAGGTGAACCCGATCTTCATCGCGGTGAGGATTTGCTCGTAGCTGCCGCCGTGGTCCCAGTGGATCGCGACCGGTACCGGGGAGCGGTGTGCCCGCTCCCGCAAGGCCAGGATCACCTCGTGGCCGATGTGTGCGACCTCATCGGGGTGGATCGCTAGGATCCATGGTGCTGTTTTTTCTTCGCAGACTTCGAAGAGGCCATTGCTCATGGCGTAGTCGCTGACGTTGAACGCCGGGACTGCGAAGTTGTGGCGGTTCGCTACGTCGAGCAGGTCCTTGCCGTTGATCAACACGTTGTTTTCTCCTTGATTTGTTGTGCGGGTAAAGGGGCTTGCAGTGCCATGTTCATGCTTTGACAGCACCTGCTGCGAGTCCACCGATGAAGTAGCGCTGGAAGATGAGGAAGAGCACGAGTACTGGAATCGAGCCCAGGATGCTCATGGCCATGACCTCGTTCCAGAGGTAGTTGTTTTGGCCCATGAGAAGCTGGATACCCACCGGAACCGTCCGGCGGTCATCGGTTTGCGTGAGCGTGAGGGCAAACAGGTATTCGTTCCACGAGATCATGAAGGTGTACAGCCCCACGGACACCATGCCCGGGACGGAGATCGGCACCAATATCCTCCACAGGATCGATTGCGCGCTCGCACCGTCGACCTTTGCCGCTTCGTCCATCTCCTTCGGGAGGCTGTCGAAGTAGGCCGTCATCATGATCACGGCATAGGGCAGGGTGAAGACCACGTAGGTGATAATCAGCCCCTGATAGGTGTTGTAAAGCTTGAGGGCGACCATGATGCCGAAAAAGGGAATCAGCAGCGTGATGGGTGGCACGGCCTGGACACCAATGATCACGACGTTGATGATGCGCTTGAGTGGAAATTCGTACCGGCTGAACACGTATCCGGTGATCAGCGCGACAAACAGCGTCACCACGGTCACCGACAGGGCGACAACGTAGCTGTTGACGAAGTAGCCAATTTGGACCGGGTTGGACAGAACGGCCAGGTAGGGCGCCAGAGTGAACGACGAGTCGAACAACTTGGGCGGATACGCGAAGATGTTGCTGTTCGATTTGAACGAACTCGACAGCATCCACAGGACCGGAAAGCCTGCAAAAACTGCTCCCAGCGTGAGGCCGAAATAGAGGCCGATGCGAGCCCTTACCCGGCGCCGCAATGCACTGCTTGTGAAGGCGCTCATCGCTGCGCCGCCTTGCGTTGGCGGCGCACGTAGAAGACGGCCACCACCAGGGAACCGGCGAGCACGATGACGGCGCTCGTCGCGGCCATCGAGAACTGATAGCTGTTGAAGGCCAGTTTGTAGGTGAACGTGCTGAGCACCTCCGTGCGCTCCAGCGGGCCACCTCCGGTGGTCGCCCAAATCAGCGTGAACTGCTGGGTGGTCCAGAGCAGGTCCAGAAGCGCCATGCTGTACAGGATCGGTTTCAGCGCAGGCAACGTAACGCTGACGAACTGGCGGAAAAACCCTGCGCCGTCGACCCTGGCCGCCTCATAGAGGTCAGTCGGCACGCCCTGAAGTCCGGCGAGCAGGCTGATCATGAAGAAGGGATAGCCGGACCATATGTTGATCACGGTCACCGCCAGCAGTGCTGTGGAGGCCGTTGCGAGCCACGGCACTGCTTCATGCAAGAGACCAACGCTTGTGAACAGGTAGTTGATGACGCCGCTGGGATCCAGCAGGAGCCGCCAAAGCACGGCCACGACCGAGGCGGTGAAGATCCAAGGCAGTATGTAGATCGCCCGGAAAATCGCCCGGGGTACCCGAGCCATGGTCTTGGAGTTGAGCATCAGCGCGAACAGAATGCCGATCACCATGTGCGCGACGACGCTGCCGACCGTGAAGATCAGCGTGTTGCCCGCGGCACTCCAGAAGGCGGGCGTCGTGAGGATGGTGACGTAGTTCGAAATGCCAACAAACTTCGGCGTTGGGTTGGTGACCACGTTGTCCATCAGCGAGTAGCCAATGACGATGACGATGGGAATCACCATCAGCCCCAGGATGAGGAGCATCGTCGGGCTGATCAACAGGTACGGCTCGAGTCGTTCCCTCAGCGGCCGCTGGTGGCGGCCGGCGGGAACAGTCGCGGAGCGCTGGTCCTGCCCAGGTGTCAAAAGTGATGAAGCCATATCCTCGTCTCCGTCCCAGCCGGCTGCGGGTTTTTTCAGGCACGCAGCCGGCAAAGGGGTCTTAAGTCCGGGCTGCACGGATCAGAACTGCTGTTGCCATTGGGCCTGGACGTTGGAGAGCATCTTGTCCGTGGATTCCTGGTTGGCCACCGTCTTTTGGAATTCGTTCAGGAAATCGGTCATGAGCTGGTTCGCAGCTGGAAGGCCGGTAAACTCGTTAACCGGGTTGCTCCTCTGATAGATCGCAAAGGCCTGCTGGAAGTGCGGGTCTGCCCCAGTGAAGTCCGGCTTGGACACCTTGTTCCCGGGGAAGCCGTTAGCGAGTGTCGAAAGCTTCGAATTGGTCGCCTGGCTCATGAGGAACTGCACCAGCTTCCACGCCTCGGCCGGATGCTGCGACTTCGCTGAGATGCCAATGCCCCAGGACGCCGTGAGGATGCCGGGCTTTCCCATATAGCCGTCCTTCACCGGCTGCGCCGAGACCGAGAACTTCAGCTTGGCGTTGCCCTTGGTGATGGTGGTGACATGGGCGAGCGAGTCGACCATCATTCCGACTCGGCCGTTGATAAAGTTCTCGACCTTGTCGGTTTCCTGCAGGCCGTTCGCACCAGGCAAGACAGCGTTTGACTGGACGAGATCCTTTACCAGATTTACGGCGCCGGTGACATCAGGGTTTCCGGTCAGGTTAGGCTTGCCGTTCTTGAGCATGCTCCCGCCGGATGCCCAGGCCCAGGAGAGAATGTCGTTCTGGACGCCGTTCGGGTTGGTCGTGCCCAAGGGCACCACCCACCCCTTCGCGCCGGCTTGGGACTGGCTGATCTTCTTTGCGTCGGCCGTGAACTCGGACCACGTCTTTGGCGGGCTCGAGATGCCCGCCTTGGCGAGAATGGCGTCGTTCGTGAACAGGGGGTAGACGAAGTTCACGACGGGGATCATGTACGTGGCGCCGTTATACCCGACCTGGCTTGCCAGATCCTTCGGGTCATAATTCGCGCTCTTCATCGCGTTGGTCAGGTTCAGCAGGGCACCCTGCTTGAACAAGGGATTGACCCATGCCCCGTCGAGGCCGACGACGTCGGGAAGGGTACCGGACGCTGCCTCCGAAATGGTTTGGGTCTGCAGCGACGCGAACGGAGCGCTGATCAGCTTGACGCTGATGTTGGGGTTCTGGGTTTGGAATTGGTCTATCAAGTTCTGCAGTGCACCGGCCGGCATCTCCGGCGCCCACCACTGGGAGAAGGTGAGCTGCACTTTCTGGTTCGTGTTCGCGTTGTTGTTGCTGGGGGTGCCCGTGCATCCTGCCACGAGTAGCACCACCGCCGTTACGAGCGCCACGATCGTTGTCTTCCAAGCGAGCCGTTTCGAACGACCCCGAGCATCGATGCTCATTTTTCTCCAATCAGAGGGTTTCAAGGTCTTGCCTGAATGTGCTTGAAGTTACAGTTTTCTGCATGGTATTGCGATTTTACGCGCGTCCTCCTCCCCCGGGCAAGGACTTTTACGGATATGCCGAAAATAGTTCGCAAACCAGGGGGAAGCCGTGCATCCACGCCCACACCAGCCGTCGAGCATTGCCGTGTGGAACGCTTCCGGGGTGTCCGGCGTGCGGTAATTTTCCGATATCTACATCTTTAACTCGCACAAAACCGCATAATCTGTTAGGAATGGGACGTGGACCATCAAACAACGCCAGCGCCGGCGCGCCTCCCCGCCGGCCGCAAGGCTGAACTCCTCGCCTACGTCGCCGAGGCCGAGCACGCCACGGTCGCGCAGCTCGCAGCCCGGTTCGAAGTTTCCGCCGACACTATCCGACGGGACCTCCACCAGCTACACCGAAGAGGCCTGGTGGTCCGTACCCACGGAGGTGCGGTGAGCGTGGACGTCATTGGCGCGGCGGAGAAAAGGCTTGACGTGCGCATGCAAATCCACACCGAGGAGAAGGAACGGATCGGCGCCCTTGCCGCAACGCTGGTCTCCAGCAATTCCGTGCTCATGATCAACGCCGGCACGACCACCCTTTCGGTGGTCCGGCACCTGGGTGAGCGGCGGGATCTCACGATCGCAACCAACAATCTGCGCATCGCAACAGAAATCTCTCCGAATATCGTCCGCGACCTCTACTTGTTCGGCGGATCCGTACGTATTGGCGGCCAGGCGACGATCGGACCGGTGAGTCTCCAGCTTCCAGGGGGCCGGGACCTTCAGCTGCGCTGCGATCTTGCACTCATCTCCGTGGGTGCCGTGTCGGCCAAGGGCGGCTATTCGACCAGCAATCTCTCCGAAGCCGTAATGATGGGTGAAATGATGGAGCGAGCGACGCGCGTTGCCATTCTCGCCGATTCGTCCAAATTCACCGAGCCTCTCTTTGCACAGATCGCCGGGCTCGATCGCGCTCAGTACCTCGTTACCGACGCCGCCCCGCCGTCAGAACTCGCCGAGGCACTTGGGCATGCGGGCGTCCAAATCCTTGTCGCCACAGCCTCCGGCCAGTCCGAAAACCACAAAGCCGCGCAATGAAACCGCCCCACGGCCCATTGGTAGTGGGGACAAACCGGCCGGCGGCGCGGTTCTACAAAGGCGGCGCGAAAATCGACGCTTTCCGCTCACTCCCCCCTGGCCTGGACCATACCCCTGAGGACTGGGTGGCATCCACGACACCGGTTCGCGGCGCGGCGCCAGCCGGGCTGACCACACTTCCCGATGGAACCCTACTGCTGGACGCAGTCAGAAAAGACCCGATCGCCTGGCTGGGCGCCGGGCACGTGGCGCGCTGGGGCGCGGACTCGATGATCCTCGTAAAACTTCTGGACGCCGGACAGCGACTGCCCGTGCATGCGCATCCAGACGATGCCTTCGCCGCAACGGAACTCGCCTCAGCCCACGGGAAGGCCGAGGCGTGGTTCATTCTGGAACCTGGCGACGTCTACCTGGGCCTGCGCGCGGACATTGACCGCGCCGGGCTCGCCCGGTTGGTCCGCACCCAGGACACCACCACGCTCCTGCGCCTGCTCAACAAGGTGGCCGTCGCCAAAAATGACTCGGTCACCGTCCCGCCCGGAACACTCCACGCCATTGGCAAGTCCGTGCTCCTGGCGGAAGTCCAGCAGCCCTCCGACCTGTCGATCCTGCTGGAATGGGAAGGGTTTGCCGTCGACGGAGCGGCAGAGGGTCATCTGGGACTGGGCTTCGACCGCGCCCTCGAAGCAGTGAACATCCAGGCCACCGCCCCCAGGCAAATCGGCGATCTCGTGCGCCGCGCGGCACTGGAGGGACCTGCCTTGCCCACCTTCACCAAAGCCTGGTTCCGGCTCGACCGGACGACTTCGTCCGCCGGCTACGGCCCCGGATTTGCCATCATCATTGCCACGGAAGGGTCATCACGGCTCATCAGCACAGCGGGAACCCTGAACATGGCCAAGGGCACGACCGCCGTGGTTCCTGCCGCCACCGGGCCCATAACGGTGAAGACCGACGGTGCAGCCCTCATCGCCAGGCCTCCCGCCGCATGAGCGGACAACCTGCCAGCCAACAACGCCAACTGGGCTGCTGGTCGGACGGAAGTCACAGCTGATATCGACGACTGGTACAACTTTCTGCCCACCCTGATGGCCGGCCTACTGCCCCGGACAGTGGCCCGCACCAATCACCACCACGGCGACCACAAAACTTTGGGGGCGGACATAAAAAAATTACGACGATACGGTCACAATGACCTTGCGTGCGCAGTTGTTTGGTGGTGAGTTGAGGCGAACACGGTGCCGGATGCCGCGCTGCGGTCCGTAACAGGGGCGTAGGCCTTCACGCCCAGCTGCCACAAGAGCCAGTCAGGCGGGCGCACGGCTCCAAGGCTCCAAGGCTCCAAGGCTCCAAGGCTCCAAGGCTCCAAGGCTCTAGGGCTCTAGGACAGGCGACCACGCCCTGCCGGAGTGGCGCTCCCCTGCAGACCGCCTACCCGGTCAGCTGCCGACGGCGGCGTTCCGCACCCCCCCGCTTGGCGGCAAAGCGGTCCGCAAGCGGCACTCGGCGCACCCCCCGGGCATCCAGGGCGTAGCCGTGTGGATCGGCCCCGTTCAAGGGTCTGACCCCCGTGGAATTTGGAACGCCGCCCCATCCCTCGTTGACAAAACCCAGCACCAGCGAGCGGAGGTGGGCGCCCACAGCCTCGAACTCCTCCTCGATGGTGCCTTCCAGCATGGGCGAATCTGCCCAATCGAGGCGGTTGCCGAACAGGAAGGGGACGTCGAAACCGTGGGCCGCTCCCATGCGGACGTCCCGCGCAGCATGCTCGAAGCGGACACAGGCCGCCTTCCGGCCTGCCGCCTGGACGGCCAAAGCCAATTCCGTCGCGTACGTCTCGAACTGGTGCAGCGTCATGGCCCCGGCCAGCTGCGCCTTGGGTGATTCCGGGTTCAGGGCTGCCAGGTGTGTCCCCACGGCCTGCGGATCCTCAAAGTGTGCACGAAGAAATCCTGCCACGGCGGACGGGTCAAAAGCTGCCTCCGGGGCCTGGCCAAGGAACGCGGATGCTTCAGAGGCCGTATGTGTAAGCAACAGTTCGTCCACGTGCAGCCGTCGCGCAGCGGCCCCAGGCGCAAAAAGGTCGGCAGGCATCGTTTCGTCGGCACTGGGCATGATGCCCAGCCCCTTCCCCGCATGAGCCCGGCCAATCCTTGCCTGGGCCTCGAGCAGCCGGTTGATGCCGACGGCGGACGGGTCCTTACCCTCCAGCACGTCGGCCGCCAGCGCCCGGCGCCCGGCCGTCTCAGCGGTGTCCAGCGGCGGCTGGAACGCCAGGGACAGCAGTGCCGTCCTCGCGACCATCCCGCGGGTCTCCTCCAGCTGGCTGAGTGCAAAGGCATAAAACGCCCCGGCGGACTGTCCGACCAGCGTGACCTTCCCGGCGTCGCCCCCGTAGCTCGCGATGTTCCCGCGCACCCAGCGCAGCGCCTGCACCAGGTCGGACAGGCCAAGGTTGCCGCCGCCAATTTCGCCGGCGTGCGAGAGCATGCCCAAGCGGTAGTTGACGCTGACGACAACGCAGCTGCCTTCCGCTGCGAGCCGTCCGCCGTCGTACCAGCGCACGGTTCCGGCACCTGAGATAAAGGCGCCACCCGGGATATAAAAAAGCACCGGCAGCCCCGAGGCCCCCTCCGGGGCGAACACGTTCAGCTGAAAGGCGTCCTCCCGTTGCGGCAGTTCGGCCAGCGCGGGGCCCAACAGCCAGTCCAGGCCGCCGGGAAGCTGCGGAAAGGCGGCCGGTTCGCTGCGTTCGCCCGGTGCCGGATCCACGAGGGTGCTAAACCGGTCCCCCGGGTTGGCCGGCCGGCCATAGTGTATGCCGCGGAAAGCCTGGACGGCCCTGGGGCTCACGTGACGATCTCATAGTCTTCGAGCTTGACCGCCCGGGTCACGTTCCAGTATTCGAGCACAGGCAGTGGCCAAATCTGGGATACCCGGCCGAACTTGTTCTTGTACCAGGTCTGCACATCCGGGTGGCCCCAGGCCTTCTGTGCGTTGGCCGCGTCTATGGTCTCGACGAATCTTTCCAGCGCCTCCTGCTTGAGGTCGAGCGCGACGATTCCGCTTCGGAGAACGATGTGCATGGCATCGAGGATGTAGCTCAGCCCGTACTCAATCATGGAGAACAGCGAACCATTAACCACATGGCCGGTGTTCGGTCCGGAAACGATGAAGAAGTTCGGGAAGCCTGGCACGGTGATGCCCGCGTACGCGGTGGCATTGCCCGCCCAATATTCGTGCAGGTCGCGGCCCTCAAGGCCCGTGACCTTCAGCGGTTCGAGGAATTCGGAGGCCTGGAAGCCCGTGGCATAGATGATGACGTCAAGTTCGTGCAGCGTTCCCGTGCCGTCGACGATGCCCTCCGGTCGGATGCCGGCCAGGCCGTTGGTGATGAGCGAGGTCTGCGGCTTCTTCAGGCTGGCCGACCAGACCCCGTTGTCGCGCAGCATTCGTTTGCCGCCGACGATGTAGTCGGGGGTGACCTTGGCGAGCAGGTCCGGGCGATCCGAGTACTGCACCTTGAGCAACTCCATGAGCTGCTGGCGAACGCGTTCGTTCACGGCGGACACCGAGCCCGGGGTGGTCCACGCCGGATCCGCGGCGGTGGTGTGCTGGCGTCCTTCAACGCCGAGCCAGTGCTGCCAGAAGCGCAGCCACTGGCCGTATTGCGGCAGGTGCTCCGCGAGCCACATCACGGTCTCAGGCATGTCCTCGTAGTAAAACGGGGTCGGAAGCATCCAGGGGGAACTGCGCTGGAAGACCTTGAGCTCGGCGACCTCGTCCACGATGGCCGGCACGATCTGATAGGCGCTGGCGCCCGAACCGATCACCGCCACGCGCTTGCCGCGCAGGTCGATGGCCGGATCCCATTCCGCCGAATGCACCTGCACGCCGGCGAAGGACTCGCGGCCGGGGGTTTGGGGGACCTTCGGGCGGTCCAGCTGGCCGACGGCGGACAGTACGGAGGAGAACCGCCTTACTTCGCGCACGCCGTCGCGCATCGTTTCGAGCTCCCACAGGGAATCCCCCGCGTTCCACGTGGCCCCGAGGACGTCGGTGTTCATCTGGATGTTCTCGGTGATGCCGCTGCGCCGGGCGACGGTGCGGGTGTATTCGAGGATTTCCCGGCCCTCGGAGAATTGCTGCGGCCAGTCGTCGCGCTGGGCGAATGAGAAGGAGTAGGCGTAGTTGGGTGTGTCAAGCCGCACGCCCGGGTAGGTGTTTTTCCACCAGGTTCCACCCACTTCGTTGCCCTTTTCAAACACGGTGTAGGGGATGCCGGCTTGGCGCATGCGGTAGGCGGCGGCCATGCCGGCCACGCCGGATCCGATGATCGCCACGGTGAAATTGCGTTCCGGGGCCACCTCCGCGGCGTTCCAGCGCGGGGCCCCGTTGTGCTGCGGCACCAGGGCCATGTCGTGCATGAGCATCGGGTGGTAATCGGGATTGGCGCCATTGGTGAGCCAGTCCAGGATGGTCGTGGCCTGTTCGTCGCTGAGCACATTCGCACGGGTCAGCGCGTTGTCGCGGACCTGCCGCAGCGCCTCAAAAGCCAGTTCCCGGGCCGTTTGGCGCTGTGCCTCGTCCATGCCACCGTGGGGCGTACCGACGGTGTCGACGGGCGGCTGCGGCGGGCGCAACTCCTGGCGCAGCATCGAGTAGTCCCCGGTCACCGCGGCCAGGGCAATCATGAGGGCCGGAAGGTCGGCGGTTTCCGCGACGCGGCGCAGGAAGGCGTCGTCCTCCGTAATGGGCGAGTATTCCTCCCGCCAGTACAAGTCATCGACCCGCATTTGCGTTCGATCCTGCATGAGGGATTCGGTCATGTCCGCTCCTAGGTGCTGGGGTTAGCCGGGTTTGGCCACGGGGCCACGTAGTGATCTGCATCAAGTCTCATGCCTAAACTATGCATAAGTCAAGACACAATGCATTCTTGACATCGTTTGGTAAGATTTCCTTATGGCCAAGATGACCGATTCAGCGACCCTGTCCAAGCACATCAGGGACGCCCTGCGCAATGACATCCTCGAAGGGCGATGGGCGCCGGGGGCCCGGCTGCAACTGACCGACCTTTCCTTGCACTACGCGACCTCGAGCACCGTGATCCGCGAGGCGCTCACCCGGCTCGTGGGCGACCGCCTGGTGGCGCTGCGGCCCAACCGCGGCTTCTTCGTGCCCGAGCTGTCCCTGGCCCAACTCAGCGACATCACCGAGATGCGCTGCGTCAACGAGTCCCTGGCAGTTTCCATGGCCATCGAACGTGGTTCGCTCGAATGGGAGAGCGAACTCATGGCAGCACATCACACCCTGGAACGTACGGTCCGACGCGATCCGGAGAACCCCGATGTTCACACGGAGGATTGGAACCATGCCCACCAGGCCTTCCACGCGAAACTCGTGGAAGCCTGCGGCGTACCAGTGCTCATTGACCTGACCTGCACGCTCTCGGACCTGAGCCAGTTGTACGGCAGATGGGCCGGCGCCGCCACCCGCGACGTCAAGCGCGATGTGGCCAAGGAGCACCGCGAGATCCTTAACGCGGCACTGGACCGCGACGCCAAAAAGACCGCTGGCCTGCTGCGGCGGCACTACGAGACGACGCTGAAGGCCGTACGCCAAGCCGGTGAGGTCGGCCTTGCGGACGCTGCGGAACAGGCCTCCTAGGCGCGTTCCGGCCGTTTCCCACCCCCACCAGCGAGACTCCCCCGCCGGCAGACGGCAACGGGCATGACAAGTCCCACGGTGTCCGGACCTTCGAGGGCCGGACACCGCAGGACTTGTTCGCACGGCGGCTAACGTGCCGCCAGAATAGCGTCGGACTTGGACCGCGCCTCGCGGAAGCGCGCCGGCCAAACCCCCTGCTTACCCGGAGCAATGATCCCCGCCGGATCCAGGGCATCCTTAATCCTTTCCTGCAGGCGGCGGACTGCGTGGTTATTGAAATCAAAGCCGTCGGCGATTCGGTCCATGTAGTCCACATGGCTGCGGTAGGGCGCATACCCGCGCGAACGGGCCGTCTCCAGCAACTCGGAATACAGGGCACGCGCCCGGGCCAGCATTTCCTCGTTGCCGCGCTCGAAGAAGATCATCGTCACATGGACCATGTGGCGCGGGTAAAGGTGGTATCCGATGTACAGATCGAATCCATGCTTTGTGTAGAGGCGTTTGGCTTCCTTGTAGAAGGAGTAAACTTCCGCGCCGCGCGCCGGGATGATCGGAGCAGCATCGATGTGGCCCCCGTTTTCCGCGGCCCATCCCACGGTGGAAAGCGGCTTGAGCGTCGGCACCCCGGCCATCTGGGTGCGGTCACGCTCCGCGATGTCCTCATGCTGCAGGGCCATGCCCTCGGTGCCTGAATAGAACCGGGCGTCCACGCGCGCACCAGGGATCGCAGCGATGCGTTCCTCGATGATTTCCAGTCGGCGCTCGCACAGGCGACGGTCGCCGTAGAGTGCGAACTTGCCGTTCCATTGGCCCAGGCCGAATTCCTGGCGCATCTCCTCGAGCCTCCAGTCGGGGATCGAGCCCTCTCCATCCCAGAACTTGGCCCGGTTGCCGCGCATGGTCGCGGCGCGGACCACGTTGCCACACAGGGCGTTGTTCTGAATGATTTCCTCCCGCCGCAAGGTGGTCAGGATGTCGATAAGCGCCGGCAGGTCCTCCTCGTGCTCCACTGCGATGTCGCCGTTGACGTAGGTATGCGGGGCCGGCTGCAACCAGAGCCCCACCTGCGTGACCACGCCGAGGTTGGATTGCGTGAACAGCCCGTCCAGCGTGGGGCCGAACCCGCCTTGGAAGATCGGACCGAGCTCGGTGCCCTCCATCGCCCCCATTCCGGTGCGTACCAGCTCGCCGTCCGGCAGCACGACCTCCATGCCGCATAGCGACTTCACGTGGTCCCCATGCGGTGTCATGCCGTAGCCGCGGTCGAGCATGTTGCCCAGCACCGAGCCCCAGCCGAGGGCGGGAACGCTCATCCAGACCTTCAGTCCGCGTTCCTTGATGTAGTCGAACAGGTCGAAGAAGGTAACACCTGGTTCCACCACCGCGAAACAGAGGCGGTCGTCGACCTGCAGAATCCTGTTCATGCGGCTGAGGTCCAGTGCCACCGTGCCGGCATCGCGGGGCTCGGGGCCCCCATAGCCAAGGTTCTTGCCGCAGGAGAAGGTCCAAAGCGGCACCTCGAGTTCGGTGGCGAGGCGCACGATCTCCTGCACCTCGCCGGTGTCCGCCGGGCGCACGCCGGGCCACGGGACACGCCCGGCGTTCAGCGGATAGGGATCGATGTATCCTTCGGGATTCTCGAGTGCGACGACGTTTTCCGTCCCGACGACGTCTGCCGCCCGACGGAGGAATTCCTCACGGCGATCCATTGTTCTTCCTTCCTTGATCGGGCGTTGCCGCCCGGCCCTGACGGTTTCAGTCAGTGTTTATGTACTGGATTACGTTTGGCATCAATTAGATTGATAAATATGAATCTTGAGTCCCATCCACAGCTGACCCTGCGCCAGCTCTGGCATTTTGTGGTGGCCGCCGAAACCGGAAGCATGGCCGAGGCGGCCCGCCGGCTGCACATGGCCCCCTCGGCGATCTCCATGTCGATTGCGGAGCTCGAAAGGATCGTCGGCTCCGATTTGGCCATTAAGCGCCGCGCGAAGGGCTTGACGCTGACCGCCACCGGCAAGACCGTGCTCCATCAGGCCCGGACGCTGCTGGAACTGGCCGACGAGCTCGAGTCCCTGGGACGCGGCGCCCGCGTCTCGCTGCGCGGCCCGTTGACTGTCGGATGTTTCATGACGCTGGGACCCACGATAATTCCCACAATGCTCTCCGCCTTCGCCGAACAATGCCCGGAGGTGGAAGTCGACTTCGTCGAGGGCTACCACGATGAGATGCAGCAGGCCCTCCTCGACGGGTCGATCGACGTGGCCTTCCTCTACGGCGCCGAGATCTCCCCGGCACTGCGCAGTGCCCCGGTCACCGCCGCCGAACCGTACGTGCTCGTCGCCTCCAGCCACCGGTTCGCCACGCGGGAATCGATCACACTTTCCGACATTGCCGAAGAGCCGCTGATACTTTTCGACGCCGAACCGGTTTCCCGCCGGATCCTGGGCCTCTACGAGCAGGCCGGGATCGTCCCGCTGGTCCGCCACCGCTCCAGGAGCTACGCGACGGTGCGCTCGCTGGTTGGCTCGGGCCGCGGGACGGCGGTGCTGTTCCAGCAGCCGGCGCTCGAGGCGCCCTATCAGGAATTGCGCGTGGTGCTCAAGCGTCTGGTTCTTCCCCGGCAGGGCCCCGCCGAAGCGGTTCCCGTCTCCGTGGCCTGGCCGCGCAGTACGAGACTGAGTGCGCGCGCCCAGGCTTGGATAGAGGTGGCCAGCGAGCTTTTCGACCATGCCGGGCCGTCCGCCTAGGCCAGAACGTTGGTGCGGATCGAAGAGGGGCGGGACAAACCGAGGTTGTCGCGCAACGTGCTTCCCTCGTACTCGGATCGGAAGTAGCCGCGTTCCGTCAGTTCAGGCACAAGCTTGTCGCAGATCAGCTTGAAGCCGCCAGGGTTGAAGGGCGAGTTCAGGTTGAACCCGTCGCAGGCCTTGGAATCAAACCAGTCGATCATCCGGTCAGCCACGGCGGCCGGGGTACCGGCCATCCATTGGTGGCCGGTCGAGCGGGCCAGATCCACGATCAATTCGCGCAGGCTCATGCCCTGGTCAACCGACTTGCGGCGGTAGATCTGGTAGCGCGAGCCGAGCGCCGGGTCGTCCGAGAACCACTCGGCCGGGATCGACTCGTTGAAGGCCAGCGAGGACAGGTCCATTTTCAGATCCGCACCCACCTGGACACGCCCATTGTCCAGATGAATGTGGTTTGCGAGATGCTCCGCGAGCTCGTCCGCCTCGGCCTGCGTGTCGCCCAGGATCGGCAGGATGCCGGGAATGATCTGCACGTCACGGGCACGGCGCCCCTTCGCCTCAGCCATGGCCTTGAATTTGGCGTAGAACTCCACGGACGGCTCCTTCATGGGCTGCGCGGTGTAGATGCCATCTGCGACCGAGGAACCGAGCTCCATGCCGGGTCCCGAGGAGCCGGCCTGCACCAGCACCGGGCGGCCTTGCGGTGAACGCGGCATGTTGATGGCGCCCTCGACGCTGAAGAACTCGCCACGGTGGTTGATCGGATGAATCTTGGCGGCGTCGACGTACCAGCCGGTTTCCTTGTTATTCGTCACCGCATCGTCCTCCCAGGAGTCCCAGAGCTTCTGCACCACGTCGACGAATTCGGTGGCACGGCGGTAGCGGGTCGCCGGGTCGGGTGCTTCGGTGATGCCGAAGTTCTGAAAGCCGTCCGAGGAGGTGACAATGTTCCAGCCGGCGCGGCCGCCAGACATATGATCCAGGCCGGCCATCTGGCGGGCGACGTTGTAGGGCTCCGAGAAGGAGGTGGACACGGTCCCGATCAAACCGATGTTCTTGGTGCGGGCGGCCAGGGCTGAGAGAACGGTCATCGGCTCGTAGAAACCATTCATCTTTATATCGCCGCGCATTACCGTGTTGGCGTGGACGATGTCTCCGAAGAAGATTGCGTCAAGCTTCGCATCCTCGGCCATCTTCGTCAGGTCGTAGACAAAGTCCAGGTTGGCGAGTTCCTCGGAGCGGCTGCCCTCCATGCGCCAAGAATCCTTGTGATAACCGGCGGGCAACATAAACGTCGTCAAGACCATGTGCTTGGGGTTCTTCGGTGCCATTGCGGCTGTTCCTTTCGCGGGCGTCCACAGCTGCAGCGCAGTGGGACGGGGTTCGGATGTGTGGCGTTGCTTCAATCGTCGCAAGAGACGACAAGTTCGTAAATACAGAAATTTCCGCTGAATAAAGTCAATCGAACTGACGGACAGCACGGATGGATCGTCAAGGGGTCGATGCCTGCGGCATCGACCCCTTGACTCATGTCCTCGGTGCGGGAATAGGCATGCCTAGCGGGACTGCAGCTGCTTGTCCTTCAGCGGCGCGCCGGCCAGCTTCGAGTGAGCACCCTCCGGTCCCACGCGGACGGCAATGAGGCCAAATACGAGGATGGCTACCCAGAAAACACCAACCCAGGCGAAGCCGCCGATCAGGGTGAGCGCTGTGGCAATCATCGGCGTAAACCCGGCGCCCAGCGTGGCGGCTCCCTGGTAGGACAGCGACGCGCCGGTGTAGCGGACGTCCGCCGGGAACAGCTCGGATATATAGGCCCCGATCGGTCCGGCCAAGATGCCTTGGACCACGCCGTTGCCCACGACCACCGCAAGCATGAATCCCCAGGCGGTCCCGTCATGCATAAGGTAGAGCGCCGGGAACACCCAGAGGACACCAAGGACGCCGCCCAACGTCAGCACCGCGCGGCGCCCGATGCGGTCCGAAAGCCGCGCGGCCCAGAAGCAGACGACGATCGTGAAGACCGCGGCCAGGCCCTTGATGTTCAGCACCGCGGAACGGTCGACTCCTTCGCCGACGGCCACCGACACGCCCCACGAGGTCAGGACGCCCTGGCAGGTGTAAAAGCCAAGTGTGGCCACCAACGTGATCGCGACGATGCGCGGATGGTCCCGCAGTACGCGCAGGATAGGCGCGCGACGGCGCTTCTGCACGCCCTGGGCCTGGGAATCCAATTCCTTGAACACCGGCGACTCCGCAACCTTGAGTCGAATCACCAAGCCCACTGCTATCAGCACGGCGGAAAACAGGAAAGGAATGCGCCAGCCCCACACCAGGAACTGGTCGCCGGTGACGGCGGAGACACCGGAGACGACGAACGTGGCCAGCAGTCCCCCGGCCGGGCCGCCGGCGTTGGCAAATGACGCCGCGAATCCGCGCTTCGACGCGGGCGCGTGCTCGAGTGCCATGAGGGTCGCGCCGCCCCATTCGCCGCCGACGGCAATGCCCTGGACAAGGCGCACCAGCACGAGGATGACGGGGGCCGCCACCCCGATGGTCGAGGTCGAAGGCAGAAGGCCGATGGCGATTGTTGCAAAGCCCATCATCATCATGGACAGGACGAGCATCTTCTTGCGGCTCACTGAATCGCCGAAGTGGCCGAAAATGAGGCCGCCCAGCGGGCGGGCCACATACCCGACAGCCAGGGTGCCAAAGGAAGCGAACAGTGCAAGTCCCGGTGTCAGGTTCCCGAAGAAGACCTTGTCAAAGATGAGCGCGGCAGCGGTCGCATAAAGAATGAAGTCGTAGTACTCGATGATGCTGCCGAGAAGGCTTGAACCGAGCACCCGGCGCAGGTCTTTGGTGTTCAAGGTTTCGGATGCAGGCGCATCCAAGGCGGGGGAGATTTTTTTTCGTGACACTGAAGCACTTCCGTAGACGACAAAAAATGTGACTGAGTACATAATGACGGACGTCACATGCTTTGGCAACAGTTACGCATTTCTTGGCTAAGAATATTTTCTTCTCCCTGGGATCCACGGTCACCTTGGGAGGATCCAGCCAAAAACAGCCGCTCCGGTCATTGCGCAATCGGCGCCAGCTATATAAACTTGTAGACAGAATATATTCTCGCCTCACCGGGGCGGGCAGACATCCTAAGGAGAAACACGTGAGCGCACGCACAGGAGCACAGTACAAGGCGGGCCTGAAGGACTCCCGCGAGGTCTGGCTCGGCAATGAACGCATCGACGTCACCGAACACCCCACTTTCGCGGGATCCATCGAGGGCATGGCTGCCTATTTCGACTACCAGCACAAGTACGCGGCAGACTGCCTCATGACCGACCCGGAAACAGGCGAGGAGCACAACGTGGCCCTCCTCCGGCCCCGGAACGCGGCGGACATCTTCCGCCGCCACCGCGCCTTTGACCGGCTGGCCCGCTACTCCAACGGGATGCTGGGCCGTACCCCCGACTACGTAAACGTGGTCCTGGCCGGCCATGCATCACGCAAGGACATCTTCGACCGTGCCGGCGATCCGGTGTATTTTGAGCGGCTTGAGGCGTACTGGCGCCATGTGCAGAAGAACGACCTGGCGCTGACCCACACGATCGTGCACGCCGCCATCGACAAATCGGTGGGTGAGCTCCAAGGCATCAACGAGGAGCTCACGCTGCGCGTCGTGGACCGTACCGAGGAGGGCCTGATCGTGCGCGGAGCCAAGATGCTGGCCACGCTGGGCCCGATCGCCGACGAGCTCTACGTCTACCCGGCCGTGCCCATCCAGAAGGGGTACGAGGAATACGCGCTCTCCTTCGCCATTCCCGTGGCAACGGCCGGCGTCGTCTCCGTCTGCCGGGACCACTACGGGGTCGACCAGGAGGTCGTCGACAAGCCGTTCTCGGCGCGCTTCGACGAGCAGGACGCCGTCATCATCTTCGATGACGTGCTGGTTCCCTGGGACCGCGTGTTCATCGACGGCCAGCTGGACGTCTACAACGCACTCAACGGCGGCACCGCCACCGGAAACACGCAGCAGCAGACCGCCATCCGGGCATCGGTGAAACTCGAGTTCGCCTACGACCTGTGCACCCAGATGGCCAAGGTCACCGGCACCGACTCCAAGCCCGACACGGCCTCGATGCTCGGTGAGATCTACTCGTACCTGCGCATCGCCCGTTCCGTCATCCACTCCGCCGAAGTCAACGCCTCCGACTGGGGCGGCGGCGCCTTCTTCTGCCATGACGACATCTCGGCCCTGCGCACCGTGATGCCGCTGTGGATGTCCCGGGTCAACGACATCATCAAGACCATGGGCTCACACAACCTGCTGGCCACCCCGACGGCGGCGGCCTTCGAGGATCCCCGCCTCGGACCACTGCTGCGCAAGTACCTGCCAGGCGCCGGCGGCATTTCTCCCGAGGAGCGCGCCAAGATCTTCCGCACCGCCTGGGACTTCGCGGGCTCCGCGCTGGGCAGCCGGATCGAACTCTACGAGCGCTTCTACCTTGGTTCCGTCGGGCGCGCCCGCGCACTTGACCACAAAAAGGCACAGGCCAAGGGTGAGAGCGGGGCTTTCGAGGCCATGTTCGCCGAGCTGGGCATAGTGCCCGTCGTGACCGAGCCCGAGGATCTCGGCCTGGACATCGCCGGGCTTGAGACCCGGGCATAGAGTCGGCCACCATGGAAAGCCCACTCCCCCTGGTTGACCGCCTGGTCGATCACGCCCTCACGGTCGACTACCGCGACCTGGACGCGCAGACCGTTTCACGCGTGAAAACACGCCTGCTCGACACCCTTGGGGCCATGGCCGCCGGCCACGGCGCGCCCGACACGGCGGCCGTGCTCCGCGTTGCCGCAGCTTGGGGGGAAGGCAACGACGCGGCGGTTCCCGGCGCCGGTCTGCGCCTGCCCGCCGCCTCCGCCGCCTTCGCCAACGCGGTGCTGGCCAGGTCCTTCGACTTCGAGCCCGTCGAAGCCGATGGGCCGGGGGGAAAACGCGCCGCCGCGCACATCTCCGGCACCACCGTGCCCGTCGCACTTGCCCTGGCGGAACTGACCGGGGCCTCGGGCCGGGACCTGCTGGCGGCCCTGGCAGTGGGCGACGATGTGACCGCGCGGCTGGCCGTGGCCAGCGGGTTCGACGTTTACTCCGGGCAGGACAACACCGGCACCGTCAACGCCCTCGGTGCCACACTCATGGCCGCCCGGATGCTGGGGCTCGACGCGGCCGCCGCCAAGCACGCGCTGGGAATCGCGGCCAACCAGCTCGGCGGCACCGTGGCCAACATCTTCGATGCGGCCAGCGCGTTCAAGCTGCCGATCGCCTTTGCCGCGCGCACCGCCATCGCCTCCGCCCAGCTGGCGGCGGCGGGGCTCACCGGACCGAACGATCCACTGGAAGGCCGGCACGGGTTCTTTGACATGTACTGCACCGACCCCCAGCCCGGATTGGCCGGCGAGGAACTCGGCGTCCGCTTCTTCGGCGACACCACCATCAAGCCGTGGTCCTGCTGCCGGGCCGCGCAGCCCTCGCTGGAGGCCTGCATCCGCCTGGTGACGGAGGAGGGCGTGAAAGTGGAGGACATCGACAAGGTCCAGCTCCACGTGACGCCGCGGACCCTCAACGGCTTCGTGGGCGCCCGCTTCGACCCGGTCGAGCGCCGGGCCGTGGCAGGGCTGTTCTCGATCCATTTCACGGCGGCGACGGCCCTGCTGCACGGGACCGTGCGCCCTGAGCACCTGCTCCCGGAGGCCATGGCCGATCCACGGCTCGCGGTACTGCTCGAGCGCATCGAGCTGACCGGTTCCCTGGACAACGGCGAACGGCTTACGGCCGAGGCCACCGCCATGTTGCGCGATGGGAGCATCCGGCATGTACGTGTCGAGACACCCGCCGGCGACCACGTTTCAACTCCCCTGGGCAGTTCGGCCTTGAGGGAGAAGTTCACGCTCAACCTCGCCTTCGGCCTGCCTGGGCTCGCCGACCGCGCTGCCTTGGTCATCGACGGGGTCCAGACCCTGGAGACGGCCGGCTCTCTCGATGGCCTCCTGCGGGCCTTCGACCCCAAACCCACCCTTTCAACCCTGATCTCCTAAAGGAGAAGTACCGATGAATACCCAAAACACGGCTCCAGAAGCCTCTGTCGTCGACGCCGGGACCTTCCGCAACGTGGTGGGCCACTTCGCCTCGGGCGTCACTGTCATCACCACCGTCGTCGATGGCATGCTGTACGGAACGACAGCATCCGCGGTCTCCTCACTGTCGATGGAACCGCCGATGATGCTCGCCTGCCTCAACCGTTCCAGTTCCACCCATGACCGGGTGGTGACCGCAGGCTACTTCGGCATCAACATCCTGGCAGAGGACCAAAGCGATCTGGCCTTCCATTTCGGCCGCAAGGGCGAAGACAAGTTCGCCACCGTCCCGCACACCATCTCACCCGAAGGCATTCCACTGATCGACGGCGCCCTGGCGACCATCGTGTGCAAGGTCGACGAGACGGCGACCGGCGGCACCCACACGGTGTTCCTGGGGCTGGCGACCAGTGCCGAAGCCCACGACCGCAAGCCGCTGGCCTACTACCGCGGCACCATGGGACGCCTGGAGCCTGTCAAGGAACTCAACGCCTACCGGGCCACCCGCAATTGGGTCCTGCAGCGCAAGACCCCATTGGACACCGACCTGGACATCGAGGAAATCGCCGGGGCCACCCGCTCCGAGGTCGCCCATGTGGGCAATGCCCTGGTGAAGCTTGAAAGCGAGCACCTGGTCTTCCGCACCGAAGCGGGCACGTTCCAGTCCACGCCGATCGACGCGGCATTCACAGATTCGGCCTACGATTCACGTGCGATCATCGAGTCCGGCATCATCGCCTCGCACATGGACAAGCTTTCCAATGAGGTCATCGCGGAGCTGCGCCGCATCACTGCGGAATTGGGACGCCTGCGCCAGCAATCTGAAGCGGACCTGGACGACTTCCTGGCCCTCAATGTTGCCTACCACGACGCCCTGGTCGGGGTCGCCGGTTCGACGCAGCTCAGCGACTCGTTCCGGCGCTTGGGCGTCGGAACCGTGTGGCGACAGGCGCTCACTCCGGCTGAATGGTCCCGCCAGATGGACCACACCCACGTTGTGGACTTGACGGAGGCTTTGGCCGCACACGACACTGTGGCGGCGCAGGATGCGCTGGCGGCACACACGGCCTTCGGCAAGACCCTGGCCCGCGAAGTCGTGACCCGTCACGGCGGCACGGTGTAGCCGGCAGCGGAGCACAACAACACAGAGGCAGGTCCCTTCCTGTTCGGGGGCGGATCTGCCTCGGTGCTTCGCCATCGTGGGCCCGGTAGTGGTGGCAGGCACCGATGGCTGCAGACCATCAAAAGACGTTGCACGGTCCCCTTAGGCTGAAGTTACGTGGGTCCTTTCCCCTGCTTCCTGCTGGATTCCGGGGAAGGGCCGTTCTTGTGCCAATGTTTGTAGCCACTAAATTCGTTGAAAATCCCTTCATTTTCATGACGGAGACGCGTATTACTTGGGTATGAGCAAGGTGACACCCGCGATGCACGTAGCCGTCCAAATGACGCATCGGGTCAACAAGTCCGGCGCTGAGGTCCAGTACCGTTCCGTGTTGTTGCGCCGCTCCTACCGGGAAGGCGGGAAGGTCAAGCACGAAACCATGGCGAACCTCTCGGCCCTGCCGGACGCGGCCGTTCAGACGCTGCGCTCCTCGTTGGCGGGCAAGACCATGATCGAAGCCGGCGCCGGGCTGCAGGTCACCCGTTCCCTGCCGCACGGGCACATTGAGGCCGTCTACGCCATGGCCCGCGGCCTGGGCTTCGAGGCCATGCTGGGTCCGGCGTGCCGGGAGAGGGACTTGGTCATGGCCCTGCTCGCAGCCCGGATCTGTGCCCCGTCCTCGAAGCTGGCGACCTTGTCCTGGTTCGCGGACACGACCCTGGGCCGTGATCTGGGACCGGTCAGCACGGATGACCTCTACGGGGCCATGGACTGGCTCGGGAACCGGCAGGGAGCCATTGAAAAGACCCTGGCCCGGCAGTACCTGCGCCCGGAAGTGAACCCGGGGAAACTGGCCCTGTTCGACCTCTCCTCCTCCTGGGTGACAGGCACCCGCAACCTGCTGGCCGCCCATGGCTACTCCCGGGACAAAAAGCGCGGCGTGGAACAGATCGAGTACGGCATGCTCGCCACCCGGGCCGGGATCCCGGTCGCGGTGCGCGTCGTGCCGGGGAACACTGCGGACCCGACCGCGTTCATCGCCATTGCCAAGGAAATCCAGGACCTTGCGAAAGTGGAGGACATGGTCATGGTCGGGGACCGGGGCATGATCACTTCCGCCCGCATCACGGCGCTGAAGAAGACGACGCTAGGCTGGGTGAGTGCCTTGCGCAACACCGCAATTCAGGCCCTCGCCCAGGACCACGGACCGTTGCAAATGTCCCTCCTCGATGAGCAGAACCTGGCCGAGATCAGCCACCCGGACTACCGCGGGGAACGGCTGATCGCCTGCTACAACCCGCCCCTGGCCGCGATGCGCAAACATAAACGCGAAGAACTCCTGACCGTGACCGAGGAACGGCTGAAAACCATCCAAAAAGCCGTCACGGCAGGTCGGCTGAAGGACGCCGGGAAGACCGGGCTGCGGGTCGGCAAAACCCTGGGGAAGAACAACATGGCCAAGCACTTCACCCTGACCATCACCGACACCACCCTGGCCTGGGAAAGGAACCCGGAGACCATCGCGAGGGAGGCGGAGCTGGACGGGATCTACATCATCCGCACCGGCGTTGACACAACCACCATGGATGCCGCCGAGGCCGTGCGGGTCTACAAGTCATTGGCGAACGTGGAGAAGATTTTCAAGACCCTCAAATTCAGGGACCTGCAGATCCGCCCGATCTACCACCACACCGAGGAACGCACCCGCTCCCACGTGTTCCTTTGCATGCTCGCCGGCCACCTGACCTGGCACCTCCGCACCGCCCTGGCACCGCTGACCTGCACCGATGAAGACCGGCCCGTCCCGGAGGAACCCGTCACCGCCGTCCACCGTTCGAGCGCCGCGACACGTAAGGCCAGCACCCAAAAACTGGACGACGGCACCCCAGCCCGGTCCTACCAAGACCTGCTGCGCCACCTCGGCACCAGAACCCGCAACACCATGACAAGGACCGGCCAGAACGGTACCTTCGAACTCCTCGCCACCCCCACACCCACCCAGCACCAAGCCGCCGTGCTGATCCACGACCACACCACCAAAAACAACAGAAAGTAGCCAGACACCCCAGACACAAAGACTGGAAGATCCCCGGAAACCCGGGGATCTTCCTGTCTCAACTAACGTAACTTCAGCTTAAGGGAACCGTGCAATGTTGCGGGCGTAGCGGCGCGGCATCCTTGGAAGGTCACCGCACCGCCCAGCGCCTACGGGTTGCCGCCCCGGCCAGGTCAGAAACGAATAATGCTGCGCGCGATCACGCCGGTCTCCTGGCGCTCATAAGCTTCGTTGATCCCCTCCAGCCCAACCTCCTGCGCGATCAGGTCATCGAGGTTCAACCGACCCTGCAGGTACAGCTCCGCATAATAGGGAATATCCTTGCGGATGTTGGATGAGCCCATATAGATGCCATGCAGCGAGCGCTGCCTCACCAACAAATCCATCATGACGCTCAGCTCCAGCGGCTTGCCCCGGGGGATGCCGATGAAGTGCACATCGCCGCCTGTACGGGTCACCTCGATGGCCTGCCGTTGGGTGGCGCCCAGGCCGATGGCCTCGAACGCATGGTGCACGCCGCGTCCGGTGATCTCTTCGACGCGCGCCACCACATCCTGCCCGGCGCCATTGACCAGATGGGTGGCGCCGAACTTGCGGGCCAGTTCCAGCTTCTCCGGCTGCAGGTCGATCCCGATGATGGTTCGCGCCCCTGCCAGCCGCGCCCCCGCCACCAGGTTCAGCCCGATACCGCCAAGGCCCACCACAGCCACACTCTGCCCCGGTGCCACCTTGGCCGAGTTCAGTACCGCGCCGACTCCCGTCGCAGTGGCGCAGCCGAGTACGGCGGCCTGGGCGAACGGGATCTCGCGGGGGACCTGACCAATTTGTTTTGGTGCAAGACGGTGAACTGTGCAAAACCCGCGACGCCAAAGGCCTCGACGCGCTCCCCATTGCGGTTCAGCCGGCACGGGTCCTGCGCGGTGCGCATGACGGCACCCGGATTCAGGCACCTGTAGCTTGCCCCGGCAACGCACTCCTCACAGGCGCCGCAGAAGCTTATTTCACTGCCGACCACGTGGTCGCCGATCTCGAAATCAGTCGCGTCGGGGCCCAGCTTCACCACGACGCCTGCCATCTCGTGCCCAACGACCATGGGCAACGGCCGGCCGCGGTCCACGCTGGCCACGATCATGTCGGCATGGCACAGGCCTGCGGCTTCAACCCTGACCATGACTTCGGCACCGCGGGGCTCGTCGATCTCGAGGTCTTCGATCTCGAAGCCCGCTCCGATGGCATCGATGACTGCGCGTTCGAGGTACTCGAGATTTCCATCGACAACCCCGCGCCCCAGGAGGTCCTGATCGATGTCCGGGCCAGCGGCCTGTGTCATTCGGACCTGCATGTTGCCAGCAACGACGTGGGTTTTCCGATGCCCGCGGTGTTGGGACATGAGGTCTCCGGCGTCGTGGCTGCGCTTGGTTCCGCGGTGACGGGGCTGTCGGTGGGAGACCATGTGGTGACGTCCCCCGTGCATTCCTGCGGAACGTGCAACTCCTGCCGGGCCGGCCGGCCCTTCCAGTGCCGCTTCCCGGCACACACCTCCAGGGCGCCAGGGCACGCGCCGCGCCTGAGCTTGGAGGGTCGGGCACTCACCCAGTTAATCGGCGTCGGCGGCTTTGCCGAACAGGTTCTGGTCCATCAGAACACCGTGGTACCGGTCCCCCGCGAGATTCCTTTCGACAAGGCCGCGCTGCTCGGCTGCGGCGTGGTGACGGGGGCTGGAGCCGCGATCAATACCGCGCGCTTCCGCCCCGGGGACTCCGTCGTGGTGATCGGTGCCGGTGGCGTTGGCCTGAACGTCATTCAGGGTGCACGGCTGGCGGGCGCCCCGCGAATCCTCGCCGTTGACTTGCAGCGGGCCAAGCTGGAACTGGCCACCGTGTTCGGGGCAACCGATGTCATCGACGGTGCCGACGCAGACTCCGTGGCGGAGGTGCTGCGGCTGACCGGCGGCGGGGTCACCCACGTCTTCGAGGTCATCGGTCTGAAGCGGACCACCGAACAGGCCGTGGCCATGCTCGAGTCGGTGGCACAGCCTACCTGATCGGAGTCCACCAGCCGGGCGCGACGATCAACGTGACACCATTTGGCGACCTCATGGGCAAGCAAAAGGACATTCGCGGGGTGACCATGGGATCCAGCAACGTCGCCATTGACATCCCCATGTACGCCGGGCTCTACCTGCAGGGACGCTTCACGCTCGACGAGCTGGTGTCCTCGTACATAGGGCTGGACGGCATCGAGGCTGGATACGAGTCGCTGCGCTCAGGCGCCGTGGCACGCAACCTGATCACGAGTTTCTAGTCCCCCACAAAAATGGTCCCGGTTCGGTGAACCGGGACCATTGCCGTGCCAGCTGACGATATCGGCTGGGCCTGCGTCAACGAGGTGAAGACAGCGCCGGCCACGGCGCCCCACGGGACGAGACAACTCAGCGCCCGGCTCGATTCGATCCAGCGTGAACCGCGGACTCCAGGGTTTCGACACAGTCGTTGATCAGGACCTCGGCAGTGCCGGGGGCGGCTACCTTGACGTTCTCACTGCCGAAACCGCTGCCGAACGCGCGCATCCCAGCGACGCATGCGGCGTCTCCTGACGCGCCCTAGTTCTTGCGCAGCCGATGCAGGATCCGCGCGCGGGCCTCACCAAAGCGAGGGTCCGCTTTGGTGTCGACCTGGTCGCGCTCCTCGCCGAAGCCGGTCACGATCACGTCGACCACTGTGGCGGGCTTCTCCGCGATAACCACGACTTTGTCGGCCAGGTAGAGGGCTTCGTCGATGTCATGGGTGACCAGCAGGATGGTCACGCCGAATTCCTGCTTGAGCTTGATAACCAGGTCCTCGAGGTCGAAGCGGGTCTGTGCATCGACGGAGGCGAACGGTTCATCCATCAGCAGCACCTTGGCATTGTAGGCCAGCGCACGGGCGATGGCCACGCGTTGCTGCATGCCGCCGGACATTTCCCACGGATACTTGCCGCCTTGGCCCGCCAGCCCTACCGCAGCAAGGTTCTCCTCGGCCACGCGTATGCGGTCGGCCTTGTTCATCCCCTTGCCCTGCAACGGGAACGCAACGTTCTCGCGGGTGGTCATCCACGGCATCAGCGAACGGCTGTAGTCCTGAAAGACCACAGCCAAGTCCGGGTGGGGGCCGTCGATGATGGCGCCCCCGACCTCGATGGTTCCGGCCTTGGGGTGCAGCAATCCGGAGAGGCATCGCAGCAAGGTGGTCTTGCCGACGCCGGAGGGACCGACGATGGAAATGAACTCACCGGTGTTGACGTCCAGGTCGAGGTTTTCGAGGATCTTGTTTTCAGCGGTTCCCGAGCCGTAGCTCATGGTCATGCCGCGGACCTTCATCAACAGGGTGCTCTGGGCGAGCTGCGAGTCGGCCTGTACGGGGGCAGTCATGGCTTCTCCTTGGTCTTTGTGTGGATCGGAAATGGTCACGGTCGGCTACTGCGAGCCGGAGGCGTAGTACCAGCGCAGCATCCGGCGCTCGGCCAGGATGAAAAGCATGGAAATGATGTAACCGACGACGCCGACCAGCAAGGCGCCGGCCCAAGTCTCAGGCACCTGAAAAGTGGCCGAGGAGTTCAGGATGTAAAACCCCAGGCCCTCGGTCGAGGCGAACATTTCGGAGACCACCATGACCGTGATGCCGATGGGCAACGCAACCCGGACGCCTGCCACGATCTGCGGCAGGGCCGCCGGAAGCACTACCTTGCGGAAGTGCAGACCCCTCGGGATGCGGTAGACCTTGGAGAACTTGCGGATTGTCGGCTCCACGCCGAGCACACCGTCAATCGTGTTCAGCAGGATCGGCCACAGGCAAGCGAACGCGATCGTTCCCATCTTCGGTCCCTGGCCCAAGCCAAAGACTCCGATGATCATGGGAACCAAGGCGGCCTGCGGCACCGAACGGAAGAAGTGGATGATCGGATCAACAATGCGGCACAGCCACCCCACCTCGCCCAGCAACAGCCCGAAGCCAATGCCCAGTGCCGCCGCGACCAACAGTCCCACGAAGAGGTTGGCCAGCGAGTAGAGGGCGCCGGCCATAATGACACCGTTGCCCAGGTCCCGGACCAGCACGGTGAGGATTTGCTCGAGGGAGGGAATGAAGAAGTTGGTGCTGCGGGCCGAGAAGACCCACCAGGCCGCCAACACCACAAAGACCAGCCACGTCGACTGCAGTATCCTCGTCCCGGTGTTCGGGCCGCCTGCCCGGCGAACCTTGCGCGCGGCACGCGGCTGGGCGGCGGTCAGGGTGGCACTAGTCATTTTCTTGCCTCTTCCAAATCAGGAGACGGTTTTCGAAGCGCTGCAGTACCGCGGCCATGGCCCAGCCGACCATTCCGGTGAAAAAGAGGTAGGCGAAGGCCATGTCCCAGCGCTGCTCCTGCTGCATCAGCGTGATCTGCCGTCCAATCCCCGGTGCCTGGCTGATGACCTCGACACCGACGGCAATCAACAGGGCGACCGAGGCGGAGATCCGCACGCCCGTGGCGATGAATGGCAGGGCCGAGGGCAGCAACACCCTGCGGAAGCGTAGCAACGGCGGTATGCGGAAGACGGCAACTGTGTCCGAAACCGCCGCCTCCTGGCGACGCGCCCCGTAGACGGTCTGCACCAGCACCGGCCAGAGGCAGCTGAGCGCCACCACGACGATCTCCATGCGGGCATTGGACCCCAGGAGCATGATCACCACGGGCATCAGTGCCAGCACCGGGAAGGAGCGTCCAAAGTCCACCAAGATGGACGTGGACCGGTCAAGGAAGTTGATCGATCCGATGACCAGGCCGGCCACGACCCCGACGACCGCGGCGATGGCCCAGCCGGACAGTGCTGCCAGAAGCGTCTTGCCCAAAGCGCCCCAGAACGCGGCGCTGACGAAGGCCTTCCCAATGGCAGCAAGAATCTGGGAAACGCCCGGGAGCATTGAGGGCACGGCGCCGCTTGCTATGACAAGCCACCAAATGCCCAGCAGGATCAGGATCGCCGCGACCCGTTGCGCCAGCAACAGGCGCGGGGACGTCGTGGTCTCTTTCATGTTCTACCTCAAGTCGGGGGGTGGGAGCGTGCGGTGCCGGCGTCCCGTGCATCCGGGACGCCGACCGCACACAGGGACGGTTGCTACTGCGCTTTCGCCGAGGCACGGCGGGGAGCGCCGGACCACAGCACGTCGTCAACGGAAATCGACTTTTTCAGCAAACCGAAATGCACCATGGCATCGATGCCGGCCTGCGCTTCCGCTTCGTTGATCGTGGTGTCCGCCGGGACGAAAGCCTTCGGCGCCTTGGCAACGTCGATCTGGTTGACCTCGGCGTTAACCTTTTGGACCGCGGCAAGGTTGGCAGGGTCCTTGTAGTAAGCGACCGCCTCTTTCATCGCCGCCACGAATTTCGTTGCCTCGGCCCCGTTCGAGGCCAGCCAGTCCTTCTTGGCGGTCCACACGGTCACTGGCATGTTGGCTTGGTATTCCCGCACCGGGTTGGAAATGGAAACGAAGCCCGCGCCAAGCATTTGACGGTAGAACTGATCGACGGGGACCACCGCATCCACGGTGCCCTGCTCGAGTGCCGCCTGCATGCCGGAGTACGGAATGGCGACCTCCTTGACGCCATTCACATCCACGCCTGCACCTTCCAGCGCCTGCAACACCGGGATGTCACCCCCGGACTTCACGCCGACGACCCCGATGGTCTTCCCCGCCAACCCCTTCAGCGAAGTGATGCCGGAGCGCTTCGAAACCAGCACGCCCGAGTTGTCAGTCTTGGGATCGACCACGCCGTTGCCGGCAATCACGCTGACCGGGAGGCCTTTGGCGACCGAGGTTGCCACGTTGATCCACGAACCCGTGGCGATGTTCACGTCCCCGGAAACCACCTGGGCGAGCTGTGACGCCGGATCGGCGCCGTTGACGATTTCCACGTTCAGTCCCTGCTTTTTGAACATGCCCTTTTCCTGGGCGAGGTAAGCGGTTTCGAACTGGATGGCTGCCACGGACACGCGGATGGTCGCAGCTTTGTCCGCGCCGGCGCCGTTGGCGGCGGGGGAGCCGGTGTCGCTGCCGCAGCCGGCAAGTCCGGCCACGGCCAAGGAAGCGATGGCAAGACCGGAAGCGGCCCGTGCAAAAAATTGGCGTCGAGTGTGTCCCACAGAATTTCTCCTCAGCGAGATTCCTGGCACATGGGCCAGGGAGTTGTAGGTGCCCCGTCGATCTGTGGGGCAGTGGGAGATGTTCCCACGATGTCGGACTACATAATGCATTCCGTTCATCACAATATATCCTTAGTCTGATTATGTGGCAAGTCTCACAGAACGCAGAGTTTGCCGCTCCATCCGAACAGGCGCAATGACCCACCGACCCTGATCCGAGGAAATGCCATGACCCTTACCGTTGCCGAATCCCACGCCGTGGAAGCCCAGGTGCGCAAGCGCCTGGCGGCTTCCACGTTGCCGCTCATCGTCAACGGCCGCGCCCGTCGCTGGCGCCGCGAATTGTTGCCGGTCACCGACCCTTCTACGGGCCGGCGGCTGACATCCACGGCCAGCGCAAACGCCGGGGAAATCAACGAGGCGGTGGCCGCGGCACGCACCGCTTTCGAGTGCGGCCCCTGGGCTTCACTGGCCCCGGCAGGCCGCCAGCGCCTCCTGAACGAACTACGCCGATGCACTGGAAGCCAACCTCGACGAGTTGTCCACTCTGGAGTCCCTAAACTGCGGGAAGCCATTTGGGGTGGCCAGGAACTTCGAACTCACTCAGGGAATCGAGATACTGCGGTACCACGCGGGGTGGGCCACCAAGCTCAACGGCGAGACGCGGGGCACCACTTCCCTTCCCGGCGAATGGCACGCATACACGCTTCGCCAGCCGCTTGGCGTGGCCTCGTTGATCGTGCGGTGGAACGTGCCTTTCACCGATCTCGAAGATAGCACCGGCCCTGGCGGCCGGCTGTACCGTCGTGCTCAAGCCCTCAGAGCTCACTCCCTCACCGCGGTGCGTCTGGCCGAGATCGCTCTCGAGGTCGGCCTCCCGGGTGGCGTGCTCCACGTTGTGCAGGGTCTGGAACGTGTGGCCGGACAGGCCCTGGCAGACCACCCCGGTGCCGATAAGGTCTCGTTCACTGGATCGACGGCCGTAGGCAAGCGGATTCTGGCTTCGGCCGCCGACAATCTGAAGCGGCTGAGCCTTGAGCTTCGCGGCAAATCTCCGGTCGTGATTTACCCGGATGCCGACCTCGCCAAAGCAATTCCGGGCGCCGCGATGAGCATCTTCGCCAACGCGGGACAGGCGTGTGTCACCGGGTCACGCCTATACGTCCATGAGGACGTGGCAGAACAAGTCATTGCCGGCGTCGCCGCTTTCGCCGATCCGATGGTCTCAGGCCCTGGCATGGACACGTCGACAAATCTGGGTCCGCACATTTCCGAGCAGCAGCGCGAACGCGTACTCGTTCACGTCGCCTCGGGCATCGCCGAAGGGGCCGAGCCGGCCACCGGCGGAACCGGCCTCGAGGGTGAGGGGTCCTTTGTCGCTCCCACGGTCCTGCGCAACACGACGGCGGACATGTCCGTGGTCCGGGAGGAAGTCTTCGGGCCCGTCTTGTCGGTGAGCACCTTCACGGACGATGACGACCTGGCCGAGGTGCTTCGCCGGGCCAACGACACTGACTACTGCCTAAACTCCTTCATCTTCACCCGCGATATTTCACGCGCGCTCACCTTTGCCATGCGCATCCAGGGCGGCAATGTCAGCGTGAACACTGGTGCGGGCATGGACGCGAACATGCCTTTGGTGGATTCAAGCAGTCGGGCTGGGGACATGAAAATGGACGCGAGGGCATCGAGGCCTATACCTCCCTCAAGTCAGTTACCGTGAAGCTGCATTAGCCTCCCCGGCATATGCGAGCCGGCAACCCCGGGTTCACCTCACTTGGAGGGTAACCCGGGGCTGCCGCATATCCATGGATTCGAACCGCCATGGCCACTGCGACCTCACGAGGTCTCGGTGTCAGGGCACGCTGGGCATCGTCCGCAGACCCGGCACCTTCCCTGCCAAGGCGGCCACCACATCTGCCCGCAGGCCGATTTCGGCCGTGGCGGCAACGTAGCGATCCGGTCGCACCAACAACACGAGGCCACATGCAGCGGCAAAGACGCCCGCGCAATCCATCGCCTCTTGGCGCCACCCCTCCCCGCCTTCCACAACGAGGGTTCCTCCGTCGTGGACTTCGATGGCCGTCCAGCCAACGTCGAGCAGCTCATCAAGCGGAACATGCCCACCCTCAAGGCCCACCTTCGGCTGTGGGAGCGCACGACCCACCAAGCTTGCCGCCGCAGCCGATATCCGCCCTGAGGGCGGAACCACCGTCCCGTCCACGTAGTGCGGCTGCTTAAGGAACTTCATTCGGGTAAGCCACTGATTCAGCGGCGGCACCGCCCGGGTCGCCACGACCAACGCGTCGCGCAGCCGTGTGATCATGGGGTTGGTGTTCATCACCACCGAGCCGATGCGCTTGGAGAGCTTGACCATCTCCACCGCATGCGGACGACGCTCCAAGGCGTAGTCGTCGATGAGCGCATCGGTGCCTTCTCCCCTGATGTGGGCAGCCACGCGCCAGGCGGCGCCGGCGGCATCCCGAATGCCGGCGTTCAGCCCCTGGCCCGCGAAGGGCGGCATCATGTGGGCTGCGTCTCCGGCCAGCAGGACGCGGCCGACCCGGTAGCGCTCGGCAACGCGTTGGTGGGCAGTATAGACGGCCGCACGACGGACGGTGACCGTGGTGATGTCCTGGTACGGGGCGACAAGTTTGGCGATCGAAGGAGGGGAAACCATCTCCTGCTCGTCCTCGCCCTCAAAGAGCATAAATTCGTAGCGGCGGCGGCCGCGCACCCCGGGCACGACGACGGTGGGCCGGGTTCCGTTGCAGTGGAAGGAGGCAAAGGGCTCAGGTTCACCGGGTACATCCAGGAGATCGATGACAATCCACTTCTCCACTTGGGTGGAACCACTGAGGCCTATGCCCAGCTCGCGGCGGGTGAAGCTGCGTCCGCCGTCGCAGCCAATGACCCAGGCAGCATTGACGACGAGCTCGGTGTCGGCAGCATCGAGCGCAGGCGTGTGGTCGTTGCCAACGTCTCCGGCCAGCACGCCGGAGACACCGCGGGAACGTGCGCCGCGGCGCACCGCTGTCACCGTGACCCCGTCGGCATTCTGCGTGATCGAGGTGGCCTCCGTATTGAAATGCAAGTCGATTCCAGGACGTTCGGAAGCTGCCTCGAAAAGCAGTCCCTCCATGACGGGCTGGTCGAACTGGGATTTACCCGGCTGTCCGACCCGCGGGTTGCCCGGCCGGACGTCGGCAAGGATTCTGCCCCCGCGCCCGTAGTATCTGGCACCCGTGTCCATGAGCATCTCGGGAGCGAGGCGAGACATGATGCCGATCTGGTTCATCACGCGCAGCGTCTCGTCGGTGGCGCTGATGGCCCGTGGTTCGTCGCCGCTGCCCCAATGCTTCTCGATCAGCGCCACTCGCAGCCCCTGATCGGCCACGAGGTTGGCCGCGGTCAGGCCGGTGGGACCGGCCCCGATGACCAGAACATCGGCATCGATACGCTCTGCCATGCTGTACTCCTCCACCCGGACGTTCGCTGCGCCTAGTTGACTTCGTCGACGACAGAGTTGCGCAGGGTACCCAGTCCCGTGATCTCCACTTCGACCACGTCGCCGGCATTGAGCAGGCCGCCCTCGCCCCAGAAAAGGCCCACGCCGCCGGGGGTGCCGGTCACGATGACGTCTCCCGGGTTAAGCTTCGTGAAGCCGGTGACGTAGGCCATCAGCTGCGGGATGGTGAAGTACAGGTCGGCGACCGACGCCTTTTGGCGGGTTTCGCCGTTAACGCGGGTTTCCAGGGTGAGGTTGTTGACGTCGCCCAGGTCGGCCGCCGGAACCAGGTACGGACCGAAGCCTCCGGTGGTCGGGAAGTTCTTGCCGGGGATCCACTGGCTGGCAGCTTTCTGCCAATCGCGGACCGAGAAGTCGTTGTACGCCGCGTAGCCGGCGATGTGGTCCCAGGAATCATCTTCCGAAACGTGCCAGGCTTCCTTGCCGATGACCAAGGCCATTTCGCCTTCATAGTCGAATTTGGTGGTGCTGGCCGGCTTGACGGCGTCCGCCAGGTGGCCCATCTGCGAATCGGCAAAGCGGGTGAACACCGTGGGAGCGGTCTGACCGGTCTTGCCCGATTCTTCCTGGTGAGCACGGTAGTTCACGCCGATGCAGATGATCTTGCCGGGGTTGGTCACTGCCGGCAGGAAAGTAACTTCGGTCTCGGGGCGGGCGGGCGCTCCGGTGACGTCGATGTCGGTGCCGAAGACGCCTTTTTCAATCGACTCGCGCATGGTGCGGGCGAGGTTAAGTCCCGTGGGTCCAAGATCGTAGGCGGTTTCATCGATGATGAGACCCCAGGTCTCGGTACCGTCGATGGCAAGAAAGGATGCATATTGCATGGGGGAAAAGCCTTTCAACTGTGTGTCGTTTCAGTGTATGAAGTGTGCGGGAGGCAAGGGCCTGGCCCGCGTGTCTGGCTAGCGAAAAGTCTTCAGCTCGGTGACCGAGGGGATTCCGTAGGTGCGGAAATCGTCGGTGCGGCGGTTTGACCACATGTTCCACCAGTTTTGGTCTTCGCCCCAGATGACCGGGGCGCGCTCGTCGTCGTAAATCTGCTCAAGATCGGCATAGAGTTCCACTACGGCTCCCGAGGTTTCCACGTAATACGCGGCGATGTTGTGGCCGGCGCCATGGCGGACCGGACCCCAAATCAGTTCGCGCCCCGCCCTGCCCAACCGGTCCCCCAGCTTGGCCAGCTCGGCGATCGACTGGACCTGCCAAGCATGATGGTGGAAGGCACCCCGACCCTGGATCAACGCGATCCCATGGTGGTCAGGGTTGCAGCGCATGAAGTAGGCGAAATCGTCGCCAATGATGTCCGAAAGCCGGAAGTCAAAGATCCGGCGGAGGAATTCCATCATGCCGCGCGCGTCGCGCGGATGGAAGTTGATGTGTCCGTAGCGGTCCGGCCCAAAGCCGAGCAACACTGGGTCAACGGTCTGCATCCCGGTGTAGATCTCGAAGATCCAGCCCTCAGGGCCGATGAAGCTAAAGCCGTCCTCCACCCCTGCGCTGACCGCGGTGTGGGACACAAATTTGAAGTTTTCGTTCTCAACGCGTCGCCGGATTTCCCGCAGCGCGTTGCCGTCCTGGGCGATGAGGCCGAGAGAATGAATCCCGTTAACGTCACTCTCCACGTACACCAATTCATGGTGGACCGCATTGGCCGCCAAATAGACCTCGTTTGCCGTGCGGTCCGTGACGCGCAGTCCCAACAGCTGGGTGGCGTCGAAGATCGAGCCCTCGATGTTGTCGGTCTGGATGGACACGTGGCCCATCTCTCTAATCAAGCCCCAGGCCATGGCCCATCCTCTCCGTCGTGAACTTCAAGAAAACATTATCATGATCAGAATAAATTCTCTACGATTGAATGCAACCTCTAGGATCGGGTTCCGTCATGTGGCCCGCAGTTGACAAAACTCGCAGCTGCGTTCGTAGAATGGCGTCGGCTGGGTGCCGGCGCCACGATTGCCGTTTTGCCAACCAGCGCTCCCATCGTGATTACGGTCCCCGCGGTCAAGGTCTCCAGAAAAGGCCGGCGGAACCACCGATCATTCTTCCCTCGTGAATGGGGACAGGGGGCAGCCGCCAACGCCCATTGCTCACGTCTCTCGACGCACAGAATGCTCGGGACCAGTGGCCCACATCGACTACCCCCACGTATCCAGGAGGAACAGTGTCACGACGTCCCAATATCTTGTTCATTTTGGCCGACGACCTAGGTCAAGGCGACGTGTCCTGCTTCAACCCGGACGCGGGCTGGACGACGCGGCACATGGACAGCCTGGCAGCAGAGGGCATGCAGTTCACGGACTCCCATGCAACCAGTTCCCTGTGCACTCCGTCGCGGTACAGTGCCTTGACGGGACGGTACAACTGGAGGTCTCGGCTGAAACGGTCCGTACTCCCTGGCGATTCTGCGGCGCTCATAGAAAAGGACCGGCTGACATTGCCGCTTTTTCTGCGTGCGGAGGGTTACCGGACCGCCGTCGTTGGAAAGTGGCACCTCGGACTGGACTGGCAGCTGAAGTCCGGCGGCGACGAATTGATGCTTTCCGGACCCGGCGCCGGGGACCATCAGGAATCGCCGCACCGCATGGGGCGCAACGGCAATTTCGACCCGGGGTTCCCGGGCCACGCGGAGGGCCTTGATATCGACTATGCAAAGCCCGTCACGTTCGGCCCACGCGAAGTCGGTTTCGACTACTCGTTCATCACGGCGGCCAGTCTCGACCAGCCTCCGTATGTTTATCTTGAGAACGGCCTTCCACTGGGAGTCCCGTCCGTCCTGGGTGGGGACCACACGCGACTTGATCGGCGCACCGCCAACCACCAGCAAGCCATTCAAAAGGGACCGATGGTTGAGGGCTATGACGTCCGCCAAGTCGCACCGGATTTTCAGGCTAAAGCCCTGACCATTCTGGACGACCTTCTCGCCGGGGAAGACCCCTGGTTTCTTTACGTACCCAGCCACCTGGTACATGGCCCCATCATCCCCAACCTGCCATGGCAAGGTCGAAGCGGCCATGGTCCCTATGGCGATTTCGTCCTGCAGTTCGACGACTATGTGGGACAGTTGGTCGGACGCATCGACGAAGCAGGCGCCCGGGAAGACACGATTGTCATCGTCACCTCCGACAACGGTGCTTCCGGTGTCGCCAACCTTCCCTCGCTCAAGGCGCAAGGCCACGACCCCTCCAATGGATGGCGCGGGCACAAATCTGACATTTGGGAAGGCGGGCACCGTGAGCCCTTTATCGTGCGCTGGCCAAAAACCATCGAGGCGGGCTCTGTCAGCTCATATATCGTTTCCCATTCAGACCTCTTTGCAACCGTGGCCGAGGTCCTCGATGTGCCCCTCCCCGAAACCGCCGCTGAGGACTCAGTCAGCAACCTCCCGCTATGGACAGGTAATCGCGCTCCGGTGCGCACGGATGTGGTTTCCCACTCGGGCGGCGGCGGCTTTGCCATCCGCCGGGAAGAATGGAAGCTGGAATTCGTCACGACCGGGGACGGCATGGACCAGCGGTTCGAAGAAGCACAAGGCGGAAAGCCTACCGAGTACCGGGCCGCCCAGCTTTACCATCTGGGCGAGGACCCCGGGGAGACGCACAACCTCATCGACGACCACCCGGAGATCGTCGACGAACTCTCGGAGCTCCTGGCAAGCCACATCCGCCGCGGACGGTCAACCCCAGGGGCTGAACAACGGAACCAGCCAAACCCGCCCAGCGGCCGGTGGCGCCAGATCGACTGGATGGAAGATGCCGACAGGGTCGTGGCCAATTGCCTATAGACATCGACCCTCCGTGGCTGGAAGGGACGAACAGCCACGGTGCCAACTCCACCAACCCAAAGCTGACCGAGCTCGTCAGCGTGCCTGCAGGCTCCTTCCGGATGGGTTCGGACAGTGCGTATCCGGAGGAAGCTCCGTCGCGCCATCGCAGTGTTGGTTCCTTCCATTTGGAGCGCCACCCGGTCACCAATGCGCAGTTCGCCCGCTTCGTGGAAGCCACCGATTACGTCACGGAAGCCGAGAGGAAACCTGAGCCTGCGAATTATCCGGGCGTGGATCCACGGCTTCTCACTCCAGGAGCCCTCGTCTTCACCCCGACGCCGGGCCCGGTCCCGCTCGACGATTGGCGACAATGGTGGAGAGTGGTGCCAGGCGCCTGCTGGCACCGTCCGGAAGGACCGGGCAGTTCCATCGCGAAACGCATGGACCACCCTGTCGTGCAGGTTTCCTTCGAGGACGCGGCCGGCTACGCCCGCTGGTCAGGACGAAGGCTGCCCACGGAGGTGGAGCTGGAGTATGCCATGCGTGCCGATCATCCCGCGACCACCTATGCCTGGGGAGAGGAAGAACGCCCCAACGGGCAGCTGATGGCCAACACGTGGCAGGGCCGCTTCCCCTACCTTAACACGGGCGCCGAGGGATGGGTTGGAACATCACCCATCGGGTCATTCCCGGCCAACAGGTTGGGCCTGGTCGACCTCATCGGAAACGTATGGGAGTGGACTTCCACGCTCTTCGCTGAAGGATCGGACAGGGAAGTCGCGGACAGGTTGTCGGGCGCCGGCAAGGCTTCGGCCCATGGAAATCCATACCATGCCGCAGTCGGGGAAACGCTGCGCCCCCAGGCTTGCTGTTGCCTGGAGGACCCGAAGCGACGCATGAAGCGACTGTCCACCCCGCCGGGGGAATCAACCGCCCGCCGCGTGGTCAAGGGCGGTTCCCATCTCTGTTCAGCCGATTACTGCCATCGCTACCGGCCCGCTGCAAGGCAGGCACAGTCCGAGGACAGCGCGTCAACACATATCGGATTTCGCTGCGCAGTGTGATCTTCAACTGGCCGTCCGGTGGGCACGAAACGGCCGACTGCAACGGCGCCAGGCCGGCCACCTCCCGTTCCAAGGGCGTCACCAGCCACAGCGGAATCTCGCTCAGCGGCTCAACAACCAGGGTGGGGCAGGCGGCCGCCACGGACGCGGTGTCCGTCGGCGCGATGAACACGACATCGGCCCCGCCGTCGGCAACCAGGTTCAGCAGGCGCAGCAGCGGCGGCGGGTGATTTTCCAGGCCGAACCGGCAAGGAGGCGCAAGCCTCTTTCAAAAAGGGGACGGGGCAACGTAGGATTCGATCCAGCCTGAGACGAAGGAGCCGGCCATGGCGCACGCAGAAAATGAAGTGTTCATCAGACGCAACACCCGCGACGTTTACGACTTCCTGGCCAACGGACTGAACAATCCGCTCTGGCGCCCCGGGGTGACCCAGGTGCGCCTCGCCAGCGGGCCGGCCTCCGGGGTCGGTGCGGTGTACAGCCAGCGGATGGCAGGCCCCGGCGGGCGGAGCATTGACGGCGACTACCAAATCAACGTGGCCGAGCCGGGGGTGCGGCTGGGTTTCGACGTGGTTGCCGGCCCGGCACGGCCCACCGGCAGCTTTGCCCTCTCCGGGCACGACGCCGGCACCACGGTGTCCTTCAGCCTGACCCTGGAGCCCAAGGGGCTGATGAAACTGATGGGGCCCATGGTCACCAAAGCAATGCAGGCGGAAGTGGCCCAGCTGGAAAACCTGAAGCGCGTGCTGGAGCAGGATTCCTAAAACACACCTCGTAAACAACACCGCGGCCAGCCGTCCACGGTGCCGGCCCCATGCGTGGCCGGCCCCGACGGGTCGTCCGAAATCGGCCACACCGCTAGTTCAAGCGAGCAGGGGCGCGCGCCCGGCAATGTCGGCGCGCACGGAACTGTTCGGGCGCGAGTGCAGGCCCGCGCCGCACCGAATGGGCAATTTTGGCCGTGGGGACCTGGGCGGCTGCCTTTGCTGCCGGCGCCAGGCGGTTCCGTTCCCAGGCACCCGTCCCTTGACATTGCCAAAACGTTTTTGTAATGTCTCTCACAGACAATGCCAAAACGTTTTGGAGGACTTGATGCGCAGCAGGATCGGAATCCGCGAGGTCGCGAAGGCGGCCGGCGTTTCGGTGACAACTGTCTCCCACGCGCTCAACGACGTGCAGGGCGCCCGCGTCAATGAGGAGACCCGCCAGCGCGTGCTGGCAGTGGCGGCGGACCTGAATTATGCGCCCAACCGGCTGGCGAGCGGGCTGCGCAACCTGCAGTCCCAGACCATCGGCTTCATCAGCGATGAGATCTCCACGACCCCCTTTGCGGGGAAGATGATCCTGGGGGCCCAGCACGCGGCCAAGAAGCACGGCCTGCTGCTGATCATGATCAACACCGACGGTGACGCCCAGGCGGAGGCACAAGGCATCCAGGCACTCCTCCAGCATCAGGTGGATGGCATTGTCTACGCCACGATGTACCACCGGCGCATCCAGGTCCCGGACTCACTGAAGGGCATTCCCGCCGTCCTGCTTGACGCCACGTCGCCGGAGGCCTCCCTGCCTTCGGTGGTCCCCGACGAATTTGGCGGTGCACGCGCCGCCATGCATGAACTGCTGGCCGCCGGCCACCGGCGGATCGGCTTTGTCTCAAACCAAGACGCCATTCCGGCAACTGCCGGCCGGCTCGACGGCGTCAAGGCGGCCTTTGCCGGGCACGGGCTGCCTTACGATCCGGCCCTGACGGTGGCGGCCGAGTCCAGCACGGACGGCGGCTACACGGCTGCCATGCAGTTGCTGACGCTGCCGGCACGTCCCACGGGCCTGTTTTGCTTCAATGACCAGATGGCCATGGGGGCCTACAGGGCCGCGGCAGAACTGGGCCTGAAAATTCCGGCCGACCTTTCGGTCGTCGGCTTTGACAACCTTGAATTGATTTCAGGCTTTCTCCACCCGCGCCTGACAACGGTGCAACTGCCCCACTACGAAATGGGGGTATGGGCCATCAACCGGCTTGAGGAGGAGATCGCCCGCGCCAAGGACGGGCCACATGAACCGTTGCGGACTGCGTTGGATTGCCCAATAGTCCGCCGTGCCTCCGTCGCACCGCCACCCCTGCTGTAAGCGGGGTGGCGGGTCCGGGGCAACGGACGCTCGTTGCAGCGAGCGTTTCCGGCCGGCAAAACCACCGGTCAATACCACAATGGAGGAAATACAGTGAAGTTCCATAAATCGCGGCGGCTTCTCACCGCCAGTATAGCGGCCATGGTCATCGCGGCACCGCTGGCGGGATGCAGTGGCACCGCCAGCGCTTCCGGCGGGTCCGGGGGATCAGGAAACTCGATCACGCTGTGGACCCACAATGCCGGAAATCCGGCGGAATTGGCTGCGGACCAGAAAATTGTTTCCGCCTTCAATTCCAGCCAAAGCAAATACAAGGTCACTGTCCAGGCGTTTCCGCAAGCGTCGTACAACCAGTCCGTGGTGGCTGCCGCCGCTTCCGGCAAACTCCCCTGCGTCCTGGACATGGATGCACCGAACGTGCCCAACTGGGCCTGGGCCAAGTACCTCGCGCCGCTGGACCTTGGCACCTCCCTGAAGGGACAACTGCCCAGCACCATCGGCAAGTGGAACGGGAAGGTCTATGCGGTTGGCTATTACGACGTGGCCCTGGCCATGTTTGCGCGCAAGTCGGTCCTGACGGCTGCCGGCATCAGGATCCCCACCATCGACACCCCGTGGACCCAGGACGAATTCAACCAGTCCCTGGCCGCGCTGAAGAAGACCGGCAAGTGGGCTGCCCCGCTTGACCTGGGCACCAGCGGCACCGGGGAATGGTGGACGTACGCCTACTCGCCCCTTTTGCAAAGCTTCGGTGGCGACCTGATCAACCGCACCGACTACCAAAGCGCTGACGGGGCACTCAACGGCGCCAACGCGGTCAACTGGGCCACGTGGATGCGCGGGCTGGTCACGCAGGGCCTCATTGCCCAGAAGTCCGGCGCGGATGCCAACGCCGACCTCACCAACAACAAGACAGCCATCGAATACAGCGGATCCTGGGCCGCGGCGCCCCTGTCCAAAACGCTGGGCAAGGACCTGGCGGTCATCCCGCCGGTCAACTTTGGCAGCGGCCCCAAGATCGGCGGCGGGTCCTGGGAATGGGGCATGACGAACACCTGCGAGAACAAGGCGGCTGCCACGGCCTACCTGAAGTTCTCCCTCCAACCCCAATACCAGGCCTCTGTGGCTGTCGCGGCGGGAACAATCCCCGCGACGTCCTCCCCCGCAGCCCTGAAGCTGGACCCCAGCTACGGCCCCGGCGGGTCGAATGAAATCTTTGCCCAAATATCGCGCAAGTATGCCGAGCTGCGGCCCCCGACGCCGGCCTACCCGTTCATCTCCACCACCTTCACCACGGCCGCACAGAACATCCTGGCCGGTGCCGATCCCAAGAGCACCCTGGACCAGGCGGTACGCGGCATCGACGCGAACATCAAGACCAACAACGGCTACAAGTAAGCCGCCACTCCCCCTCGTCCGGGTGCGGGCTGCCGCCCGCACCCGGACCCACACCTTTGGACAGCCCATGGTTCTCATTCACCCCTCCCGCGCGGAGACAGCACCGTCAGTGAAAAAACCCAGCCCACCCCGCAAGGTCAACCGCGGCCGGCGGAAAGAATCGCTCACAGCCCTGGGCATGGTGGCCCCCGCGGTCCTGCTCCTGGCCCTCTTCATTTTTGTCCCCGCCGCCTTGGCCTTCGTGTTGGCATTCACCAACGCCCAGCTCATCTCGCCCAACCCGATTGGGTTTGTGGGCCTGACCAACTTCATCCAGCTCTTCCAGGATCCCGTCTTCTACCGGTCCCTGCTCAATACGCTTTACTTTGCCGCCGTCGTCGTCCCGGTCCAGGGCGGGGCCGCCTTGGGCCTGGCCATCCTGGTCAACACCAAGACCCGTGGCACCAGCTTCTTCCGCACCGTCTACTTCCTGCCGGTCGTCACCTCCATGGTGGTGGTATCGATGCTCTGGCTGTTCATGTACCAGCAAAACGGCCTGATCAACGAACTTATCCACCGCCTCACGCTCGGCCTGGTCACCGGACCGGACTGGCTGAACAACCCCGCCACCTCCATGCCGGCGATCATCCTGATGTCGGTGTGGCAGGGCGTCGGCTTCCACATGGTCATTTGGCTTTCGGGGCTGCAAACCATCGCCCCGGATTTGCACGAGGCAGCCTCCCTGGACGGAGTCAGCGCCTGGCAGCGCTTCCGCTTTGTCACCTGGCCCGGCCTGCGCAACACCCGCGCCCTGGTGCTGGTCACCATCACCATCCAGGCCCTGAGCCTGTTCACCCAGGTCAGTGTCATGACCCAGGGCGGGCCCCTGTACTCCACCTCAACGGTGGTCTACGACGCCGTCCAGACCGGCTACCAGCAGCAACAGACCAGCTACGCCTCGGCGATCTCCCTGGTGTTCTTCGCCCTGGTCCTCATCGTCGCCGCGATACAGCGCTTCCTCACCCGAGAAAAGGCCTAACCCCATGGCTACCACCACAGCCCCCGCACGCCGCCAGCCCGCCCAGGCCCTCCGCCCTGCCCCGAAACCGCGCCATATTGTAGGCACCGTGGCCAAAATCGTCCTGGCCCTGGTCTTCGTCCTGCCCATCGTGTTCATGTTCGTCTCCTCCCTGAAGCCGGACGCGCAAATCTTTTCGGACCTCGGCTCGATCAATGCGTTCCTGCCCACCGGACACATCTCGTTCGCCAACTATGCCGGTGTGTTTGACCGCGTGCCGATCGTGACCTTCCTGATGAACTCCGTCGGAATCTCGGCGGCCACCGTCATCCTGGGCCTGCTGGTGAACTCGTTGGCCGCCTTCGCACTTTCCCGCATGCGCCTGCGGGGCAAGAAGATCATTCTCACCGCCATCATCGCCACGCTCATCGTTCCCTTCGAAACACTGGCCCTGCCCCTGGTCTGGTGGGTCAACCAGCTGCCCTGGTTGCAGGTCAACGGCTTTAGCCTGGCCCTGACGCACGGCTGGCTGGACACCTACCGGGTCCAGATCATCCCTTTCATCGCCAATGCCTTCTCCGTCTACCTCTTCCACCAATATTTCGACAGCATTCCCAAGGAACTCGACGAGGCAGCCCGCATGGACGGGGCCGGCTGGTTCCAGATCTACCGCAAGATCATCATGCCGCTCTCCGGGCCGGCCATCGCCACCGTGGCGATCCTGACCTTCCTTCCGGCCTGGAACTCCTACCTGTGGCCCATCATGGTGGTCCAGTCCGAGAACCTGCGCCCCGTGATGGTGGGTGTGGAGTATTTCTACCAGCTCAATGTGGCCTGGGGGCAGATCATGGCCTACACCACCCTCATCACACTGCCCATCCTGGTCCTTTTCATCGCCTTCCAGCGGTCCTTCGTCAACAGCATCGCCTCCACCGGCGTCAAGGGCTGAGAACATCCCAAGACCCGGCCCTGGCCCGCCAACCACCGCCGAAAAGCACCTCCACCCGCCACCAGCAGAACCCGGCACCGAAAGAACCCCACCTTGACTTCCACCACCATGCCCGATTCCTCCAGCACCGCAATCGCAGGCACTGCCATCGCCAGCGGGGACCGGCCACAGGACCGGCCATCCGACCTGGCCCGGGAACACGGACGCCCCGCGTTTCACTACACCGCGCGGGACACCTGGATCAACGATCCCAACGGCCTGATCCTCCACAACGGCATCTACCACCTGTTCTACCAAAACAATCCACGGGGATCGACCTGGGGCAACATGTCCTGGGGCCATGCCACCTCAGTGGACCTGCTCCATTGGACGGAGCATGCCCCGGCCATCGTCACCGATGCCTGCGAGGACATCTTCTCCGGCAGTGTGGTCTTCGATGCGTCCAACAGCTCCGGCCTGGGCACCGCCGAAACACCGGCGCTCGTTGCCGTCTACACCAGCGCCTTCAAGCAGGAGTCGGAGCACTGCGGCGAACAGGCCCAGTCACTGGCCCTGAGCCTCGACGGCGGCTATACCTGGGCCAGGCATCCCGCGAACCCCGTACTGACCCGCAATTCGGCCAATTTCCGCGACCCGAAGGTCTTTTGGTACGGCCACGGCCCCGAGGCCTGCTGGGTCATGGTCGCCGTCGAGGCCCAGGAACGCAAGGCCGTGTTCTATAAATCGGGCAACTTGACCGATTGGGAATTCCTGAGCGAGTTCGGCCCGGAGAACGCCACTGGCGGCGTGTGGGAATGCCCGGACCTGTTTGAACTGCCCGTCGAAGGGGCTGCCGGCGCCACCAAATGGGTGCTGACCATCAATTTGAACCCCGGAGCCGTGTCCGGAGGATCCGGCGGGCAGTACTTCATTGGCCATTTTGACGGCACCACCTTCGTCCCTGAAAGCACCGTGACACAAGGACTGGAACCCGATCCCGACTGCCTGCGCCGTTATGGCTGGCTTGATTGGGGGCGGGACTACTACGCCGCGGTTTCCTTCAACGGCGTGCCCGGCGGCCGGCGAATCATGGTCGGCTGGATGAACAACTGGGACTATGGCGCGGACATCCCGACGGACCCCTGGCGCGGGGCCATGGCCCTGCCACGCGAAGTCCGACTGCGCACCATCGACGGACGCATCAGGCTCACACAATCGGTCGCAACGGAGGTTCTCCAGGCCGGCGGTGCCGAACCGTCGTACACTGCCGTCCCCGGCCCCATCGAGGAAGGCCGCCACCTGCTGCCCGTCCCGGCCCACGGGACAGCCCAGCGCATCGACGTGGACTTCACCCCCGGGACGGCGTCCACGTTCGGCCTGATCGTGCGCGCCGGCGCCGGCGGCGTCGGAACAAAAATCGGCTACGACACCGCGAGCGCATCCGTGGTCGTTGACCGGACCGCATCTGGGGACACCGGATTCAACCCGTCCTTTGCCTCCATCGAGCACGCCCCGGTGGCGTTGGCCGGCGGCCACCTGAAACTGGGCATCCACCTCGACAGCACGTCCGTGGAAGTATTCAGCCATGACGGATTGACAACGCTGACGGAACAAATCTTCCCACCGGACACCGCCCGCGAAGTCTGGCTCTACGCAGAAGGGGGAACCGCCCAGCTCCACCAGCTCACCACCACCCCCTTCGGAAACTAGCCCGCAGGCGCCATCCCTTGGGGGGCACCCGGCGCGACGCTGATTCCCGTCCGGTCCCGGGAGCGGGAGGGACCGGCCCTGAGGGCAGGAGCCGCCCCGGCACCCTGCTGCGAAGCAAGGGCGCCACCGGCATTCGGGCACAGCGGCGGCCGCCCGGCGCCTTCCCCTGGTCCGGGCCCGTGCCCCTATCCGAGGACCAACCGGGTGGTTGCGGCAAAATTAGGTGCCGTCCGTTCGTCATGGGCGGTGCATCGCCGCCCGAGCAGTGCATTGACGGCTTCCTCGAGGCAGCGGGTCTCAGCCGGCACACCCCTCCGGATGGTGCCGTCGCCGTCGATGAGGACACAGCCCCACGCATACAGGGCGTCGCAGCCCAGCGCACAGGTGAGCATGGCGTTGGCCTCGAAGTCCATGCGTTCCCGGTCGGTGGATTGCTCGCGCGGCTTGATGTGACCGGCGTTCAGGAGCCGGGCGGGCAGATCTTCGCCGCAGATGGAGCAGCTCGCACTCCGGCGTCCGCGCAACAGGTTTTTATGGAGATACTCCTGTTCCAGGCGGGTGGCCGAATCGGCCGGGTCTCCAGTGCCCCACACACTGCCCGGGCGTCCGCGCAGGCTCCCCGCCGGCGACGGCAACCCGTCGATGCGAGCTGCAGCCAGGAGTGCCGCGCCGTCGTCGTCGCTGAGGGGGGACACATAGCGCCGCACGGGTTTCCCCGACTCGGTGAACGGCCCCGGGCCGCCGCGCCCGGACAGTTTCGCCGCGCGGTCCCGGTGGACGCATAACCCGGTCGCGACGGTGTTGACCCGGACGAGCCAGCCGTCGTCGCCCTCCCCCACCAGCCGCTCGTATCCCTCAGGCCGCGCATGGGCGTGCCGTTCCTTCGCGACAACGCTGACGGCCCGCACGTACGGCCCGAAGTAGTGGAAGACGACATCGCCCTGTTCCATCTTTTTCAACGCCTCAAGGCTTTGCGCCGGGGCCCCGTCGGCCGCGTGGCAGACCCAGAGGGTGCCCTTCTCGATCGCTGTCCCGTAGTTCCGGCCATGGTGGACCCACCAATATCGCATCTGCAGTTCTCCTTGCGTGTTACCGGTTTTCGCCGTGGATCCGCTGTGGATCCACGGCGCCTGCATCGGGGATGCCCGTGGCGTTTCCCGCATTGCCAGTGTCACAGGACCACGCTGAGAAGCCGCTGAGAAGGTCCGGGACGCCCGGGCGCGGTGCGGTGACCGCAGCCGGCGCCGCGACGGTCCTGCCTTTTCCTCAGGAACGTCTCAGCTTGGGTGCGCCATACTCATCTACGAGGGAAGGAGATGGATGCGGATCTTATTGGTGGAAGACGAGACGCTGTTGGCCGAGACGGTGCGGCGCGGCTTGACGAATGAAGGATTTGTTGTGGAGGTCGTCCATGACGGGGTCAGCGGCCTGTGGGCTGCAACGGAAAATCCCTACGACGTGATTGTCCTGGACTTGATGCTGCCGATGAAGAGCGGTTATGACGTGCTCAAGGAATTGCGCGGGTGCATGATCTGGACACCGGTCATGATGCTCACGGCCAAGGACGGTGAATATGACCAGACCGATGCCTTTGACCTGGGCGCGGATGACTACCTGACGAAGCCATTCAGCTTCCTGGTGCTGGTGGCCAGGCTGCGGGCCCTGATCCGGCGCGGGGCACCCGAGCGTCCCGTCGTGATGACGTTGGGGACGTTGCGGCTGGATCCAATGAACCGCAGCGTCCACCGCGGCGACACGCTGGTCCCCCTGACCGCGCGCGAGTACGGGCTCCTGCATTTCCTCATGCGCCGGCATGACGCGGTGGTCTCGAAGGCCGAAATCCTCGACAACGTCTGGGATCCTACCTTTGAAGGCGGCGACAACGTCGTGGAGGTCTACATAGGGTATTTGCGTCGCAAGATCGACGCCCCCTTCAATCTGTCAACCCTCTCCACCGTCCGTGGCATGGGTTACCTGCTCTCCGCAGACCGTGACCCCGCCCAGGCCCCAGTCCACGGCACCCGGGGATAGGAGCAGTTCAAAGCGGCAGCCTCCGGCCGGCGTCGAGCTGGTGGTGATGGTGCCGTGGTGGGCCTTCATGATGGTGGCGGCGATGGCCAGGCCCAGTCCGCTGCCGCCGCTTTCGCGGGAGCGGCTCTGGTCCAGGCGGACGAACCGCTCAAAGATCCGCTCGCGGTCGGCCTCGGGTACGGGGTCGCCGTCGTTGTCAATGACGACGCGCACCACCCCCGGGCCTGCACCCAGCCCCACGGTGATGGCCGACCTTGCGTGGCGGTTGGCGTTGTCCAGCACGTTGCGCAGCACCTGGCCCAGGCGGTGTCCATCGCCGGTGACCCGGGCAGGGGTCAGGCTGGCCGTGATGTGATGCGGGCTCAGGGACCGCAGCCGGCGGATTTCGGCCGCCAGGATGTCGTCCAGGTCGACGTCCTGGGCCGTGACGTGGATGCCGTCGTCATTGGCCTTGGCCAGGGTGAGCAGGTCATCGACAAGGTAGCTCATGCGGGCCGTCTCGCTGCTGAGCATGTTCTGGAGTTCCCGCCAGCTCTCCCCGCTGTGGTCGGCGACGGCGATTTCCAGCCCGGCGCTGATGGTGGCCAGGGGGCTGCGCAGTTCGTGGCTGGCGTCGGAAACGAAGCGGCGTTGTTCGACGTCGGAGGCCTGGAGCCGGTCGAGCATGGTGTTCATGGTCAGGGCCAGGCGGTGGATTTCGTCGTTGGTGGCCGGGACGTCCACCCGCTCGCTGAGGTGGCTGGCATTGATCCGGGCCACCTGGCCGCGGATCCTCCCGACCTGGCGCAGTGACCTCCCCACCAGGATCCACACCGAAACGCCCACCACCACGAGAAGCACGAGTGTGGCGCCCAGGAGGAACCAGGCGACCGTGGCGACGGAGTCCGCCTCGACCTGCACTGTCGAGGCCACGACGACGGTGTAGGTGCCCTGCCCGGTCTGCACACCTTCGGCGGTGATGAGGAACGCGTCCGTGTCGCCAATGCCCTGCAGGCTGGAGACGTCCTCGGTCTTGGTCGCCCCCGGGCCGGGGCGCAATTGCGAGAGCGGAGCCCTGGCCGCCGATTTTTGCGAGGCCGCCACCACGGCCCCCTGCGGGCTGATGATTTGCACATACTGGCCGGTGTGGGCCGTGGTGGCCAGTGAATCCCCCGCGTCCTCGACATCCTCGCTGGTGATCATCGCCACCACGTCCGATGCCGTGGACTTCGCGGCCCTTTCAGTGGTGGCGATGAGTGAGCTCTGCAGGAGCACCAGCAACAGCAGGCCGCCGGCAACCAGGGCAAGGGCAACCACGGTGACGGCCGTCGCCGTCGCCCTTTTGCGAACGCCCCAGGCACGTCCCCGGCGTCGGGACGGGCGGGGCCGCGGCTTGGGTGGAATCATGGTTCAACCTTGCCTCCGCGGGTGTCGATTGCCTAATTGCCGCCCCCTGCCTTCTCAGCGTCCCCCCAGCGACGGCGCGGCACCGTCCGGGGAGCCCGTGCGGCGCTGGTTTACTGGGCCGTGCGGCGCTTGCGCAGGTCCCAGGCCAGGATGATCGTGGAGGCAACCGCGGCCACGGTGGCGTACATGCCGAATGCGGGGACCGCCGGGCTGATCACGAAGACCACAGTGACGGAGACCAGCACCGCGATGGCGGCGGTCCGGGGCTGCTTGAGGTGTGCCAGGGCCTGGACGGGCACCGCGCCGAACACGGTCGGCACAATGTAGACCTGCATGACGTGCAGGATGGTCGGCGGGAGATTGGCAATGAACCACGTGCCGAAGAACCCGACGACGAGGACCAGCGAGGTCAGGTGCACCATCACGGCCCCGCTGATGGCTGACACCGGGGCCGGCCCGCCCCGTCGGGTGCCCGGGCGCGCCCCGATTGCCGTTTGTGCCGTCAGTGCGGCGGGGAGGAGCTTGTTGGCGATGTTGCCGGTCATGAACGCCTGGTATATGGAAGACTCGCCGAGGATCGGGAAATACGTCACGGGCTCAATCATCCACAGGAAACCGAAGGCCCCGGCGACGGCCAGGAAGGCGGTGAGGACCTGGGCCGGGGTGGCACCCAGCCCGGCGAAGAACAGCAGGTAGGCCGGTGCGGCCAGCGAGATGGCGAGGCCAACGAGCATGGTCAGCCGTCCCCACCGGGACACGGTCCGGTCGAACTCCCTGAGGCCGTCCCGCGTGGCTGCGGATATTCTCGGTGGTGCCTGGCATGGTCATGGCGTCCCCTTTCAGTGCGCGGTCGTGATGAAGTAGGCGACGGCGAGTCCGGCGACTATCGAAATGCCCTGGGACCATTCGGTGACCCATTTCTTCCGGGTGGCCCGGGAGATGAAGATGCAGGCTGCCATGGCGCCGGCAGCGCCGAGGTAGGCGAAGATGTGTGCGCTTGAGATGGTGAACTGTTCAAGGCCCAGGGTGAAGAATGCGGCAAGCATCGCCGCGGCCGGAACGATGGCCAGCAGGGTCGGGTTGGTGTGCGTCAGCGCCGTGTTGCCCTTCATCAGAAGGGGCGTGAGGACCAGGGCGCCGATCATCCACATGGCCCCGCCCAGGCTGATGGCGGCGAAGGCGGCGATGGCACAGAGCCACAGGAATGGCTGGTTGGCAACGGCGAGCACAGCTCCGGCCGCCGTCTTCCCAAGCGTGGGGTGCGTCGATATCTCCCTGTAGGTAGGGCTGGCCTGTTGCCTTCAGCGTGGGCCGGCGGCGGCCGCAAGGGACCCGGCGTCGGCCGGTGAGGTGTGGGACTTCCTGTGGTGTTCGATCGTGGCGGTCCGGGTTGCCGCGTCGGTTTCCTTGTAGTCGTCCTGCACCCAGTCGAAACCGATCGCCTCGTGGAGGAGGAGGTCCGTTCCGGCGGCCAGCGCCACCAGGTTCCGGCGCGGGGCGGTGTCGCCCGAGATCGTGACCGAGCGTCCGGGGCCGGGTTGGCGTTCGGCCCGTAGCCGGTGCCGTCAGGGATCCGGATGTCCTCGGCGGCAAAGATGCTGTGCGGGGAGTCCCGCAGGGAATCGAACATCCTGTCCGTGGTGTCGGCAGGGTAGGCGCGCAAAAGATGGCCGACCCTGGCAACGGTCCCGGCCGTCGGGGTGTCCGCGAAAAGCGGGGCAACGGTGGAGGCGGCCCGGGGGTTGACGGGTGGCAGGAGGACACGGTCACCGGGGCCGATGATGCCCACCGCCGGCCCGGCCGGCGGTCCCGCATCATCCAGCCGAACAGCAGGAGGTTCGGCAGGTCAACCGTGTGGTCTGAGTGGAGGTGGGTGAGGAAGACGGCCCGAAGGTCGTGCGGTTCAAGCCCGGCCTGCGCGCATTGCCCGCCTGCCCCGCGTCCGCAGTCCACGAGGTAGACGGCGTCGCCCACCACGACGGCGGTGGAAATGCCATGGCGGGCGGGCCTGCCGCCCCGGGACGGCCACCACCGCGGGCCTCCGGCGGTGCCGAGCAGAACAACGCGTGGGTTCAGGTCCGGCAAGGGATGCTCCTCAAGGGGACAGCTGGGATGTCTCCACTATGAGCTGCGCAACATATTATGAAAAACGAAACTGTTTCCAAACGATATTTGAGTAAATCAATGAATCAGGCAGTCACCCTTCGCAGCTCGAGTACTTCCTCGCGGTTGCCGAGGAAGGTTCGCTCGTCACCGCAGCCGGGCGCCTTCACATCACCCCGGGGTCGCTGTCCGTTGCGCTGAGCGGGCTCGAGCACGCTCTGGGCCTCCAGCCGCTGGTCCGCCGCCGGGCCAAGGGTGCCTCCCTCACTGCCGCGGGGCGCGATCTCATCGCGCTCACCCGGCACGTGCTGGGCGCCGCCGCGTCCCTTCAGACGGCGGCGGGGGACATCCGGGGCGAGCTGCCCGGTCCGCTCAACCTCGGCTGTTTCGACACGATCTCCCCCTGGCCCATGCCGCTGGTGCTGGAACACTTCGCCCGATGCCACCCGCGGGTTGGGACCATCCTGCACGAGGCGTCATCGGACGGCCTGCAGGCCCTGCTCCAGGGCGGCCAGCCCGATGCCGCCTTCATGTTACCGCCTCCACGCCAGCGTCCCGCTGGAGAGCACCACGATCTCGGGGATGAGGCTCCAGCTCGTGTTGCAGGCAGGCCGCCGGCTTCCGCGCCAACATCAAGTGGAGGTCCCGCAACGTCGAAACCATCCGGGCCGTCGTCGGGCGGGGCCTGGCGTATTCGGTCATCATGGGCAGGCCGCTGGGTGACCGCACCTACCGCGGCGACCCGCTGGTCTACCAGGAGATCGCCGACGACCTCCCGGCCAACTCGCTCCAGCTCTTTTACCCGCCCGGCTCCCTGGGCAACGCCAAGGTGCGGGCGCTGCGGGATTTCAGCCGCGACGTCCTGGCCCGGAACGGTGCACCCATGACGGCACTTGCCGCCGAGCAGCCCTGCCGCGGGACTGCAGGAAGCCCGGGGACCGGCCGGCTACACCGCTTCGGGCCCCGTGGCCCCGAAGGCGGCGGAGACGACCCCGAGGAACCGTTCCAGCGCAGGCGAGGGGCGCATTTGGGCGGAGCGGATCAGGGCCGGCCGCAGCGGCGCCACCCCGCCGGCCACCTCAGCGATCCGCACACCCGGCGTAAAGGGGCCCACCAGGTCCATCGGCATCAGGCCCACCCCGATGCCCGCCGCAACCAGGGGCAGCGTGGTCTGCAAGGTGGAGACGTACTGCACCCGGGCCGGCCTGAACCCCTCCCTGCGCCAGAGCTCGTCCGCCAGCTCGGCCAGCCCGGGGAAACCCGGCACGGCCTCCGGGATGATCCAGGCGTCCTGCGCAAAGGCGGCAGCGTCCACGGGACCGCCGGCCTGCTCCCGGTCCAGGGGCGTCACCAGCCCGAGCGGCATCTCGGCCAGCGGCTCAACGACCAGCGACGGGTAGGCGGCCGCCACGGATGCGGTATCCGTCGGCGCAATGAACCCGACGTCGGCGCCGCCGTCGGCAACCAGGTTCAGCACACGCAGCGGCTGCGGATCGGACAGCAGGACCTCCACTTCCGGCGCCTCCACACGGAAGCGCTTGAGCAGCGGGGGCAGCAGCGACCAGGAGATCGAGGGCACGCACGCAATCCGCAGCCGCCCTCCCAGCCCCTGCCCGATCCGTTGGACCGACTCCCCGACCCGCTCGGACCACCGCAGCAGGTCCCGCCCTTGTTCCGCCAGCAAACGCCCTGCGGCGGTGGGCTCGACCCCGCGCGGCAGGCGCTGCAGCAGTTCCGTCCCCACCTCGCGTTCCAGGGCCTGGATCGCCTGGCTCAGCGGCGGCTGCGTCATGTGCAACCGGCGCGCGGCCAGGGAGACGGACCCTTCCTCCACCACGGCCAGAAAATATTCGAGTCTTCGCAGGTTCATAGTCGCATTTTATATGGGGTTAGGCGGTAATTGATATTTGTCATATGCATATCCCTGCCCCAAGCTGATAGTGATTCACAACACACCAACTTGTCTTAGCGGAGGTCCCATGAGCCGTGCCCCATCCATCACCCGCCGAACAGCCATCGCGCTGGCCGGCCTGTGCGTGGTCCTGCCCATCGCCGGGTGCGGCGTGGGCATGGGCAGCGCGAAAGTCCTTGGCGCAGGCGATCCGATCAAGGTCGGCGTCATCCCCGTGGCGGACTTCGCGCCCGTTTACATCGCCCAGGAGGAAGGCTACTTCAAGGACGAAGGCCTGAACGTCCAAACCCAGGTCATGCAGAACGCCGCCGCCATCGCCCCCTCCGTGATCAACGGCCAGCTTCAGTTCGGCACCGCTGCAATCACGCCGTTCCTGGCTGCGGTCCAAAAGGGGCTGCCGCTCAAGGCCGTCGCCAACGGCTCCTCGATCGCGGCAAACCCGGCCCTGGACCCCTCCGCACTCGTCGTCGCCAAGGGCAGCACCATCAAGGGCCCGCGCGACCTCGAAGGCCACACCGTCGCGGTGAATGCCCTCGGTTCCATCGTCCACGTTGTCGCGGCGGCTGCCATCAAGAAGGACGGCGGCGATCCCTCGAAGGTCACCTTCGTGGCCATGCCGTTCCCCGACATGATCCCGGCGCTCCACCGCGGAGCCATTGACGCCGCGTCGCTGGTTGAGCCGTTCCAGGTCAAGGCCGTCGCCACGGGTGCCCGGGTGATCGCCCACCCGTATTCGGCCAGCCTGACCCCGGACGGCACGTTTACGGTGATCTTCACCGCCGGCCCGTTTGCGGAGAAGAACCCGGAGACCGTCAAAAAATTCCAACGGGCCATGGACCGGGCCAGCCTGCTCGCGGCCAGCCACCCGGAAAAGGTGGGGCAGGTCCTGGCGAAATACGGCAAGCTTCCGCCGGAGGTCTTCGCCAAGATGCGGGTGCCGATGTACACCGACAAAATGAGCATCCCCGCCATCGAAAACACGGCAAAACTCATGCAGGAACTGGGCTTTTTGCCCGGACCCGTTGACGTCAAAGGAGCCGTCTGGCCATGACCACCAACACCACCGTCCTTGACTCCGGGGCGGCCCTCCGCCCCTCCCCTCCACAGGCACGACGGCGGCGCCACCCGGCCGCCACGTCCGCCGGCCGCTTCGTGCTGGGAGCCGGCACCGTCGTCCTCGCACTCGCGTTCTGGGAGGTCCTCTCCCGCACCGGCGCCCTGCCGCCCGACGCGATCCCGCCGGCGTCCGCGGTGCTCGCGGAGTTCGCCGCGCAGCTCTTCCTGCCGGCGTTCTGGGCCTCGCTCTGGGCCACACTCTCCGTGGCGCTTCTGGGCCTGGTGCTGATCATCGTGATCGCCACGCCGCTGGCCCTGTTGATCGGGCTGGTGAAGCCTTTCGCGGAGTCGACCTGGTTCCTCGTGGAGTTTCTCAAGCCCATCCCGCCCGTCGCCCTGATCCCCCTGGGCCTGCTGCTCTGGGGTCCCAGCCCGGGAATGAAACTGTTTTTGATCGTCCTCGGTGCCCTCTGGCCGCTGCTCACGCAGCTGGTCTACGGCGTGAAGGAGGTCAACGGCGTCGCCACCGACATGGCCCGCAGCTACCGCCTCGGCTGGTGGCTCACCACCTCCCGCCTGGTGGCGCCGTCCATCCTTCCGTTCGCGCTGACCGGCCTGCGCATTTCCGCGGCCATCGCCATCATCGTCGCCGTCGTCACCGAAATGATCGGCGGCGCCACGGGCCTGGGCCAAGGCATCGTCGTGGCCCAGTCGGCCGGCGCCCTTACCCAAATGTACGCGCTGATCCTCGCCGCCGGCCTGCTGGGCCTGGGCCTCAACGCGGCCTTCCGGGCAGCCGAAAAGCCCCTGCTGTTCTGGCACCCGTCCATGCGCGAGGAGGCGTCCCGATGACCACCACCCGCGCCGCGGCACGCGCCGTCACCCAGACCGCCACCCGCGCCACAACCCGCCCGCATCCCCTGCGGCTGCTCGCACTGCGCACCTGGCTGCCAGTTGTCCTGATCGTTTGGTGGTGGCTCGCCTCCGCCGGCAGCAGGTCGCTGTACTTCCCGCCACTGTCCACCATCCTCGAGACGCTTCAGCACGACTGGCTGGGCCCCGGCCTGACGGCAAACCTCCTCCCCAGCCTGGGCAAGTTCCTGGCCGGCTTCCTGATCGCCGCCGCCTGCGGGATCGTATTCGGGCTGCTGATCGGCATGTCGCGCACCCTCGCCGCCGCCGTCGAACCGATCGTGCAGTTCCTGCGCTCCCTGCCACCGCCGGTGCTGCTGCCGATCGGGATCCTCGTGTTCGGCATCGGCGCCCCCATGAACATCGCCATCATCGCCTTCGGCGCCGTCTGGCCCACCCTGCTCAACACGATCGACGGCGTCCGGTCGCTGGACTCCCAGGTCCGGGACATGTCCCGCTCCTACCGGCTGACCCTGGGCCAGCGGGTGCGCTACATCGTCGTGCCCAACGCGGGGCCGCAGATCTTCGCCGGCCTGCGCACCACGCTGCAGATCTCCATCATCCTGATCGTCGTCTCCGAAATGGTCGCTTCCGTCAACGGGATCGGCTACTACCTGCTCAACTCCCAACAAACCTTCGCCGTCCCCCAGACCTGGGCCGGAACCCTGCTCCTCGGGGCCCTGGGCTACGTCGCCAACCTTCTCTTCCTGCGCATCGAGTCCCGCGTCCTGCGCTGGCACTCCGGGATGCGCGCAGCCTCCGGAAAGGACGCCTGACATGACCACCCAACCCACCACCACCGAGCCCAACCCCGGGGCGCCCAACCCCGCGGCCCCCGCCACACCGCCCTTCGGCGACGTCCTCCTCGAACTGGAACAACTGCGCAAAAGCTACGGATCCACCCAGATCCTCGACGGCGTCGACCTCTCCGTGCGCAGGGGCGAATTCGTGTGCATCGTGGGCCCTTCCGGCTCCGGAAAAACCACGCTCCTGAAATGCATGGCCGGCCTGCTCGATCCCAGCGGCGGCCGCACCGTCTTCGAAGGTGAGACCGTCACGGAGCCGCCGGCCAAGCTCGCCGTCGTCTTCCAGGACTACTCCCGCTCACTGCTGCTATGGATGACCGTGGCCGCCAACATCGGGCTCCCGCTGAAAAACAAGCTGCCCAAGGCCGGGCGCCCGGCACGGATCGAGGAAGTCCTGCGCGCCGTCGGCCTGTCCGGGAAGGGCGGCCTGTACCCCTGGCAGATGTCCGGGGGCATGCAACAACGTGCCGCCATCGCCCGCGGGCTGGCCTACCAGCCCGACGTCCTGCTCATGGACGAGCCCTTCGCCGCCGTCGACGCCCAGACCCGCATCGAGCTGGAGGACCTTGTGCTGCGCGTCCGCCAGGACTTCGACACCACGGTCATCTTTGTCACCCACGACATCGACGAGGCCGTCTACCTCGGCGACCGCGTCATTATCCTCTCCGGGGCACCCACCAAGGTCACCCGCAACATCACCGTCGACCTCCCCCGCCCCCGCGACCAGCGGGACACCAAGCTGCTGCCCGACTACGCACGGCTCCGCGCGGAGGTCTTCGAACTCATCCAGGCCGCCCAATCCCACGCCTCCATCGCCTAGCACCCCTCGAGGAAAATCCCCATGGCACACCTCCCCCTCACGGCCGAGCAGGCCGCCCTGCACCGCACCCGCGTCACCCTCCTGGGCACGGCCGGCGGCCCGCCCTGGTGGGACGGCTCGGACCGGGCCGGCATCTCCACCGTCATCTCCGTCGGCGACGAGCACTACCTCATCGACTGCGGCGAGGGCTGGGGCCCGCAATTCCGCAAGTCCGGCCTGGGACCCGCCGGCTTCCAAAAGGGCCTGGACAACCTCCGCGGCGTCTTCATCACCCACCACCACTCCGACCACATGATCGACTACCCCAACCTGCTGCTGCTGGCCTGGCACAACGGCTCCGACGGGCTCAAGCAGCCCATCCAGGTGGTGGGCCCGGGCGACCGCGGCGCGCTTCCCCCGATCTTCGCCGAGGAAAGGCGCGAACACCTTCCCGAGGTGTTCAACCCCGATTCCCCCACCCCCGGCCTCGTCGAATCCACGCAACGCCTCCTGCAGGCCTACTCCATGGACATCAACGACCGCATGCGCGACAACGCCAAGCAGGACCTGCGCGAGATCTTTGAATTCCACGACATTGAACTGCCCGGCGGCACCGGCCACGACCCGAACGGAAACCCGTCCCCGGCCATGGAACCCTTCGAGGTCTACCGCGACGAGAACATCAGGGTCACCGCGATCCTCGTGGACCACCGGCCGATCTTCCCCGCCTTCGCCTTCCGCTTCGAAACCCCCGACGGCGCCATCGTCGTCTCCGGGGACACCGGCGTGTGCCAGAACCTGGTGACCATCTCCCAGGGAGCCGACATCCTGCTCCACGAGTGCATCGACATGGACTGGGTCGACGGGCTCATGGGCCCCGACTCCCCCAAGCCGGACCCCAACCTGATGCAGCACATGCTCGCCGCCCACACCGCCATCGAAGAGGTCGGACCCCAGGCCGGGAAGGCCGGCGTCGACACCCTCGTGCTCACCCACCTGGTCCCCGGCAACACGCCCGTCGAAAAGTGGGAAAAGGCGGGCGTCGGCTTCTCCGGCACCCTCGTCGTCGGCGAGGACCTCATGGCCTTCGGCCTCGGCGCACCCGACGGGCCCCCACGGACCGGAGGCGCGTAGCTGCAGCGCGCACGTGCCCTGCGCCGATGGTGCAGGGCACGGACACCCGCCTACACTGGAGACACATGTCACATTCAGGCACCACACTTCCAGCGGGATTCACCCGGTTTTCAACCGACGGCCTGCCGAGCGGGCGGCGCATCCCCCAGTGGGAACGCCACAACGCCCGTGCCCTGGTTGGCCTCGCGGCGGCCACCGACGGTGCGGCAGGGCTTCGTGCCACGGAACTGAACCTCTCCCTGCCGCGGCTCGGCCTGGCCAGGGTCACGGGAACGGCCCACCGGGTGTCCCGGGACGAGGCGCAGGTCGCCGCCCACCCGGCCGGCGGGATCGTCGCCTACCTCGCGGTCCGGGGTGCCGGGCGCTTCATGCACCGCGGCGGCACCGAAACGGTGGCCCCCGGGCAGGGCCTGCTGATCGACGCCGACCAGCCCTTCGAGCGGGACTTCGCCGAGGGCCTCACCGAGCTGGCCGTCAAGGTGCCCCGCGGCGTCCTGGCCGGCGCCGCGTACCTGGCCCAACCACGCTTGTTCGAGTTCGGCGGTTCCGCCGACGCGCCCGGCGCCCGGCTCGCCGCGGCCGCCGGCAGCGCCCTGTCCGGACGCCCTGCACCCTGGGACGCCCTCGAGGACACACTCATCGGGCTCGTCACCGAACTCCTCACGGACGGGCCCGCCGCCGGGCACCTGGAGGCAGCCGAGGCCTTCATCCGCACCCACTACCGGCGCCGGGAACTGTCCGTCCCCGGCATCGCCACGGCCATCGGCCTGTCCGAACGCCAGCTCTCCCGCGTTTTCGCCGCCTCGGGACGCAGCGTGCCCCAGGCAATCCTCGCCGCCAGGCTCGAGGGCGCCCGCCGGCTGCTCGGCACCGCGGCACTGGGCCACCTTCCCATCTCCGACATCGCGAGCCGGTGCGGATTCTCCTCCCAGGCCCAGTTCGCCCGCAGCTACCGGGACCTGTTCGGCGTGCCGCCCCTGCGACACCGGCGCGAGCTCCTCGCCACACCATAGCCGCCCTGCAGTGGACGCTTTTTTGTGTTTTTCCGCCATGATCGCCCTCTCCCTGCCGTGAGACGCCGCTCACACCCATGATTGATTCAACCCCGCCGGCCGAGCAGCCGGCCAACAACAAGGAGTTCCCATGGTTGTCTTCAACGACGGCGTCGCCGAGACACAAACGCCGGACACCACGCTCGTGGAGACCGACGTCCTGATCGTCGGTTCCGGCCCCGCCGGCTCGTCCGCGGCCCTCTTCCTGTCCTCGCTGGGCGTGGCGAACATCATGATCACCAAGTACCGCTGGACGGCCAACACGCCGCGGGCGCACATCACCAACCAGCGCACCATGGAGATCTTCCGCGACCTCGGGATCGAGGAACAGGTCCTGGCCGAGGCCACCCCCCACGCGATGATCGGGGACACCGTCTTCTGCACGTCGATCGCCGGCGACGAGATCGGGCGGATCCTCACCTGGGGCAACCACCCGGCACGCCATGCGGACTACGAGCTCGCCTCCCCGTCGCTGAACTGCGACATCCCGCAGACGTACCTGGAGCCGATCCTGGTCAAGAACGCGACCATGCGCGGCACGCAGGCCCAGTTCTCCACCGAATACCTCTCCCACACCCAGGACGACGACGGCGTCTCCGTGCGCGTGCTCAACCGGCTCTCCGGCCACGCGTACACGATCCGCGCGAAGTACCTCATCGGGGCCGACGGGGCCCGCTCGAAGGTCGCCGCCGACGTCGGCCTTCCCCTGGAGGGAAAGATGGACATCGCCGGGTCGATGAACATCACCTTCAAGGCCGACCTGGCCAAACTGGTGGGCCACCGCCCCTCCGTCCTGTACTGGGTGGTCCAGCCCGGTTCCAACATCGGCGGGATCGGCGCCGGACTGGTCCGCATGGTCCGACCGTGGAACGAATGGCTCATCGTCTGGGGATTCGACATCTCCCAGGGCACGCCCGAGGTCACCCGGGAGGACGCACTGCAGGTGATCCGCAACCTGATCGGCGTCCCCGACCTGGAGGCCGAGATCACCGGCATCTCGCTGTGGGGCAACAACGAGCAGTACGCCACCACCCTGCAGTCCGGCCGGGTCTTCTGTGCCGGTGACGCCGTCCACAAGCATCCGCCGAGCAATGGGCTGGGCTCGAACACGTCCATCCAGGACTCCTACAACCTGGCGTGGAAAATCGCCGCCGTGCTCAACGGGCAGGCCCCGGCCGGCCTGCTCGAGACCTACACTGCCGAGCGTGCGCCGGTGGCGAAGCAGATCGTCACCCGCGCCAACCAGTCCGGGCGCGAGTTTGTGAAGCTCTTCGACGCCCTGGGCCTCACCGCAGGGCAAAGCGAGGCCGAGATGCTCGCTGCCATCGAATCGCGGAAGGACAACACGGCCGCGGGCGCCGCCAAGCGCGCCGCGATCCGCGAGGCGATGGAAATCAAGAACTACGAGTTCAACGCGCACGGCGTGGAGCTGGGCCAGTACTACCGCTCGGCCGCCATCGCCTCCGACGGCACGGAACGGCCCGTGCCGGCGCGCGACGCCGAGCTGTACTACGAACCGTCCACCCATCCCGGTGTCCGCCTGCCCCATGCGTGGGTGGGCGACTGGACCCGGAAGTTCTCAACGCACGACCTCGCCCCGTACGGCCGGTTCACGCTCTTCACCGGCATCACCGGCACGGCCTGGGACGGCGCCGCCCGGAAGGTCTCCGCCCAGCTCGGGGTCCCGGTCAAGGCGGTGGTGATCGGCCCCGGGCAGGAGGTCACGGACCTGTATTTCGACTGGGAGCGCCTGCGCGGCGTGGCCGAGGACGGTGCCGTCCTGGTCCGGCCCGACAAGCACGTAGGCTGGCGTTCGCAGGGCCTGCCGGCCGATCCGGAAGCCGCACTGCAAGGCGCCATCTCAACCATCCTGGGCAACGGAGACAAATCATGAAGCTGACATTCGAACACACCACCCTGGGCCAGCGGGTGCTCTTCGGTTCCGGCCAGGCCGCAGACCTGGTGGCCGCGGAGGCCGCCCGGCTCGGCGCCGGCAAGGCCATGGTCATCGCCTCCGACTTCGAGATGGCGATGGCCCGCACCGTCGCGGCCGGAATCGACGTGGCGCTGTGGCACAGCGGGGTGGTGATGCACGTACCGCTCGAGACGGCCCAGGCCGCCCGCACGGCCGCGGAAGAGGCCGGCGTCGACCTCATCGTGTGCGTGGGCGGCGGGTCCACCACCGGGCTGGCCAAGGCGGTTGCCCTGACCACCGGCTTGCCGATCCTCGCGGTCCCGACCACCTATGCCGGCTCGGAGGCCACGAACGTGTGGGGGCTGACGGAGGCGTCCCGCAAGACCACCGGGGTCGATGACAAGGTGCTGCCGGTGACGGTTGTCTACGACGCCGAACTCACCCTCTCCCTGCCCGTGGAGATGTCCGTGGCCTCCGGGCTGAACGGCATGGCGCACTGCATCGACTCGCTCTGGGGCCCGCGGGCGGACCCGATCAACGCGGCCATGGCCTCCGAAGGCATCCGCGCGCTCAGCCGGGGGCTGCCGGCGATCGTTGCCGAACCGGCAGGACTGCCCGGCCGCGAGCAGGCCCTCTACGGGGCGTACCTTTCCGCCGTCGCATTCGCCTCGGCCGGATCCGGCATGCACCACAAGATCTGCCATGTGCTCGGCGGGACGTTCAACCTCCCCCACGCCCAGACCCATGCCGCCGTGCTGCCCTACGTCCTCGCGTTCAACGGCCCGGCCGCGCCCGAAGCCCGGGCCCGCATCGCGGCGGCCTTCGGCTCCGACACCGCACTGGGCGGGCTGCAGGAGCTGCGCGGGAGGCTTGATGCACCCAAGGCACTGAAGGACTACGGCTTCACCGCCGCGGACATCCCCGAAGCCGTGGCGGTGGCCCTGCCCGCCATCCCGGCCAACAACCCCCGCCCGGTCACCGCCGCGAACCTGACCGCGCTGCTCACCGCCGCACTTAACGGCGACGACCCCAAAACCCTTTCCGACCAGTTCCAGGAGGAACCACGATGAGCCAGAACTCCCCTTCCACCGCCGAAGGCGCGGCAGCCACCGCCGCAGCCACAGCACAGGCCGCCGTCGAGGAGCGCCTCACCGGGAACGTCCTCCGGTCGTTCCAGGACTGCGCGAATCCGCGGCTGAAACAACTCATGGAGTCGCTGGTCACCCACCTGCACGCGTTCATCCGCGATGTCCGGCTGACCGAGAAGGAATGGGACGCCGCCATCGCGTTCCTCACCGCCGCCGGGCACATCACCGACGACAAGCGCCAGGAATTCATCCTGCTCTCCGACGTGCTGGGCGCCTCGATGCAGACCATCAACGTCAACAACGCCGCCTACAAGGACGCCACCGAGGCCACCGTCTTTGGCCCGTTCTTCGTCGACGACGCCCCCGAGATCCCCCGCGGCGGCGACATCGCCGGCGGGGCGGCCGGTGAACCATGCTGGATCGAAGGCACGGTCCGGGACACCGACGGCAACCCCGTATCCGGCGCGCGGATCGAAGTCTGGGAAGCCGACGAAGACGGGTTCTACGACGTCCAGTACACCGACGGCCGCGTCGCCGGTCGGGCACACCTGTTCTCTGACACGGACGGCAACTACAACTTCTGGGGCCTGACCCCGACACCGTACCCGATCCCGCACGACGGTCCCGTCGGGAAGATGCTCGAAGCCACCGGCCGGTCCCCCATGCGCGCGTCCCACCTGCACTTCATGGTCACCGCCCCCGGCCTGCGCACCCTGGTCACGCATATCTTCGTCACCGGCGACAAATTGCTCAAGTACGACACCGTGTTCGGCGTCAAGGAATCGCTGATCAAGGACTTCGTGCCGCAACCCGCCGGGACGCCGACGCCCGACGGGCGCGAACTGGGCAATGACGTCTGGGCCCGTGCCCGGTTCGACATCGTCCTCGCCCCCGCCACCGCATAGGCCCGCCGGTCCCGGGCCGGCCGCCGGACCGGCCGGCGCCCGCGTCCACCCCGGGATCGTCCACCCCGGGATCGTCCACCCAGGGAACCCCTACCCAGGGAACCGCCGCACAGTTGCCGCGCGGCAGGAACGTCGTGGGCATGGGGGTCCTGCACGTCGGGGCGGCCACGGCCGCGGGCTGGGTCGACGATGACAGTGCCATTTCGCTCCGTGGATTCCTCGTGGACCACAGGCACGAGGGCCACGGCTACGGGACGAAGGCGGCGCTGGCCGCCGTCGGGCTTGCCCGGGACATCGCCGCCGAGCTGGGGCTGCCGGCGAACGGCGTTGTTCTTGGTGTCAACGAGCGCAATGGTGCGGGCCGGGCGGCCTATCTCAAGTCCGGATTCGTTGACCGCGGACGGTACCTGGGCGGCCGCTCGGGACCCCAGCACATCATGTTCCGGCCGTTTCCACCCGCGGCCGACTGCGTTTGGGTGCCGTGTCGCCAGTTGGACCTGGCCATCACGGTGGTGTATTCCCGGTCACGGCAGTTGGGGCCCGGCTCCCGGATGCACGAACCCTGACATCTCCGCTGCTTCCAGCCAGGCAGCCTGCAATTCCGCGCGGGCGTCCGGCATGATCATCTTTTCGAACACGGCACGCTCCCAGGAGCAGGCCGGCGGCCGGTGCTCCCAGGCCTCAATGAGGGCCAATCGTGCTTTCTCGTAGCGGGGGGACGAGATGGTCCGGTAGGTGCCGTCGGGCCCGGGGATATTAAGCCCCGGGACAGTGGGCCCGGCGAGGCAGGCCCCGTCACCCTGGCCAGGGACCGTGCCTGGATTTTCCATGCCTGCAACCAAAGCAGGATAGCTGTGTGCCACGACTGGGACCTACGATTCAATGACGGAGCCACGCTGAATATCCTATGAACAGGCTATGGACGTCAATGCAGGATCGCACGAGTGGCGGGTACCCGTCTTTTGCGGCTTAGAGTGGCGCGAAAGGCGGGCCGTACTTGCTTTTTTGCAAGTACTGCCGGCAGTAGATGCACCCTGCCCGGCAAGGCGGCAGTCAGCCCCATTCCCGGGCGGGAATCCCGCACGGCCGGATATGCTCGACGCATGACCCCCGATGACCACCTCGCAGCGCTGGCCGGCAGCCTCGAGCGTCTCATGACGATTGCGCGCCAGCCCGGCGGATTGCCCGCCCGCCCCGTTCCGGCCTGCCCCGACTGGACGCTCGGGCAACTTTTCGGGCACCTCGGGTCAATCGAACGCTGGGCGGCGAACATCGTTCAAACAGGGACATACGTCGAGGAACCGGCCCCGCCGGCAACGGGCGCCGCGGCATGGTTCCTCGACGGCACGGGCCCCTTCCTCGCCGCGATGGGAGCCCTCGACCCCGAGGCGCCGTGCTGGAACTTTGGCCCGCCGCCGCGCAAGGCCGGTTTCTGGCTTCGGCGCCAGGCACACGAACACGCCATCCACCTGGTCGACGCTTCCCTCGCCTCGGGTGTGGACGTGCCGGGATTCGCGGATGGCTTCATGGTCGACGGGGTTGACGAGGTCCTGGCCATGTTCGCCCCACGCCAGCTCCGGCTCAAGCGCATGCCGCCCCCGGACGGGGCCGTGGCCTTCCACGTCCCCGGGGCCACCGGCTGGACACTCGGCGAAGGGCCCGTCACTGCCTCGATCACCGCCCCGGTGCGGGAAATGTACCTTGGCCTTTGGGGCCGCTGGAACCTGGCCGGAAGCGCGGCCGTCGACGGTGACGCGGACCTGGCACGCCGGGTCCTGCACGGCCCGCTCACACCGTGAGCGGGAGCACCCCGGCGCCCCGGCCCGGGTGCAGGCCTCAGTGGAGGTGGCTGCCGCCGTTGATGTCGACCGTGGTGCCGGTGAGGTAGGCGGCATCCTCGGAGGACAGGAACGTAATGACGGCGGCGACCTCCTCGGTGGTGGCGGTCCGTCCCACGGGAATGTCGCGGGCGATCGCCGCTTCCTGGTCATCGGTGCTGCCGACCCGGATGTTGGTGTCCACGGCGCCGGGCGTAATGGCATTGACCGTCACCCCCGAGTCCCCAAGTTCGCGGGCCAGCGCCTTGGTGAAGCCGAGGATCGCAGCCTTGGCCGAGGAATAGGGGACCTTGCCGAACACGCCGCCGCCGCGCTGGGCGGAGACGGAGGACATGTTCACGATGCGGCCCCATCCGGCGTCGATCATTTCCGGAAGGAACGCCTTGGTGACGAGGTAGGTGCCGGTGGCGTTGACGGCCATGATCCTGTTCCACAGTTCCAGGGTGGTCTCCAGGAACGGCACCGGCGAGGTGATCCCGGCAATGTTGACCACGGCGCCGACCACGGGCAGGTTGCCGGCTGCCAACTCGGCGCTGACGGCACCGTGGGCGGCAGCAACCGAGTCCTCACTGGCGACGTCGACGGCATGGCCGAAGGCGGGGACATCAAATTCGTTGCCGACTTCCCTGGCAATTTTGGCCGACTTCTCGCCGTCGAGGTCCAGGATGGCCACGGCCCACCCCTCACGGGCGTAGCGGCGGGCGGCGGCCAGGCCGATGCCCCGCTCGGACGTGGCTCCGGTCAGGACGGCGGTGCGCTGGATGGAGTTGGACATGATTCTCCTTGAAGGTTGGGCGAAACTGGATGGGGTGAAAAATTTCAGTGGCGGGTGATGGGAACCACACTAGGACTTTTCAGTGTCAACAGTCAACCTCTGAAGTTGACTGTTGACAAGAATGAATGATCCGGGTCACACTGTCGTATCATCTGTTAACAGTCGACATCACGATGCCGAATGCATCGGTCGCCGTTTGAAAGGGATATAAGACCATGAGCAACGATGCTCTCTCGATGCGCGGACCAGTCCACGGCACCAAGGACGCCCGGCGCGTTGCCCTCGGCTCCAGCGTGGGCGCCGTCATCGAAACCTACGACTTCATCGGTTTCGGGACGGCGGCCGCCCTGTACTTCGGCACTGCCTTCTTCCCCGGTGCCGACCCCGTGACCGGGACACTGGCCTCCTTCGCCACCCTCGGCGTCGGCTTTGCCGCCCGGCCCCTCGGCGGCATTCTCGGCGGCCACCTGGGTGACAGGCTGGGGCGCAAGCCGGTCCTGGTGGCCTCGCTGGTCCTGATGGGCCTTGCCACCTTCGCCATCGGACTGCTGCCCACGTATGCAACCGTGGGCCTACTGGCCCCGGCGCTGCTGGTGTTTGTCCGCATTGTCCAGGGCCTGGCATTCGGCGCGGAATGGGGCGGCGCCATCCTCATGAGCTACGAGCACGCACCCTGGAAGAAGAAGGGCAAGTACACCGGCATGGTCCAGGCCGGCTTCCCCGTGGGACTCCTGCTGGCCAACCTTGTTTTCCTCTTCAGCGTCCACCTGGGCAATTCATGGGCCTGGCGCATACCGTTCCTGGCCAGCATTTTCCTGGTCGCCGTGGGGCTGGTCATCCGTTCCAAGGTTCCCGAGTCCCCCGTCTTTGACGAAGTGAAGGCCTCGGGCTCCATCGTGAAGTCGCCGATCGTGGAAGTCATCAAGACCGACTGGCGCAACATCGTGCGCGGCATCGGCCTGCGCATCGCTGAAACGGCCGGTTACGCCGTCTCCATCACCTACATGATCTCCTACCTCCACACCACCGGCCTGTCCAGCAAGACCGAGACCCTTCTGGCCCTGAGCATTGCCGCGGCGATCGGCATCTTCGCAACTGCGGCGTGGGGCCACCTCACAGACAAGATTGGCCGCCGGCCGCTCTACATCTGGTCCTGCGCCTTTGCCGTGCTGTTCGCCTTCCCCATGTTCCTGCTGGTCAACACGGGGCTGTCCATCCTCGTCATCCTGACGGTCATCATCTCCTACGCCGTCTGCCAGAACTCGCTGGCCGGTGCCCAGGGCCCGTGGTTCCCCGAACTGTTCCAGGCCAAGACCCGCGCCTCCGGCGCGTCCCTGGCCTATCAGGTCTCGGCCATGGTCTCCGGCTTCACGCCCTTCATCACCACGCTGCTGTTCCTCAGTTTCGGCTGGGCCGGCCCCGCCGCACTCTTCCTGCTCTACGGCCTCATCGGCCTGGTCGCCGCCATCAGCACCCGCGAAACCTGGGGCAGGCGGGAACGCCAGCTGGCGGATGAGGCCACCAAAAGCACACCGTTGACCATCGACGCCTAAGCCCACGAAAGGCAGAACCCACATCATGTCCACATTGGATACGACCACCAGCCGGCCCCTGGCCGAAGGCACCTTCGAGGACCGGGTGGGCGCAGCCACCCAGGCCGCGTACCGCATCCGGCACCACGCCCTGAACATGGGCGAAGTCCAAGGCCAGGGCTATGTCGGGCAGGCCCTGGGGGCGGCGGACATCCTCGCCACCGTCTACACCAGCCAGCTCACCTTCCGGGCCGGCGAGCCGGACTGGGAAGGCCGCGACCGCTTCCTGCTCTCCACCGGCCACTACGCCATCGGCCACTACGCGGCACTGGCCGAGGCGGGCATCATCCCCGTCGGGGAACTGGAAAGCTACGGCTCCGACGACTCGCGCCTGCCCATGTCGGGCATGTCCACCTACACGCCCGGGATGGAAATTTCCGGCGGTTCCCTGGGCCACGGACTCTCCATCGCCGTCGGCACGGTCCTCGGCCTGCGCCACCAGGGGTCCGGCGCCCGAGTGTTCAACTTCCTGTCCGACGGCGAGCTTGATGAAGGCTCCACGTGGGAAGCGGCGATGGGCGCCCACCACCACCAGCTGGGCAACCTCACCGCCATGGTGGACATCAACGCCCTCCAGGCCGACGGCAGGACGGACACCGTCCTGCGCACCGAACCCCTCACCGAGAAATGGCAGGCGTTTGGCTGGTACGTACAGCGCGTCGACGGCAACAACACCGCCGCGCTGCTGGAGGCCTTTGACAACGCGGCGGCGAACGCCAAGCCCCACGGGCAGCCGTCCGTCATCCTCTGCGACACGAAGGTGGGCCGCGGCGTTCCCCTGCTGGAGGACCGCGAAAAGGCGCATTTCATGCGCATCGAAGAACACGAGTGGCAACTCTGCCGCGACCAGCTCAGCAACGGTTACGAAAGGACGGCCCTGTGATGGCCACAACACTGGCACCGGCCAATAAACCCAAGACATCCGCCATGATCGCCTCCTTTGCCGATCCCGGACAGAAGACCTCGCCGGCACCGTTCGGGCATGCATTGGCGAAGGCCGCCGAGGCCGACCAGCGGATTGTGGGCCTGACCGCGGACCTGGGCAAGTACACGGACATGCACATCTTTGCCCGGCAGCACCCGGACCGCTTCTTCCAAATGGGCATGGCCGAACAGCTCCTTTTCGGCGCCGCCGCCGGCATGGCCCAGACCGGGCTCATTCCCTTTGCCTCGACGTATTCGGTGTTCGCCGCGCGCCGTGCCTACGACTTTCTCTGCCTCGACATTGCCGAGCCAAACCTGAACGTCAACATCGTCGGCGGGCTTCCCGGGCTGACCACCGGATACGGCCCCAGCCACCAGGCCACCGAGGACATGGCCATCTTCCGTGGCATGCCGAACCTGACCATCGTGGACCCCTGCGATTCCGTCGACATTGAGCAGGCCGTCCCCCAGCTGGCCGCCAGCGACGGGCCCACCTACCTGCGTCTGCTGCGCGGCAACGTGCCCACCGTCCTGGACGAATACGACTACACCTTTGAACTGGGCAAGGCCAAGGTGCTGCGCGGGGGCACCGACGTGGTCCTGGTATCCAGCGGGCTCATGACGATGCGCGCACTCCAGGCCGCACAGGCGCTGGAGGCACACAAGGTGGATGCCGCCGTCGTCCACACCCCCACCATCAAGCCCTTTGACTCGGCCACCGTGCTGGCCGAACTCGCCGGCGACCGCCTGGCCCTGACACTGGAAAACCACACCGTGGTAGGCGGGCTGTTCGAGACCGTCGCCTCCGCAGTGGTGACGGCCGGCCTCAACAAGCGCGTCGTGCCCATCGGCCTGCCGGATGCCTTCCTGGACGCCGGTGCGCTGCCGACGCTCCACGACCGCTATGGCCTGTCCGTGGCAAGGATTGTGGGGAAGGTACTGGCGGAACTGGGCTGACCCGCCCTCCGTCGCACAATACGACGCAAACGGGCGCGGGACCTCCCAAAGGTCCCGCGCCCGTGGCGTAGTATCAACTGTTAACACCTGACAGTAAACAACTGCCCGCCCACGCCGAGGAACACACCATGCCAGCAGCCACCGCGTCCCTTCTGGGACTGGAAAAGAAGAGCCTGCGGGAGCAGGCCGTGTCCTCCCTCCGCACCGCAATCACCAGCGGCGCCCTGGAGCCTGGCCGGCACCTCGTCGAAACCGAGCTGTCCGACATGCTCCAAATCAGCCGCGGCACGCTGCGCGAGGCCTTGCGCCAGCTCGCCCAGGAAGGGCTGCTCACCTCCGGCACACGCGGACGCCTCTCCGTCCGCCACCTGGATGCCAAGGAAATCCGCGACATCTTCGCCGTCCGCGCGGCCCTGGAATCCCTGGCGGTGCTCACGCTTTGCGAACGGCCGAACCGGACCGCCGTCATCAAGTCGCTGCGCAGCGCCGTCGACCGGATGAACGCAGTAGCCAACGAATCCCTCGAGGAGCGGATTGAGGCAGACCTCGAATTCCACCGGACCCTGTGCACGTTGACCGGCAACCAGACGCTGCTGCACTCGTGGGCGTCGCTGGAAGGATCCATCCGCATGTCCATCATGTTCGCCGGGTTGGAGAAGGCCGTCAGGAACATGCGCGTGGACCGTCACTACGAAATCGTTGCGGCCATTGAGACCGGAGACCCCGAAGCGGCACGGTCCGCCGTGGTGGACCACATGGACGTGGCCGCCGGGAACCTGGTCGCCTAGCCCGGGACTGCTGCCCGTTCCCTGGCACCGCAACGGCCGGATCGGCACGACGGCGCATCCGGGGTGTTTTGCCCCGGCGGGGCCGGCTGCACTTCACGGGTGGTGCCGGTGCTCCATCTCGGCGGCGGCCGCCTTTTTTGCGTCCTTCTCGGCACGCAGGGCCTCTGCCTGCTGCTGTTCCTCAGCCTTTTCCTGGTGGATGACCCCGGCCAGCAGCTTCTCCATTTCCTTCGCCACGCCGGCCGCCGAGGCCGGGTTCTGGCCGGTCACCAGCCGCTCGTCGACCACAACCTTTTCCTCAAAGACGCCGGCGGAGACGTGGGTGGCGCCCTGTTCCTCGAGCCGGTCGGCCAGGAAGAACGGGATGACCTTGTCCTTCCCTGCCGCGACTTCCTCGTCGTTGGTGAAGGCGGCCACCTTCCGGCCGTTGACCAGATGAATCCCGTTCGCCAAATCCACATTCACCAGGCCGGCCGGGCCGTGGCACACCGCGCCCACCACGCCGCCGGCGTTGTAGACGCCGGCCACCAGCTTCTGCAGGCCTTCGCTGTCCGGGAAGTCCCACATGGCGCCGTGGCCGCCCACCAGGTAGAGGGCGTCATACTGTTCGGGGTCAACGACGTCGACCCGGGCCGTGTTGTAAAGGCCGGCGCGCGTGGTCTCGTCCTGCGTGAAGGCCACCTGGACGGGGTCCCCGGCATCCACCACGTCGCGCGGGGGCTGGCCGCCCTGGATGGAGGCGAAGTCAACGAAATGCCCGGAATCCTTGAAGACTTTCCAGGGATGGGCGGCCTCGGCCACGTTGTAGCCGGTGCTCTCCCCCGTAGCGCCGATCTCGGAAACACTTGTCAGTACCATGAGGATCTTTTTCATGAAATGCTCCTTTCGTACCATTTCCACCCTAGGCACGTGCCGGCGTGCCTGCATAGCCCGGTCCGGGTCCCCCGCGCGGCCGACGCGGCGATTGTGACGTTGGGAGGTGCGCATGAGACCTCCCCGCCCGGGGGCGGCCTGCCACTTCATTACACTCGTTCCATGAGTGAGACTGCCGCCAATTCCGTGACCCTTCGCTTCCTCGCAGCCCCCACCGACATCGGGCACAGCGGCTCGGTGGATGCCGGCACCGTGCTTGAGTGGGTGGACAAGGCAGCGTATGCCGCCGCCGTCGGCTGGGCGAAGTCGTATTGTGTGACCGCCTACGTGGGCAACATCCACTTTGCCGACCCCGTCAACAGCGGCGACATGGTGGAGGTGGAGGCGACCATTGTCTACACCGGCCGGTCCTCGATGCACATCCGCACCGTGGTTTCCTCCGGCGACCCCAGGGGCGGCACCCCTACGATGCGCAGCCAGTGCATGGTCATATTCGTGGCCGTGGGCGACGACGGCAAACCCGTCCCGGTGGCCCCCTTCGAGGCCGTGACGCCGGCGGAGCTTGCACTTCGCGACGACGCCCTGGCCCGGATCAAGGTCCGCGACGAGATTGTGGCGGCCATGAAGGCCCAGGAATACACCGCTGCCGGCACGGCCGAGCGTGTGGTCCTGCGGTTCATGGCCGCGCCCACGGATGTGAATTGGGGCGGCAAGGTGCACGGCGGGATCGTGATGAAGTGGATCGATGAAGCGGCCTATGTGTGCGCGTCGCGATACTGCGGCATGGACACCGTTGCGGTGTTCTCCGGCGGCGTGCGGTTCTACCGGCCGCTGCTGATCGGCCACGTCGTGGAAGTGGAGGCCCGGCTCGTTTACACCGGGATGAAGGGCATGCACATCGCGGTCCACGTCCGTTCGGGGGACCCGAAGGGGCGCGAGATGGACCTCACCACCTACTGCCTCACCGTGATGGTGGCACGGGACGACGCCGGCACCTCCGTCCCGGTTCCGCCCTGGGTGCCGATCTCCAGCGAGGACAAGGCGCTGCATGCCCACGCCCGCGACCTGCTCGAAATCCGTGGCCGGGTGCCGGGCAACAGGCTTCCCAACCACCTGTTGCCCGCTTAAAGGCGGCCCGCCCCTGCTGCTCGACGCCGCAGCCGTGGATCACCGGCACCGGTAGAGTGGCCGTGTGGACGAACGGGCATTGGTTCTTGGTGGCGGCGGAGCGGCCGGCAACGCGTGGCTGATCGGCGTGATCGCCGGGCTGCTTGAGGCCGGGTTGGATGCAACACTGGCCGACCTGGTCATCGGCACGTCGGCCGGGGCGACCGCGGCGGCCCAAATAACCGGCGGGACGCGGCCCGCGGAACTGTATGCCGCCATCCTGGCCGCCCAGGCCCCGCGCCGCACAGACCCGGCCCGGCCCGGCGGCGGACAGGGTCCGGTGCGTCCGGCGGGCAGCCACATGGAGACCACCGGCGCCATCATTGCCGCGGCCCGGGACGCGGCCGGGATGCGCCGCGGCATGGGGGCGTGGGCGATCGGGAATGCCGCGGCTTCGGACGCTTCCGTGCCCGCACGGTGGCGCGCCACCGTCGCCTCCCGGCTGTCTGGCCTGGACTGGCCGCAACGCCGCCTGCTCATCACGGCCGTGGACGCACAAACCGGCGAACCGGCCGTGTTCGACCGCCACAGCGGGGTTGACCTCGTGGACGCCGTGGCCGCCAGCTGTTCCAGCAGCACGGCCCATGGCATCGGCGCCCGCCAGTACATCGACGGCGGCTACCGAAGAAACGAGAACGCGGACCTGGCTGCCGGATGCGCGCGGGTGCTGGTGCTCTCCCCCTTCGGCGGCCGGACGCGGCACCCGCTGGGCTGGGGCATGCAGCTCGCGGCCCAGGTCGGGGAGCTGCGCGCGGGCGGCAGCAGCGTCGAGACCGTCTTCCCGGACGGCAACTCCACACAGCTGTTCGGCGCCAACGCACTGGATCCCGCGCTGCGCCCGCCCGCCGCCCGGGCCGGTTACCGCCAGGGCAGCGCCCTCGCCGGACAGCTCGGCGCATTCTGGCACTGACGCCTGGCGCATCTGCGCCGGACCGGAGGCGGGTCCGGCGCATGGGAGTTTATGCGCACAACCCGCCCCGGGTCCGGCGCAGAAGCGACGGCTGCCGGCTCAGCAGTCAAACACGGACCAGCAGATGTCATTGCGCAGCCGCTGGTCGTCGAGGACCAGCTCGCGGATGGGCTCCGGAAGCTGCGCGCGCTGCCACCGGCACTCCGACCGCCCCGCTGCCACGCCTTCGCCGGACAGGGCAGCTGCCCGGGCGGCCTTGATGGCATAGGCGGCGGCACCAAGCCCGTGTGCGGCGACATGGGCCACGGCGCCGGCCTGGCCTGCCGCATACGCCGCGTGGCGTGCAGCCCCCTGCAGATCCCTGGCGGCACCCATGGCATGGCCGCCTGCCGCCCGGGCCTCCATCATCTTCACCTCGCCACGGGCCCAGGCACGGGCCTGCCCGATCGCCTGGCGGGGACGCGGGTCATCCGGGCGGACCGATTCGAAGAGGGCCAGCACATGCTCCGCGCACGTTGCCGCCCACAGGGCGAGCAGTTGGTGGTCCGCGTCGGTCAGGGTCCCGCCGCGCCGGATGGTCACGAGGCGCGGGTCCGGAACCTTCGACAGGATCATGGCCAGATGCTACACCCGGGTGCCCTCGTCCCGGCCCCTTTTAGGACAGAAACTTCTCCGCTGTGAGCGGCAGTTCCCGGATGCGGATCCCAGTGGCGTTGTAGGCCGCATTCGCGATGGCTGCCGCCGCACCCGTGATGCCGATTTCGCCGATTCCCCGGGCCCCGAGGGCCCCGGCGTGGAGGTCGACCTCCTCCAGCCAGATGGCGTCCACGTCACCGACGTCGGCGTTGGCGGGTATGTGGTAGTCGGCGAGGTCATGGTTGACGACCAGGCCGAAGCGTGGATCCATGATGCCTGCCTCGTGGAGGGCCATGCCGATTCCCATCGTCATCCCGCCGATGAACTGCGAGCGCGCCGTGCGGGGATTGATGATGCGCCCTGCGGAGAAGACCCCGAGCATCCGTGAAACGCGGAGCTCGCCGGTGTCGGCATGCACGCGCACCTCGGCGAACTGTGCGCCAAAGGAGTGCAGCGCATACCGCCCGGCCTCGGGATCCTCCGGCGCCGCCGCCTGGGTCGCGGCGCCGGCCGGCGGCCGGTCGCCATGCTCCTTCCGGAAGGCGTCGGCCGCGGCGATGATGGTCCCGCCCCAGCTGGCCGTGCCCGAGGACCCGCCGGCCACGCTGGCCACGGGCAGGGAGGTGTCGCCGATTTCCAGCCGCACTGCCTCCAGCGGACAGTCCAGCGCGTCGGCGGCAATCTGGGCCAGGACGGTCCAGCTTCCCGTGCCGAGATCGGCGGCCCCGATCTGCACCGTGTACGTCCCGTCGCCGCCGTAGGCAATGCGGGCCGCGTTGCCGGGGTTGCGGTAAAACGGGTACGTGGCACTGGCGGCCCCGATCCCCACCCGCCAGCCGTCTTCCAGCCGGCCCCCGGGGACCGCGGAACGCCGATCCCAGCCGAACCGCCCGGCACCCGTGGTGAAGCATTCAAGCAGGTGCCGGCTGGAAAACGGCTTCCCGGTCTCCGGGTCAAGGTCCGGCTCGTTGCGGGCCCGCAGTTCCAGGGGATCCAGCCCGCAGGCTTCGGCCAGTTCGTCCATGGCCGTTTCCAGTCCGAACATCCCGGGACACTCGCCGGGCGCCCGCATCCACGACGGCACCGGCACGTCCAGCGGAACCAGGCGGTGGCTGGTCCTGCGGTTCGGGGCCGCATACATCATCCGCGCCGGGACGGCCGTCTGCTCGGCAAACTCCTTGATCCGCGACGTCAGCTCCACCACCTCGTGCGAGATGGCGGTGAGCCTGCCGGCGCCGTCAGCGCCCAGCCGCACGTGCTGGACCGTGGGGGTGCGGTAGCCGGCCAGGGAAAACATTTGCTGGCGCGTCAGGGCAAACTTCACCGGCCTGCCGTTGCTGCATTGCGCCGCCATCACCGCCAGCACCACATGCGCGTGCGGCAGGCCCTTGGAGCCAAAGCCGCCGCCCACGTTCGGGGCGGCCACCTGGATGTTCTCCGGCGCGATCCCAAAAAGCGGCGCCAGTGTCTGCCGTACGGCATGGACGCCCTGCGTGGAGTCGTACAGCACCAGGCTGTCACCTTCCCAGGCCGCCACCGTGCTGTGAGGCTCCATGGGGTTGTTGTGCCCGGCGGGCGTCGTGTAGGTCTGGTCAAGCACGACGGCGGCTTCCGCCAGTGCCGCCTCGACGTCGCCCGCGGCGGTGTCCGGCACGGCCCCGCCGTTGACCTGCCCCGGCGTGTACTGCCCGGGGTGGCCGGCCGTGAAGCTCGCATCGTGGACCGCAATGTCATAGCCCACGGCGACCAGCCCGGCCGCGTGGCAGGCAATTTCCCCTGTTTCGGCCAGCACGGCGGCAATGAACTGGCCCCGGAAGCCTATCCCGGGCCCCTGCAGCACGGCGTACTCGGCATCGTCGCTGCGGGCCAGCCTGGGGGCGTTGAGGTGGGTGAGGACGGCGATCACGCCAGCCACCGCCTCCGCCTCCGCCGTGTCAATCCAGCTGACCGTCCCCCGCGCGATGGTCGCCTGGACGGGGAACAGGTACACGGGGTTCTCCACGGGGTGGTCGAAGGCGTAGGGGGCGGTGCCGCGCACCTTCGCCACGCCGTCGACGCGCCGGAGGCTGGTGCCCATGGCCTTGGATGCCAGCAGTTCAGCCATTGCCGCCCCTCCCCGTGAGATCCCGGAGCACCGCCACCATGGCATTGGCCGCCAGGGGAATTTTGAAGGCGTTGCCCGCCAGCGCCACCGCGGCGTCCAGTTCGGCCGCGGCCGCCCTGCCGAAATTCGTTTCCGTCGGCTGCGCGCCGCGCAGGAGTTCCTCGGCGCGTTCGGCCCGCCAAGGCTTGTGGGCCACCCCGCCAAGGGCGATGCGCACCCCCGCGATGGTGCCGCCGTCGTCCGCCAGCTCCACGACGGCGGCCACGGACACCAGCGCAAACGCAAACGACGCCCGGTCCCGCACCTTGCGGTAGGCCGAGCGGCGGTGGCTGCCCGGCGGCAGGTCCACGGCCGTGACCAGCTCGCCGTGCGCCAGCACGGTGTCGCGCTCCGGTTCGGCGCCGGGCAGGCGGTGCAGCTCCGTCAGCGGCAGGGTGCGCTCGCCGCCGGGGCCGAGGATGACGACGGTGGCATCCAGCGCGGCCAGCGCCACCGCCATGTCGGAGGGGTGGACGGCGACGCAGCTGTCCGAGGCCCCGAGGATGGCGTGGTTGCGGCTGTACCCCCCACGGGCCGGGCAGCCGGAGCCGGGCTCGCGCTTGTTGCACGGCAGGCTGGCGTCCTGGAAGTATGGGCACCGGGTGCGCTGGAGCAGGTTCCCGCCGGTCGTGGCCAGGTTGCGCAGCTGTCCCGAGGCCCCGGACAGCAGCGCCTGCGACAGGACGGGATAGCGTTGCAGGATCAAGGGGTGGGCGGCGAGGTCGCTGTTGGGCACCGCCGCGCCGATCCGGACCCTGCCGTCGGGGAGTTCGGCCACGGTGTCCAGCGGCAGCCGGCTGACGTCCACCAGCAGCTCCGGGGTGGCGACCCCCAGCTTCATCAGGTCCACCAGGTTGGTCCCGCCGCCCAGGAACATGGCGCCCGGCCGCCGGGCCACGGTGGCAACCGCGGCGGTGGCATCGGGTGCCTGTTGGTAGTCGAAGGGCCTCATGGTCGTGCCCCTGCCGATGCCGTGCCAGAAGTCCGGCCCGGATCAGCGGCGTCGCGGATCGCCGCCACAATGTTCACATAGGCGCCGCAGCGGCACAGGTTTCCGCTCATGCGCTCGCGGATTTCCGCATCATCGAGTTCCACCGCCCGGCCCGGATCGGCCGTGACGTGGCTTGGTTGTCCGGTGGCCGCCTCCTGCAGCATGCCCACCGCCGAACAGACCTGGCCGGGCGTGCAGAAGCCGCACTGGAGCGCGTCCCGGGCCAGGAAGGCCTCCTGGACCGGGTGCAGTTCCCCACCGCCGCCGCCCAGCCCCGCGGCCGTCACCACCTCCGCCCCGTCGTGGGCGACGGCCAGCACCAGGCAGGAGTTGACGCGCCGGCCCCCGAGCAGCACCGTGCAGGCCCCGCACTGGCCGTGGTCGCACCCCTTTTTCGGCGAGGTGACCCCCAGCCTGTCCCGCAGCGAGTCCAGCAACGTGGTGCGGGTGTCGACGGTCAGCGTCCTCTCTTCGCCGTCGACCAGCAGTGATATCCGTTTGTCCATGAAAGGTGCGCCTCCGGTTGGTACGGCCGCTTCGCAACGGGCCGGCCCCGGTTTCGGGTGCGGGGACGGCCCCTTTCGTAAGCTATCCCACCGGAGTGCGCCGGACAACCCTCCACGGACAATTGCGTGCCGCCCCGTGGCGGGCAGCCCGCGCCAGGCCGCCCGCCCGCGGAGCCTACGCCGTCGGACGCGTGATGGGCGCGCGGTGGTACTGCTTCGGCGCGTAGGGCACCTCGGCCCCCAACGCGGCCGCGGCGCGCAGCGGGAAGTTGGGGTCCCGCAGGAGTTCGCGCCCCACCATGACGACGTCGGCCAGCCCGGTCGCGACGATCTGCTCGGCCTGGTGCGGCTCGTCGATCAGCCCGACGGCGGCCGTCGGGATCCCCGCGGCTGTGCGGACCGCGGTGGCGAACGGCACCTGGTAGCCGGGGCCGACGGGGATCCTGGCCGAGGGGACGTTCCCGCCGGTGGAGATGTCCGCCAGGTCCGCGCCGTGCTCCGCCGCCCACCGCGCAACGGTCTGGGTGTCCTCAAGGGTCCAGCCGCCGTCGGCCCAGTCGGTGCCGGAGAAGCGCACCAGGACGGGGACGCCGTCGCCCACCGCGCCCCGGACGGCGTCGATGGTTTCCAGCAGCGCACGGGCCCGGTTGGCGAGTGTGCCGCCGTAGTTGTCGGTACGCGTGTTGCTCAGCGGCGAGAGGAACTGGTGGAGGAGGTAGCCGTGCGCGGCATGGATTTCAACCAGGTCAAAGCCGGCGTCCATGGCCCGGCGGGCGGCGGCGGCGAAGGCCTCGGTGATGTCCCGGATCCCGCCAGCCGTCAGCGCAGCGGGCGTGTCGTAGCCGGGGAAGGCCACGGTGCTGGGGCCCACGGTGGTCCAGCCGCCGTCGGCCGCGGGGACCGTGCCGCGCCGCTCGTCCCAGGTCCGGAACACCGAGGCCTTGCGCCCGGCGTGGGCCAGCTGTATCCCGGCGGCGGCACCCTGCGAGTGGATGAAGCGCACGATCCGGGCGAATTCGTCACGCTGGGCGTCGTTCCACAGGCCGAGGTCCTGCGGCGAGATCCGGCCCTCGGGGACGACGGCGGTGGCCTCGGTGAACACGGCACCGGCCCCACCCCGGGCGAACGACCCGAGGTGGACCAGGTGCCAGTCGCCGGGCATCCCGTCCTGCTGCTCCGCGGAGTACTGGCACATGGGCGTGACCCAGATCCGGTTGCGGACCGTCAGGCCGCGCAGGGTGATCTCTTCAAAAAGCGCTTTTGTCATGGGGAAAACTTTCTGGTGCGGGGGTCTTGCCTTGGGCAACGCCGCGGGCGCGCGGCTGATTCCCCCAACAGCCTACGGGCCCGGTGACCGGGGCGGCACCGTCAGCGGGGAGCCGTGCTGCGGACTACCCGCCTGGCCGCAATGGCACGCGCTGCCGGCAGGCTGCCGATGAGGAGCAGGGCCAGCGCGGCAACGCCCACGGCGGTGCGGGCAGTGTCGTGGAAGGCAAAGGCGGCGACGGTCAACGGACTGCTGACGACCATCGCCCAACCCGCCCAGGCCGGAATGATGCGGGCACGCCACAGCGCGATCCCGAACAACACATAGGCCACGAGATGGCAGATGACGTAGATGATGAGGTAGCTGCCCATGACGGCATCGTTGGTGAAGGCGTCCAACAGTGCTGCGTTGGACGCCTGGCCGGCCTGCCGGGCCATGACGCTGGCGAGGTCGTCCAGGGCGGCCAGTGCCGCGAAGGGCGCCCACCCGATGATCCCCAGCAGGCCGCCAATGGCCGCCAGCCACGGCCTGCGCCGGTAGGCAAGCCAAGCCAGGGCGACGGCGCCGATGGGCAGCAGGTAGGAGGCTGCGACGAAGGCAGCCAGGTGGGTTGCGTTGGCCGCCGGGCCGGCAGCGGCGTTGGCCTGGATGGTTGCCGCGCCCGTGCCGTGGATTGCCGGCGCCAGCAGCCCGCCGAGCAGGTAGCCGAGCGGCCCGCCCACAACGGCCACCGCACCAACAATCCGCAGCAGCCGTCCGGGTCCTGGGTTGGGAGTTCCCGCCATGGGTGCCATGCTACTCCCCGCGCTCCGGCCCCTTCCCGCGGCCTTGGCCCATACTGCGGCGTTGGCCCTTCCCCGGCCGGGCCGGTCAGCCCGGGGGACGCAGGATGTGCCGGGCCTCGCGGACCGCATAGTAGACAATCACCAGCCCTGCCACGGGATCGGCCCACCACCACCCGGCCAGATCGTCCAGCAGCACGCCGCCCAGGACCGCCGTCGCCAGCAAGCCGTCGATGAACGTCACCCGGCCCTCGGCCGCCAGCACAGGATTCCCCAGTGCCCGCCCGGTGCGCGCCTTCCCGGCAGCCAGCAGGAACATGGCTGCCGCCGTGACCGCGGTCCAGCCGATCCCGGCGGGGCTCGGCCCGGCCCGGTGGCCGGCGGCAAGTGCGGCACCGGACTGCAGGACCAGGTACGCGGCCAACGCCAGGAATGCCCAGGCAATGAGTTTCAGGGCAAGCCGCCGGCGGTTTTCCCCGCTCCCGGACAATTCCCAGACCACCACCGTGCTGGCCCCGATTTCGATCAGGCTGTCCAGGCCAAAACCGGCCAGCGCCACGGATCCCGCCCTGATCGACACCACGGCCAGTACGACGACGCCCACCACGTTCCAGCCGAGCGTCACCCCTTCGAGCACGAAGCCCCGGCGGCGCAGGCGGACGATGTCGGCGGCGCCGTCGATGGTGGAGGCTGGATCAACGGCGGGTTCGGCGGCGGGGAGGTGCGGCCCCGCAGCGGCAGGCGATTCGCGCGGCGGCTTGCCATGCGTGCGGCTCCGGGCGTCCCTTCCGGCGTTGCGGCTGCCCACGGCATGGCTCCCTTCGGCGACGACGGTCCCTTTCAGTCCCACGTTACCCGGTCGCCGGAGTCAGGCGGTGCCGGCCGCCCGTTGCAGGAGGTAGCGGCGGACGGCGGGCTGCGCGGTGGCTGCCGCGGCCTCCGCAAAGGCCGCCGCGGCCTCCGCCCGCCTGCCGTCCCGGGCCAGGAGGTCCGCCCGCGTGGCCAGAAAGGGCTGGAAGTGTTCGACGGCGGACGCGGCGGTTGGGCCTTCCCCCGCACCAAGTGCATCGAGTTGCGCCAGCCCGGCGGCGGGCGAATCAGTGCGGCCCGTGACGGCGGCCAGCGCCACCCGGGCGCCGAGGCTGGGGGCTGTTGCCACGAGTGCCGTGTACAGGGTTCGCAGGGCCGGCCAGTCGGTCCGCCCCGTGCGGGCCCGATCGCAGTGCACGGCCTGGATGGCGGCCTCAAGCTGGAAGCGGCCGGCGGCCCCTGCCGCGGCGGCCCGGCGCAGGTGGGACTCCCCTTCGGCAATGAGCCGGGCGTCCCACCTGTCCGTGTCCTGCGCCTCGAGGGGAACAAACGGGCCTCCGCGCGCCGGCGCACGGGACTGGGAGAGCGTGATCAGGGCGGCCAGCCCCCACGCTTCGGGTTCGGTGCGCAGCAGGGCGGCCAGGGTCGCCGCCAGGTAGAGCGCCTCGCCGGCCAGGTCTTCCACACCGGATCCGCCGGGCACTTCCGGGCCGTCGGCGAAGGACAGCGCGTAGCAGCCGTAGATGGCCTCAAGCACCGGGGGCAGCCGTTCCGGCATGGCGTCCCGGCCGGGCACGGTGAAGGGAATGCGGGCTGCCTTGATGCGCTTCTTGGCGCGCACGAGCCGCTGCGCCATGGCCGCAGGCGGGACGGCGAAGGCGGCGGCGATCCTGGCCGCGTCAAAGCCAAGGACCGCCTGGAGCATCAGCGGGGTCCGGATGGCGGCGTCGATGGCGGGGTGGGCGCAGGTAAACAGCAGTTCCAGGCGCTTGTCGCCAATGGCGTCGACGTCGATTTCGTCGAGGGCCGGCATGGCCGGGCTTCCTTGCCTGCCTGCGTCCGTGAGCGGCAGCGACGTCCTGCTCGCGGCTGACTTCCAGGCGTCGCGCTGCCTGTTGCGGGCCACCGTGAGCAGCCAGGCCTCCGGCTTGGCGGGGACGCCGCCGGCGGACCAGCTGACCAGGGCTTGTTCAAAGGCGGCGGACAGGGCGTCCTCGGCCAGGGCGAGATCGCCCGTGGACGCGGCAAGAAGCGCCACGAGGTGCCCGTAGGAGACGCGGGCTGCGTGTTCGGCCGCGGCCCGCGCCTCCGGGGAGGTCATGTGTTGGGCGTCCAGGCGCCGTCCACGGTGTAGGTGGCCCCGGGGCGGATCTCCACGGCCCCCCATTCCACGGACGGTGCCTGCCCGGCCCACCCGATGGCGGCGTCCAGGTCCGCGACGTCGATCACGAACGTCCCGCCCAGCTGGTCCTTCGTGTCGGCAAACGGGCCGTCCTGCACCCGCAGGGCGCCGTCGGCCGTGGTCAGCGTGGTGGTGCTCGACGACGGCTGGAGCACCTCGGCGCTGATCAGGACGTTGGCCTGCTGCAGCGCGGCCGCGTAGCTTTGGAAGGCCTGCCGGCCCTCCGCAAGCGCCTCTTCGCCGAGCTCCGCGGCATCCATTTCCGGGTAGTGCAAAAGCAGTGTGTAGCGCATGGTTCATTCTCCTCGATCGGGGCGGTGCCGTCCACGGGCGGCGCCGCGTCTTGTCCGAGGCACGACGGCGGCGGGCTTGCCGGGTGGCCGTGCTTCACGAGGATGACGATTGGGCGGCGGCCGGATCGACACCCGCAGGGCAGGGATGACCCTCGACGGACGGGAACCGCTCCCAAAATCAACACCGAATGCCACGTGACACCCGTCACAACCGGCCAGTAGCGGCGTAGCGTTGTCCGTGCACCCAAAGGTCCATGCACCTATAGGAGGGGACACATGGAGTCAACACCAGCCATCATCGTCGGATTGCCGGATTTGATGCACGCTGCACGCGTCGAGGCGCGGGGCATCATGGAGGAGTACAAGGGGGACTATGTTGCCGAACACCGGGCCGTTCTGGCCAGGCTCACGGCAGTGGAGGTCGTCAGCGAGGAAGAGGCGGAGACCCTGCTCGGGCTCTACAAGCTCGGATATGAGGCGGGCGAGCCAAAGGGCGATCCCCGGCGGGCCTACTTCGAAACCCGGGAGATTTACGCCAAGATGCTCGCCGGAACCAAGCCCAGCCCGGTGGCACTTGTCATCGCATCAGCGGCCCTGGGTTCCTTCGAAGTGTCCGTTGACCCCGGAGGCTCGACGACGGTCACGATCGCCAGGGTCAGCTACGGCTCCAGCCTGTCAGGGATCGGGGCGGGCATCGGCACCCTGCTGGGCGGGGTTCCCGGCGGCGTCCTGGGCGGGGCCATCGGGGGGCTGATCGGCGGGATCATTGACGACAAGAAGGGCAAGGGCAAAACCTGACGGGGTCCGGCTGCCGCCGGGCGGGCGGCCTACCGCCCCAGGGCCGCACGGACCGCCGGCAGCACCTCGGTGGCCAGCAGCTCGATGGAACGCAGCGTCGCTGCCTGGGACAGCCCGCCCAGGCCCACCTGGGCGAGGAAGCGCGTATGCCCGAGAACCTCGTGCTCCCACAGGATCTTCTCGACGACCTCGGCCGGGCTCCCGGCGAACAGCGCACCGCGGGGGCCGGCCCAGTCCTCGAAGGCCGCGCGGTCCAGCCGGCCGGTCCGGGGCATGTTCTGGCCGATGTACTGCGAATAGTGCGGGAAGAACGTGTTCCTTGCCCCTTGCGAGGTTTCCTCCACATAGAAGTGCGAGGTCACCCCGATCCGCCCCGGCCCCCGGCCTGCCTGGCCGGCTGACTTGCGGTAGAGCCCGGCCAGGGGCGCGAACCGCGCCGGTGTCCCCAGGATCGCCAGGTACAGCGGCAGCCCCAGCCTGCCGGCCCGCGCGGCGGAGGCCGGCGTCCCGCCCACGGCCAGCCACACGGGCAGTGCAGCCTGGGCCGGGCGCGGCCAAACGCCCGCATCCGTCAGGGCCGGGCGGGTGGTGCCGTTCCAGGTGACGGGGTTTTCGTCGCGGATCTGCAGCAGCAGCCCGAGCCGGTCCTCGAAGTATTCGTCATAGCGTTCCAGCCGTTGGCCGAACAGCGGAAAGGACTCCAGGTAGGCGCCCCGCCCGGCGGTGATTTCCGCGCGCCCGCCGCTGACCAGGTCCAGTGTTGCGAAGTCCTCGAAAACGCGGACCGGATCGGCACTGGAGAGGACGGTGACGGTGCTGGTGAGGCGGATCTGTTGCGTCTGTGCCGCGGCCGCGGCCAGCACCACGGCGGGCGAGGAGACGGCGAAGTCTTCGCGGTGGTGCTCGCCCACCCCGAAGACGTCCAGGCCGGCCTGGTCGGCAACACGCGCCCATTCCAGGATGTCGCGGGTGCGTGCCAAGGCATCGATCGGCTTCCCTGCGGCGTCGCGGGTGAGCTCGCCGAAGGTGAAGATGCCGATCTCAAAGGGCGCCGGGGCGCTCATGCGCGGGCGACCGCCGCGGCACCCACCTCGGCCGCGATGAAGCCGCGGACGTCGTCGAGCTCCGCGGCGTTGATGCTGTGCGCCAGTCCCGGGTACACGCGTTCAACCAGGGAGGTGTGCCGTGGCAGGTACTCGCTCGTGCGGGCGACGGCGACCGGGGCGATCACCCTGTCTTCGGCGCCGCGGCCCCAGAACAGCGTGGGGAGGCCGGCGAGCAGTGCGTCGTCCCCCGGCTGCGGCGCGCCCAGCACGAAGCCGCCCAGGACGACGGGGGCCTGCACCCGCTCGGGGCGCGTGCGCAGCAGCTGGGTGGCCATGAGTCCGCCCTGGGAGAAGCCGATGGGCACAATCCGGGTCCCGGGGTCCACATTGGCCTCAACCCAGGCCCAGATGGCCTCCGTTCCGTGTTCCACCGGCGCGGCGTCGGGGACCCCGGGCGTGGTGATGGGGAACCAGGCCGCGCCGCCGTTGCCAAGCTCAATCGGTGCGCGCAGGGATGCCCACGGCAGGTTGAGGCCGAGGGCCGGCGCCAGGGAGGCAAGGTCATGCTCGTTCGAGCCGAAGCCGTGGAGCATGAGCACCACGGCATCGGGAACGGGGTTGGCGGTCCAGCCGGGCGAGCGCACGTCGCGCAATGTGGTGTTCATTCAATCTCCTTGGGTGTGGGAATCCTGTTGCCGTTGACTCAATGCAAGGATACACCAATTACTTGTAGCTTCAACTATTCATGCCTGGCCGCCCGCTTCGGGGTCGACGCGCACCGGGCCCGCGGGGATGCGCCGCGGCAGCGCCGGCCGTTACCCTTTTGTGACACTGGCGGCCCATCGTCTAGAATCGATGACTGATGCCAGCAATTCACGAAGCCCCGGACCAGACACTGCCCATGCCCCAGCACGGACCCGTCTTTGTCGACGCGTCCGGCCGCCGGCTGCGGCGGTTCAAGGTCCTGGGTCTCGGGGTACTTGCCTTGGCGGCAGGTTATGTGGCCCTCCTGCTGGTTGCGTTGATCGCCGGGCCGAATGCTGCCGCCCCCTTCCTTCCGCTGGTTCCCGTTCCGCCCGCACCGGCAGCGGCACCGGCCCGCCCCACTGCCACGCCGTCGCCCGGCCAGCTTCCGGCAGCCGCTGCGGTGCCCGCGCCCAGTGCCGTGGCGGTGCCCGCCAGCGACCGTCAACCGGCAGCGGCCCCCGTTGCCCGGAACACGCCCGCACCGGCAGCGGCGTTCCCGGCGACGACGCCCGCCCCGGGCAACGCCAGCCCCACGCCCCAGCCCGCGGTTGCCGTCCCCACGCCCGCCGCCGTCCCGACCGCACAACCCACCTCCCCCGGCAAGAGCGGGACGGCCCCCGGCCAGGCCACCCGGCCGACGGCGCACCCCCACCCGTGAGCGTGCGCCGCCAGACCGGGCGCCGGGGCAAGGGTGCCGCCCCTGCCAGTGTCCGGGCCCATTGGCTGGTCCTGGCCGCCGTCATCCTCGCCCTGGGTTTTGCCCTCATGGTCCAGGGCTACATGAACCACCTCGCCGGGATCGGCGACGACTCGGTGTCCTCCAGCGGTTCTGCCAGCGCCGTCCCGGAGGCCGTCTCCCACGGCGGCCCGGTGGTGGATGCCCGCGGCGGTTCCGTGCGGACCGTTAGCCCGCCGGCCCTCACCCTCGCCCTCACCTTCGACGACGGCCCCGACCCCGTGTGGACGCCGAAGATCCTTGACGTGCTGCGCAAACACCATGTGCACGCGACCTTCTTCGTCGTTGGTTCGGCGGCTATCGACCACCCCGACCTCGTGCGCCGCATCGTCGCCGACGGCAACGAGATCGGCGTCCACACCCTCACCCACACCGACCTCGGCACGGCCCCCGCCTGGCGCCGCCAGCTGGAGGTCCAGGGAGCAGGGAACGCTGTCATCGGCATCACCGGCCAGGCCGCGTCGCTGTTGCGTCCGCCGTACAGCTCCGAGAACGACGCGATCACCAACGGCACGTGGTCGGCCATGCAGACGGTGGCCCGCCAGGGGTACCTCACCGTCCTGAGCACGGTGGACAGCGAGGACTGGCGGCGGCCGGGGGTTGCCGCCATCGAACGGAACCTTACGGCCGCCGGCCCGCACGGCCAGGTCCTCCTGATGCACGACGGCGGCGGCAACCGGGCACAGACCGTCGCCGCACTCGACTCCGCGCTGTCCCGGTTTGCCGCGAAGGGTTACCACGTCACCACGGTGGGCCACGCCATCGGCATTGACAGCATGCGCCCGGCCACCACGGCGGAGAAGCTCAGCGGCACGGCATTCGTGTGGGGCATCCGGGTCAGCGACTTCATTGTCTCAGCCATCACCTGGGCGTTGCTGGCCGCCGGCATCGTCACCTTCATCCGGGCCGTCCTGGTGGTGGGCTTTGCCGCCCGCCACCGGCGCGCCGCGCGCCGCAGCCGTGCGGAGGGCAGCGGGCGAAGGCGGGTGGACGTGCCGGTCGGCGGGGGGATCACCGAACCCGTGACCGTCATCGTGCCCGCCTACAACGAATCGGCAGGCATTGAGGCAGCTGTCCGGTCCATTGCCGCCTCGAGCCACCCGGTGGAGATCATCGTGGTCGACGACGGCTCGAGCGACGGGACGGCCGACGTCGTCGAGGCGTTGGGACTGCCCGGCGTCAGGGTGATCCGCAAGGAAAACGGCGGGAAGCCCTCGGCGCTCAATGCCGGCTTGGAAGCCGCCAGCCCCGACCTGGTGGTGATGGTCGACGGCGACACCGTCTTTGAGCCGGATACCGTCCATGCGCTCATCCAGCCCTTCGCCGACCCGCGGGTGGGCGCCATTTCCGGCAACACCAAGGTGGCCAACCGCGGCGGGGTGCTGGGTGCCTGGCAGCACATTGAATACGTGGTGGGCTTCAACCTTGACCGGCGCCTGTTCGACGTCGCGGAGTGCATGCCGACCGTCCCGGGGGCCATCGGAGCCTTCCGCCGTGACGCCCTGGCTGCTGTGGGCGGGGTCAGCGACGACACGCTCGCCGAGGACACCGACCTGACCATGGCGCTGTGCCGCGACGGGTGGCGCGTGGTGTACCAGGAAGACGCACGGGCCTGGACGGAAGCCCCGGCGGACCTGGGCGCGCTGTGGAAGCAGCGCTACCGCTGGTGCTACGGCACGCTCCAGGCCATGTGGAAGCACCGCGGGGCGATGGTGCAGCGCGGGCAGGCCGGCAAGCTGGGCCGGCGCGGGCTCAGCTACCTGCTGGTCTTCCAGGTGCTGCTTCCGCTGTTCGCCCCCGTCGTCGACGTCTTTGCCGTCTACGGGCTGATCTTTCTTGACCCGGTCCGCATCGGGGCCCTCTGGCTGGCGTTCCTGCTGGTGCAATGCCTCATGGCCGCCTACGCCTTCCGGCTCGACCATGAGAAGCTTCGCCCGCTCTGGACGCTGCCGCTCCAGCAGTTCGTGTACCGCCAGCTCATGTACCTGGTCGTCATCCAATCGGTGGTCACCGCCGTGGCCGGCGTGCACCTGCGGTGGCACCGCATGGAGCGGTACGGCAGCCTGCGCGTTCCGGCAGGGAACCAGCCCGGCCCGGACACCGCAGCGTCGCCCGCGCCGTAGATTTCGCGGCGGCTGCGATGGGGCCGGCAGGCAGCCTTTTGCCGGTCCCTCGCGGACGGCACCGGCCACTGCCGTTCACCGTGGCGTCGGGCACAGTTTCCCGGGTTCACAACCACTTCCCAGCCGCCGGTCAGGGCTTTCATGGGCCAGCCATTTCCAAATCGCAGGATGAACCCATGCCTGCCATGTCCCGCCTCAAGCGCACGTCGACGGGATCGGCGGCCGCGGCCGCCAGTGGGGGTAGCTCCGCAGCGCTCCCCCAACGAAAGCGGGGCCAAGCCGCGAGAACGGTGTGAATAGACACCGTTCTCGCGGCTTGGCCCCTTCCTCGACGGGCGGCGCGGTCGCGTCAGGCCACAGGGTCCCGGCGCAGCAGGGCCCCGGACGCCACCGCCGCTGCGGCAACCAGGAGCGCCAGCGTCCCCAGCCCCGCGGCGAGGCCGGCCACGGTGGCGATGGCGCCAACCAACAGCGGGCCGCCGGCGTCCCCGGCCTCCCGCCCGATTTCAGCGGCGCCCATGGTCCGCCCCATCCGCTCCGCCGGCGTGGCGGCGGCAAGGTGCGCAAAGCCAAGCGGGGTGGCCATCCCGATCCCGCAACCAATGACCACCGCGGAGCTGTAGAGCGTGACCGGAAGCGGCACCACCGCGAGCAGTGCGATTCCCGCAGCGATCATGCCCAGGCCGAGTCCCATGCCGGCCGGGGCGGACACGCGCCCGCGGTCCCGCAGCCGGCCGGCCAACGGCTGGGTCAGTGTCGAGGACAGGGCAAGGAACGCCACGACGGCCATGCTGGCGAACACGTCCAGGTGCAGCCTGCTGCCCAGCAGCGGCAGGAAGCCGACGGCCACGCCCAGCGAACCCGTGGCTGCGGCCAGCACCAGGGTGGGCACCAGGAAGGACCGCCGGGTGCTTTGGCGGACCAGCTCGGCCACGGTGTACCGCGGGCGCGGGAGGACCGGCAGCGCGGGCATCGCGAGCCAGACCCATGCCGCGGCCACGGCCGAGATGACGGCCATCGACAGGAACAGGGCAGGGAAGCCGCCGGCCCAGATGAGCCCGGCACCAAGCAACGGCCCCAGCACGTAGCCCAATCCCTTCCACGAACCATACTTGCCGAAGTAGCTGCCGGCGGCCGCCGGGCCCGAGAGCCGCGCCACAGCCGCCGACGAGGCCGGGGAAAAGGCTGAGGCGGCCGCGCCCTGGCCCAGCCGGGCCAGCCCCAGCATGAGGGGGCTGGCCGACGTCGTACCCAGCAGGGAGGCGACGGCAAAGCCCACCAGGCCGGCCACGATGACGGGCTTGGCCCCGATCCTGTCGCTCAGTGATCCGAAGACCGGCTTGAGGATGACCTCGGCGACGTCGTACAGGGCCAGCAGCACGCCAAAAGTGAGCAGCCCCAGTCCGATCCCGCCGCTTTCCGCGCCCAGTCCTGCCGCGATGCTGTGGGCGCCAAAGGCCGTGGTGAATCCCGCGGCATAGAGCGGGGCCAGGGCCCGGGCGGAGGGACCGGGCGCGGCGGTCGACACCGGCCCGGCGGCGTTGCGGCGTTGCGGGGCGCTCACGGGGCGGAGTCCTGTCCAGCGTCCGGCGGGGCTGACGCCGACGGGCCGCCGTCACCTGCCGTGCCATGGACGGCCTGGTAGACCCGCTCGGCGTAGCCGTCCAGGACAACCGTGCAGTCGCGCAGCCGCCCGCCGGCGGCCTTGGCTTCCGGCAGTTCCAACACGTCACGCTTCTTCAGGTCCCGGTACCAGCGCCGCAGCCTTTCCAGGCTTTGCTCCTCTTCCTCGAGCTCGGCAAAGGTGAACTTCCGCTTCTGGATCTCCTTGGCAATTTCGGCCTCGAACTTGCCGCAATCGGCGGTGAACTCGGCCCACTCATCCTGCCGGACCGAGGTGAACGCCTCGCGGAGCATGGCGGCCGACGCCTCATCCCGGGGGGAGGCGTCAATGACGGCCAGGGTCCCGCCGCCCCTGCGGCACAGTTCGCCGGCGAGGTCCAGGTCCGCCTGGAATGCCGGGCCGGCCGGCAGCGTCCACACCCCGGAGGACACCGGCACGGCGCCGGCCTTGCGCAGCTGGCGCCACACGGCCACGCGGTGGCGGGACGGTTCGGAAGGAATCTGTGGCAGGATCAGGACCCACCCCTTGTGTTGTGTCACAATTGGAATTGTAACAGTCGTTACGTTTTGGAGGGAAAATGACGCACGCAAGCCCGCGCAGCACGGCACTGGACAAGACGTTCAGGGCCAGCCTGGTCCTGAAGGGCCTGGACGGCGTCCTGGAACTGGTGGGAGGGATCCTCCTGCTGCTGGTTTCGCCCGCCCAGCTGGGCTCGGTGGTCCGTTTCCTGACGCAGCACGAACTCTCCGAGGACCCCCACGACCTCGTGGCCACGACGCTGGTGCACCTGGCCGGGAGCCTGACCCTCTCCGCCACCCTGTTCGGCGCCATCTACCTGCTGCTGCACGGCCTGGTGAAAGTGGCCCTGGTCTGGGCCGTGCTCAGGGACAGGCTCTGGGCATACCCGTGGATGGTCGTCTTCCTGCTGGTCTTCATCGTCTACCAGTGCTATGAACTGGTGGTCGCCTTCACCTGGGGAATGGCGCTGCTGACCGCCTTCGACATCTTCATCGTCTGGCTCACGCTGCGCGAATACAGGGCCCGCCGGGGACGGACGGCGGGCCAGGCCGCCAGTCAGCCGGCGTCGAACCACGGGCCGGGCACGGACCAAGGCTGACCCCCGCCGCGGGTTGATCCAAGGGGTCTGGTGCCGGGCGGGACGCTGTGTTTAGCTTGACGTGGCCCTTGCCGACCACACCTTCATTTGTCCATCCGCACCATCAGGAGAATATCAATGACACTGCCTACAGAACTCAGCGAGGGCGTTTGGACGCTCGACCTTGCCCACAGCGAGATCGGCTTCACCGTCCGCCACGCCGGCATCAGCAAGGTCCGCGGACGCTTCATGGACGCCACGGCAGAGGCCCGGGTGGGCGACTCGCTGGCCAACTCCACCCTGCACGCCGTCGTCAAGACCGCCAGCTTTGACTCCGGCGACGCGAACCGTGACCAGCACGTGCGCAGTGCGGACTTCTTCGACACGGACAAGTACCCCGAGATGAAGTTCCGGGCCACTGCAATCGAGGGCGACGGCGAGGAGTACACCTTGACCGGGGACCTCACCATCCGCGACGTCACCAAGCCGGTGGAACTGGAAGTGGAGTTCACCGGCGTGGCCGTGGACCCTTTCGGCGCCACCCGCGCCGGCTTCACCGCCGAGGCCGAGATCAGCCGCAAGGCATTCGGCCTGACCTGGAACGCTGCCTTGGCGGCCGGCGGACTGCTGGTCAGCGACAAGGTCAAGATTGAGCTTGACGCGGCCCTCGTGAAGCAGGCCTGACCCCGGGACCTAAAGCCCTCCGGCCCCGCACCCGGGCCGGAGGGCTTTTGTGCCGCCCGGCCCCGGGAGCTACGCCTTCCGTCCGTCGTCGTCCCCGCCGTCGTCCTTCAGGGACACCCTGGGGATGGGCTCGGTGCCCGGCGGGGGCGGGGTGAGCACGGAGGCGTAGTCGCGCTCACTGGAGTACCGCAGGAAGGACAGGTGGGCCTCGTAGCGGTCCAGGACATCGTTGATGACCTGTTGGCGCGTCAGGCCCATGAGGTCGTAGCCCTCGGTGCCGGTCAGCGTGAACACCTCCAGGCGGTAGTAGACGTCGGTCTCCCGGGACATGCTGCGTCCGCCAAACATGGGCACCGGGGCCTCCACCGCGGCCACCTGGTAATGGAAATTGCGGTGCTGCTCCATGTTGACCACCAGGGTGTGTTCGTGGATGCCCGTCTCGGCGTTGGGGGTGGACGTCAGCGCGGCATCGTAGCCCAGCTGCTTGAACTCATCGGCCACGTCCCGCAGCGCAGGCTCCACCACACGGTCCATGAACTGCGCCACGGCCTTGGTGGACGGGTAGGAGCGCAGGTGGGCCAGCCGCTGGCGCCAGGTCTTTTCCGGTGTCTGCCCGCCGTGCATCGCGGCCGAGCGGCGCCGCATCACCTGGCCCTCGCGTTCGGCCCGCTCCATCCGCAGGACCTTCGAAAAGGAGGCCATGACGAGGTAGGCGATGACTGTCACCGGCAGGGCGAAGATCAGCGTTGCGTACTCCATGGTTGCCACGCCGCCGGCCACCAGCATGGCCACGGTGAGGAGGGCGGTGACGAGGGCCCAAAAGATGCGCAGCCACTTCGCCCCGTCCACGGAAGGGTCCGGAATGGAGGAAGAGAAGTTGCTCATCACCATGGCCCCGGAATTGGCGCTGGTGAGGTAGAACAGCAGCCCGGACAGCGTGGCCAGCCCAATCAGGAACGGCGCACCCGGGAACATCTGCAGCAGCGAATACCAGCCGTGTTCAGGGCTCTTGATGGCTTCCTGGGCAAAGGCGGCGTTCCCGTCCAGCACTTCACGCAGGGCGCTGTTGCCAAAGATCGAGACAATGAAGAAGTCACACAGCACCGGGGCGGTGATGGCGGCAATGACGAACTCGCGGAGCGTGCGTCCGCGGGAAATGCGGGCCAGGAACAGTCCCACAAACGGACCCCACGCCAGCCAAAAAGCCCAGAAGAACAAGGTCCAGCCGGCCATCCAGTCGACGCCGCCGGGCGAATACGCAAAGGTCTGCAGGGTGCGTTCCGGCAGGGTGAAGATGAACCGGCCGATGTTCTCCACCATGGCGTTGAGCAGGAAGGAGGTGTTGCCGGTGACCAGGATGTAGAGCATCATGGCCGCCGCCGCCCACAGGTTCAGCTCGGAAATGATCCGGATGCCCTTGTCCACCCCTGAGGTGCAGGCTGCGACAGTCATGATGACGGCCACGGCCACCAGGGCAATCTGCAGGGCCAGGCCCTCCTGCAGCCCGAAGAGCCAGGCGATTCCGACGTTGAGCAGGACCACGCCGATCCCCATCGAGGTGGCCACGCCAAAGACGGTGCCCACGAGGGCAAAGATGTCGATGGCGTCGCCGGTGGCGCCGCGCACCCGCTTGCCCAGCAGCGGGTAGAGGGCGGCCCTGATGGAGAGCGGCATGCCCCAGCGGAAGGCGAAGTAGCCCATGGCCATGCCGAGCAGGGCATAGATGGACCAGCCGGCAATGCCGTAGTGGAACATGGTCCAGACCACCGCATCCTGGGCCGCGACAGCGGATTCCGGCGTGCCCGACGGCGGCGAGACGTATTGGGTGATGGGCCCGGTCACCGAGTAAAAGAGCATGTCGATGCCCACCCCGGCGGCGAAGAGCATGGCCACCCAGGTGAACAGGTTGTATTGGGGGCGGGAATGGTCCGGCCCCAGGCGCACACTGCCTTCCTTGGACAACGCCACCCACAGGACGAACACGATGACCAGGGTGATGGTGAGGACGTAATACCAGCCGAGGTTCGTCGCGATCCAGGTGACTACCGCATGCATGGTGTCCCTGGCACCTTGGGGCATGGCCATGGCCCAGACGGAGAAGGCAATGATGATGGCGGCGGAAATAATGAACACGCGCCAGTTGACATGCGGCTTGCGGCCCTCGGCAAGCTGGGCCGCGGTGGCCAGCTCGGCGGGCCCCTTGCTCAGTTCGCTGCTGGTGATCGGCGGGCGGTTCTCGTCCGGCTCCTGGGGCCTGCGCCGTTCGGTGGCACCGAACCGGCTGCGTTCGACCATGGCTTCGGGGGCGTGCCTCCGGCCGTGCCGGGCGTTCTCGGGGTCGTCCATGATCGTCTCCCTTGTTCCAGTTCCGCATTCCCACACGGGGCCGGACAGGCCACCGGCAGCCCATGCGAAGTCACCGGCGCGGCACGGGTGGTGCGCGGTGGCGGCCTGCCTTTCCGAGCTTACAGGCGGATGTAGGCCCAGCCCTCCCACTGCCGTTGGGCGAGGTGGACGACGGCGGACGGGACCGGCAGGATGCCAGGTGCCAGGCCGGCCGCATCCACGGTTGCCGAGCGCATGCTGTTTTCGCAGGCGCGGACGGCGATGCCGCGCTGCAGGGCCTCGCCCACCGGCCCGGCCAGGGCGCCCCCGGAAACCAGCGCCGCAACGGCCGGGCCCTGGATGACAATTTCAATGTCCGCGCCGGGGAGGCCGGCGGCAGCGTTCAGGGCACTGCGGAAAACTCCCGCCACGTTTTCGGCACCCACACCGAATCCGTGCATCAGCAGGCCCCGCGGTGCGTCGTTGCGCTCAACCATGATGTGTCCTTTCAGTGGAACCTCGACCCTATCAAGCATCGATTGGGGCCGCGATCCCGGCACTTAGGGCACAGCGGCAGTGTCGCCGCGCGGGCCCCGGCACTGTGTACCGGACACCCCCAACCGTCCGTTATTTCAGGCTTCGGCCGGCCGATCCGAGCTGCCGGGCCGCTTCCATGACACGGCCTGCCATGGCCTGCTCGGCGGGCGTTCCCCAGGACCGCGGGTCGTAGGACTTCTTCACCCCCACCTCACCGTCCACCTTGAGGACTTCGTCGTAGCGGGACAGCATGTAGCCGGCAATGGAGCGGGTGAAGGCGTATTGGGTGTCCGAATCAATGTTCATCTTGACCACCCCGTGGCGGACTGCTTCGCTGATTTCCCCGGCGGTTGAGCCGGAACCGCCGTGAAACACGAGGTCCAGGGGCCGTTCAATGCCGGTCTCCTGCGCCAGGGCGGCCTGGATTTCGCCCAAAAGGGCAGGCCGAAGTTTCACCTTGCCCGGCTTGTAGGCGCCGTGCACGTTGCCGAATGTCAGGGCGGCCAGGTACCGGCCTCGGTCCCCGGTGCCCAGGGCCGTCATGAGCTGCCGGGCTTCATCGACGGTGGTGTAGAGCCTCTCGTCCATGGCCCCCACGAGGCCGTCCTCCTCGCCGCCAACCACGCCCACTTCAACCTCGAGGATGGTCCGTGCCCGGCCGGACAGCGCCAGCAGGCGGTCGGCCACCTGTAGATTCTGGGCCAGCGGCAATTGCGAGCCGTCCCACATGTGGGACTGGTAAAGCGGGAGCCGCCCTTCCTTGACCCGCCGGATCGAATGCTCCAGCAGCGGCAGGACCCAGTCGTCAAGGTTGGCCTTTGGGCAGTGGTCGGTATGCAGGGCAATCCGCACGTTGTAGTGCGGGGCCACCTCATGGGCATAGGCAGCCAATGCCAGCGAGCCCGCCATCCGGTTTCGTGCCGCTCCCGAAAGGTATTGCGCGGTGCCGACGGACACCTGGATGATGCCGTCACTCTCCGCCTCGGCAAAGCCGCGCAATGCCGCGTTCAGCGTCTGGGAAGAGGTGACGTTGATGGCCGGGTAGGCGAACCGTTCCGCCTTGGCAGTGTCCAGCATCGCGCTGTATTCATCCGGGGTGGCAATGGGCATGGCAGGCTCCTTGGTCAGTTGGTGCAGCCGCAGGAATTCCGGTGGTGGTAAATGGTCTTGGTGCGCAGCACTTTGCGTGGCCCGGCCTTGCCGTCAATCCTGTCGATCAAAAGGTCCACGGCCGTGTGGCCCATGGCCTTGACGTCTTGTTCGATGGCGGTGAGCTGCGGCTCGAACACATCAGCCCATTCAAAGTCGTCGTAGCATGTCAGGGCGACGTCACCGGGCACCCTGAGCCCCAGGTCCTTCAAGGCCTGCATCGACCCAATGGTCATGGCATTGTTCAGGACAACCAGCGCCGTGGGCCGGTGCGACGTGCCGCTGAACAGCCTGTGGACGGCCCGGTAGGCCTCCTTGGCCTTGGAATTTCCGCGGACCATGGTCGACTTCACCCCAGGGCCGCCTTGTGCAATGGCTGCTTCGAAACCCTGGATCCGCTCCTCGGTGGACTGTATCGCCGGCAGGCCGGTGACGGCCGCGATGTAGCTGTGGCCCAATTCGACGAGGTGGCTGGAGATCAGTCGCGTCGGCTCGACGTTGTCCGGAGCGATCTGGTCACACTCCACGTCCGCGTGCCGGTCGATCAGGACCACCGGGGTGCCGTCGTTGAGCACGCGCGGGAGGTTGGCAGTTTCGCTGTGCGGGGCGGGGGCAATGATCATGCCGTCAACGCGCCGGTCCAGCAGCGTGCCCAACAGCGCGCCCTCCACCTCCTCGTCGTCGTGCGAGTCCCCCATGACCAGGCTGTAGCCCCTGGCGGAGGCGCGTTTCTCGATGGAGTGGACCAGGTTGGCGAAATACGGGTTCTGCAAGGCGGAGATGGACAGGCCGATGGCGTGTGTCCGCGACGTCACCAGCGCCGTGGCCAGGACATTGCGCCGGAAGTTCGTTGCCGCCATGGCGTCCACCACGCGTTGCCGCGTTTCCGGGCTGACGGCCCGCGTCGCGTTGAGCACATGGGAGACCGTGCTGATGGAGACTCCCGCTTCCCGGGCGACGTCGGCCATGGTGCCCAAGGGGGCCTCCTTCAGTGCAGTGGTTCCACGATGTGGCAGTTCTCACATTATTTTAATTCAAACGCTTGCGCAAGCGTTTGCGAGGTGCTTAGAGTGGAGCCACTCGATGGCAGGCCCCTGCCTCACTGGTCGAAGGAGTCCAGATGACGAAGAACCGCAGTCCCAGGAAAACCACCCCCCGCAGCGGGATCCACCGCTCCCTTTCAGCCCTCGTCCTGGCAGGCGCCATCGCACTGACGGCATCAGCCTGCGGAGGATCCGGGACGCCCGCATCCTCTGGCAGCGGCGGGGCGGGCAACGTCAAGATCGGCTTGATCACCAAAACGGATACGAACCCGTATTTCGTCAAGTTGCGCGAAGCGGCCAAGGCTGAAGCCGCCAAGAAGGGCGCCGACCTGATTGCCCTCGCCGGCAAGTTCGACGGCGACAATGAAGGCCAGGTGACCGCGATTGAAAACCTGGTCAGCCAGGGCGTCAAGGGAATCCTGATCACGCCGAACTCATCCACAGGCATTCTTTCCGCCATCAAGCAGGCTCGGGATGCCGGCGTCGTGGTCATTGCCCTCGACACGGCAACCGACCCGGCCAACGCGGTGGACGCAACGTACGCCACGGACAACAAGCAGGCGGGCGTCTTCGAAGGCAAGTGGGTCAAGGGGACGCTGGGCACCAAGACGCCCAAGCTCCTGATGCTTGACGGCACTCCCGGCGGCACGGTGGACGATTTCCGCCACAACGGCTTCCTCGAAGGCATGGGCATCAAGCCCGGCTCCCCCGAGATCGCCGGCATGGAAAACACCAACGGAGACCAGACCAAGGCCCAGACCGCCATGGAAAACCTGCTCCAGCGTGTTCCCGACGCCAACTCGGTATACACGATCAACGAACCGGCCGCTGCCGGTGGCTACCAGGCCATTTCCGCAGCCGGCAAGACGAGCCAAATCACCATGGCCTCGATTGACGGCAGCTGCACGGGTGTGCAGAACGTGAAATCCGGCAAGATCGGTGCCACGGTCATGCAGTTCCCCGCCAAGATGGCCCAGCAGGGCGTTGACGCCGTGGTCACTTTCGCCAAGAACGGCACCAAGCCCAGCGGCTTCATTGACACGGGGGCACAGCTCATCACCGACCACCCTGTTGCCGGGCTGGACTCAAAGGACACCGCCTGGGGCCTGCAGAACTGCTGGGGCTAGTCACCACGCCGTGCCCACCCCTGTCCCCCGGCAGGGGTGGGCACGGCCGGACCGGACGGTGCGCGCTCCCCGCCCCGGCGCCCGCCATTCACCCGCCACTGCCGCTGAAGGGCACCCTTGCACAGGCGCTCAAGGAAGGTAAGCCATGACTACCAGCACCACCCAGATCAGCCCCGCCCCGCCACGGACACACCGTGATTGGACTTGGGTTGCACGGCAACCGCTTGTGGGCCCCCTGGCAGCACTCATCGTTGCCGTCATCGTGTTTGCCATCGGCTCGCCCCGGTTCCTGACTCCCTACAACCTGTCGTTGATCGGCCAGCAATCCATTGTGATTGGGATTCTGGCCGTGGCCCAGACAATTGTGATCCTGACGGCCGGCATTGACCTTTCCATCGGTGCCATTGCGGTCCTGGGCACCATCGTGATGGCCAAGACCGTACCGCAGGCCGGCGGCTTCGGGGCCCTGCTTATCGCACTGGTGGTGTGCGTGGCCATCGGCGCGGTCAACGGCTCATTGGTCTCGTTTCTCCGGCTGCCGCCCTTCATCGTCACCCTGGGCACCTATACGGCGGTCGCGGCCGCCAGCCAGTTGTATGCCGGTTCGGCCACCTATCCGGTGACGAGCCCGCTGCTGACATTCTTTGGCCAGGACTTTGGAATCGGCGCCTGGCGGACCACGCTGGGCGTGGGGGTGCTGGTCATTGTTTACGCCGTCTGTTTCTACGTTTTGCGCCAAACCGCCGGCGGCCAGCACGTCTACGCGGTGGGCGGCAATCCGACGGCGGCCCGCTTCACCGGCATCAAGATCAACCGGACCCTCGTGATGGTGTACATCATGACCGGGGTGATCGCCATGATTGCCGCCTGGGCGGCCCTGGGACGCATCCCCAATGCCGACCCCAACGCCTACCAGACGGCCAACCTGGATACGATCACCGCCGTCGTCATCGGCGGCACGAGCCTCTTCGGCGGCCGGGGATCCGTGGTGGGGACCCTTATCGGGACGCTGATAGTGGGGGTCCTGCGCAACGGCCTGACACTCATCGGGGTGGACAACCTTTACCAGAACATTGCCACAGGCGCCCTGGTCATTCTGGCCGTCGCCTTTGACCAGCTGGCCCGCAGGAGGACACAGTGAACAAGCCACAGGCAGTCGTGCTCGAAGCGCACAACCTGGTCAAGCGCTATGGTTCAGTCACCGCGATCAACGGGGCTGAATTCGAATTACGCGCCGGCGAGGTGTTGGCCGTCATTGGCGACAACGGTGCCGGCAAGTCCAGCCTGATCAAGGCCTTGTCCGGTGCGCTCGTGCCCGATTCCGGCGAAATCAAGATGGACGGCGAACCGGTCCGGTTCAAAACCACCCTTGACGCCCGGCACCATGGCATTGAAACGGTGTACCAGGACCTGGCCGTAATCCCTGCCCTGGACATCGCCAGCAACGTGTTCCTGGGCCGCGAACTGCGCAAAAAGGGATTCATGGGCTCCGTACTGCGCCAACTCGACAAGCCGCGGATGCGCAGCGAATCCATGCAACACCTCTCCGACCTGAAAATCGGCATCAAATCGGCTACCCAGGCCGTGGAGACCCTCTCGGGTGGCCAGCGGCAGGGCGTGGCCGTGGTCCGTTCCGCGGCGTTCGGCAAGCGTGTCATCATCATGGACGAACCCACCGCCGCGCTGGGCGTGAAGGAATCAGGCATGGTGATGGACCTGATCCGCCAGATTCGGGAGCGCGGCCTGCCGGTCATCCTCATCAGCCATGACATGCCGCACGTCTTTGAAGTGGCCGACCGGATCCACGTGCACCGCCTGGGCAAGCGTGCAGCAGTGGTGGATCCCACGGCGCGCAGCATGTCCGACGTCGTCGCGTTGATGACGGGCGCCCTGGAACCAACGGAGGAGGAACGCAACGGTGGGGCATGAACCGCCCTCCAGGCCGCACGGAATCTTCGTGGGACTGGCCACGCTGGACATCATCCAGCGCGTCAGCGAACTGCCCGGGCGCAATGCGAAGGCCACGGCCCTGCGCCAGGACGTTGCCGGCGGGGGCCCGGCCCTCAACGCGGCGGTGCTCTTCGCCCGGCTCGGGGGCAAGGCAACCCTGGTGACGCGGCTGGGCCACGGCAGCATTTCCACTGTCATTCGGGAGGACCTCGCATCCCACGGTGTGATCGTGGCCGACCTCGCAGGGGCCAGGTACCAACCGGCGGTCTCAACCATCACCATCGACGACGCGACCGGCGACCGGCAGATCGTCTCGACTGACGCGCAATCAGCGCCGGGAAACCGGGCGGGATCCGCCGCGGCAGGGGACATCGGGTCCGTCCTGGAATCCCTGGGCCGCGCCGACGTCGTGCATCTTGACGGCCACCATCCCGACCTCCAGGTGGCAGCGGCCAGATGGGGCAGGGACCTGGGCATTCCCCGGGTGCTCGACGCCGGCCGGTGGAAGCTGGTCATGGCCGAGCTCGTTCCGCTGTCAACGGACGTCATCTGTTCGGCGGATTTTGCCGTCCCGTCCCACCCGGAGGGGCCGATGCAGTGGATCCTGGACGGGGGTGCCGCGCTTGCCGCCGTGACGGCCGGCCCCTCTCCCATCGAGTGGCGGACCCATCTCCGTGAAGGCAGCGTGGCCGTGGAACAGATCCACGCCGTGGACACCTTGGGTGCGGGCGATTTCTTCCACGGTGCCTATAGCCTTGCCCGAACAGCCCTTGACGGGGCCGGGCAGGCGCCCGACCCCGCCACTTCGCTGGGATTTGCCGCCCGCCTGGCGGCACTGAAATGCACCGTTCCCGGTACGCGGGAATGGCTCGGCCTGATTGCCGGGGAAAAACCCCTTGACCACTTGAGGACGGAACGGCCATGACAACAACTGTCCATCTTGAAGACCTCATCGCCAGTGCCGGCGTCCTGGCCGCGACGGGAGGCCGGGCAATCCTGGGCATCACGGGCCCCCCTGGTGCCGGAAAATCCACCGTCGGCAGCCAGATTGTGGATGCCCTGGGCCCTGACAAGGCAGTGCTGGTTCCGATGGACGGCTTTCACCTCTCGAATGCCGTATTGCTGGCGAAGGGGCTTCGCCAGGTGAAGGGTGCCATCCAGACTTTTGACGATGCGGGATACGCCAACCTGATTCAGCGAATTCGCGGGCAAAAGTCCGGCGAAGTCATCTACGCCCCTAGTTTCAACCGTGACTTGGAGGAACCCATAGCCGGCAGCATCCCCGTCCTGGCCGAAGTCCCCTTGGTCGTGACGGAAGGAAACTACCTGCTCGCCGAGTCGGGCGCCTGGCCGTCGGCCCGCGACTGCCTCACTGAATCGTGGTTTCTCAACCCGGCCCGGGAACACCGGCACAATTGGCTCATTTCCCGCCACATGGACTACGGCAAGTCCGCCGCCGACGCGCGCCTGTGGGCCCTGGGAAGCGACGAGGACAACGCCAGGCTCATCGAATCCATGTCCCACCGGGCAGACCGGGTCCTGCGGCTCACGGTGAAATAACCGCCGCGGCCTTGACGCTGGCGACCCACACTGGGCGGGCGATCCCGCTTGTCTCGGCACCGCGCCCGGCACTGCACCTGCACGGCACCGCCGCCTGAACTAGGAGTTTCGCAGTGAGTCGATCAATTCCTGCTTGCGCTGGCTCGAATATCCGCTCAGGCCGATCTCCTTGGCCTTGGCACGCAACTGTGCAACGGTCCAGTCGTCATAGGACCCGGCCTTGCCACCTTTACGGCCCACCGCTGCGCGCCCTCTTTTGGCCGCCGCGTTGGAGATCCTGGCCGCCTTTTCCTTGGACGCGCCATCGTCCCGCAATTCCTCGTACATTTCGGGATCCTTCAGGCTTGGATTCTTCTTCCCTGGCATTTCGCGCCTCCCGCTTGCCATTCCCTGCGGGCACGGCCCGCAACCCGGATATTGCAGCTACGTTTTCCACGCTAAAGGCGCAGCCGGAAGCGCGCAAGGGATTCTTGGGCCGGGTCACACGGTGCCGGGCCGGCCACGGCCGCGGGGCAAGGCGCCTTCTGGCCGTGGGATGCACGACGCCGGGCCCCTCCTCGGGCGGCGGCGGTGGGCGGCGCCTCGGGCGGCGACGGGGCTTGCAGGGCACGCCGGCACCCAAGCTGGCCGCATCGAAGGGTTGGCGATGCCAGTCGCCGGCATTTACAGCCCGACGTAGGCACGGTGGTTCCGCTGCAGCCGGGCGGGATGGACGACACCGGACGGCACGGACGACACACCGAGCGGAAGCGTGCCGCTGTCGATGGCAGCGGACCCATGCTGTTTTCACAGGCTGTCAGGGTCGCGCAGCCCTCCATGACCTGGGCCGCCAGGCCAGCCAATGCCCCGTCGGCCGGCAGCCCGGCGGCAGCCCCACACTGAATGACAACTTCAATCGGCGTGCCGGGCGGGCCCGCGAAGGCATCCAGGGCACTGCAAAAAACGCCGGCTACATGCAATGCCGCCGGTTCGGGCCCGTGCAGATGAAGGCGGCGCCCGGACTCATCGTCCCCAGCCATGACGCTGTCCTTTCACTTGGCCACTCGGCCCTCCCGGCATGGCCGGGGCAGGTGCGCCCACTGGCCGCACGGACCGGCCGGGCGCCGGGGAACAGCAGCCTGCCGTTGGACCGGAGCTTCCGTGTTTCGGCGCAGGCGAAGCCAAGCTTGGGCGTCCTCGAGCCTGCGTGTCGGCGTCCGTCGGGTAGGGCCTGCGACCGGGTCCGGGCCTGCGGTTCAGCCCGTCAGCAACGTCGGTCCACCGTTCTCCCGGCGTCCGGTGCGGGTCTTTTGGGCGTTGTTTCCTCCACAGGGCGGGCCG
>NZ_JAAMFN010000069.1 GCF_013376095.1 Arthrobacter sp. SDTb3-6 | reverse complement strand
CCCAGCTCTTGGGCGAACACACTGGTGAACTCAGGCGTGTTCATCGTCCTGTCCTCTCGGGCAAAGGGAGAACACAGGCACGCAACCGCTCTGAAGTCAGAAGTCACAAGTCGGGCAAACCGTGGGCAGACAATCCGTTCTGGAAGTTGAGTCGATTTCTATGCAAATCATGCGGCATTCATACGGAATGCAATCCATGTTCGGCAGCCTGGTTGACAACAAGCCAGATCGCCTCAGCGGTCCTGTCTGTCCTGTTCGTGACTCGGTGGGGCGTACTCGAGTCGTAACTGATGGAATCCCCAGCCTTGATCACGTGGTGATCGAAGGCGATATCGAAGGAGAGCTCCCCGGAGAGTACGTGGGCGGTTTCCTGTCCGTTGTGTCGCATGTATTCGGCCGGGCCGGCTCCTGCCGGGTAGGTCACTTTCAATAGGTCAAGCCCTGGCATAGGGGCCGGCGCCAGGCGCAGCCAGTGGATGCCTCCGTCGAGCGTTAGCTCGGCGGCCTCGTTGCCCCGTTGGATTGCGGTGCCCATCGGCGCAATTGCCGAGGACGGTTCAATAATGGGGGTCATGCTCGTGTCGAAGACCGCCGACAAGGGCGCTTCCAGGACGCTGACAATCTGGTGCAGTCGGGCCACGGAGGGCTGTCGGCGCCCGGTTTCGATTTGGGAAAGGGCGCTGGCGCTGATGCCCAGCTGCTCTCCCAGTGCGCGCAGGGATATCTTCCGGGCTGTACGCAATTGCCGAATGTGCGATCCAACGTCCAGCCGAGGGATACTGCCCAGGTTGTTTACGGTCATGTGAACATCATAGCGATTGTTCACGTCCTGCTTAACGAAGAGGGTGCGTGTGGCGTCGTATGCCACACGCACCCTCTTCTCCTGCTCAAGACCACACTCGGTGAAGGACACTCAGTTGTCGATGGTCATTTCTGCGGCCTGGGCCTGCAGATCGGCCGAGCGGGCATGGACGTTCGGGCGTGCACGGTTGATAAGGAGGCAAGCGACTGCCCCCAGCAGGGTCCCCAGGGGCCAGGAGAAGGGGTGGAGAACGCTCATCGCTGGCAACAAAGCGATGCACAAGGTCGTGATTCCGGATATGGCGAGCGCGATCATAGAGTTGTGGTTGGTGCCACGCTGGTAGAAGTACCGGCCCCGTGGATCGTCTTGGTAGAGAGCGTCGGTGTGGAGTCGCGCCCGCCGGATGAGGTAGTAATCGGCCATGATGATCCCGAATAATGGTCCCATTAATGCCCCGACCCCTCCGAGGAACAGGTTCACCGCGGCAGGATTGGAATACAGGTTCCAGGGAAGGATTATGACGGAGAGGACAGCGGTGATGATGCCGCCGGTGCGGAAGGAGATGAACTTCGGCGCAACATTGGCGAAGTCAAACGCTGGTGAGACGAAGTTCAGGATGATGTTGATGCCTGCCGTGGAGATTCCGATGGCGACAATGGCAAGAAGTAGTACGGTGATGCTGTCAATGTCGTTGATGAGCACGATGGGATCGTCGATGGCCTTGCCGTAGACCTCTGCCGAGGCCAGTGTGAGGACGATAGATACCAGACAGAACGCGACACCATTGACGAGCAGCCCAAGGCGGTTACCGTTGATGACGGTCTTGCGGCTGGCAGCCAATCGCGTGAAGTCGGAGAAGTTAAGAACTGGGCCGCTGAGCAGTGCGACCACGAGCGACGCGGCGGCGAGCATGGTCACAAGGGTGGGACCGAAAGCGAGTGGTGCGGCGCCGACGTGGTAGTTCCAATCCAGGGTCCAGTGGGCTCGCTGGAGTGTCCACACGGTGAGTGCAATCATGGCAATCCAGATCAGGGGTCCGGCGAAATCGGAGAGTTTGCGCACTGACTCCATGCCGCGGTGCAGCACGATGAGTTGGGCCAGCCACAGGGCCAGGAAGCAGATCCAGCCGAGCGGGGACAATCCCAGCCACGTCGATGTGGTCAGGACGGCGGAGGCCGGGATGATCTTGATGAATAGGATCATGATGACTGCTGAGGCCAGATAGGTCTGTATCCCATACCAGGCCACGGCCACGATGGCGCGCAGCAGCGCGGGGATGTTGGCCCCGTAGACGCCAAAGCTTGCACGGGCGAAGACGGGGAAGGGTACGCCGATTTTCTGTCCGGCCAGCCCCATGAGGTTGCTGATGAGGTAGATGATGAACACACCGAAGCACAATGCGATGGCCAGTTGCCAGCCCATCAGGCCCAGGGCCAGCAGACCCACGGTGGCGGTGTAGTCGGCCAGGCTGTGCCAAGCGGACATCCACCAGGCGAAGAGGTTCCAGGTCTTCCAGGTTCCAGGGCCTCGGCGAGGCGCAAGGTCTTCATTGTAGAGGCGGTCGCTATAGCTAGCCGGAATGTCGGTCATGGGGTGCTCCAGGTTGCATGTCGGGGTTTGTGGCGGAAGGGGTTGGTGGTAGGTCAAGAGAGCTCAATCAAATGTTCCGGCGAGCTGCCGGTGGCGTCCCGGACTTCAATTTCGGTCACGGCTCCGCATTGGTAACCGCGGCGCACAAACCCCGCCAGGGCGCGGATCGTGGCCGGTTCGTCGTTGCTGCTGGCTGGGTTCGCCATGTATTTGGCGATGCGGTCCGCTGCCGGGAAGAAGCCCTGTCGATAGAAGGCAAAGGTGGCGGCGAAGCGGGTGACCAGCTGGCCTGGGTGCATGTCCCAGCCCTGGTAGTACCCGCGCTCGAGTGAACGGCGAACCAATCGGGCATGCAGTCCCAAGGCTTGGCGTATCTGCTTCTCGGTTCCCACCGGATATTCGATTGTGGCACCGTCGCAGAGGCGGACTCCGGTGCCTGCCACGGAGACTTGCATGACGTCCTTGGCGAAGTCGGAGGCCGGGTGGTCCATGCTCTGGTATGGCGCGGCAATCCCGCAGGACGCCGTGTAGTCGTACGTTCCGTAATGCAGCGACGCACACCGGCCATCAGCAGCCTGCAGCAGGGCCGGAACGGCGATTGTGCCGTCGTGCGAAATGATCGACTGCGGCGTCTCCATCTGAATCTCGAACCGCACGGAGCCCTGTTTTAGGCCCAGGTCCTTTTCGACATAGTCGCAGACATGTGCCATGGCAGCGACTTGGCTGACGTCCGTGACCTTGGGCAGGGTCACCATGCATGATGCGGTCAAGATGCCGTTGCGGCTGACCGCGGTCAGAAACTGCGTCAGGGTTCGTACGCCGCGCTCACGGGTGACCATCTCAAGACTCTTGAAACGAATCCCCCAGCTGCGCGGCGCCAGCCCTTGGTCTGCAGCCATGCTCAACCTGGCAGCAGTCTCGGCAACGGCGTTGTCTTCGGCGACATCGCCACGCTGCCCGAACCCGTCCTCGAAGTCCACGCGCAGGTCCTCAATCGGTTCGGTGGCCAGCTTGGACCTCACCCTCGGCAAGACTTCCGCGGCCAGCTGCTCAGGAACGCCCAAGATCCCGGCCAACAATTCGGGGCTTCCAACGGCCTCCAACATGCTCAAGGCGGTCCGCCCCCAGGAAGACGGCGTCTCAGCGCTGTACGTCCCGCCAGGGATGTACACGGTGTGGATGGGCTGCGGAATACCATCATCCCCCGGATACTTGCGCGCAACGCGCCTGTCAGCCTCGGCCATCCTGGCATTCAGAGAGGTGAGTAGGTCGGAGACGTTCGGGTCGGAGTCGAGGCCGACGCCAAGCCTCCCTGTCGTGGTCGTGTCCATTGGTGGTTTCCTGTCTTGATGATTGACCGGCCAGTCCTGATGCAACAAGAAAAGGGTTGCCCGGGTCATGATATGGCGGCTGTATCGGCCTTGACGCTAAAAGAATGTTGGCCCGGTCACATTGGGCTGGTCTCAGTAAAGTGGGGTCCACTGCAAATGTCAAGCAGTTGCTGATAGTTAAATTAAGCAGGCGCTTGACATTGCTGATTTGAGACCGTTGAATGGAGACTCAAGTCACTGCGAGGTCGACGGCATTGATACATGGCCGGCCTGAGTGCGGTGCTCGGACATTTTCTGGAACTACCCCCAAGGAGTAAAAGATGGACACTCTCACACAAACCCAAGTCCCCGGCCCGACACGCGATTTTATCGGATATGGACCACACGCCCCGCGCGTCATCTGGCCCAATGAGGCAACCTTGGCGCTGAACTTCGTGGTCAACTACGAGGAAGGCTCGGAGTACTCACACGCTGACGGCGACGCACGCAACGAAGACGGAGCCGAACTCCCAGCAGGATGGGCCATGGACTCGACCGACCGGGATCTGTGCTCCGAATCGGTCTTTGAGTACGGCAGCCGCGCCGGCGTCTGGCGGCTCTTCCGCATTTTCGAAGAGTACGGAGTCCATGCGACAGTCTTCGCCTGCGCTGTAGCCATCGAACGAAACCCAGCCGTGGGTGAATGGATCCAACGCGTCGGCCACGACGTCCTCTCCCACGGATGGCGCTGGAACAAGACCTGGGAGCTCTCCCGTGAAGAAGAACGAAAGCGCATCGCCCTGGCAGTGGAATCCATCACCAAGACTTGTGGGGCTCCGCCCTCAGGCTGGTACTGCCGCTATGCCCCCAGCGTCAACACACGCGAACTCGTGGCTGAATTCGGGAATCCCCTACTCTATGACTCGGACTCCTACAATGACGACCTGCCCTACTTCACGGACATCCAGGGCAAACGCCAGCTGGTGGTGCCGTACAACAGCCTTCCGTACAACGACGCACGGGTGACCAGCGGAATGACACCGAGTGACTACGTGGACATGTGCAAGAGAGGCATCGACGAATACCGGCGCGAAGGTCTCTCCGGCTCCCCCAAGATGATGAGCATCGGCCTCCACACGCGCTGGGCAGGCCAGGCAGGGAGGGCCTCCGCAGTAAGGGAAATCCTCGAATACGCACAGGGCCTCGGCGACGTTTGGATCGCCCGCCGCGTTGACATCGCCCAGTGGTGGCTAGACCACCACGAGGAGTTCGACAACCGCTGAGGCCAGACGGGCTGACCACACGAAGTAAAGGCGGACGGCCACTTCCCTGCCTCTGCTACGAGGTGGGCCCTCCCAGACCGTCGTCTTGCGCGAGGCGCACGACAAACGACACGTAACCTCCACCACCCGGAAACCCAGCGGTGACGCCGGACCCCCGCGGCACTGCTTCACTTATTCACTTCGAGGGTGCACGAGGGGTCCCCGCCACGTCCGGCGGCAGTTGGCACCAGTGACTCCAGGGACGGGTGCCGCCCTCCCTCCTGAACAACGACGGCGCCACCCCCACCCATTGACTTTCCCACCTGCTTTTCAAGGAGCACCCCATGACTAAAATGCGCACCGTTGACGCAGCCATCCTGATCTTGGAGAAGGAAGGCGCCACGGAAATCTTCGGACTGCCCGGCGCGGCCATCAACCCGTTCTATTCCGCCATGAAGGACCACGGCGGCATCAACCACACCCTGGCCCGCCACGTTGAAGGCGCCTCCCACATGGCGGATGGCTACTCCCGCGCCGCCGAGGGAAACATTGGCGTCTGCACCGGCACCTCCGGCCCCGCGGGCACCGACATGATCACCGGCCTGTACGCGGCCTGGGCCGATTCGGTCCCGATGCTGTGCATCACCGGCCAGGCCCCCGTGGCCAAGCTGCACAAGGAAGACTTCCAGGCCGTGGACATCGAAACCATCGCCGCCCCGGTCACCAAGCTGGCCATGACTGTCAAGGAACCGGGCCAGATTCCCGGCGCCTTCCAGAAGGCGTTTTACCTGATGCGTTCCGGCCGTCCCGGGCCGGTTCTGCTGGACCTGCCCATCGACGTGCAGATGGCCGAGATCGAATTCGACATTGACGCCTACGAGCCGCTGGACCCGAACAAGCCGGCCGCGACCCGCAAGCAGGGCGAGAAGGCCCTGGACATCCTGCTGGCCGGGAAGCACCCCTTGATCGTGGCCGGCGGCGGCGTCATCAGTGCCGAGGCCTCCGCCCAGCTGGTGGAGCTGGCCGAGCTGCTGTCCATCCCGGTCATCCCCACGCTGATGGGCTGGGGCGCCATCCCGGACAACCACCCGCTGATGGCGGGCATGGTGGGACTGCAGACCGCCCACCGCTACGGCAACGCGACGTTCCTGGAGTCCGACGCCGTCCTCGGTATCGGCAACCGCTGGGCCAACCGCCACACCGGAGGCCTGGACACCTACACCAAGGGCCGCAAGTTCGTCCACGTGGACATCGACCCCACGCAGATCGGCCGCGTCTTCGCCCCGGACCTGGGCATCGCCTCCGACGCCGCAGCCGCCCTGGACGTGCTGCTGGAGGCCGCCCGCGGGCGCAAGGCCGCAGGCACCGTCCCGGACTACACCGACTGGGCCAATGACTGCGCCGCCCGCAAGGGCAGCATGCAGCGCAAGACGCACTTCGACAACGTGCCCATGAAGCCCCAGCGCGTGTACGAGGAAATGAACAAGGCATTCGGCGAGGGCACCACGTACGTGTCCACGATCGGCCTGTCCCAGATTGCCGGCGCCCAGATGCTGCACGTCTTTGGCCCGCGCCGCTGGATCAACGCCGGCCAGGCCGGACCCCTGGGCTGGACCGTCCCGGCCGCCCTGGGCGTGGTCCGCGGCAAGCCCGGCCAGACCGTGGTCGCCCTCTCCGGCGACTACGACTTCCAGTTCATGATCGAGGAGCTGGCCGTCGGCGCCCAGTTCAAGCTGCCGTACATCCACGTGGTGGTCAACAACTCCTACCTGGGCCTGATCCGCCAGTCGCAGCGCGGCTTCAAAATGGACTACCACGTGTCGCTGGCGTTCGAGAACATCAACTCCCCGGAAACCAACGGCTACGGCGTGGACCACATCAAGGTCGCCGAGGGCCTGGGCTGCAAGGCGGTCCGCGTGGAGCGCCCGGAGGACATGCCCGCCGCGTTTGCCGAAGCCAAGCGGCTCATGGACGAGTTCCAGGTGCCCGTGGTGGTCGAGGCCATCCTGGAGCGTGTCACCAACATCGCGATGGGCACCGAGCTGGACAACGTCAACGAGTTCAACGACCTGGCCGAGACGGCAGCCGACGCACCGACCGCCATCATGGCGCTGCAAGACTGAGAAAAGATAGCCACATGAAAATATCCATGAGCAGCATTACCCATGAAATTTCGCTTCGGGATAGTGGCAATGCGGCAGTGACTGCTGCCAAGTCTGGACCCCGGCGTGGACCATACCAGCCGCCGTCGCCAGAGAGCCGTGTCAGACAGCCGGATCCTTCTAGGATTATTACCATCACAGCTGGCGATCGAGGGGCACGTGACGCAGCGATCAACGAAGCTGTTGAATCAATGATTGCTCAGGCCCTTCGGGAGAAGGTCTGTGGCATCCTCGTTACCAGACACTCAACACAAAAGGTAACGGTCGAACTCAACTCAGACGTTCCATTTGGGGAAACTTACGAATTTGCCATCGATAAGTGAAGTCCCTTCCAAAGCATGCTGTGCCGCCCGATGATCCGCGCGCTTCTCGTCTTGGCTGGTGTGGGCTCCGGTCCGAAACGGTGTCTCGTGGCGGCTTGGTCACCGCTGGTGTGTTGCACCCATAGGTGAGGCGGCCCTTTCGGCCACCTGATCGCCGACCGGAGCCGGTAATGGCTATCGCGGGGATAATGACAGATGACAGTTCCAGTCAGGTGAGAATCGCCGTGGAGTGCAGCGTCGGTTCCGCTGTCGACCGGTTCTTGGGCGCCATCGGCAGGGTCACCTCAACGGTCTACGGTTTCGTCGAGATGGATCCAACGGTTGGAATTCCGAACGGGCGAACGCGAGGGCGATGTGATAGCCAAACGGCTGACCACCTTCAGCGCACCGGAAGAGAACATGTTCATCGGCAGGGCTGTAGCCCCAAGATCTCGGCTACCGTAAGAGTATGAAATTCACTACACCGGAGAGGTTGCTGGCTTTCGGTTCGACTGTCTTCGGGCTTGGAGCCGTGTTCGTCGGTGGCTGGGTTATCTTCGCCGTCGGTTCTGCACCTTCGCGGCTATGGGAATGGCCATTTTGGGTAGGTAACGTGATTGCCGGCTCTTCAGAATTGAGAGTGTAGTCAGCGCCGCCGCATATGCTAGGCCGCATGAACACGAACGAGATAACCCTATGGGTTCAGGCTGGCGCCGTCGTGGTAGCCGTTGGTGCGTCAATCGTTGCCCTTGTCGTGTCGACCCTGGATCGGCGGAACGCTCGCTGGATCGCGGCAGAGGATCGCCGGGCAGCGCTGGGGCACGCGCAATTGATGTTCGAGCAAGAAGCGTTGCTCCGATTGCTACAGAACTTGCGGCGCGGCGGGCATACCGACTCGGTCATTAGTAAGGATATGGGGGCGGAGGCAGGCGCGCTTATTAGTGCTGTCGGCCCTGAGAAGTTGCCGCGCAACTGGGCTAAGCAAGTGGCGCAGACAGAGAGCGAACTGCTCGCGTATGTTGACGACGAGGAACAACCGGACTGGCAGCGGCGTGCTGTTGAGGCACATATCGCGCTCAATGACGTCACGCGGGACATCCGGGAACGGATCGCCGCTGGGGCCAAGGCATGACTAAGAAACATGTCGGGTCGCCGGGAGCCAGGGCGTCTGCAAAGTCGTTTGTGGGAATTTTGCGTCTTAAAATGTGAGACAACCCGGGCTTGGCTTTAAGAAAGCGAGAACCCCTGTTAATCCAGTAGGTGTCTAATCCGCTGTATTGCCAGGAGCTCTCGCATGCCATCGTCTCACCTTGCCTCGTTCATTGACGAATTCGCCACGATCAGGGCGGTGGAGATCGACCCGGGCAAGGTCCTTGCAGCACTGAGTGGACTGAGGGATCCACGGAAGAAGCGTGGGGTGCGGCATCGCTTCGCGCACCTGCTTGTCATCATGGTCTGTTCGGTGCTGGCCGGGGCGACGTCGTTGGTGGAGAAAAGCTGAATGGGCGGCAGATACTGCCCGGGACCAGCTCGCTGCCCTGGGCATCGGCGCCCCGCACGCCACGACATTGGCCAGGATGCTCCAGCTTCTTGATGCTGACGCGCTGGACCGGTTGGCCGGTTCCTGGGCTCAAGGCATGACGGAGGTGGCGGCCATCGCCATTGACGGGAAGGAAGTCCGTGGCGCCAAGAACGGCGGCGGCACCAGGGTCCACTTGCTGGCTGGCATCGACCACACCAGGGGCCGTCCTCGTGCAGGAAAACGTGTCCGAAAAGCACAATGAGATCACCTACTTCAAGCCCTTGTTGGAGGGGATCAAGGACCTTGATGGTGTGGTCATCTCCGCCGACGCCTTGCATACGCAGCGGTCAAGTCCATTGACGTGGTGTAAGGCGTTTGCCGCGTGATTCTTGATTTTG
>NZ_JAAMFN010000068.1 GCF_013376095.1 Arthrobacter sp. SDTb3-6 | reverse complement strand
AGGCGGAGACCGCGCCGCTGTGGATAAGTTGGTGGTCCAGATCACACATGTGGGGTAGCTTGTTGTCAAGCTGAAACGGGGCTCCAGCAATGCAGGGTCCCTCCTCAACGCACCCGGGGGTCCGCATGACGACCAGCAAGCCACACTCGCATCACCGCGACGAGCACCGACAGGCAGGGCGAAAACTGCGTGCAAGGCCTTTGCTGCGGCGTTGGCGCCGACGAGCCACCCTGCCGGCCGTGGCCCTCACCGCAGTTCTCGCTCTCGCCGGGTGCGGCACGGACTCGCAACCGAACAGAGCACCCAGCCCCGCCACGGCTCCGCCAACCAGTGCGGCACCAGCAACCACGGCGGCTCCGACGACGCCGCCCATCCCGGTCTACCAGCCCGCCACCGCCAACGGACCGGCTCAAAACGTCCCCGTCCCGGTGCTGCCCGCCAAGGCCAAGGAATTCTCCAAGGCCGGACTCGAAGCCTTCGCCACCTACTGGTACTCCACCCTCGGCTACGTCTACGAAACCGGCGATTCAAAGCCCATGATGGAGGTTACCGACGCCAACTGCGGGACATGCAAAAATATCAACGACCCCGTCGGCAAGTGGTACCAGCCAGGAGGCTGGATCGTTGGCGGGCGGATGACGGTGCACTCCACGACTACTTCATTCGTTAAGGCGCCGGACGGCATGTACCAGGTTGTCCTCATGACTCAACAGAGTCCGCCAAGCTTCTACAACCCTGACAAATCCCTGCGAACGGCAAATCCTGCCTCGCCTGCCCAGGCAGACATCCTTATGGCGGCGTATAAAAATGGACGCTGGACTGCCTACACCATAGAGAAACTAACCGGCCCTGCATCATGAAGATTCTACAGTTCCTCGCTGCAGCAGCCTGTGTATTTGTCCTCATCACCGTTCAAGCTGAGGTTTCGTCGGCAGCAGCTGATACCCCCAGCTGGGGAGACGGAAGCATTGGAAGCCGTGTGCTGAGTCGACTGCCCGGTGCCGCCGAGCTTTATGGGGAACTTCCGGCAACTCAAGCCTTTAACCCGTTTATTTATGAATTCCGACCGGCATGCGTGACTGCGGACCAAGTCCTCTTTCCGCAGTGTTCGGCAAGCATGCCCAAATGCAAAGAGGCAGGCGGAGGATCTGCCGTTTATTGGTATAAGTCATTGAAGTCGGCTGTTCCGCCCAAATGGGTTTTCGACTCCGGTCCCACCTGCATCTACACCGAAAAACCCCGCGACATCCTGGCCGAGATCGCCGCGCAGATCAGCCACGAATTCCAAAAAACACCCGTCCAACCCGCCACCGTCGGCTCCCAACCCGGCCCCCACACCCTCCGCGGACAAGAAACCAACTTCTACGCCCTCGCACACGAACAACAATTCACCATCACCCTGCTCGGCCAAAAAATCCACCTCACCGCAACCCCCACCACCTACACCTGGAACTACGGCGACGGCACCACCTGGGGACCCACCCCCACCGCCGGCGCACCCCTGCCCGACGACAGAATCGGCGAACAAACCCAAACCAGCCACATCTACACCGCCACCGGCAAATACGCCATCACCGTCACCACCCACTTCACCGGCACCTACAGCGTCAACGGCGGCCCCGCCCTCCCCATCCCCGGCCAAGGCCACATCCCCTCACCACCCCTGCCCCTCACCGTCTGGCGCGCCGTCACCCACAACTACGCCGACAACTGCAACGAAAACCCCCACGGCACCGGCTGCTAAGGCCGTCGGCCAAGAAATACCCCGCAACCGGATCCAGGGCCCAACCCTTAATCGACGGCGGCACCGGCGGGAAAATTCCCTCCGCCGGGTGCCGCCGTCGAATACATTGAAGTTGAACGGATGGGACAAGCCCCAAAGGCGCCCCTACCTGCGGGCCTTGGCCTTCTGCACCATGACCTTCTCGTCCATCGGGGCGTCCTTGCTGGCACGCAGCTTGCGGTAGTAGTCCCGTGCCTCGTCCTGGCGTTCGCGCTCAATCCCGGTGGCAATCGTGGCCCGAAGGTGCTCCGGCCCGTAGCCAAACGCGTCCACCAGGTCCAGTGCGTGGGGCCGCAGTTTCGTCAGAATGCGGTTGATGTACGGTGCCAGCGTGCGTGCACGCTGCATGGAGATCCGCCCGTTCATCAGGTACCAGTCGAGGTGCTTCTCGATGAGTGTCAGGCCAAAGAGGTCGCGCAGCCGGGCCAGGACCTTCCTGGTGCCCGGGTCCCCAATGCGGTGCAGCGCCTCGGTGAACGCCTCCCATTGCAGCAGTTCAGCATGGGCCCGGGCTGCCTCGATCAACGCATTCTGGCTACTGTTAAACAGCTCGGCCGCCTTATCCTTGGGCAGCTTCCCGGCGTCCTTCAGCGCTGCCCCAATGTCCGACACCATGGACTGGACGCGGCCGGCAAGCAACTCGTGTTGTGTGTTCTCGTCCCTAAGGGCCTTGGCCGACTTTTGGGCGGATCCTGAGTCGGCCACGAACTGCGCCACCTGGCGCAGACCGGACTTGTTCCAGGTGAGGTCAGCCGCCTGGCCCACCACAAAGCGGGCAAGGACGCCAAAGTCCAGGTTGCGGAAGTCCTTCGAGTAGTCCGCCAGCAGGCGCTTGGCCACCAACTGCAGCAGGACCGTGTTGTCGCCCTCAAACGTGGCATACACATCCAGGTCGGCACGCAGCGAGGTGAGGCGGTTTTCAACCATGAATCCGGCGCCCCCGCACGCCTCGCGGCACTCCTGCAGCGTGTCCAGGGCATGCCACGTCGACAGCGACTTCAACGCAGCGGCCAACGTCTCCAGGTCCTGGCGGTCCTCGTCCGTGTCGTGGGTGCCGGAGAAGACGCCGTCGAACTTCTGCAGCAGCTCCTCATGGGCAAAAGCCGCGGCATAGGTCGTCGCGAGGCGCGGCAGGAGACGGCGCTGGTGGCGTTGGTAGTCCAGCAGCACCACTTCTTCCGTGTCCGACGCGGCGTTGAATTGACGCCGCTCCGTCGCGTACTGAATGGCAATCTTCAGGGCCACCTTGGAGGCGCCCACGGCTGCACCGTCGAGCGATACGCGTCCCTGCACCAGGGTGCCGAGCATGGTGAAGAATCGCCGCCCCGGGCTCGTAATGGAGGAGGAGTAGCTGCCGTCCCCGGCCACGTCGCCATATCGGTTGAGCAGGTTGGTGCGGGGAATGCGGACATTGGAAAAGTGCAGGCGGCCATTGTCGATCCCGTTGAGGCCGCCCTTGATGTTGTCGTCCAGCCCGCCGATTCCAGGAAGGAACTCCTTGGTCTCCGGATCCCGCAGATCCACATAGAAGGCGTGGACACCGTGGTTCACGCCACGCGTGATGAGCTGCGCAAACACCACCGCAGCCAGACCGTCCACGGCCGCGTTACCAATGAACTCCTTCCAGGCAGCACGGAAAGGGGTGTTGATGACGAACTCCTGGGTGACGGCATCATAGGTGGCCGTGGTGGCGATCGAGGCGACGTCGGAGCCGTGGCCAATTTCAGTCATGGCGAAGCATCCTGGAATCTCCATGGACATGATGCCCGGCAGCCACTTGTCCTGGTGCTCCTGCGTGCCCAGGTGCAGCACTGCGGAGCCGAACAGGCCCCACTGCACGCCCGCCTTGACCTGGAGGGACGGGTCAGCCAGCACCAGCTCCTCAAAACCGGCCACGTTGCCGCCATGGTCGCTGGTGCCCCCCAGCCGCACGGGGAAAGCGCGGTGCACGCCGTTGTTTTCCACCAGCAGTCCAAGCTGCCGGAAGACACGTTCGCGATGCTCGGTATGGGAGAGCCCCTCAACCTTGTGCAGCTCGGGGCGTCCGGCCAGTTCGCGTGCCTGGAGGCGCACCTCGGCCCACTTGCCCAGCAGCGCCTGTCCCAGGGCGGCAACGTCAACACGGGCGCCGTCGTCGTGGTTGTGTTTGGTTGAACGGCTTAGTACGTCAGTCATCGGGTTCCTTCTGCTTGCTTTGGATTGTCGGTGGGGCGTGGAGCCGGGGCGACCTGTTGGGCGACGCCGTCGAACAGCCACGCAGAAATCTGTTCGGCCATGGCCCGGTGGTCGGGCTTGGCCGCGGATGGGGGAGTCTTCAGCCACAGCTCGCCCGCGGCCCGCACCAGCCCGATCGCCGCCGTCGGCCAGTAGCCCAGCAGGGGGGAGTCAGGATCGCCCAGCAGCTCCCGCAGCGGTTCGGAAATCATGGCGGTGACGGCCTCAAAGAAGCCGCTGAGGTCGCCCTCGGGGAGCGGGCCGGCGTCGGGTGGGGACGTCACAAAGGTGTACACGTTGGGCGACGTCTCAGCCATCTGCAGGTACGCGGTCACCATGTTCACCAGGCCCCCGCGCGGGGTCTTGGCGGTCCTCCCGGCGGCGACGATCGTGGCCTGCATCTGCCCGATCACCACCCTCCCCACGGCCTGCTGGAGTCCGGCCTTGTCACCGAAGTAGCGGTAAAAGACGGACTTTGAGGTGCCGGCGTTGGCCGCGATGTCCTCCATGGAGGCGTCGTGGCCCAGGTGGTGGATGGCCCGCCGGGCCGCCCTGATAAGCGAACGACGGCGTTCCTCCCGGTGCGCTTCCCACCTCACCGAGCGCCCGTCGACAGGCGTGCCGCCCGGGACGGGGAGGGGCGGCGGCGCGGCCTGCCCTGTTGGTAGCGAGTTCACGATACCCAGCGTATCAGGTACGCTGGGTATCAGTAATTCACGCCACATCTAAGGAGACCGCTCCATGAGTTCCCCCACGGCAGAAAACACGACGGCGAGAGCCGGCACCATCCGTAAGGCGGTGGTGGTTGGCGGCAACCGCATCCCCTTCGCCCGCTCCGGCGGGGCCTATGCCCACGCCTCCAACCAGGACATGCTCACGGCGGCGCTTGATGGTCTTGTGGCCCGGTTCGGGCTGCAGGACGAATCCATCGGCGAGGTGGCCGCCGGAGCCGTCCTGAAGCACTCCCGCGATTTCAACCTCACCCGTGAGGCCGTGCTGGGCTCCGCACTCCTCGCCACCACGCCTGCCTATGACCTCCAGCAGGCGTGTGCCACGGGCATGGAGGCCGTCATCGGCTTGTCCAACAAGATCAAGCTGGGGCAGATCGACTCCGCAATTGCCGGCGGCGTGGACTCCGCCTCCGACGCCCCCATTGCCGTCAGTGAAGGCCTGCGTGCCATCCTGCTGGACCTCAACCGGGCCAAGACGATGGCCGGCAAGGTGAAGATCCTCGGCCGGCTCCGGCCCAGGGACCTTGCCCCGGACACCCCGTCCACGGGAGAGCCCCGCACCGGGCTGTCCATGGGTGAGCACCAGGCGCTGACCACCGCCCAATGGAAGATCACGCGCCAGGCACAGGATGAACTGGCGCTGGCCAGCCACAAAAATCTCGCCGCCGCCTACGACCGGCACTTCTTCGACGACCTGGTGACGCCCTTCCGCGGCCTGACCCGTGATTCAAACCTGCGCGCAGACTCCTCGCTGGAAAAACTGGCCAAGCTCAAGCCCGTCTTCGGCCGCAACCTGGGCGACGCCGCCACCATGACGGCGGGCAACTCCACCCCGCTGACCGACGGCGCCTCGACCGTGCTGCTCGCCTCCGAGGACTGGGCCCGGGACCATGAGCTGCCCATGCTGGCCAACGTCGTGGACGGCGAGGCCGCGGCCGTGGACTTTGTGCACGGCAGGGACGGCCTGCTCATGGCCCCCGTGTTTGCCGTCCCGCGCCTGCTGGCGCGCAACGGGCTGACCTTTGACGACATTGACTACTTTGAAATCCACGAGGCCTTCGCCGGCACGGTGCTGAGCACCCTGGCGGCCTGGGAGGACGAGGAGTTCGGCCGGACGCGGCTGGGCCTGGACGGCGCCTTCGGCACGGTGGACCGCAGCAAGCTCAACATCAACGGCTCCTCACTTGCCGCCGGCCACCCCTTCGCCGCCACCGGCGGCCGGCTGATCGCCACCCTGGCCAAGATGCTCAGCGAGCGCGGCCTGGTGGACGGCCGTCCGGCCCGCGGCCTGGTCTCCGTCTGTGCGGCCGGCGGCCAGGGCGTCGTGGCATTGCTGGAAGCCAGGTAGCCGCGATGGCAGCACACCAGAAGGTGTCCTCGGACAAGTACACGGAACTGGTTTCCGGCGGCCTGGGCCGGGAACTGGCCAAGCGCCTGGGCCTGCCACAGCCCGCCGTCCTGCGCCGCTTCACGCCGGGCGTGCCGCTGGTCCAGGGCCCCATCCTGGTGGTGGGCCACTCCGCGGGGGCCGACGCCGTTTCGGCCGTCCTGCTGTCCTGGGGCCAGGACGTGCGCCGGCACGCCACACCCAGGGACACCTTGGGCGCCATCGTGCTGGTGCTGGACGAGCTGGCCCATCCGGACCAGCTGTCCGCGCCGCTGCGGGAAGTCGGCGGCGCCCTGCGTGACCTCCAGCGCAACGGCCGGATCGTGGGCATCTCACGGCAGGCCGACGCGCAGGACACCCCCGAGGCCGCCGCCGCACGCAACGCCGTGGACGGCATCCTGCGTTCCCTGGCCAAGGAACTGCGCGCCGGCGCCACCGCCAACGGCGTGGTCCTGGCCAACGGCACCGCCGCAGACGCACCCAGCACCATGTCGGCCCTGCGCTTCTTCCTCTCCGCACGCTCGGCCTTCGTGGACGGCCAGTTCCTGACCGCCTCCTCCGAGGGAAGCGCCACGGAACCCAACTGGGACAGGCCCCTGGAAGGCAGGGTCGCCGTCGTCACCGGGGCCGCCCGCGGCATCGGCGCCTCCATTGCCCGCACCCTGGCCCGCGATGGCGCCAAGGTGGTGGCCGTGGACGTGCCGGCCGCGGGGGACCAGCTGGCAGCCGTTGCCAATGAAGTCCACGGCACCGCGCTGCAGCTGGACATCACCGCCACCGAAGCCGGCGCCCGCATCCTGGACCATGCGGCACAGCGCCACGGCCGGCTGGACATCGTGGTGCACAACGCCGGCATCACACGGGACAAGCTGCTGGCCAACATGGACGCCGCCCGCTGGGACTCCGTGATTGCAGTCAACATTGCCGCGCAGCTGCGCATCAACCAGGCACTTTTGGCCAGCAGCCACTTCGCGGACCACCCACGGATCATCAGTGTCTCCTCCACGAGCGGGATTGCCGGCAACCGCGGCCAGACCAACTATGCCGCGTCCAAGGCGGGCGTGATCGGCATGGTCCGTGCCACCGCGCCGCTGCTGGCTGAAAAAGGCGGCACGGTCAACGCCGTCGCGCCGGGCTTCATCGAAACCGCCATGACCGCGAAAATCCCCTTCGCCACCCGCGAGGTGGCCCGCCGCCTCAACAGCCTGCAGCAGGGCGGGCGGCCGGAGGATGTGGCCGAGGCCATCGCGTATTTCGCCTCGGAGGCCTCGGCCGGGGTCACGGCCAACATCCTGCGCGTGTGCGGGCAGAACCTGGTGGGGCAGTGAGCATGGAAAACGTGCTGACGGAGATGCCGTCGCTGTCGAAGCTGTATGTCAACGCCGCGGCGACGGCCGCCATGAAGCGGCTGGCGCGTTCCGTCCCCGTGGTGGCACTGCCCACCCGGGCCCTGGAGGTCCGGGGCGTCACCGCCGACCTGGCAAAGCTCACGGCCTTCGCGCACCTGTTGGGCAAGCCCGCCCGGGACGTCCTGCCGTCGGGCTACATCCACGCGCTGGCGTTTCCGGTGGCGATGGGCGTCATGGTGCAGGACGATTTCCCGCTGCCGCTGCTCGGCATGGTCCACCTGCGCAACCAGGTGGACCACTACGCCGCCGTGCGCTTTACCGACGTGCTGACCATCCGGGCCTGGGCCAGGGACCTGGCCGGGCACCGCGCCGGCACCCAGGTCCAGCTGGTGGTGGAGGTGCGAAACAGCGACGGCACGGCGCTGCTGTGGCGCGGCGTCTCCACCTATCTGGCAAAGGGGATCTACCTTCCGGGCCTGGACAAGCCGTCGCCGAGGCCGGCCGGGGCGCAGCGGGAACCTTTCTCCGCGCCGCAGCCCACCGCGCAATGGCGGCTGGGCGTCGACACCGGCCGCGCCTATGCCGCGGTCTCCGGGGACTTCAACCCCATCCACCTCAGCGTGCTGTCCGCGAAGGCGCTGGGGCTGCGGCGTTCCATCGCCCACGGCATGTATGCGGCCTCGCGCGTGGTCTCCGACATCGGTTCGCCCAAGCCCGAGGCGTTTAGCTGGGACATTGCCTTCGAGGCGCCGATCTTCCTCCCCGCGACGGTGTCCGTGCACATTGCGGACACCCGGGCGGACGACGGCGGCTGGCTGGGCAGCGAGTTCACCGCCTGGAACGCCCGCAGCGCCAGGGTGCATTTCCGCGGGAGCGTCACGGCCGGCACCACCCAGCCCTGACGGGCACCGGGGCAGGTCCGGCGCCGGGGCCGCGGCCCCGCTGCCGCCGGGTCCAGGGACCCCCGCCGGGAAGCAGTCTGCCATCGAATTCCGATGGCGGGCTGCTTTTTTAGGTGGGGGCCCGCGGCCGGCACCAACAGTGCCGGCATGACCCACCGCCAGGTGCTGGAGGCACTCACCGGCCTGCTGGCTGCCTTTTTCACCGCCATCGTGGCCAACGCGCTGCCCACCATCATGGACCAGTTCCACTGCACACAGACCGACTTTGCCTGGGTCATCATGGCGGCACTGCCCGCGAACGCCGCCGCCACCCCGATGTAGGGCAGGCTGGCCGAACTCTTGGACAAAAAACTGCTGGTCCAGCTGAGCATCATCATCTTCGTGGCGGGCTCCGTCATGGCCGGCTTCGCCACCACCATTCCGCTTCTGCTCACGGCCCGCGTCATCCAGGGCATCGCCATGGGCGGCCTGACAGCCCTCGCCCAGGCGATCATCGGCACCATCATCTCCCCGCGCGAACGTGGACGGTACTCCGGCCAGATGGTGACCCGGTTCGGCAGGTGGAAGCACTTCCTGGTGGGCGGTGCGCTGTTGCTGATCGCAGGCCTTGGCTTGACCGGCACCATCACCCACGACACCAACCTGGCCCTGGTGGGCAGCTACACGTTTGCCTTCGGCCTGGGCCCGGGCATGATGATGCAGAACCTGCTCCCGGCCGTCCAAAACACCGTCGCAGTGAAGGACATCGGCTCGGCGTCAGGGTCCGCGGTGTTCTTCCGCACCGTGGGCGGGGCCGCCGGCGTGGCCATCCTGGGCGCCGTCATGGGCACCCGCGTCACCAGCGTGGTCAATGCCGGCCTCGCCGGGGCCGGCGTCAAGCCATCCGGCGGACCGCACGCCACCTTGGACCTGGCCAGCCTGCCTGACCCCGTCAAGGTCATTGTCCGCGCTGCCTGCGGCGACGGGCCGGCCCTGATTTTCATGATCGGCGCCATCATCATCATGCTGGTGGCCCTGGCCGCCGTGCTGCCCATGAAGGAAATTCCCCTGCGCCGCACCATTGACATGGTCGACGCCGGCAGGCGGGGTGCCGCCGTGGCGGCCGGTGGGTCTGTGGACACCAGGCCCGCGGACGCCGTGGCGGACGCCCCCGGTACTCCCGCACCCGGCACTCCCGAACCTGGCACGCCCGAACCCGCGAAATAGGGCCCGGGGACACAGCGGGGCAGGGAAGCCAGGGATTTGGTGCCGGGTGGTGGGTGGTGGCACCCAACGGCAGCAAGTTGTCCTCCGCACCGTCTATGAAGCCCAGTCCCTATTCAGGGCA
>NZ_JAAMFN010000067.1 GCF_013376095.1 Arthrobacter sp. SDTb3-6 | reverse complement strand
GGCCACGGTGAATTTGGGGTGAAGCGCGGGCGATCAGGGTAATGAAGCTTCCCAACCATCCGGGTCCACGGGGTGCCTTCAGCCGGCGCCGGCGCGTCCGGCCTGGCCCGTGGTCCTTCTAATGCACCCGAATGTTTCCCGGGCCATTCCGGGCGGTGCCAGACGCGCGCAGCATCCGAAAGGGAGTCGGGAATGCGCGGAAGGCTGGTCGTTGCGGGTTCCGCCAGGAACAATGAAGGGGATTGATTATGAGCAAGAACACTGGGCAAGTGCAGGGCCGGGGGCTGTAAGTCCGCTCCAGCGACTACGTCCCTCTCAATGAAGGGCACGGCAAGGTCTCCCATATTGGCCCGTTCTGGTTCATGAGCAATGCCCATATTGTCACGCTGGCCGTGGGGTTTATCAGCATCACGACGGGCGGCAACTTGACTTGGTCCTTGATCGCCATTGCCCTGGGAACCCTGGTGGGCACCTTTTTCATGGCGGCGCACTTCTCGCAGGACCCCCCCCAGCTTGGCCTCCCGCAAATGATCCAGTCCCGGCCGTAGCTCGGATACATCGGCGCCCTCCTGGAGCGGCTGTTCGCCTACTTGTAGTACGCCGGGTTCAACGTTTTCAACACCGTGCTTGCAGGCCAGGCCCCGCCCGCGTCATTGCATGCCGGGTCCGGGGCCGTCTGGTTCTCGCTGGTGCCCATCATCGCCGTCGTGGTGGGCCTGTTTGCTACGACCTTATCCACGGCTTCGAGCGCTACTTGACGTACTTGACCATTGTCATGTTCGTCCTGCTGACGGTGGCGGTCATGGCGCACCTGAGCATGCCGGCCGGCGCCTACAACCTGGGGGATTTTCATCTGGTGCCCTTTCTGGACCAATTGGGCGTGGCAGCCGGATACCAGATCTCATGGGCGTTCTATGTCTCCGACTACTCCAGCTGCCTGCCGCCCGCCTCCTCCCGCGGCACCTTCCGGTGGACATTCTGGGGCAGTGCGCCGGACGGCATTTGGGTCATGTTCCTGGGAGCATTTATCGCAGCGGCCGTGGACAAGAATTTCGACACCATCGCCTCCGTCGAGGGCACTGCTGGCAAATTATTTCCGCGCTTCGGCTTCATTGTGCTGTCCATTGCGGCCCTCGGGCTGGTGTCCGTCACGGCGCTAAACATGTACTGCGGCTCCCGGACGCTGATTTCCTCGATTGACAGTGTGCGTCAAATCCGCCCGACGCTGCGTCTTCGGGTGACCACCGTTGTGACTGCGGCCGCAATCTGGCTGCTCTTTGCAAATCTCGCATCTGCGGACTTTCTGGCCAGCTTCAACGATTTCCTGCTGCTGGTCCTGTACGTCTTCATCCCCCGGACTGCCGTCAACCTGACGGATTACTTCATTGTGCGGAAGGGACACTACGCGAGCGCTGAGATATTCAAGCCCAACGGCATTTACGGGCGGTGAGGCTGGCCAGTCATCATTGCCTACCTGGTTGGCTTCGTCGTCGTGATTCCCTTCTTCTCCGCCGGTGCGCTCTTCGTTGGGACCGTGGCCGCGGCGACGGACGGCGCGGACGGCTCGCTCTTCATCGGCCTGCCGGTCTCGGCGTTTCTTTACTGGCTGCTCACCCGAGGGATAGGCGTGGACGGGGAGGCGGAGCTGGCCACGGCCCAGGCTGCGGAACTCGAACAGGCCGCGCACAAGCACATCCTGCCCTAAAGATGGCGCCCGGCTGATCTTAGGGGAGCCCGGCCGCTAGATACTCACGCAGCGGTTCAGGCCCCGGTGGCGCCTGCCGGAAAGTTGGGGGTCCGCCAGCTCTCTCCGGCGGCGGTGACCGCGAACGCTTCGATGCCCGGAAGTCTGGTGACCCATGCCCTCGCCCGATCGCCCATGGCCAGCGCCGCGGTGGCGTACGCGTCAACGGTGGTCAGGTGCTCGCCGACAAGTGTGATGCTGGCGAGTGTGGAAGCTGGCTCTCCGGAGTTCGGGTTGATGACATGCAGTCCGCGTTCGGCCGTGCTGGACGTGGCGATCGCCATGTCCGTGCCGGTGATCGTGGCGGCCAGTGCGCCGCGGCGAAAAGGGTCTGCTATGCCGATTGTCCACGGTCGGCCGGGGTCCGGTCTTCCCAGAAGCTGGATGTCCCCGCCTCCATTTAAGGCGTGGGAGGTTGAACCCCCGTCCCGAAGCATGTCGCTGGCCCGCTCGATTGCCCACCCCTTGACCATTCCGGACGGGTCAAGCCCTCCTGGAAGCCGGGCGCTGAAATACCCGCCGCTGTCCCGTCCGGCCTGTTCGCAAAGTTTGAGCACTTCCCGGACCTCGGCCCTACAGTCCTCGAGGCGCAGGCTGCCCCTGTCCAGGCGGCAAATCTCACTGTCTCGCCTGTAGGTGGAAAATAGTGCGTCCATGCGGTGCAGCCAGTCGACGACGGCCTGGAGAAGGTTGGGACTGACGCCCGGTGCCCGGATGTCAAAGGAAAAGACCGTCCCCATGCACGACTCCACCCTGCGTTCGGGACCACCACTCAACGCGCTAGCTTCCGGGCTCACTCGATGCCGGCCTGGTCCAAGGCGCTCTGCAGCGAGGTCAGGTAGCCTTCGCTGGTGTAGGTTCCACCGGAGACCATGTCCACGTGTGCGCTCTGGGCGGCAAGCACTTCTTGGGTGAGTTGGGGCACGGCATAGCTGTTGATCTGCTGGTCCCTGCCATTCCCGGAGGGGACCTGGATGGCTGTCACATCCGTGATCTTGGTTCCGGTCAGGGTGACCTGCACCTGCACGGGACCGTATTGGGTGTCCACCGTGGAGCCGGTGATCTTCCGGGGCGCGGTTGCTGCATTCGGCAAGGCGGTTGCGGCGGCGCTCCTCGAGGGCTGCGGCGTGGCCCCGATGGTGGGTGGGGCGGCGGCAACGGGTCCCGTTCCAGTCGCCTGGGACATGGGGTGGGTCTTAAATCCGAGCAGCAGAACGAGCCCGGCGATGGTGGCGGCGATGGTGATGATGGCGCGTCGCACATGTGCTCCTAGAATTCGAAGGATTCGTGGTGGATCTGCCGTGGGCGCACGCCCGCGGCCCGCAGGCCCCTGATGGCCTCGGCGGTCATGCCCGGCGGCCCGCAGAGATAGATGTCCCGTTCGGCAAGATCCGGAACCGCCGCCGTAAGCCGGCGGGCCGAGAGCGGGTTGGGCCCTCCGGATCGGCGTGCGCCGATGAGGTAGTGCACCCTGGTGCCCCTGGCAGCGGCAATTGCGTCGAGTTCGGGGCGGAACAGGACGTCGGACTCGCGGCTGGCCCGGTACATCATGAGCACCTCGCCCGGCGCACCCTCAAGGGTCTCAAACAAGGTTCGCAGCGGGGTGATCCCCACCCCTCCGCCCAGGAGCAGGACCTTCCGTCTGCGGCGAAGCCCGGCGGTGAATGCGCCGTAGGGGCCTTCAGCCGCGACTTTTGTTCCGGGCTTGAGGTATATGAGCTGGTGGCTGTGTTCGCCCAGGTCCTTGACGGTGATGCGCAACCCTCCGGGTGCGGCCGGGGCTGAAAGTGAGAAGGGGTTGGCTGCCCACCAGGACTCCCGGGTGAGAAATCGCCAACGGAAGAACTGTCCAGGTTCGGTCTCCAGTTCCTCGAGGTGGCGCCCCGACATGACAATCGACACGACCCTGGGGCCCTCGGCGTAGACGTGCTCCACCCGAAGGCGGTGGCGCAAGGCCTGCCGGATGGGAGTGAGGATCCGGTACCAGAGCAGAAGCACCCCCACGGCGACGTACAGGGCCGACCACAGGATCCGGGCGGGCAGGTTGTTGATGAAGTCCGCCCCCGTGGAGAACTGGTGGCTGAAGGCCAGGGCGACGGCTAGGTAGGTGTAGAAATGCAGATAGTACCAGGTTTCGTACCGTAGCCGCGCCCGTGTTGCGCGCGCTGAAACCACTCCTATCCCCAACAGCAGGAGCCCGGCTACTGTTGCGGCCAGGACGTCCGGGTAGCTGAGTACAAGCACCACGCCTTGGTGCACAATGTTGGTGTGGGAGGTTACGGCGTATCCCCAGGTGATGAGGAGACCGTGGGCCATCGTCAGTCCGACGGCGTAGCGTCCGCCCATGGCATGCCAGCGGGAGAGACGGTCGGTCCCGACGCCACGTTCCAGTGGGGGAGTGCGGGACATCAGGGCGATGAGGACCACCATGGCGTAACCGGCCAGCAGTCCGGTAATGCGCCCGGCCACGGTCAGCCAGTCGCCAAGACCTGAAACCGATGGGGTGTCGAACCACCACAAGGCCAGGACGGCGGCCGCCCCGGCATAAACCAGCCACAACACTGCGGCCGGACGGGCGCGCCTTAGCTCGCCGTGCCCCCCGCCGGCTTGCGGCATGGACTTCGCCCGCAGCACATCGACCATCCGCTGAACCCCGTCCTGCGATCATTCCCCTGTGGCTCACGCCGAGACACTAAGCGGCAACCCTGTACGTGGAGGTTACGCGCCGTATCCGACCACTTTCCCGCAATGGTCTGAGAGCCTGCTGTGACTTCGCGGCCGGTCGGGAGGGGAAAGCTGGGGATTCCGGTCCGCTGGGAGCAACCCGATCAGGCACGCCCGGTGTGCGGGCCTAATTGTACCCATGGCCCCGGATGGTCAAGCAGCCGATGTCAATCATCCATCGCCAATGGCGTCTGCGCCGGCGTCGGGGAGCCTGGGCGCCGGTAGGGTTCCCGATGGCGAGCGGCTGTCGGTGGATAGACACGGCGCCTTCGCCCATGCCAACCGACATGTAGGCCAGCGCGCCCAGCGGGAACGGCAGCCAAAATTCCAACAGGCGCCAGGCCGGTACACCCAGCAGTGTGGCTCCTGCCGGAGTGGCAAAGCCGGGCAGCGCCCGGACCATCACGCCCTCAACGAACCCCAGACCCCCAAGGGTGAGCGGCAAAGTGGCCAGTATGTTGCCCGCCCCATACACAGTGAGCAGGGGGCCGATCCCCAGATGGGGCCCCAATGCCGCCAGCACCACCCAGACCGCCTCCGCGTCGAGGTCCCAGTTCAAGATGGCGCATACCAGGCTGATAGCCAGGCGGCGTGGATTGCCGGCCATGTGCCGGACTTGCTCCGACCTCGTCCGAAGGAACGAAGAGGCGGAGTCTGCGGAGACGAAGGGCACGTAGTCTGCCAGGGCGCGGACCATTCCCAGGGCCAGTTCCGTACGCTGGGTCAGAAACCAGAGCCCCGCACCCGTCGCCAGCAGCGCCGCGAGGGCAGCCGCCGGTGCGGTGCAACAGGTGGAATCGGGCTGCCGCGGCCGTGGCACCGCCCCCACGTACTACATCGGCCTTGGGGACCAGCGGTACAGCGGTTGGCGCTAAGTGTGTGATCGTCGTCCCGGGTTACGGTTCATCTGGTGCCATAGTCGTCTGCGCTCCGGTGGGGCATCAGTGATGACTGGCCTTTGACGGATCAGGCGTTTGGGCGCAGGTGGCGGTAGAGCGTTGCGCGGCTCCAGCCGACCAGGTGCGCCGCGTCTTCCGCGGTGCGCCCCTTCGCACGGGCGTCCTTCGCGATCGCGAGCTTGTCCGCGATCACCGACGGGTCGGAGAGCGGCCGGCCAAAACGGGTGCCACTTTGCCGGGCCGCCGCGATCCCGGCATTGACGCGCTCAACGATCAGCTCGCGCTCATACTCGGCCAGGGAAGCCAGAAAGTTCAGCATCATCCGCCCGGTCGAGGTCGCCGGGTCGATCCCGTCCGAAATGGACCGGACGTTCACGCCGCGTTCGCGCAGCAGGTTCACGGTGTTCAGGACATCGACCAGGGAACGGCCGAGCCGGTCGACCCGCCAGACCACCACGGTGTCCCCTGGCTCGGCGTACTCGAGCAGCTTCTTCATCCCGGGACGCTCGATCGCCGTCCTGCTGCCGGAGGTGACATCGGCGAACACATCGCGCTTCTGCACCCCGGCATTGACCAGCGCATCAAGCTGAAGCTGCGCATCCTGGCTCGAAGTACTCACACGCGTGTATCCCAAATGTCTCACGCCCTCATTTTGACTCAGAAACCTCTACGTTGCAATCGATTGAGACGCTTTACGGCGGGACGACTTTCCGAGACATTTTGTGCCCCGTCATCTCGGGCCAGACGATTTGAGGATGGGGACCCGTGCCCATGTCTCAAAAAACTATAGATTTTCAAGGCATCTCTCCGACATGCCGTCACGGGATGATAACCATTTCGCAGCGAGCGTTGACTTCGATTATGCGTCTTGCTAGGTTCTGATTTACAGCGGAATTGTGGGGAATGAGCTGATATTTTTTTATTTCCTAATATACTTGGTCCGGTCCCTTCGCGTTGTATGTGGCAGCGTTTAGCAAGCTGCAGTTCCCTGCCTTATCCCTGGCGGGGAAGGCGAAGGAGGGAATACTTCGCCCCTTTACAAAAGATGTCCAGATTCGTCACTCAATGAATCGCACTTTTAGGGGTAAATCATGTTTTCCAGTACCAAGCGGCGTTCTGCCGCAATAGCTTCGGTCCTCGCAATTGGGGGCACTTTGCTGATGGGCGCGCCGGCCCAAGCGGCGAGTGTTGACTGCATTACGTGGACAGACAGCGGCAGGGCTCATGCCACATGCACCATCTATTCTGGCCAGGCCAGGGTCCGGGCGGACTGCGCAGCGGCCCCTGACCTCTACAGTCCATGGTCGGGCGTTGGCACTTGGGGCATGTGGACAGATCCGTGTCCTTGGGGCATCAGTGGCGCCATCCTAGAGACGCGTTACTAGGCTGAATGGCATGGATCAATTCTCCGCAGCCAAGTCCGGGACGCCAATTCTTCGTGTTCGTTCTTTGAGTCACTCGTTTAATCAGGGTGGCTCTGAGTCGGAGGTGTTGACGGATGTTTCCTTGGATGTCAATTCAGGTGAAATGGTTGCGGTGGTTGGTCCATCAGGATCAGGTAAGTCCACGTTGCTGCTGCTTATTGCTGGTATTGAGCAGCTTCAACGTGGCACTGTTTCAGTAGCCGGTATTGATATCGCCACGCTCACGGATGAGCAGGTCCATGACTACCGTCGGCAGCGTATTGGCCTGATTTTCCAGAATTTTAACCTGTTGGGTACTCTGACATCTTTGGAGAATGTGGCCCTACCTCTGGAGCTTGGGGGGATGCCGCGGAAGCTGGCAGCTATGGCTGCCAAGGAGGCTCTCTCCTTGGTGGAAATTGATGCGGACGCTTGTCATCGCTTTCCGGATCAGCTTTCCGGTGGACAACAGCAGCGTGTTGCCATTGCGCGATCGATAGTGGGCGAACGCCAACTGATCCTTGCCGATGAACCTACCGGGGCCCTTGACGTCGCCACGGGACGTGAAATTATCGGCATTCTCCGTGAACGGGTGAGTTCCGGGGCTGCCGCAGTCATCGTCACCCACGACCCCCAAGTCGCCGCATCCTGCGACCGCGTCGTGAATCTATTGGACGGCAAGCTACTGGCAGGAATACCACTTTGAGATTCAAGATCGGGGTGATTGCCCTCGCAGGAAGAATCGCGTTCAGGGAACTGAGACGAGACCTGAAAGTCAGCCTGTTGATCGTCGCGCTCATTGCCCTGCCAGTCGCCGCAGGAACCACGTTCACGGTAGTTTCCCACAATGCCGCCCTTACCGTTCAGCAGCGCATCGATCGTGCCCTGGGAGGTGCGGATGCTCGTATTACACAAAGCGGGACCCGCCAAAGCGACCCAAACACCGTCCTTGGCGCCGCGCAGTCGGGCCTTGTCAAGGCGCTAGGCTCCGGAACACAATTGGAGGCCCTGGTACAGGTTCCGGGCGTTGCTCGGATCAACGGTCAAGATGTGGCCTCCACCATCACATTAGTTGACCAGAGGTCATCATTGACCCAGCCGCTCTATGTGCTCCGGGATGGAAAATGGCCCACCGCCGATCGTGACATCGCCGTTTCGCAGGCGGTAGCAAATCGTCTCGGAGCGACAATCGGAACCCACATCAATGTTGCAGGTTTCCCCACAGAACTGACGATCACAGGGATCGCCGTTGATGTTGTGGACACTGAATCCACGTTTCTGACGATCCCCCTGGATGAAGCCAACCTCACTGCGGCCGTCAGCGGAAGCACATCAGATGAAATGGTCATGGTATGGCTGGTTCGTGCCGGTCCCGACCAACTTCAAAACTCCGGCCTGCCCTTTCTAGATCGGCAGGGCGTTCTGGACCGGATCGCCAACAACAATGTCACCTTCATACCCATGTTCCTTGGCGTTATTGCCCTCATTGGAGTTATCACTCTTTCGGGCTTCATGGCAGTCTCGCGCAAACAGCGACAATCTCTGGGTCAGCTATCCGTCGTCGGTGCAGGACGAACGATCAGACGGAACATCAGTCTCATTTCCGCCGGAGCGCTCTCCATTTGTGGAACCCTTCTCGGCGTTGCGGTTGGAAGTGCTACCAGTTTGGTCCTGCTTCCAGTCCTGAAAAGCCGAAGTCATCAGGATTGGTTGTCCGGGCAAGTGCCGCTTCTTGATGTAATGCTTCTCGTGGTGGCCACGATGGGCGTGGCGTGGTTGTCGAGTGCACTGACTGCCCGTTCCGTTGCGAAATTCACGGCTCGGGAAGCGATGAGTAGCAGGGACTCTGGTGCCATCAGAACCACGCGGGCTGGGGTCCTTGTCCCTGGTGTCATTGCTGCCGCCGGTGCCACAGTGATGCTGATGAGTTCCACGTCAGCATCGTTTCCCATGACTGTTGCAGGAACATTCATGCTCTCTATCGGGGCGGTCCTGCTTCTGCTGTCAATCATCCGCAGGTTGTCCCTCGGTGACTTGGCCGGGCCGATCTGGTTCAGACTCGCCGTTCGTGATGCGCTACGCGCTCCGGCCCGGACTCGCGCCGTGGCCCTGTCAACAACGTCAGTGGTCGCGTTGGGGACTGTCGCTGCTTTCCTGCTCCCCAGCCTTGCCCTGAGCATGGGTTATACACCTGACCTACCCCCAGGATCAGCCCAATTCACTACTAGCCAACAACTGCCCCCTTCAATAATCAACGATGCTCAAGACGAGCTGGGAGCAAAGGACGCCGTGCAGTACCAGCCCGCTCTCCGGCGTACTTCACAAGGGATGCTGAGTTATCTTCAAGTGATAAACCCGCTGTATGACTGTCTCCACAATACGCCCGTGCGCCCGGGCGTATCCGTAAGCACCAACGTATGCGCAGAGAAGACGGGCTTCTACGTCATGGCCCCCAAGGTAGCCCTTGTTGATGCCAAAGACCTTCCCATATTTCTTGGCCTACAGCCTAGCCAGGAACAGTTGGATGCGTTCAACTCCGGCACGGCCTTGGTAACGTTGCCGCAAGTGATCACACCAGCCGGCACTATCCAGATCCGTAGCGGAACGGCAGCAGTCTCCGGGGCTGGGGCCACCTCAATCGGAGGAAAAGGCACCGATCCAACCCAAGACACCTTCGAGCTTGCCGCACTGGCCGCAGGCACTAGCTATCAAAGCAACCAGGCACCAACAGTCCTGCTCCCCATGAAGCTCATGGGCCGGCACAACATCACCACCGGCAACGAATGGAGCCTGTTTTTACGTGCCGATTCCACCCCGACAACAAGCCAGCAAGATAAGGTCCTTGCTATGCTGCTCAAAAGTACAGGAGGAGACGGCAGGCTCTATGTAGAACGCGGAGACCCCTCGGAACAAACAGCACGCACTGTAATAACTGTCGCCACTGCACTTATCGGCCTAACCACGGTCACGGTAATACTGCTATTCGTCGTCCTCTCCAACCTGCAGGTACGCAGAGACGCGGCCATACTCAGCGCCGTAGGAGCCAATCGCAAAAACCGACGCATAGCATCGTCCGTGCAGGCAGCCCTCACCGTCTGCATCTCCGTCACGGTAGCGCTGCTCACAGGCATCCTCGGTGCCCGAATACTGGCCATCAGTGAAAATGCGCACTTCTCTTGGGGTGCAGGCCCAGCTCTTGCAACAACCGCCGCAGCCGCATGCTTCACATCCCTGATCATCGGCTGGTTCTCAAGCCCGAAAACTACGAAAGCACCGCGCACCCTCGAATAGGGTGCCAGCCCGACGAAAGCTTGACCGCAGATAGCGGCGCCCTTTG
>NZ_JAAMFN010000066.1 GCF_013376095.1 Arthrobacter sp. SDTb3-6 | reverse complement strand
GCATATTTTCGGTCACGGCATCAGTGCCCGTCGGCCGCGGCCGCCGCAGCCACGCCCGCGGTCACCAGCGCGGCACTGGCGCCTGCCGCGCGCGTGCCACCGCTTCAGCGATGGGCATGGCCAGCACCTTTCCGTGTCCCGGCAGGATGGTTGTGGCACCGCCCTCAAGCAGCCTGTCCAGGGACCGTCCGGCCCTGCCCCTGTCGTGGTCAAACATGGGATGCAGCCGCTGTGGCCCGTCGACCGTGGAAAGCGGATGCCCGGTGACCAACGCGTCGCCCGTGGCCAGGCAGCCGGACGGGAGAAGGAACGCGGTGTGGCCCGGCGTATGGCCGGCGGTGGCCAGGGCCCGCGGCGACCCCGGCAGCCCGGCGAGCAATTCGTCGGTAAAGGCGCCCGAGCCCGGCACGCGGGTGGGGTTCGCGCCGCCCGCTGCGACAATGTGGCGGGTCCATCGGAAGACGCGGGGCCGCCATGCGCGCACCAGGATTTGCCGCGGCGACACCTGGTTCTTGTCCCGGCCCGTCATTTGGCCCTGTTCGGCCGCCGCGCTGAGGACGGGAACGCCGAACCCGTCCGAGAGCATCCGGGCCGAACCGGTATGGTCGACGTGGCCGTGGGTGATGAGCAACGCGGCCATGTTCCGGGGTTCGAGCCCCAGCTGCCGGATGGACTTTATGAAGTCCGCGCGGTCGCCGGGATACCCCGAGTCAATGACGGTGAACTCCCTGCCCTCGCGCAGGATGATCCAGTTGGACGCCGGGCCCGCCACAAGGAAAACACCGTCGGCACATTCCTGCGGCTGGGCGGTGCTGTTCAAACCGGACTCCTTGGGGAAGGGGCGGGGCAGGCCCGCCCCTTCGATCCGCCGGCCGCTACAGGCCGAAGGTCTCGGACTCGTCGAAGGGGCCGACGACGGTGATGGTGCGCGGGGCGGCGGCGAGTTCGCGGGCCAGCTGCCGGACTTCCTCCACCGTGACGGCACGGATGCGCCCGAGGGTCTCGTCGATGTCCAGGAATTCGCCGGCCACGAGTTCGGCACGCCCCAGGCGGGACATGCGCGAGCCGGTGTCTTCCAGGGCCAGCACGATCCCGCCGGACATCTGGCCCAGGGCCTTGGCGAGTTCGGCCCCCGTAATGCCGTCCGCGGCAAGCTTCTCCAGCTCGGTGGTCAGCAGCGCAATGACCTGGCCGACCCTTTGCGGGGAGCAGCCAGCGTACATGCCGAAGTAGCCGGCGTCGGCATAGGAGGAGGCGAAGGAATACGTGGAGTACACCAGGCCGCGCTTTTCGCGGATCTCCTGGAACAGGCGCGAGGACATGCCGCCGCCCAGGACGGAGTTCAGCACGCTCATGACGTAGCGGCGGGGGTCCGTGGCCGTGAGCGACGGGCAGCCGATGATGATGTTGGCCTGCTCGACCTGGCGTTTGACCACGTGCAGCCCGGCCGTGCCGGTGATGGCTGCGGGGGCGGAGTCGCGGCGCGGGGCCGGGGCAACGCCGTCGTCCAGGGACCAGCCCGCGGTGCGCAGGGCCGAGAGGACGTGCTCGCAGACGGCGTCGTGGTCCAGCCCGCCGGCAGCGGTGATGACAAGGGTTTCGGGCCGGTAGTGCTTTTGGTAGTGCGCCCAGACGGAGTCCCGCGGGACGGCCTTGATGGCGTCCGGGGTCCCGCCGATGGGGCGGCCCAGGGCATGGCGGCCCATGACGGCTTCAACAAATTTTTCGTGCGCAACGTCGGTGGGGTCGTCGCTGTCCATGGCGATTTCTTCCAGGATGACGTCGCGTTCCTGCTCCAGCTCGGCCGGGTCCAGCACGGCGGAGGTGACCATGTCGGCGATGACGTCGATGGCCATGGGCAGGTCGGTGTCCAGTACGCGTGCGTAATAGCAGGTGCTTTCCTTCGCCGTGGCCGCGTTGGACTCCCCGCCCACCTCATCAAAGGCGGACGCGATTTCCAGCGCGGTCCGGCGCCGGGTGCCCTTGAACAGCAGGTGTTCAAGGAAATGGGTCGAGCCGTGCTGGCCCTCGGATTCGTCCCGGGAGCCAACACCGACCCAAAAACCAATTGTCGCGCTGCGCTGCCCCGGCATGGACTCGGTCAGGACCCGCACTCCCCCGGGCAGGACCGAACGGCGCACTGCGGCGCCTCCGGCCGTGCCCGAGATGAGCGTGGATTCCGTGTCTGCCAGTCCGTCGGCAGCGGAGGTCAGCGGCAAAAGGGTAAATGCCATGAATTATTCAGCAACGCCTTCGGACACTGCTTCTTCGGCGGTCTCCGCCTCGGCAACAACCGGGGAGAGGGACAGCTTGCCGCGGTCGTCGATCTTGGTGATTTCCACCTGGATCTTCTGGCCGACGGAAACCACGTCGTCAACGTTGTCAACACGCTTGCCACCGGCGAGCTTGCGCAGCTCGGAGATGTGCAGCAGGCCGTCCTTGCCGGGCGTGAGCGAAATGAACGCGCCAAACGTGGTGGTCTTGACAACGGTTCCCAGGTAACGCTCGCCAATTTCCGGGACCTGCGGGTTGGCGATGGCGTTGATCGCTGAACGGGCGGCTTCCGCGGAGGGGCCGTTTGTTGCACCGATGTACACGGTTCCGTCATCTTCAATGGAGATGTCGGCTCCGGTGTCTTCCTGGATCTGGTTGATCATCTTGCCCTTCGGGCCAATGACCTCGCCGATCTTGTCAACGGGGATCTTCACCGCGATGACGCGCGGCGCGAACTCGGAGAGCTCGTCCGGGACGTCGATGGCGGCGTTCAAGACGCTGAGGATGTGCAGGCGGGCCTCGCGGGCCTGCTTCAGGGCGGCGGCCAGCACGGAGGCCGGGATGCCGTCGAGCTTCGTGTCCAGCTGGATGGCCGTGACGAACTCGGAGGTGCCTGCCACCTTGAAGTCCATGTCGCCGAAGGCGTCTTCGGCGCCGAGGATGTCGGTCAGGGCCGCGTAGCGGGTCTGGCCGTCCACCTGGTCGGAGACCAGGCCCATGGCGATGCCGGCAACGGGCGCCTTCAGGGGCACGCCGGCGTTGAGCAGCGACAGGGTCGATGCGCAGACGGAGCCCATGGAGGTGGAACCGTTGGAGCCGAGGGCCTCGGAGACCTGGCGGATGGCGTAGGGGAACTCCTCGCGCGAAGGCAGCACCGGCACAAGCGCACGCTCGGCCAGGGCGCCGTGGCCGATTTCGCGGCGCTTGGGCGAGCCCACGCGGCCGGTTTCACCGGTGGAGTACGGCGGGAAGTTGTAGTTGTGCATGTAGCGCTTGCGCGTCACCGGGCTCAGCGAGTCGATCTGCTGTTCCATCTTGAGCATGTTCAGCGTGGTGACACCCATGATCTGGGTTTCGCCGCGCTCGAAGATTGCGGAGCCGTGCACGCGGGGCAGGACCTCAACCTCGGCGGTGAGCTGGCGGATGTCCGTCAGGCCGCGGCCGTCGATGCGGACCTGCTCGGTGAGGATGCGCTGGCGGATGACCTGCTTGGTCACGGCGCGGAACGCTGCGGAGAGTTCCTTCTCGCGGCCTTCGAAGTCCGCGGCCAGGGCGGCAACGGTCTCTTCCTTCAGGACGTCGGAAGCGGCGTCGCGCTCCTGCTTGTCGGCAATGGAGAAGACCTGGGCCAGCTTGGTGGCGGCGGAAGCCTCGACGGCGGCGTAGGCGTCGTCCTCGTAGTCCAGGAAGACCGGGAATTCAACGGTGGGCTTGGCGGCGCGGGCGGCCAGGTCGGCCTGGGCGTCGCAGAGGGCCTTGATGAACGGCTTGGCGGCCTCGAGGCCTTCGGCCACGACCTCTTCGGTGGGGGCCTTGTGGCCCTGTTCCTTGATGAGGTTCCAGGAGTTGTCCGTGGCTTCGGCTTCCACCATCATGATGGCAATGTCATCGCCGTTGGCACCGCCGGTCACCTTGCCGGCCACCACCATGTTGAACACGGCGTTTTCCAGCTCGGAGTGCTTCGGGAAGGCAACCCACTGGGCGCCGTTGCCGTCGTCGACCAGGGCGACGCGGACGCCGCCGATGGGGCCGGAGAACGGCAGGCCGGAGAGCTGGGTGGACATTGAGGAGGCGTTGATCGCCACGACGTCGTAGAGCACGTCCGGGTTGATCGCCAGGATGGTGACGACGATCTGGACTTCGTTGCGCAGGCCCTTCTTGAAGGCGGGGCGCAGCGGACGGTCCATGAGGCGGCAGGCCAGGATGGCGTCCGTGGACGGGCGGCCTTCGCGGCGGAAGAAGCTGCCCGGGATGCGGCCGGCGGCGTACATGCGCTCTTCGACATCAACGGTCAGCGGGAAGAAGTCAAAGCCTTCGCGCGGGTGCTTGCCGGCCGTGGTGGCCGACAGCATGACGGTGTCCTCGTCGATGTAGACCATCGCGGAGCCGGCTGCCTGCTGGGCAAGGCGGCCGGTCTCAAAGCGGACCACGCGCTTGCCATAACGGCCGTTGTCAATGACGGCCTCTGCGTACTGAATCTCGGGACCCTCCATAAGAGAGTCACCTCCATTTCTTGTGTAGGTGTTCAAAAAACCTGCTCCGCAGAATTTCCCCGCCACCTGCCCAGGCACCCCCACCGGATCGTGCTGTGGGGACCTGTACAACACCCGGTCTTCGATCGAGGTCCACGGGCGCCCCGCAGGGCCGTTCCCGGAGACCACTACCGAGGACCGCGAATGCGCGGCGGACGGTTGGGTTCCGTGGTTCAAGGTGCGTGGCCGGTGCGCGGTTGCGGGCCGGCCCACGTCGATACTGTGAAGGCGGCCTCCCCCGCAGAACGGGGAAGACCGCCTTTTTTCACAGGCTAGCGGCGCAGTCCGAGGCGCTCGATGAGCGTACGGTAGCGCGTGATGTCGGTGTCCTTCAGGTAGCTGAGCAGGCGACGACGGCGGCCAACCAGGGCCATGAGGCCGCGGCGGGTGTGGTGGTCGTGCTTGTGCATCTTCAGGTGTTCGGTCAGGTCCGAGATGCGTCGTGAGAGCATCGCGATCTGAACCTCAGGCGAACCAGTGTCACCTTCGCTGGTTGCATATGCCTGCATGATTTCTTGCTTTACAGCGGCGTCAAGTGCCACAGGGAACTCCTTGTAATGTGCCGTGAACGTGGTGTCGCCGTGCCCGGCAATTCCCTTGCAGGAAACCATGGAACACAACGGAATCCAGCCACCACGGACTGCAGCCGGACTCAATCCCCTAGTTTACGGCAGATGATGGCGTTATGTCGAAGCGGCGGGCGGGGGCGCCCCGCTCACGCCTGAAGGACTTCCAGGCTTTGGTCCACATCCTGGTGCATTTGCGCAATCAACGCCTCGGGCCCGGTGTAGGCGACCATGCCGCGCAGCCGCTGGACAAATTCCACCGTGACATGCTGGCCGTACAGGTCAAAGGCCTCCACCGGCTCCTCGGGGCGTCCGATGACGAAGGCCTCGACCTGCCGGCTGACGCCCACAAAGGTCGGGTTTGAGCCCACCGAGATTGCCGACCGCCAGCGGTGGCCGTGCTCGTCCCGCAGCCACCCGGCGTAGACGCCGTCGGCCGGGATGATGCCGCAGGCATCGGGTGAGAGATTCGCCGTAGGGAAGCCCAGGGCCCGCCCGCGCGCCGCCCCGTGCACCACTTCCCCGCTCATGGCGTGCCAACGGCCCAGGACCTCGGCGGCCGTGGCGACGTCTCCCTTGGCCAGCGCCTCCCGCACCCAGGTGGAAGACCAGCGGCGGTCGTGCCCTTCGTCTTCCACGGGCACGACGTCGAACCCCAGTTGGGTGCCGAGGCTCACCATGGTGGCCAGGTCGCCGGCGTTGCCCCGGCCGAAGCGGACGTCGTGGCCCACCACCACCGCGCAGGCACCGAGGGTGTCAACGAAGACGTTGCGGACAAACCCTTCCGGGGTCTGCTGGGCAAATTCCAGCGAGTAGGGAACCACAAGCACGCCATCCATGCCCAGCGCTTCCATGGCCGCAAGCTTGTCCGCCAGCCCCATGATCTGTGCCGGTGCCGTCTCCGGGCGGTGCACCAGGGCCGGGTGCGGGTCAAAGGTCACGGCGACGGCGAGGGCACCGCGGCGCACGGCCTCGGCCTTGACCTGGCCCAGCACCTGCTGGTGCCCGCGGTGCATCCCGTCAAAGTTTCCCAGCGCGACCACGCAGGGGCCGAACCCGTGCGGGACCTGCTCCAATGAGTTCCAAATGTGCACTACTAATCCTCTTGCGTTTGGCGTGCCGGCAAGCTGCCTGCGGGCAGACTTTTCTAGGTTACCGCGTTGGGGCCGCCGGTCCGTCCCACGAGGCCTGCGGCGTGCGCGGGTCCGTGGCCGCCAGGGTCAGGATCCACCGGTCCGCGGGCGTGCCACGGTCGTTGAACATGCCGCGGACCTGTCCCTCCAGGGTGAATCCGAGCTTCCAGGCCAGCTTGCGGCTGCCCCAGTTGGGCACCATGGCGGACCAGTACAGAAAGCTGAGGTTAAGCTGGTCGAAGGCGTAGCCGGCCAACAGGCGCACGGCCTTTTCCGCCGCGCCGGTGCCGCGGGCCTGCTCGCCGAAGTTGATGCCGACGGCGGCAGTGCCCGGGTTTTTGCATTGCAGGTCAACGGTGCCCAGCAGCCCGTCGGTGTCCGGGTCGGCCACGGCGAAGGTCAGGGTTGCCCCGCTCCGCCAGCCTTCCGGGGTGATGGTGTTGATGAAGTGCACCGCGTGTTCGCGCGTGTAGCCCAGCGGGACCGTGGTCCAGCGGATGGCCCCGGGGTTGGAGCAGTTGGCCACGAGTTGTTCGGCGTCGGAATCCTGCAGGGCCCGCAGCAGCACGGTGCCGTCCGTGAGGCGTGGCACCTCCGGGCGCAGCTCGAGCTCCGGGGCGGCGGCTTCGCGCACCAGCACCCACCCGCCGGCGAGGCGTCCGTCGACGTGGCCGTGGCCGGGGATCTCGGCGGCAAGCCGGAAGCCGCAGCGTTCGGCCAGCGCACGGCTGGCGTGGTTGCCCACGGTGGTGTGCCAGTGCAGCACGGACAGCCCGAGGACGCCAAGGGCGTAGTCGCAGGCGAGCCCGACGGCGCGGGTGGCGCTCCCCCTGCCCCGGCCCGCGGCCAGCAGCTTGATGCCGACGGCGGCGGACCCGCCGTCGCGGGTGTGGCGGACGTCCCGGAGGCTGAGCGTGCCAATGATGCGGCCGTCGCCGGGGCCCTCGACGATGGCAAAGCGCAGCAGCGTGCCATCGTCCCAGCCGGCTGCCACCGGCCCGGCAATCAGTGCCGCGGCCCGCTCCGCCGTCATCGAGGCGTCCGCACCGGCCCACTTCACGTTCAGGGGATCGTGGTCGATTGCGGCAAAGTCGGCGGCATCGGCCGCCGTAAAGCGGCGCAGGGAGGTGGGCCCGGCCGTCGGGGCCGGTGCCGGCGTCGTGTATTCCACAGCGCTCATTTGGCTGCTGCCGCGCGGTGGCGGTACAGCCACCACAAACCGACCAGCGGCAGCACGAGGGGCACGTAGCCGTATCCCTGGCCGAACATGCTCCACACCGTGGCGTGCGGGAACGCCTGGGCGTCGAAAACGCTCAGCAGGCCCACCACCAGCACTCCGGCCAGTTCAATGCAGATGGCCGTGGTGGCGGTAACGGCCGATTTGTGGCCGGGACGGGCCAGCGAGATGGTGGCCACGATGTACACGACCGCGGCAAATGCCGAGAGCAGGTAGGCCACGGGGGCGTCGTTAAAGGCCGTGGCGATCTGGAAGCCCGCCCGGGCGGTGGCGGAGATGGCAAAAATGCCGTAGACGGTGATCAGGAGGCGGCCGGCGCCGGTGGTCCGTCCCGGGGCGGGTGCGTCCGGGGTGTTGCCGAGGGTGTTCTTCATTGTCCAATTCCAGGTTGCAGGTGCTGTACGGCCGGGCTCAGGCCGTACCAAATCTGTGCCATGCGGGCCAGCATGACCACCACGGTCACGCCCACGGCGCCCATCACGTAGTTCGACCAGAAGGTGCGCTCCATCATGGCCCAGTAAAAGCCGGCCACGGGCAGGGCCGCGGCGGTGAACATGTAGCCCCAGAACTCCCACCCGGCGCCTGCCAGGTGTTCGCCCGTGGTCAGGCGGAGCAGCGAAGCCACAGCATAAATGATGGTGAAAAGTTCGACGCCGGCCAGCGAGAGCAGCGTGATGTCGTTGGGCCTTTTCTTCATCACCGCAGCGACGATGCAGATGATGGTGGAGGCCAGGCCCACCACGAGTCCGGCATAAAACCAGCCGTCGACCGTCACTGGGCAGCCTCCCCTGGCTCTGGGCGCTTCGGCGCGGGGTCCGGGTCGGGCGGGAAAACCAGCACCGGCTTGGCGTATTTGCCGGCGTCGGCCAGCAGTGCGGTGAGCGTGCCGTCGGGGGCGAAGGCGGCGGCCGGGTTCGCGGCCGTGTGCAGGCCGTCGGCGCTGGCGGGGATGCGGCGGCCGAAGGAGAGTTCCACGGCTTCCGCGGCCGTGAGTTCACGCACGGGCATGAGCGCGCGGGCGGCGTCGGCAATGTCCAGGACATGCAGTTCTTCGGCCAGCTGCTCCAGGGTGTGGGCCTGGTCCAGGGCGTACGGGCCCACGCTGGTGCGCCGCAGCGCTGTCAGGTGGCCGCCCACGGCCAGGCCGGAGCCGAGGTCGCGGGCCAGGGCGCGGATGTACGTGCCGGAGGAGCACTCCACGCTCACGTCGACGTCGATGTACTCCAGGCCCTCCTCCACGCCGCCCGCGTGGTGGCCGCGGCGAAGGCCGTGGATTTCAAAGGAGTGGATGGTGACGGGCCGGGCCGCCAGCGTCACGTCCTCCCCGGAGCGGACCCGGGCGTAGGCGCGTTCGCCGTTGACCTTGATGGCGCTGACGCTGCTGGGCACCTGGCTGATGGGCCCGGTGAGCGCCGCAACACCGGCGCGGATGGCGGCTTCGGTGACATCCGCCGTCGAACGCGTGCCGGTGGTCTCACCCTCTGCGTCGTCCGTGACGGTGGTGGCGCCGAGCCGGATCGTGGCGTCATAGCTCTTGGAAGTGCCGACAATGTATGTCAGCAGGCGGGTGGCCTTGTTGATGCCGACCACCAGGACGCCCGTGGCCATGGGGTCCAGTGTGCCTGCGTGTCCCACTTTCCGGGTCCCCGCAAGCCTTCGCATCCGGCCAACCACGTCATGGCTGGTCCATCCCTGCGGTTTGTCAACGATTACCAGTCCGGAAAGCACGCTTAGTAGTATATCGGCCCGGGCAGGCCTCCCCCGCGCCACCGTCCTGCCGGCCGCACTCCACCCGTTGACTTTGTGACGGTCCTCACATGTGGTGGCGCCACGTGTCCGGTCCGCCCGGACAGCGTCTGGTGGAGATTTGGTGCTCGGGGCAATGTCCAGTCCACCCGGCCGGCAACGGCAGCGGGTGCCGGACCCGTTGCCGTGCGGCGAACACCGAGTGCTGACGGGTCCCGATTGATCGATCCGCCCGTCATCCCCGGGCCCTTCCAAGGGACTACAAATAAGGTCAAAAATCGCGGCGGCAGGACCAGCCATGGCACAGCCGGGCAACAAGCACCAGCCCGGCCCCGTCACGAACATCGCATCGCAGTTGAACAGCCCGCTGAAGCTCGCCTCCGGCCGGGAAATCGCGGACCTGAACGGTGTTCGGGGGGCCAACAACCCGGACGGCGCCACCGTCTACGGGGTCCGTGACGCCATGCCTGCGTGCCTGGCCCAGGCCCCCGGGCTCCAATCCGCCGGCGGCACCTTCTCCCACCCCTATTCGTCCGGGCCCGTTGCCGGCGGCGTGTACGTGGGCGACGCCGGTGCCAACACCATCCTGTTCGTCACGGATGCCGGGGCGGTCAGCCTGGTCAAGGCCCTGCCGGCCGAGCCGGTCACCGTCGACGCACGGTTCGCTGCCCTGGCCGCGGAGATGGGCATGCCCGTCCCCGACTGCATGCTGGGACTGGACTACTGGGCCGAGGCCGTACCCACCAGCCGGGCGATGAGCGGTCAATGGCTTTACTACAAGGTGCTCCCGGGTGCCCCGGGGATGGAGCTGGGGTACGGAAAGGCCTACCGGATGAATGTGCGCAGCGGCACGACGCAGCTGCTGGCCGAGGGGCTTGCCGCGCCCACGGGGATCGCCGTTGACAAGGACAACAACGTCCATGATTCCCAGCTGATGGGCGACGGCGTCGTCGAGGTCAAGAACGGCACGGCCACCACGGTGCTCCCCGCCATGATGTCCTCCGACGTGGCCGTCACCGGCAGCACCCTCGTGGCACTGGCCAATGCCTTCGACGAAGTGAACGAAGGGAACGGAGGGAACGGAGGGAACCTGGTGACGATGG
>NZ_JAAMFN010000065.1 GCF_013376095.1 Arthrobacter sp. SDTb3-6 | reverse complement strand
GGGGGCTCCTGTCGCCACGGCAACGCCCATCAAGCACGTCGTGGTGATCTTCCAGGAAAACGTCTCGTTCGACCACTACTTCGCCACGTACCCGCACGCGGCGAACATGCGGGGTGAAAGCCAGCAGGGAAGCGGCATCCCCGCACCCGTGTTCACTCCCGCCAAGAACACGCCCAAGGGCATCAACACGCTGGCGAATGCGGGCCTTCTGGCACCCCGCAACCCGAGTTCAATCCAGCCCGCACGCCTCTCCCCCATGCAGGCCGTTACCTTCGACCAGGACCACAGCTACACTGCCGAGCAAAAAGCCTACAACGCCGGTGCCATGGACAAGTTCGTCGAGTTCACCAGCCGCGACTCCTGCGGAACCAACCAGTACGGCCGGCCTGGACTGACCATGGACTATTACGACGGCAACACCGTCACCGGCATCTGGAACTATGCACAGAACTACGCCATGAGCGACAACCACTTCAGCACCACGCTGGGCCCCTCGACGCCAGGCGCGCTGAACCTGGTCTCCGGCCAGACCCACGGGGCGAAGGAATACTCTGCCGCCGGGCTGCCGGTGGCCACGTCGGCCACGGGAAGCTATACGGTGCGCCAGCCGGATGCGAACGGCGTGGGGACAGTCATGGGAGATCCGGATCCGCTGTACGACGACTGCTCCAACAAAAGCCACGCGTCCAGCAACAACCTCTCCGCCATGACGGGCCGAAACATTGGCGACCTGATCAACGCCAAAGGCGTGACGTGGGGCTGGTTCCAGGGCGGGTTCGCCCCAACCACCCCCTCAACCGCAGGGAACCCGGCGTCGTGCCTGTCCAACCACGCAAACTCGGCCGGCGCCACGGTGGCCGACTACTCACCGCACCACGAGCCCTTCCAGTACTACACCTCCACCGCCAACCCGCACCACCTGGCGCCGTCGTCGCCGGCGGAGATCGGGCACAACGGCCAGGCAAACCACCAGTACGACCTCACAGCCTTCAACCAGGTCGTCAACACGGACAACCTGCCCGCGGTGTCCTTCCTGAAGGCCGGGATGTACCAGGACGGCCATGCCGCCTACTCGGATCCGCTGGACGAGGAGAACTTCATCACCGCCACCGTGAACAAGATCGAAAAGTCCAAGAACTGGGCCAGCACTGCCGTGGTCCTCGCCTATGACGATTCGGACGGCTGGTACGACCACGTCGCCGCTGCCGTGAAGAACGCCTCCAACGCCGCCGACGACGCCGCCTGGTGCCAGAACGCCGCAGCCCGCGGTGTACCCGTCTCGGGCGGCTATGCCGACCGCTGCGGCCCCGGGCCGCGCCAGCCGCTCGTGAGGCCGCGCCAGCCGCTCGTGGTCATTTCCCCCTACGTGAAGAAGAATTACGTGGACCACACCGAGAGCAACCATTCCTCCATCCTGCGCTTCATCGAGGACAAACAGCGCACGGGGCAGATCGTGGACGCGTCGGCGGATGCCACCGCCGGTCCGCTCAACGCCATGTTCAGCTTCCACCACCGGCGCACCGACAAGGTGCTGCTCAACGACCAAACCGGCACCGTGGCGGCCGCGACGCATTCCGGCGCCGGCACTCCACAGTTGTGCGGGCACGAACTGTCCGTCCCAACACGGACGGCACTCCCAGCATCCGTTCCCCGCCACCAGGTTTTGGAATCATCACCTGACGCACCGTCAACGACGCATAAGTACCAGCATCAAGCACTTCACGGGTCTGTACCCAATGTTTCAGACGCCAGGCACGGAGTTCATCCGCACCGAGTCCGTCAACACCGGCAGCACCACGATTACGCTCAACACACTTCAACGCGACCATCAGATTCTGTCGGGAAATTACTTTCACCCACAACGCCTGCTGATCCCTGACGTCATCCCCGATACCCGCCGATTCATCACTACGCACAGAAGAGGGCCCTCCGGGATTCACCGTTCTCTCCTTACATCCCCTGTCCCACCACGCTCGTGGGTTGACTGCGATTCCTGTGTGAACACGAGAAATACCGCTTCAAACCATCAATTCCCAGCGTTCAGCCCTTCCCCACCAACAACACGATCCCGGTGGGAACTATAACCTCTGCTGGCTTCTGCCCCATCAGTACCAGCCCTCACGGACCAGACCGCCCCACCCGCAAACTCACAGTTAGTGCACTGAGACAGACCTCCCCAGATAAGAACATTTAATTTCCCCCTGCCGCCGCCGCATCTCCACACTGGCCGTTTCGGTGGAACGGGCTTCACCATCTGTGGCCGGCTTACCCCAACCAGCATGCCTTCTATGCGGTTTGTGTCCCTCGGTGCAGGGATTCGCCTCCGGTTTCCTTCCCGCCCTACCTCACAGTGACGCAGTTGCCATCAGCTAGAAGTTAAACCACCTTCTCCTTCAGAGGACTCTCACCTCCAAGCAAATGCCCATGCTGGGGATACCACAATGAAGGGCCTCCCGGCAACATGCCGGAAGGCCCTTCCCTTCCCATGACGCCATGGCTAGGCGAGAAGTTGGCGCTTCGAGGAGATGACGCCCGTGTCGAAACCGGCCAGGTTGAGCCCGCCGTGGAAGCGGGCGTGCTCAATTTTCACGCAGCGGTCCATGACCACGTCCAGCCCGGCGGACTCCGCCTCCGCGGCGACGCTTTCATGCCAGGAGCCCAGCTGCAGCCACAGCGTCTTGGCGCCGACGGCCAGCGTTTCCTCCAACACCGTCGGGAGGTCGTCGTGCTTGCGGAAGACGTCCACCAGGTCCGGGACCTCCGGCAGCTCGGCCAGCGACTTGTACACGGGCCGGCCCAGGATCTCCTTGGCCACCGGGTTCACAAAATACACGCGGTAGCGGCTGGAGGAGAGCAGGTAGGTGGCGACAAAGTAGCTGGCCCGGGACGGCTTGTCCGAGGCTCCCACAATGGCGATCGACTTGGTCTTGCGCAGGATGGCCAGGCGCTCGGGGGCGGAAGGCCCCTGCCAGGAACGTTCGGCGGTGCTCATGCGCTGGCTCCGATCTGGCACGATGGCGCCACGTCGTCGGCTGTTTCCCCGACTGCCGGCAGGGACTGCGCGGCGGCCAGTGCCTGGTCCAGGTCCCACAGGATGTCGGCGATGTCCTCAAGCCCCACGGAGATGCGGATCAGGTCCTCGGGCACGCCGGCCGCCTCCAGCTGTTCGGCGGAGAGCTGTTGGTGGGTCGTGGAGCCCGGGTGGAGCACCAGGGTGCGGGAGTCGCCGATGTTCGCCAGGTGGCTGGCCAGCTGCAGGGCATCGATGAAGGCCTTGCCCGCTTCCCGGCCGCCGCGCACGCCAAAGGCAAACACAGAGCCGACGCCTTTGGGCAGGTAGTGGCGGCCGCGCTCAAAGTGCGGGTGGCTCGGCAGTCCGGCGAACTGGACCCAGGAGACGCGTTCGTCGGCCTCCAGCCATTGCGCCACGGCCGCGGCATTGCGCAGGTGCTCGTCCATGCGCTGGGGCAGCGTCTCCACGCCCTGCAGCAGCTGGAACGCGGACTGTGCGGACAGGGAGGGGCCGATGTCGCGCAGCTGTTCCGAGCGCAGCTTCGTCAGGAAGCCGTACTCGCCGAAGTTCCCCCACCAGGACACGTTGCCGTACGAGGCGACGGGCTCGGTCATGGAGGGGAACCTGCCGTTGCCCCAGTTGAACCGCCCGGATTCAACGACGACCCCGCCCAGGGTGGTGCCGTGCCCGCCCAGGAACTTGGTGGCGGAGTGGATGACGATGTCCGCTCCGAATTCGATGGGCCGGATCAGGTACGGCGTGCTCAGGGTGGCATCGACCACCAGGGGGATGCCGGCGTCGTGCGCCACGGCAGCCAGTCCCTCCAGGTCGGCGATGTCGCCGGACGGGTTCGCGACGATTTCCGTGTAGACGGCCTTCGTGTTGTCCCGGATGGCAGCGGCGAAGTCGGCCGGGTCGGTCGAGTCGATGAACGTGGTGTCCACCCCGAAGCGGCGCAGCGTCACGTCCAGCTGGGTGATGGTGCCGCCGTACAGCTTCGAGGACGCCACAATGTGGTCGCCCGCGCCGGCCAGTGCGGCGAAGGTGATGAATTCCGCGGCCATGCCCGACGACGTTGCAACGGCGCCGATACCGCCCTCCAGCGAGGCGATGCGCTCCTCGAAGGCGGCCACGGTGGGGTTGCCGATCCGGGAGTAGATGTTGCCGTACTTTTGCAGCGCAAACAGGTTGGCAGCGTCGTCGGTGTCCTTGAACACGAACGAGGTGGTCTGGTAGATGGGCACGGCACGGGAGCCGTGCACGGCGTCGGGGGTGCCGCCGGCGTGCAGGGCGCGGGTGCGGAAGCCAAACTGGTGGTCGGACATTTAAGCGGCAGCCCCTTCGAGGTAGGTCACGGGAAGGAGGGAGGTGTCCAGTTCGGTGCCGTTTTTGCGGGCCAGGTCCGCCTCCAGCTCACGCACGATCGGCAGCACGTCCCGGCCAAACGCCGCCACTTCCTCCTGGAAGTGCAGGTAGCAGGTGAGCATGAGGTTCACGCCGGCCTTCTTGTATTCCACGATCCGCTCGGCGATCTGTTCCGGTGTGCCGATCAGGCCGGTCTTGAAGCCGTCGTTGTACTGGACCAGGTCCTCGTAGGAGGCGTCGGCCCACATTCCCTTGCCGTCCCTGGTGGAGGCGCCGGCTTCCTTGACGGACGCGGCAAACCCTTCGACGGCGGGGCGGTGCGCCTTTTCGACGATCTCACGCAGCGTGTCGCGCGCTTCCTTTTCCGAGTCGCGGGCAATGACGAAGCCGTTGAGGCCGAAGCGCGGCTTGCGGCCGGCCTCCGCGGCTGAGGCCAGGACCCCGTTGACGTTTTCGGCGTAGCCCTCCAGCGTGCGGCCGTTGGAGAAGTACCAGTCCGCGACGCGGCCGGCCGTGGCCTGCGCGGCTGTGGAGTTGCCGCCGAAGAAGATCTCCGGGTGCGGGCGGCCGGGGACGTCCACCGGGGCGGGGTTGAGCGTGAAGCCGTTGATGTTGTAGTACTTGCCGGCCTGCGAGTACTCCTTCTCTGTCCACAGCCCGCGCAGCACCCGGATGAACTCCTCGGTGCGCACGTAGCGTTCATCGTGTTCCAGCCAGTCCAGGCCGAAGTTGACGAACTCGTCCTTGAGCCATCCGGAGACGATGTTGACGGCTGCACGGCCGCCGGAGAGGTGGTCGGCGGTGATGATGAACTTCGCCAGCACGCCGGGGTGCCACATGCCGGGGTGCACCGCGGCAATGACCTTGAGGCGTTCCGTGGCGCCGAGCAGGGCCAGCGAGAAGCTGGTGGCCTCGTGCTGCTTGTCCGCGCCGTAGGAGGCGGCGTAGCGGGTCTGGGTCAGGGCGTATTCAAAGCCGGAGTTCTCGGCAATGCGGGCCAGCTTCTTGTTGTAGTCAAAGCTCCAGTCGGTGCGCTGTTCGATCGTGGAGACCACCAGCCCGCCGGAGACGTTGGGAACCCAATAGGCGAACTTGAGCGGGGTGGAAAGGTCTGCGTGCTTCTGTGGTGCGTTGCTCATGGGGTTTCCTTCTGGTTGTGCTTGGCCTGGTTGTGCTGGGCAATGGCGGCGGCAATTCCGGCCATGGCTTCTTCGTTTTGGAGCGAGGTGGTGTCCCCCAGCGGGGTCCCCTCGTACATTTGGGTCAACAGCCTGCGCATGATTTTCCCGGACCGGGTCTTGGGGACGTCGGGAACCACGACGACGGCGGCAGGCTTGGCGATGGGGCCGATCTTGTGCGCCACGTGGGCGCGCAGCTCCTCGCGGATCCCGTGCGCACTGTCCGCGGCACCCGGGCGCAGGACCACAAAGGCGGCGACGGCGTGCCCCGTCAGGGTGTCGGCCACCGGGGTGACTCCCGCCTCGACCACGGCGGGGTGGGAGACCAGCGCGGACTCAATCTCAATCGTGGAGAGACGGTGGCCGGAAATGTTGATGACGTCATCCACGCGGCCCAGGATCCAGATGTGCCCGTCTTCGTCGTACCGGGCGCCGTCGCCGGCCAGGAAGTACCCCTCGCGGGCGTACTTGCGCCAGTAGGAGTCCAGGTAGCGCTGCGGGTTGCCCCACACGGTGCGGGCCATGGCCGGCCCCGTGCCGTCAACCACAATGAAACCCTGCACGTTGGGCCCCACGTCGGTCCCGGCGTCGTCCACGATGCGCACGCTGACCCCCGGCAGGGCGCGGGATGCGCAGCCGGGCTTGAAGCTGGTGTCGCCCGGGCGCGGGGACAGGATGGTGGCGCCGGTCTCGGACTGCCACCAGGTGTCCACCATGGGGACGGTGCCGCGGCCCACTTCGTCCCGCAGCCAGTGCCAGGCCTGCGGGTTGACAGCCTCGCCCACGGTGCCCAGCACGCGGATGGAGGAGAGGTTGTGGTGGGCGGGGACACCGTCGGGGAACCAGCCCATGAGCGAGCGGACCAGGGTCGGCGCGGTGTAGTAGTTGGTGACGCCGTAGCGTTCGATGATCTCAAAGTGGCGCCCGGGGTGTGGGGTGTTGGGCGTGCCTTCAAAGATGACCTGCGTGACGCCGTTGGAGAGCGGGCCGTAGATCTCATAGGTGTGGGCCGTGACCCAGGCCAGGTCCGCCGTGCACCAGTGGACGTCCTGCCCGCGCAGCGCCGGGTCCGGGTTGCTGAAGAGCAGCTCGTGGCTGTAGGAGGCCTGGACCAGGTAGCCGCCGGTGGTGTGCACCAGGCCCTTGGGCTGGCCCGTGGTGCCGGAGGTGTACATGATGAACAGGGGTGTTTCCGCGTCAAAGTATTCGGCGGTGTGTTCGGCGCTGGCGTTGCCGACGGCGTCGTGCCACCAGACGTCCCTGCCTTCGGTCCAGGCGATGTCCGACCCCGTCCGGCGGACCACCAGGACGTGCTCAATGGCGTTCTCGCCCGCAACGGCGGCATCGGCATTCGCCTTCACCGGGACGGCGGCACCGCGCCGGAACTGACCGTCGGTGGTGACCAGCAGCTTGGCGCCGGTGTCCTCCACGCGGAACTTCAGGGCCTCGGCGGAGAAGCCGCCGAAGACGAGTGAGTGGATCGCGCCGATGCGGGCCACGGCCAGGGTGATGATGACGGTTTCGGCGAGCACGGGCAGGTAGATGACCACCCTGTCGCCCTTGCCGATGCCCAGGGCCTCCAGGGCATTCGCCGCCCGGCAGACCTCGTCCTGCAGTTCCCGGTAGGTGATGGCCCGGCGGTCCCCGGGCTCACCCTCAAAGTACAGCGCAACCTTGCTGCCGTTGCCGCCCTGCACGTGCCTGTCCACGCAGTTGACGGCCGCGTTGAGCCTGCCACCGGTGAACCACTCGATCTCGGGCACCTGCAATTCCTGCAGGGCCGGATCCAGCCCGGGACCGGACCCGGGGTCAAGGGCCGGCTTGAAGGCGTGGGTGGTGTGCCACGGTTCGGCCCAGTCCAGCCGGCGGGCCTGCTCCGCCCAAAACTCCACACGGCCGCCGTCGCCGGACGGGCCTGCGGGGAATGCGCCGCCGGAAGGCCGCTGCCCGGCCGAAGGGCTGCTCGTCAGGGTCGCACTCATGTACAAAAAACTCCGTTATTCCGGCCGCGCCGCCGCCGCGCAGCCACGGGCCTGCTGCCGGGAGGTCTGCGGGCAAGGTGTTGCGGGCCGGGTCTCCCTGGCGCGCGTTCCAGCCACCAACTACTAGACCGCACAAGCCTGCCGGTCTTCAAATTTGAGGGTCACAAAAGGTCATTTTGCAAAACAAAACGGCCTCTACGCCATACTTCGTCACTTTCAATCATCCATTAGTTCGTTGTAATGGTAGTTTTCATCAAGACAGCAGCCGCAGTCCGGGCCGCATCCGGCCGCAGCAAAGGAGCAACCATGTCGCAAGCCACCGCCCTCGCCGAGCACCAGCCGGCCAGCCACCAGGGCTTTGCCAACATGCTCAGCGCCGACGACTTCAAAACCGCGTTCCGGAACCACCCCGCCGGCGTGGCTGTCATCACGGCGGACATCGGCGACGGCCCGGTGGGCCTGACCGCCACCTCGGTCATTTCCGTCTCGGCCACTCCCCCACTGGTGGTGTTTTCGCTGTCGTCGGCGTCGTCGTCGACCCCGACGGTCAAGCAGGCCGAGACCGTGGTGATCCACCTGCTCGGGGCCGGGCAGATCGAGCTGGCCAAGAACTTTGCCACCAGCGGCATTGACCGCTTTGCCGACACGTCCATCTGGTCGCGGCTGATTTCGGGCGAGCCGTACCTGCCGTCGTCGAACGCCTGGCTGCGCGGGCGCGTTGTCAACCAAATGGATGCCGGCGATTCCACCGTGGTCGCCGTGCAGGTGCTGCAGGTGGACCTCCCCGGTGAATCCGGCCGGACGGCGCAGGAGTCACGCCCGCTGGTCTACCACAACCGCACCTGGCACTCCCTGAGCGAATCCTCGGTGGTGGCGTAGGGCGCACCCGGCAGGGCCGTTCCGCCCTCCCGAGGCCGGGCGCGGCCACGGATTCCTTGACACCCAAGGCACCCACCTTCATACTTGAACGGTGTTCAAGTATGAAGGTGGGTGCCTTTTGTGCACCACTTTCCCCACGTCAGCCTTGGAGTGCTAGCCATGTCCGTCCCCCCACACACCCCTGCCCGGGGCCACCGCCGGGGCAGTGCCCGGGACCTCGCCCAGATCGCCGTTTTTGCCGCCCTGATCGCGGCCATGGGCGTGCCGGGATCCATAACGCTCGGTGCGCTGCCGGTCCCGATCACCTTGCAGACGCTGGCCGTCATGCTCTGCGGCGCCATCCTGGGGGCCCGCAAGGGCTTCCTGGCCGTCCTGTTGTTTTGCGCTCTGGCCGCGGCCGGGCTGCCCGTGCTCAGCGGCGGGCGCGGCGGCATCTCCTGGTTCACCACGGCCCCCTCGGCCGGATACTTTTACGGCTGGCTGCTCGGGGTGGCCGTCATCGGCTTCCTCACGGCACGGATCCTGCCCCGCTACCGGCCCTGGCTGGCCCTGGCCGTGACCGGCCTTGGCGGCATTGTGGCCATCTACGCCATCGGCGTCCCCGTCACCGCGTTCAACACCCACACGCCCTTGTGGGCCGCCGTCCTCGACTGCCTCAAATTCCTGCCCGGCGACGCCGTCAAGGTGGTCGTCACGGTCCTGGTCGCCCGCCAGGTCCACCGCGCCCACCCCGGCCTCATGGCCCGCCCGGCCCGGACCGCTGAGGCAGGGACCGCCAGCCGCCGCCCCGAACCCGCCGCCCCGGGCCTGCGGCCGTGAGCACCATCCGCTTCACCGGCGTCGGCCACCAGTACGGTGGCGGCACCGTGCTCGAGGACATCAACCTGACCCTGGCCGAGCAGCGCATCGGCATCATCGGGGCCAACGGCTCCGGCAAGTCCACCCTGGCCCGGATGATCAACGGGCTGGTCCTTCCCACCCGGGGCACCGTCACCGTCGACACCCTCGACCCGGCCCGCCACGGGCGGGAAGTCCGCCGCCGCGTGGGCTTCATGTTCACGGATCCCGACAGCCAGATCGTGATGCCCACGGTGGCCGAGGACGTGGCCTTCACGCTGCGCCGCCGCGGCCTGTCCAAGGAGGAAACCACCGAAAAGGTCGACGCCATCCTCTCCCGCTTCGGCCTGGCCGCACACGCCGACCACCCCTCGCACCTGCTCTCGGGCGGCCAGAAACAGCTGCTCGCGCTGGCCGCGATCCTGGTCGGCGGGCCCTCCATCCTGGTGGCCGATGAACCAACGACGCTGCTGGACGCGTTCAACCTGCGCCGGGTGGGACGCATCTTCGCCGCCATGGACCAGCAGCTGGTCATCGTCACCCACCATCTGGAACTGCTGCGGGATTTTGACCGGGTCATCCTGATCCATCAGGGGAAGGTGGCCGCCGACGGCGCCCCCGCCCCCGTCCTCGCGGCCTACCAAAAGCTGTGGGAAACGCTTGACGAGGCCCCGTTACCGGCGGCCCTGTCCGGGGCCGGTCCGCGATGATGGCGCTTTATGCCCCCGGCGTCTCGCTGGTCCACCGGACCCCGGCGGGGCTGAAACTGCCGGCCCTGGCCGCCGGCGTCCTCGCCCTGTCCTCGATGACCGGCCTGGCCCAGCTCGGCACGGCCATCCTCGCCACGATCCTGCTGTACGCGCTGGCACGCATTCCCTGGGCCCTGGCCGGACGCCAGCTGCGCCCCTTCCTGTGGGTGTTGGGCGCCGTCCTGCTCTTCCAAATACTCCTCTCCGGCTGGCAGCACGCAGCCCTGGCGACCGGCACCCTGGTCACGACCATCGCCCTGGCCAACCTGTTGACGCTCACAACCACCGTCTCCGCCATCCTCGACACCTGCCAGCGCGCGCTCCGGCCCCTGCGGCGCTTTGGCGTCGATCCCGAACGAGTGGGCCTGCTGCTGGCCCTGGCCATCCGCTGCCTGCCGCTCGTGGCCGACATTGTCCGCGACGTCTCCGACGCCCAAAAGGCCCGTGCCGCCCACCACTCCGTCCTGGCCCTGGCCGCGCCCGCCGTCGTCCGCGCACTACGCACAGCGGACGCGCTGGGCGAGTCGTTAATGGCCCGCGGCTTTGATGACTAAGGACACACCCCGGGACCCGACGAACGCAACGGACACAGCCCCCGGCGGCACACGGGACCACACGAAGACACCCGGCGTGCCCGTCTACGGGCAGACGGTCGACAACGAAACACGCTGTGTCCACTACCACACCACCAAGGACATCGTCGCCATCAAGTTCCCCTGCTGCGGACGCTACTACCCCTGCTACCACTGCCACGAAGAAGACGCCACACACCCCGCCCGCCAATGGCCCGCCACCCAATGGAACGAAAAGGCCATACTCTGCGGGGCCTGCCGGACCGAACTCACCATCACCGAATACCGCACCTCAACCCGCTGCCCCAACTGCCACGCACCCTTCAACGAGCGATGCGCCAACCACGCCCACCACTACTTTGGGCCGCCGCCGGACTCGTTAC
>NZ_JAAMFN010000064.1 GCF_013376095.1 Arthrobacter sp. SDTb3-6 | reverse complement strand
CGCCAGCGCAGCACCGAGCCCCGCCACAGTCCCGGCCCGCACATGGCGCCAACCATACGCAACAGCCAGCGCGCACAAGTCCACCCCATGCGGCGTACCAAAGTAACGTTCTGCCGTCCGCAGCGCTTTCGGTGCGCTTAGCGGTTATACGTACCTTTCCACGAAGCAGCTCGACGAGCGTCTGGGCGGGGCTTCGAACGGCGAGTTCATCGGGATCGAGAGCGCTCGCACACTGGAGGCGTTCAATAAGTGGCTGTTTCTATCTTATGACGTTGTCTTAGGATCGAAACTGAAGGAACCGGCCCTGCCTTCACAGGAGACCTCTTCGTCAATATCCTCAACGCCCAACCTGACTGGCGGTTCCACAGCGGTTCAATTGTCAGCGAGAATTCCAGGTCCTTCGGCTGTAAGTACGAGCGGCACTGACCCACTGAGCTTTTACTGACAAGCTCTATCAGCAGTGAGTGAAGGGACTCCAACCGGGGAGCAGCCAGAGCCTCAACAAGCCCCACCAGCCGAAGAGGACCGGACAGAGAATGATCAAAATGACGAGTTACGCATAGCTTAAGCCGACAACGGTCCCTCACGGGGCCATCCAAGCTGTCAAAATCCCCGTCATTCCGGGCTTTCCGGGCCCCCTGTCGGATTCGAACCGACGACCCCCGCTTTACAAGAGCGGTGCTCTGGCCAGCTGAGCTAAGGAGGCAGGCGCAGTCAAGCGCTAGACAAGGCTACCGTAGGTCCGCCCTAAAAATGAAAACCGGCCCCGGGGCAATGCCCCCGGGGCCGGCACGCAGAAAGAACGCAGAAGGCACTCAGGAAGAACTCGCAAAGCACTCCTAATGCATCCAGAAAGGACGGCTACTTCTTGGCGGTCAGCGCGCTGTTGAGGAAGGCGTTGAAGTCCTGCACCTTGTTCGGATCCCACTGCTGCCCCTGGACAAACAAAGTGGGTGTGGCATTGATTCCGGCACCGACGCCCACAGCGCCGGTGTAGGCAACAAACGGCCGGTAGGTCTTGGCATCAACACAGCTGGTGATGTTTGCGGCCCCAGCTTCGGTGGCAAGCTTTTCCAGCGTGGCGTTGTCCAAACCCTTGCTGTTTTCCTCCGGCTGGTTGGCGTAGAGCGTATCCAGGTAGGCCTTGAACTTGTCCGGCGACTGGTCCACCACACAGGCGGCAGCGGCGGCCGCACGCGAGGAGTAGTTGGTGCCGGAGGAGAAGCGGTCCAGGAACGGCAGCGGGCGGTACTGCACCGTGATCTTGCCTTCGTTGCGGAGCGCGTCCAGCCCCGCCCCGTACGTCTTCTCAAAGTTGTTGCAGGCCGGGCACATGAAGTCCAGGTACATCACAACCTCGGCGGGCTTGCCGGACGGTGCGGCCTGGATGCCGATCTTTCCGGGATCCGCCACGGCCCTGGTTGCGTTCTTGGGCGGGGCCGGCACCTTGTTGACATCAACAGTCTTCGCGGTGGTGACGGGGGCGATGATGGCCCCGGCCTTGCCCACCGTGATGCCGCCGAAGGAGTTCGCGTTCGCCGGCACCGGGCCGGCGGAGGGAATGGGTTCGTTGCCCTTCTGCGTCTGGATGACCACCAGCGCAATGATGACCACAATGGCCACTGCCGCAGCGAGCACGCCGCCCCGGATCAGCCAGCTGTTGCGCTTCTCCTTCTTTTGCTGGGCCTCTCGAATAAGCCTCGCCTTTTCGCGCGCCTGCGCGGTGCGTTCGGCCTTGGTCATCCGTGGTTCGTTCTTGGGGCTCATAGTTCCTCAGGTAGGTGGGCGCAACAAAACGGCCGCGCAACGGCAACTTCCATCCATCTTAGGCGGGAAAGCTTGGAGGATGCCCTTCGGGACGGTCATGGAAGGCCCCGAACCGCAGCCCGCCGGAGCGCAACGGCTAAGCTGGCACAAAACGAGCCGTTGAGCATTGGAGCCCCCTTGTCGGAGAACACGCAGCCCAGGAAACAGGCCGGCCACGTCCATGACCCCCGCTACGGCAGTTCAAACTTTGTAGTGGTTTCGAACCGGCTTCCCGTTGACCGTGTCCCCTTGGAACAGTCCGACGACGGCTGGCGGCGTTCCCCCGGCGGCCTCGTCACCGCCCTGGCCCCCGTCATGGCCACCCGGGACGGCGCCTGGGTGGGTTGGCACGGCGCCCCGGACGAGTCCCTGGAACCGTTCCGCCACGACCACATGGACCTGATCCCGGTCACCCTGTCCAGCGAAGACGTTGAGTTGTATTACGAAGGCTTCTCCAATTCCACGCTGTGGCCGCTCTACCACGACGTCATCGCCCCGCCGGAGTTCCACCGCACGTGGTGGGACGCCTACCGCAAGGTGAACATGCGCTTCGCCGAGGCCGCGGCAAAATCGGCTGCCAAAAACGCCACCGTGTGGGTGCAGGACTACCAGCTCCAGATGGTCCCGCGCTACCTGCGCCGGATCCGCCCGGACCTGCGCATCGGCTTCTTCAACCACATCCCGTTCCCCCCTCCGGAAATCTTCGCCCAGCTGCCCTGGCGCCAGCCCATCATCAACGGCCTCCTCGGCGCTGACCTCATCGGCTTCCAGCGCCCCAATGACACGGCCAACTTCCTGCGTTCGGCCCGCCGCTTCCTCGGCGCCAGCGTCAAGGCCCAGCAGGTGCACGTCAAGGAGGACGACGGCACCATCAGCCACATAGCCCGCGCCGAGCCGTTCCCCATCTCCATCGACGCCATGCAAATCCGGGAGCTGGCCGCCCGCCCGGACATCATCGCCCGCTCCAAGCAGATCCGCGAGGACCTCGGCAACCCCAAGACGGTCCTGCTCGGCGTGGACCGGCTCGACTACACCAAGGGCATCACCCACCGGCTCAAGGCCTACGGCGAGCTCCTCAAGGACCGCGTCATCAAGGTGGAGGACGCCGCCCTGATCCAGGTTGCCAGCCCCAGCCGCGAACGCGTCGAGTCCTACCGGCTGCTCCGCGAAGACGTCGAAGGCATGGTGGGCCGGCTCAACGGCCAGTTCGACACCATCCAAAACACCGCCGTCCGCTACCTCCACCACAGCTACCCCGTGGAGGAAATGGTCGCCCTGTACCTGGCCTCGGACGTCATGCTCGTCACTTCCCTGCGCGACGGCATGAACCTCGTGGCCAAGGAATACGTGGCCGCGCGCAGCGACAACACCGGCGCCCTGGTCCTGAGCGAGTTCACCGGCGCCGCCGACCAGCTCAAACAGGCACTCCTGGTCAACCCGCACGACATCGACGGGCTGAAAGCAACCATCGTGCGCGCCATCAACCTGCCCCGTGTCGAGTCCAGCCGCCGGATGCGTGCCATGCGCAAGCAGATCCTCTCCCACGACGTCCAGCGCTGGAGTGAGGACTTCCTGACCACGCTGCAAAACGAGGCCATCCGTGACGACAGGTGAGCTGCCCGCGGAGGTGCGCGACGCCGTCGTCCGCGTGGCCCAGACGGCGCGGCTGCTGGTCGCCATGGACTTCGACGGCACCATGTCCCCCCTCGTGTCGCGCGCCGAAGACGCCCGTCCCCTTCCCGCCGCCGCCGCGGCCCTGGAGGCGCTAAGCGCACTGGAAGGCACGACGGCGGCACTCGTCTCCGGGCGCGCCCTGGCCAGTTTGCGGGCGGTCGCCTCTCCCCCCGCGCAGGCCCTGCTGGTGGGCAGCCACGGCGCGGAAGTCTGGCTGGGGCCGGACTCCCCCGCACTGTCCCTCACGCCCGCGCAGGAGCAGGCCCTAACGCGGGCCCGCCAGGCAGTGGACTTGGCGGTTGCTGCGTTCCCCGGCACGGCCGCCGAACAAAAGCCGGCCGGCGTCGTCCTCCATTACCGCCGGGCCTCCGCCCAGGACGGGCAGTCGGCCGTGGCGCAGGTCCGGGCCGGGCTGGCGGACAGCCCCGGCGTGTTCGTCAGCGAGGGCAAGATGGTGCTGGAAATTTCCGTGGTCAAGGCCAACAAGGGCGAAAGCCTGGCCATGCTGCGGGCCACCACCGGTGCCACCGCCGTCGTGTTTGTGGGTGACGACGTCACCGACGAACACGGCTTTGCCGCACTGGAACCCGGGGACCTCGGCATCAAGGTGGGCCCGGGCGAAACCGCCGCCGCGTACCGGATCGACTCGCCGGCACAGGTCCCGGCGGTCCTGGAACTGCTGGTGGCCGCCCGCTCCTGACCAGGCTTCCGGGCACTCGCTCCCGGACCATGACGCGGCAAACGCGGCGCGCGCACTAAATGTGTCATAATTCATACATCGGCGCCGATTCCACCCTGGGTGGGGTCTGCCCTGTGCAACTAAATACACAAAACCATTCACTTGAGGATCGTTCGGCACGTACCTGCCGATGAAGGGATTTAATACTGTGGCTACAGTAACTTTTGACAACGCTACGCGTTTGTACCCGGGCACCACCAAGCCCGCTGTTGACAAGCTCAACATTGACATCGCCGATGGCGAGTTCCTTGTTCTCGTCGGACCTTCCGGTTGCGGAAAGTCCACCTCCCTGCGCATGCTCGCCGGCCTCGAGGACGTCAACTCCGGGCGCATCCTCATTGGCGACCGCGACGTCACCGACGTCCCGCCGAAGGACCGCGACATCGCCATGGTCTTCCAGAACTACGCGCTGTACCCGCACATGTCCGTTGCCGACAACATGGGCTTTGCCCTGAAGATCGCCGGCGTTTCCAAGGAAGAACGCGCCAAGCGCGTCAAGGAGGCCGCGAAGCTGCTGGACCTCGAGGCCTACCTGGACCGCAAGCCGAAGGCCCTCTCCGGTGGCCAGCGCCAACGTGTCGCCATGGGCCGCGCCATTGTGCGCAACCCGCAGGTGTTCCTCATGGATGAGCCGCTCTCCAACCTGGACGCCAAGCTGCGTGTGCAGACCCGCACGCAGATCGCCTCCCTGACCCGCCGCCTCGGCGTCACCACCGTCTACGTCACGCACGACCAGGTCGAGGCCATGACCATGGGCGACCGCGTCGCCGTGCTGAAGGACGGGCTGCTGCAGCAGGTGGACACCCCCCGCAACCTGTACGACCGCCCACAGAACGTCTTCGTGGCAGGCTTCATCGGCTCCCCCGCCATGAACCTGCTCGAACTGCCCGTGGTTGACGGCGGCGTGAAGTTCGGCGGGTCCGTGTACCCGGTGACCTCCGCCGTGCTCGGCGAGGCCGCCGGCAACACCGTCACGGTCGGCGTCCGCCCGGAAGACCTCGAGATCGTCGGTGCCGGCGAGGGCCTGGCCGCCGAGGCCGACGTCGTTGAAGAGCTGGGTGCCGACGCCTACGTGTACGGCCACACCTCCATCGACGGCGCCGAGCGCGACATGGTGGTCCGGGTTGACGGCCGCCGCCCACCACTGAAGGGCGACACCATCCACGTCCGCCCGCAGGTGGGCCACGTCCACCTGTTCGACGCCACCTCCGGCGCACGCCTGGGCGAACAGGCCGTGGCCAGCCACTGACGCCCGGCCGGTGTTTGGACTGCGGGCCCTGCGGGCACGTTGGGACCGCCGGCGGCCCCGTTGACTGACAGCTGAGGCGCGGCTGCCTGTCGGAGAGTTTTCCGGCAGGCGGCCGCGCTTCACCCTTTAAGAGAGAATTGCCCCATGACAGATGCACCCGGCGCACAGTGGAACAACGAGCCCACGGACTTTGACGAGGTCGGGAAGCTGCCGCGCCAGCCCGCCCCGCCCGCCAAGGTCCTGGGATCGCTGAACATCACGGCGGCCACCGCCGATCCCGGCCTGCTCGACCTCCCCTGGCACATCAGGCTGGAGGATTGGCCTGCGGCAAACCTGGCTGCACTGCCCCGCGGAATCTCCCGGCACGTGGTGCGCTTCGCCCACCTGGACGGCTCCGTCATCGCCATCAAGGAAACCTCCGAGCACGTGGCCCGGCACGAATACCATATGCTGCGCAAGCTGGCCCGGTTGGACGTGCCGTGCGTGGAGCCGGTGGCCGTGATCACGGGGCGCACCACCGCCAACGGTGCGCCGCTGGACCCCGTGCTCGTCACCCGGCACCTGAAGTTCTCCCTGCCCTACCGTGCCCTCTTTTCACAGAAGCTGCGCCGCGACACCCTGACCCGCCTGATTGATGCCCAGGCGCTGCTGCTGGTCCGCCTGCACCTGGTCGGCTTTTACTGGGGCGACGTCTCCCTCTCCAACACCCTCTTCCGGCGCGACGCCGGCGCCTTCGCCGCCTACCTGGTTGACGCCGAAACCGGTGAACTGTACCCGGACCTGTCCACCGGGCAGCGCGAGTACGACCTGGAAATCGCCCGGGTCAACATTGCCGGCGAGCTCATGGACCTGCTCGAGGGCGGTCTCATCGAGGAAAAGGTGGATCCCCTCGCCACCAGCGAACTCATCATGGAGAGCTACCGCCGCCTCTGGGCCGAGCTGACGGAAAAGGAATCCTTCGAGCTGGAGGACCGCTGGCGCGTGGGAGCCCGCATCCGCCGCCTCAATGAACTCGGCTTCGATGTGGAGGAGTACGCCATCAAGACCACCCCGGACGGCTCCACCATCCAGCTTCAGCCCAAGGTGGTCGACGCCGGCCACCACCAGCGCCGCCTGCTCCGCCTGACCGGGATCGACGCCCAGGAAAACCAGGCCCGGCGCCTGCTCAACGACATGGACTCATTCCGCGCCGACGCCATGCCGGGCGTGGATGAGGAAATCAGTGCCCACAACTGGGTCAGCACCATCTTCGAACCGATTGTCCGCGCCATCCCGCGCGAGCTGGGCAGCAAGCTGGAACCTGCCGAGGTGGTCCACGAGGTCCTCGAACACCGCTGGTACATGTCCCAGGAGGAAGAGCGCAACGTGCCGCTGGCCGAGGCCGTCCAATCCTATGTGGACACGATCCTGCGCTACCGCCGGGACGAGGACGCCATCATGCTCAGCACAGACACGGCCACCATCAAGATGCTCGAGGGCGGGGTCCTGCCGGACAGCGACATCGACGACTGACGCCCGCGCCAACTCCCCCGGCGGCGTGCCATGCTGTCCGTGGCGTGTGAAATTTCACCCGCCCCCGACTGCTTGGCACGCCGTGGCTGCCCGCAGTCCGGGGCGCCGTCCGGCTACCGGGCATGGCGGTGGGCACCACCGCCGCGGCCGGCCAGCTTCGACATCGCGTAGATGCCGACCGCAACGCCGCACACCACTGTCAACCCCAGCACCATCAGGATCCCCCACACCATCCCGTGGCCGGTGCTTCCGTTTCCGGCAAGGGCCATGTTGGCTCCCGCGGTCGGTCCGGAGGTGTCGCTGCCGGCAGTCCCTCCCATACCGGCGGAATCAAGGGTGGAGGCTGTTTCAGTGTTGTCGAACGTGGGCCACGGCGCTTCGGAGGCCGGGGCCGCCGTGCTCTGCTGGGGCACGGCGGAAGTGCTGGGCGCCGGCTGGACTGCGGTGGGCTGGACTGCGGTGGCAACCTGTGCAGGGGTGGGCACGGGAGCCGGTGCCCGGGTGGTCGGTGCCGGAAGGGGCGCCCGGGTGGTCGGCGCCACGGTTGGTGCCGGCGCATGCACGACGGCGGGAGTCCTGACCGGCGTCGACGTGGACGTTGGCGACGGCTGGGGCTGGGTGGTGGTTTGCAACAGGGTTTCGGTGGCAGTCGGCGAGGGAAGGGCGTCGGCCTGCAGGACGGTGCCCGCCGCCGAAGCGGGCCCGGGAGAGGAATTCCACGCTGCCTGCGCGGGCCCTGCCAGGAACAAGGGCGCCGCCAGCAGCAACGATCCGGCCACGGCGGCGGCCGCCCCGGCGAACGCCTTCCGGCGCACGGCAGGCAGCAGTTGGCCATAATTTTTCATAAGGTGCTTCCGGATCGGCTGTTTGTTACCACGTTGCGGATCATTTTTCCCCCGCATAGTACGATGCCCGACGGGCGCTGCCCCGTCAAGTGGCCCACACCCGGTTCAGTCGTCCGCGATGGCCTTTCCCGGGTTGAGGATGCCCAGCGGGTCGAACAGTTCCTTGATGCGCCGCTGGAGGGCCCGCACTTCCCCGGCCTGCTCCAGCGGCAGCCACCGCAGCTTGTACTGGCCGACCCCGTGTTCGCCGGTGATGGTGCCGCCCAGGGCGAGGGCCTTGTCAATGGATTCGTCCAGGGCGGCGTTCAGCGCCACGACCTTCGCCGCGTCGGCGTCGCCCACCCAGAAGGTCGGGTGCAGGTTGCCGTCGCCGGCATGGGCGATGATGCGCACGCCCACGCCGTGGCGCCCGGCCATTTCCGCCAGGGCGTCAACATAGTGGACCAGCTGGGAGCGCGGCACGGCCACGTCCTCACCGACGGTCGTTTCGGAGTCGGCGTCCATGCCACGGTTGTGCCGGCGCAGGTCCACGAGCCGCTCGGCCTCCCCCGGCTCCTCGAGGGTCGCGTTCCCGCCCAGGGCAGCCAAGGCCGCAGAGGCAATCTCCGCTTCCTGGGCGGCGGCAAGCCCGTCGAACTGGGCCAGCAGGAGCGCGCTTCCCCTCCCAGCCAGGTTGCTGCCCTGGCGCCGGTCCAGCTCGTCCAGCGAGGAGCCGTCCATGAGTTCGAGGATGCTTGGCTGCACCCGCGCCTTGCCCAGGGCCAACACGCCGGCCGTGGCCGATCGCATGTCGGGGAAGAACACCGCAAGGGTCCGGATGTCCGTGGGCAGGTATTTCAGCCGCACGGTGGCACCCACGACAATCCCCAGCGTCCCCTCGGAGCCCACCATAAGGCCGGTGAGGTCGTACCCGGCCACGCCCTTGAAGGTCCGGTGGCCGGTGTGGATCAGCGTGCCGTCTGCCAGCACCACATCCAGGGCCAGGACGGCGTCGCGCGTCACCCCATACTTCGCACACCGCAGGCCGCCGGCATTCGTGGCCACATTGCCGCCAATGGTGGAAATCCTGTAGCTGGCCGGATCGGGCGCATACATCAGCCCGTGCGCGGCGGCTGCGGCGTTCAGGTCCGCGTTGATGACGCCCGGTTCCACCCGCGCCACCTCATCCTCCGGGTTCAGCTCAAGGATGTTGTCCATCCGGTCCAGGCACAGCACCAGGCAGCCGGCCGTGGCGTGGGCGCCGCCGGAGACGCCCGTCCCCGCCCCGCGCGCCACCACCGGCACGCGGTACCGTGAGGCCAGCCGCAGGATTGCCTGAACGTCCGCCACGCTCTCGGCCCAGACGACGGCGGCCGGCTCCCGGTAGTCGGTCACCGGACCCTGGTCGCTGGCAAACTTCTTCACGTCGCCGGCGCCCCGGCTGAGCTGGCCGCTGCGGAGTGCTTGCAGCAGCTCCTGTTCAAAGCCGTGGGGCAGCGGGGCATTCGTGGCTGACATGGTGGCGCATACCTTTCGTCGCGGCCCCGGGATGGGCCACTCCAGTCTATGAGACGTGCGCCACGCGGTTAGGCACCGGGCACGCGGACGCCGGGCAGCTTCCAAATGTAGGCGCCGGGCCCGTTGAGGTTGAAGTCGCTGTAGACGAGGTAGCCGCCCGTGTGGAACACGGGCGCGGCACACACGGCCGCCCGTTCGCGTGCGGAGAGGCCCATGTCCCCAAAGGGGAGCCCCTGGATGTCGGCCCGCACGGCGACCACCAGCAGCGACTCCTGTGGCGACTCGCGCACAAAGGCCAGCACATCGCCGTCGGCCATGAGCCACCGCAGCGCGCCGTGGCGGACCGCGGCGCTGTTGTGCCGCAAGGACGCCAGCTCCGCGTAGGACGGCTCCAGGTCGGTGACGATCCGTGCCGGCTCGCCCCACGGCATGGGCGTGCGCGAGGACTCCCCCCGTCCGCCTTCCAGGCCGAACTCGTCGCCGGCGAAAAGGACCGCGATGCCGGGCAGCATCATGGACAACGTGGCGGCCACGAGGGGTCCGCCGGCAACCATGACCGAGGCGGCGCGTGCGGTGTCGTGGGTGTTCACGGCGTTCATCGTGGCGTTGCGGACGCCCCAGCTGAACGCGCTGGTGAGGTCCCGGTGGGTGTCCAGGACCGTGCCGGCGTCAATGCGGGCGACGCCGGGCAGCGGGGTGCCGAAAAAGTCGACGCGGGCCCCGGGGCTGGCCAGCCACTGCCACAGGGGCCGCGTGAAGTTCGAATAGGTCATGGCGCCCTGCCAGCCGAAGCCGTCCACGTCGGCCCCGGCGTCGGAGGTTTCCTCCCCGAGCAGGAGGGCGTCGGGGTTGATCTCCAGCACCCGCCTTCGAACGAGCGCCGCCACTTCCTTGTTGACATCCTGGGCACCGAGCCGGCCGGTCATGTTGCCGACGTCTATCCGCCAGCCGTCCAAGTTGAAGGGTGGCTTGAGCCAGTGCGCAACCACCGAGTCCTCCCCTGTCACGAAGGCTTCGCGCAGCCCCTCGGACGCCCAGTTCAGTTTGGGCAGCGACTTTACGCCCGACCATGACTCATAGCTGGTGTGGTCGGCGCTGAAGTAGTAGTAGTCCGCTTCGCGGGACTGCGGATCGGCCAGGGCCCTGGTGAACCATTCGTGGGAGTCCCCCGTGTGGTTGGAGGTCAGGTCGCCCATGACCTTCATGCCGCGGGCGTGGGCAGCCTGTACCAGCTCGACCAGCGCCTGGTCCCCGCCCAGCAGCGGATCGACATGCCTGAACGTGGACGCATCATAGCGGTGGTTGGAACGCGCCGGGAAGAACGGCGTCAGGTAGAGGATGTCCACGCCGAGGGCCTCCAGGTGCCCCAGCTTCTCCCTGACGCCGATGAGGTCCCCGCCATAGAGCTGGCGCGCGGCGTCCGGGCCTACGCCCTGGACGGGTTCATCCCAGGCGCAGGCGATGGCCCATTCCGGAGCGGGCAATTCCACCGCGGCACTGGAACGTGCGAAGCGGTCGGGAAAGACCTCATACATGACGGCGGAGCGCGACCACGGCGGCGCGGGCACGGCCGTCGTGAGGCGGAAATCACTGTAGTCGGAGGTCTCGCGGGCGAACAGCCCCTCGTTGTTCAGTGTCCAGTAGATGTCCGGGCCACCGCCGCTGCCGGGCAGTTCAATGAGAAAGCGGTACCTGGCCACCGGGTTGGCCACGAGCATGGAAGCCTCCCACCAGGCCCAGCCGTCGTGCGCGTCTTCCGCACGTCCGACGCCGGACCCGTCACCAGGGTTGTTGCCGGCAGCCTCCGCCGGATGCAGCGGCACGGCCTCGTCGTAGCGCGGCTCGGCGTCCTGGACGCTGCGCACCCAGACCCGGGAGGCTGATCCCCAGTCACGGGGAACACGCAGCCGCAGGACGGCACGGGCGCCCAGGCGCGCGGAGACACCATCCACGTACAGCACTGACCCGTCGTGGTGTGGACGCCTGCCTGCCATGTCACTGCCCCTCAATGCCGCCGTGTGCCTCGTCATCTCACAATGTACCGTTCCCGGCGCGGGAAACTACATTGCGGC
>NZ_JAAMFN010000063.1 GCF_013376095.1 Arthrobacter sp. SDTb3-6 | reverse complement strand
GTTCAGCTCGCCCGCGCCGCCAACGTGGCATCGTCGCTTGGCAGCCGTCACTGCGATGGCTGGCTGCACTTGCTGAACGCCGGGCCAGGGCTATTGGCGTGGGAAAGCAGGGAACGGAAGACCGCCCACGGGAACCTGTACGCTGTTGCGGGGAGATGCCGCGGCCGCATGGGGAAGATGGTCTTTCGTACTGCTTCGCGGACAATGAAAAGAGAAAGACTTAGCGCCGGAACGACGAGACCCGTGCCCACTGGCGGCAACCGAATCCTGATCCTGTTGGCCATCAATAGCGGGTTCGCCGCTTTAAAAACTGTGGGTGCCGAAGTCCGGTAGTCCTTTCGATGCGGATGTTCGCCATCCCGTCGGCGGCCAACATGACCGTGCGTTCCCGCAGGGCCACCGCTGCAGTGCATACCTTTCGACGGCGTGCTAGCGTCCGATTACAGGTGTGGCCCTGAATGCGTTGACGGTCCTGTCCAGGAGAACTTGTGTGTCGCTTCCGGAGTCAAGGATTGTGTTCCGGGCTGAAGCGGAATCGACCATGACGGCGGTTATGGCCAGGCCGTCTGAGGCCTCGGTCGTGAGGAGTGCGTCTACCTGGGCTGCAAAGGCGGAGTCACTTGATTTTGCGTGAACGTCCATTGCCACGGCGTGGTTGCTGGAGACGTAGTTTCCACTGCCTGCCGTCAGTCGGATGATGACAGGCGTCGCACCTGTTGGGCGGATGGTCTGTGAGTCGATCACCTCGGAGAAGTGGTTGCCGATGATGGAATTGTTGCTGCCGTTGATGCGGAGAAGTCCGTACACGTCGTCCCGCCCGTTGTCGGTTCCGAGGAAGGGCGTCCATGGCTCGTGGTCGCGCAAGAAATGATTCGTGGCCACGAGGTTCTCTGAACTGTTTCCGGCCAGCTCTACCATGCCGGGGTAGAACGAATGCAGGCGGTTGTTGGTGATGCTTGATCGCGTGACGCCGTTGAGATGGACGCTGCTTGCACCACGGGGAAAGACGTTGTTTGCGGCGATCAGCAGCCCGCCATGATTTTCGGCGTAGATCGAGTGGCCCTTGAATCCGGCTCCGATCAGGTTGTCGGTGATTTTTGAGGCCTGTCCCCACCCGCGCAGTTCTATGCAGCTTCCGCATTCAGCGATGAAGTTGTCGTGTATGGTCAGGGCGTCCGCATTGTGGATGGTGAGTGCGTGTTCGAGGTAGACGAACCCCATGCCGGTGATGCGGAATGAGTCGTTGGCGGTCGCGGCATGGATTCCGGTCTTGCCGTTGACGTAGGTGTTTTCTGGATGCATCTGCGAGCCATCGTCGTTGAAGTGCATCCCGTCGATGCAGAAGTTGGAGAACTCAACCGAGCTGATCCGCGGGCTCCCGCTGCGCTCGATGTAGAAGGCGGCGCCTTTGGAATCGTCGTCTTCTTCATCACTGCGCGGCATGTTGACGATGATGCGGCTGCCGCCGGGCCAGAGCTCATGCAGCCCGGGCCATTCGTCTTCGGGAACGTTGAACCGGATGCTCGATGACGTAAAGCCGTGTCCGGAGCCCTCGATTTTGAGGAAGCTGATGTCGATCACGACTTGCGAGCGTAGGTGGTAGTCTCCGGGCGGGAGATAGATGACCGCCCCCGGCTTTCCGCCGCTGTTCGAATCGGTGTCTATCTGCCGGTCCTTGATGTCGGCAATGATGCTGTTGATTACTTCACCGACGTCTTCGGATGGATTGCCGATGGGCCACGTAGTCACGTCGTAGTGGTTGTTGCTTGACATGGGTTCATTCCTCGATGTTGTGGTTGCCTGGCATTTGAGGGTGCGGGGAGTCGGACTGATTCGGTTACGGATCCAGGGCGTCTCGATTATGGCGCGCTTCGGTGGTGGGTGCGGGGAACCTGACCGGGTTCCCCGCACCCACCTGGCGTTTTACGGGGTGGGGCGGAATCCGTAACTGGTGGAGTTGGCCAGCAGTTGTGCTTCGGTTCCACTGTCAAAGACGTGCGAGTTGGTCGTCCCGGCGTCCAGGACCACCGTGTGGACCGTGAGGTTGGAGATGATGTGGTTGGCGCCGATGAGGTTTTGGTCTCCGTTCTTGATGCGGAAAATCGCCGCTGTTCCGCCGGCCGGTTTGACCTGGTCTGGCGGGACGATCAGGGTGACGTGGTTGGCGGTGATGGTGTTTCCGTCGCCGTTGACCTGCACGACGCCAAAATCATCGGGGAGGCCGTTGCCGATACCGATGAAGGGGCCGTACGTCTCGACTTGGCGCTCGAACATGTTGGAGCTGATCAGGTTCTCTTTGCAGTTGCCTTCCAGTGTGATGCTTCCGGGGTAGAAAGACTGGAGGCGGTTCGCCGAGATGTTGGATCGGAATGAGTTCTTGATGTGAACAGAGTCAATGCCCCGCGGGAAGATGTTGTTGCCGGTGATCAGCAGGCCGTTGCTGTTCTCTGCGAAGATGGTGAAACCGACCGGCCCGGCGCCGAGGTGGTTGTCTGAAATCTTGGATGCTTGGCTTCCACCGACGATCATGACGCAGGTTCCACATTCTGCGAGGAAGTTCCCGGAGACGTCGAGCGCGTCCGGTCCCTGGATTAGCAGTGCTTGTTCAAGGTAGACCATTCCCATGCCGCGGACACGTGCGGAGTCGTTGTCGGTCGCGAACCGGATTCCCACCTTGCCGTTCCGGTATGAGTTTTGGTTGCTGCCGAATGAGACTCCGTCGAGGCAGAAGTTCTCGAAGGCGATGGCGCTCAGACGGGGGTTACCCTTGCGCGAGACGATGAAGGCTTCAGTGTTGCCGTCGGTGTTCTCGACCTTGATGTGGCTGCCGCCTGGGTTGATCTCGTGCCACCCGGTTGTGTCCGAGTTGTAGCGAATCGACAGCGAGGTGAATCCGTGTCCGGATCCCCGGATGGTCAGGAAGCTGACATCGACGACGACGCGCGTCTTCAGTGAGTAGGTTCCCGGCGGGATGTAGATGACTGCGCCAGGCTTGTCTGTCTGGTTCGTCTGTCGTTGCTTGATGTCGGCGATGATGCTGTTGATCACCGCCCCTATGTCGTATTGTGGGTCGATTGGTTTCCCGGGGGTCTTCCAAGCCGTGACGTCGTACACATTGGATTCCATCTGCATGCCTTTCACTGGTTTGAAACGTCGCTTTTACAAGAGGCCGACAGGGACTCTGTGCATGGGTGCGGGCTGGCTAGCTTGCTGCGGTGGCGTTGTATCGGCCAGCGCCGGCTTGGCGCTTAGAAAGCTAAGCGCGGCAAGTGCTGCAGCAGCGGCCGTGGTTTGAACGACGGCGCGGCGTGTGGGTTGGGACTTTTCCATCAAGGTTTCCCCCTTTCTGTGTAGATCGTTTTGGTCGTTTCCGGGTGGCTTTGGACAGGGGCTGGAAACGCGGAGCGGAGCAGGTGCGGGACCGGGTCCCGATTGTAAAATCAGACCCGGGCCTGGTCTCTCGTGAGCTCGTCCAAGGCGGGCAGGTCAGCGCCGGTCCTGGAGACTGTGATGGCCGCTGCACGGGCTGCTTTCCCGCCAATTTCCTCGAGCCGGCGACCGGAAACCGCCTGCCCGTCCCAGCCGCCACCGTCAAAGACGAGGGCCCAGACCAGTGCGGCCATGAAGGAATCGCCGGCACCCACCGTGTCCGCAACTGCGGTCTTGACGGGCGGGATGTTGACGCGATTCTCGCCACTCGCCAGGTAGGCGCCCCGGTGTCCTCGTGTGATGCCGGCTACGGCCAGACCTCCATCCATGAGCAGATCGAGGACATAGTCGAGTGATTTTCCTGGGAAGAGGAATTCGGCGTCCTCATCGCTGAGCTTTGTGAGATGGCTGGCGAACGCGAGGGCCTTGAAGCGCTTGCGTGAGTTGTCTGAGTCTGGGACGAGGCTCGGTCGAACGTTCGGATCGAACGTAATGAGTGCCCCCGCGGACCGGCCGCGTCGAAGGATGTCTCTGGTGATGTCCGCGCCGGGATCAAGAAACGCCCCAAGCGAGCCGGTGTGAATGACCTTCGGTGCTCCGATGTTCTCAAGGTTGCACGGGTCCCAACTCAGCGCGAATTCGTATGTTGCCGATCCATCATCGGCGAGGGTGGCAACTGCCTTGGATGTCGGTGCCTTCGTTGTGGATTCTGCGGTCAGGAGTACTCCGGATCCACTCAGGTGCTTTCTGATCAGCTCGCCATCGTCATCGTCGCCAATGGTGGTGTGCAAGCGGGTATCAAGGTTCAGCCGAGATAGTCCGAGCGCGACGTTGGCGGGCGATCCGCCCGGGTGGCGACCCACATGGCCGGCCTGGACCACTTCATCGATGAGCGCTTCCCCGACGACGAGTGCACCTGCGTTCACGACGGGACCCGGGCATCGTGGGCTTCCGACTGGCTGATCGCCTCGATCGCCAACCGGCCATTGACCCAGCTGACGGGCTGGGGGTCGGTGATCTCACCGACCCAGCCGCCGTTCTGGTCGTCGTTGCAAAACGCCAGGAACTGCCACTGCCCGGCGCGGTCCTGAACCAGCCGACCCACGTAGAGCCGCTCGTCCGTGAGGCGGTAGGCATCCGCGGTCAGGAATGGTCCTGCCAAGGTGTCCGCCGGGAACGCCCAAACACCGCCGACGGGGTCCTCGGTGTGGCGTTCATGGGCCAGTTCGGTGGCGAGGCAGGAGAACAGGCCGACGGGTTTGCCGTCGACGTTGGCGGTCTGGACGACTTCGATGTGTCCAAAGCCGGCGCCCGGCTCAGACAGCGGGGGCCGTACCGTCCAGTGGGTCAGGTCGGGTGAGGTTGCATGCCCGATGACCCCACGGTTGTCAGGATCGCCGTGGTTGGCGCGGGCGGTGATCAGCATGTGCCAGGTCTCTTGGTCACGGAACACCCACGGGTCGCGCCACGCCTGGTCCGGCCATTTTCGTGTTTCGGCGGTTTCATACCAACGGGCATCCGGTTCCAGCACCTGCCTGTCCGGCTCGCGACGCCATGTGAAGAGATCGTCGGAAACGACGGAGCTGATGCGCTGGTTCAGTCCGCCTTCGGCGCGGCTGACAGCCGTGTAGAACATCCGCCATGTCCCGTGGTCGTCGCGAACAACCGACCCGGTCCATGTGGCGAGATCGTCGAATGTCGGTGAGTCATCAGGGATGACCGCGTCGGCATGTTCGGTCCACGTTTTGAGGTCTGTGGACGTTGCGTGTCCGATGGTCGCACGCCAGTGGCGGCGGTCGGGGTCGAGGAGGGCCCGGGAGGCCTTCAGGAAGAAGAGGTGGTAGCGGTCGCCATCGTCGGCGATCCAGAAGTCCCATACCCAAGACGCGGCAAGTCGAAGCATGTTGTGTACCTTTCAGTTGTCTCGTGGTTTGGTGACTGAGCCCCGGACGATGAGGGGGCAGTCGAGAAGTGTCGGTTTGTCGGCGAGGAGTTTGTATTGTGCGTCGCCGTGGAGGAGGTGCACGAGGGTTTCCACGGCCCATGCACCCATTTCGTAATGGGGGAGCGCCACGGTGGTCAGGCCGGGGAAGAGGTTCGCGGCGATGAGTTCCTGGTTGTCGAATCCGACGATGGAGAGGTCGTGTGGAATGTTCAGTCCCAATTCCATTGCGGCCCTGTAGGCGCCCATGGCCATCCGGTCGTTGTAGCAGAACAGGGCGGTCGGCCGGTCGTCCCTGGCAAGGACTTCTCGGGCACGCCCGTAGCCGGGAAGGGTTTCCGATGGTGAGGAGGCGATCAGCGTTTCATCGATGGGGATGCCATGCGCTTGCAAAACCTGCCGGTAACCGGCGAGGCGTCCGTGTGTCGCCGGCACGTCGTCGTCGTTGTTAAGGAAGCCGATGCGTGTGTGACCGGCCTCGACGAGGTGGGTGACGGCGGCGACTGCGCCACCGACCTCATCGGGGACCACTGCGGGGACGACGCCGGCCTGGTCCGTCGAGTCGATCAGGACCGCGGGAAGGCCCTTCAGGTTTGGGGGGAGGGGGACCTGGCGGTGGTACATCGTTGCGTAGAGAATTGCGTCCACTTGCCGGTCGAGCAGCGCCTGAACGTCATCCCTGTGCGAGTTGCCGTTGGATTCGCGTTCAGTGTTGACGATGACCAGGGTCAGGTCGTGTTCACGTGCCGCGTTCTGGGCGCCGAGAATGATCCTGCCCGCGTGGGGCGTAGTTGCGATCTCTTCGCTCAACAGGCCGATGAGCCCGGACCGGTTGGTGCGTAGCGCCTGCGCCATCCTGTTCGGTCCGTAGCCAAGTGTTTTTGCCGCTTGGCGAACACGCGCACGTGTCTCTTCGGAGACCCGCGTGTGCGGTGTGTCATTGAGCACGTGTGACACGGTTGTGACCGATACGCCAGCCAGTTCGGCGACATCCCGGATGCCGGCACTCTTCACTGCCACGATTCCTTCTCCCCTTTTTGATGTGTGATGCCCTTTGTAGCCGCGGCCGTCCGGATGGCCATCCGTGCTGCCCAAGCCGACGCGCGGCGGGCAGACGCCAATTTCACGTCAGCGAGTCCCTTGGGCAGGCGGGTCGGTTGCCGGGACTCCATGCTCGTCAAGGTTTCCTTTCAGACAGTGACGGGTCAACCCTTCACCGCGCCGAGTGTGAGGCCTGCGACGATGTGCCGCTGGAGGACGATGGCCAGGACGATCACCGGAACCGAGTAGAGCACGGCCAGCGAGGTCATGGTGCCCCAGTCCAAACCAAATTGGCTCTGGAAGTTGGCGATCTGCAGCGGTGTTGTGACCGCGCGTACCGAGGTCAGCAGCAGCGCGAAAATGAAGTCGTTCCACGAGGCGAGAAAGGCGAAGATCGCGGCGACCGCGACGCCGCCGCGGGTGATCGGGATTACGATCCGCCACAGCGACCCGAGCCTGGAACACCCATCGACGCGCGCCGACTCCTCGAGCTCGTCTGGCACTGCCTCGAAGAAGCTCGCCATCAGCCAGATCGACAGGGGGAGCGAGATCGTCGTCTGGGCCAATGCCAGGGCGAAGGAGGTGTCGGACAGTCCGAGATTGTGAAAGACGGCGATCAGCGGGGCGCCGACAACGATCGCCGGCACCATCCTCATGACCAGCGCGAGCAGGATGAACACCCGGCCCAGGCGGGTGCGGTAACGGGTCACCGCGTAGGCCGCGGGAACTGCGAGGACCAGCGAGATGAGGGTGCTCATCACCGCGGTCTGGATGCTGTTCACGAACGACTGCGGAACGCCTTGGGTGCTCAGGGCCATGACGTAGTTCTGGATCGTCCAGGTCGAGGGCAGGATCGTCGGCGGAATGGCGTTCGTTTCGATCGGCGTCTTGAACGAGGTGAACAGCATGTAGACAAACGGGAAGGCGTACAGGACGACGAGCACGGTCAGCGTCGTCCAGAGGATGGCGCGGGTGCCGCCGCGTCGGGACTCGAGTCCGTTCATTACTGATCACTTCCTGGTCGCCAGATGGTAAGTACAGCGATGACGGCGACGACCATCAATGCGAACAGGTAGATCGTGCCCATGGCGCTTGCCAGGCCCGGGTTGCCATTGGCGATTTGGGTGTTATAGACGAGCAGGGAAAGGACATTCGTCGAGTTTTGGGGACCACCATTCGTCTGGACGACGATCACGTCAAACGCCCGAGCGGCGTCGACGCCCCTGACGATGAGGGCAACGGCAATCACCGGGCGCAGCAGCGGCAGGATGATTCGGAAAAGCAGGGTCGGGTAGTGCGCGCCATCGATTCGTGCCGCCTCGATGATCTCACCGGGAACGTTCTGCAGTCCCGCGAAGAGGACGAGTGAGATGAAGGACGTGGTGAGCCAGATATCGGGCAGGGCGACGGAGAAAAGTGCGATGTTCGGGTCGCTCAACCACTGGATCTGGTTGGGGGATGAAATGAGGTGCGCTTCGTACAACAGCTGGTTGACGATCCCGGAATTGTCGATCAGGAGGAAGCGCCACAGCAGACCGGCAACGATCGGGGCGATCATCAGCGGGTAAAGGAAGATCGTACGGAAGAAGCGCGAACGGTTGCCCAGCCCGCTAAAGAGCAGCGCGACGGTCAGGCCGAGGACGAACTCAAGGGTGACGACGATTGCGGTGTACGCGATCGTGCGCACTGCCGAATTGCCGAAGCCGGCGTCGGTCAGGGCCCGGACGTAATTGTCGAAGCCGACGAAGGTGTGCGGGCCGCCGGCGATCGGGTTGTAGCGGTAGAAGCTGTTGATGACGAACTGGAGCAGCGGCCATGCGACGAAAACGGCGAGGAAGAGCGCGGCCGGAAGCATCAGCAGGGTGGCGAAGCGGTTGTCGGTCAGCCGGAACCGCTTTCGGGCACGCGGAGGGGACGGGCGGGAACTGTGGGCGGCAGGCCGGGTGGCCGGCCGCTCCGGAGTCATGGCGGTCATCACTATTGCTGAACAATCTGATCGATTTGGGCAGCTGCGGCCTTGAGGAGCGCGGCGTTGTCCGCTCCAGGCTGCAAGGACTTCTGTATCATCGGGATCAGCGCATTGTTGACGATGTTCTGCCAGTTCGCGTTCGCCGGCCGCGTGATGGTCGCCGGTGCCGAAAGGGTGGTGATCATCGGCTTGTAGGCGGCATAGCCCGGCTTGTTCTCGTACTGATGGAGCGCGGAGATGCGAGCGACCAGCCCCAGCGACGTGGTGGCACTCAGGGCGTTGTGGTCATAGGCGAACTTGACGAAAGCCAGGGATGCGGACTGGTGAGGGCCCTGCCTGGGAATGCTGAGGTAGTAGGGTCCGGGTACCCCGGCGATGCCGGCGGGGCCTGCGACCATGGGTGCGACCGCAGTCTTGCCATATACAGGGGAGCTGGTGGGGATCTGCCTGTAGGCGTGGGCCCAGAAGAGCATCATGGCTGATTTGCCCTGGTTGTACAGGTTTTGCGCGGCATTCCAGTCGACGGCGGCCGCCCCGGCAGGTGCATACTTTGCGAGGCTGGTGTAGTAGTTGAGCGCCTTGAGGCTTGCCGCATCACCGAGGGTTGATTTGGTGCCTGCCGCATTCAAGACCATTTCCTTTTCGCCGGCCTGGGACAGCGCGGCAAGGTACTGCGTCTCCTCGGCACCGGGAAGGGGTGCGCCGTACATGCCGTTCTTGGTGAAGAACGCTGCAACATCGGCGTACTGTTGCCAGGTCGTGGGCGGCTTCAGGTCGTAGCCGTACTTCGCCTTGAAGGCGGCCTTGTTGGCACTGTCGTTGAACAGGTCGGTGCGGTAGTAGAGGATCTCCGAGTTGGTGAAGGCCGGCATGCCGACGTAGTTGGCACCGACCTTGGCCTCCTGGACGACGGACGGGAAGTTGTCCGCTTTCACCGCCGGCGTGTACAGGTCATTCAGCGGCTGAAGTCCCGCGGCGAACGTCGGCAGCCAAATCGCGTCCAGGGCAGCGACGTCGAAGGATACGCTGCCTGTGGAGAGCTCGCTGTTGACGCGGTTGTAGAGGCCGTTGTAAGGCAGTTCGACGAAGTTCACCTTCACGCCGGTGTCCTTCTTGTACAGGTCGGCGATGGGCTGCAGTTCCGCATGCCCGCCCGCTTCGACCAAGACGGTGATCGACTTCACGGGTGCTGAGCTGTTGGTGTTGGCGCCCGGCGTGCAGGCGCTCAGGGCCAGTAGGGAGGCCGTGGCGACGGCGACTGCTGTGGCCGCCTTGAAGCGGGGCAGGCGCACGTGACGCGACCCCGTCAGTTTAGTGCGAAGCATCGTTACTCCGATTTCAATTTGACGCGGCGCCGGCCGCGAGGTGGGTTCACCGGACTGGCGGTGAAAAAACGTTTTGGCAAAACGTCTTGGCACTAGCCTATGGTTCGGGGTTTCTCGCAGTCAATGGCCAAAATTTGCCAAAATCTGCCAAATTTTTTTGGCTGCTCAAAGCCCGGATCGGCCCGTGAACGAGGGGCCAATAGTGGGGCGGGAATCTCCTCCACCGGGTACCAGGGGCGCTACGCGCGGATGCCGGCAGAGGGGGACCGGCAGCTTGGCGGTTCGACTGTGAAGCTGACTTTCAGATGCCGTTTTACTGGGGCCGGAGTATGGAGGTCCGCAAGTCAGGCGATGGTTCACCCAGGAAGAGACTTCACGGCGGGTGCGGATCTGGATCAATTTCGAGAGCTAAACTGCGACCGTCCAGGAGATTGCAAAGCCCTAACCGACACGATTCGGCTTGCCCCCCAGGGTGGCTGCAAAGTCGTTTGTGAGAATTCAGCGTCCTAAAATGTGGGACGAACCCGGCCTGGCTGTTAATGAGCGAGAACCCCTTAAGCATGTGATTGTTCAGTCCCACATGTTGCCAGGAGTTCTCGCATGCCATCGTTTCACCTTGCCTCGTTCATTGACGAATTCGCCACGACCGGGCCGGTGGAGATTGACCCGGGAGAGGTCCTTGCAGCGCTGGTCGGGCTGAGGGATCCGCGGAAGAAGCGCGGTGTTCGGCACCGCGTCGCGCACTTGCTGGTCATCATGGTTTGCTCGGTGCTGGCCGGGGCCACCACGTTGGTGGAGATGGCCGAGTGGGCAACCGACACTGCCCGGGACCAACTCGCCGCCCCGGGCATCGGCGCCCCGCACGCAACGACCTGGGCCAGGGTCCTCCAACGCCTGAACACTGACACCCTGGACCGGCTGGCCGGTTCCTGGGCTCAAGGCATGACAGCGGTGGCGGCCATCGCCATTGATGGAAAGGAGGTCCGTGGCGCCAAGAACGGCGGCGGCACACGGGTCCACCTGCTCGCCGGCATTGACCACACCACCGCGGCGGTGCTGGTACGGAAGAATGTGTCCGAGAAACCAATGAGACCACCGTTTTTCTTGCCCGTTCTGGAAGGCATCAAGGACCTGAGGGACGTGGTCATATCCGCCGACGCCCTCCATACGCAGCGTGTGCATGCCGAATACCTGCACACCCGGGGCGCCCGGTACGTGCTCACGGTAAAAGCCAACCAGCCCAAACTTCGTCACCAGCTCGGTTCCCTGCCGTGGATGCAAGTCCGTGCCGGACACAAGACCCGCAACACAGCCAATGGCCGCGAGATCGAGCGGACCGTCAAGTGCGTCAGTTTTGATGTCGGCATCAAATTCCCGCACGCCGCCCAGGCCGCCCAAATCACCCGCAGGTCCCGGCCCCTCGGGACCCGAAAATGGTCGACCGAGACCGTCCACGTCGTCACTTCCCTGGCCCCGGCGCAAGGGAAGCCGGACCTCATCGGATCCCTGGTCCGCGGCCACTGGGGCATTGAGAACGCCCCTGCACTGGCGCCGCGACGTGACCTGGCGCGAAGACAATTCCCAGATTCGGCGGGGCAACGCCCCGCGTGTCATGGCCTCCCTGCGCAACATCGCGATCACGATCCTGCGCCTGGAAGGCGAAACCAACCTTGCCAAAGCCACCCGCGGCGCACGCAAGTACCCGCACCGTGCCCTCAAACTCATCGGCCTGTCTACCAGCTAAACGACTTTGCAGACGCCCTG
>NZ_JAAMFN010000062.1 GCF_013376095.1 Arthrobacter sp. SDTb3-6 | reverse complement strand
AAGGTGTTTTGGCCGGAACACTTCATGGGCCTCGGCTTTGGAGGATGGCGGAGCTCCGATAACGGCCATGCCGTTCGGTTAGGGCGTGGTGTTTGGTGTCAAGCCGGCGTGTCTGGCGGGAAATGAGGTGTCGCTCCTGTTTGAGTAGTTCGGTCCGCCAAGACTGATCCACTCCAATGGGAGCCACCGCGTCCGATTCTGCCATCAATCCCGCCTCGGGAGTATTTGCCCCTGGCCATTTGGGCGAGCTGACCCGTGTCATCCCGTTCGAGGCGGTCGGTGCCGCACTTGAGACGGTCGGCGGCAAAGAACACCGGGTGCGGCGGTTGCCCTCACGGGTCGTGATCTATGTGTTTCTGGCCGGTGTCTTGTTTGCCGATCAAGGCTGGAAACAGGTCTGCTCCCGCCTGGTCGCAGGATTGCCCGAGCCGGGGAAGATCCCGTCAGCATCAGCGTCAGCGTCAGCGTCAGCGTCAGCGTCAGCGTCAGCGTCAGCGCCAGCGCCAGCGCTCAGTGAAGCGATGCGCCGGGTCGAGGCAGCACCGCTGCGCGAGTTATTCACTTAGGTCAGGGGCCTGCAGTGACCGCAGCACACCAGGTGACACGGTTCGCCGGGCGGCTGGTGGTGGCTATTGACGGGACACAGCCGGCCGTGGCTGATACCGAAGCGAACAGGGTCCGGTTCCCGAAACCCCGCGGCGGTCCCAACGGGGAACCGGGGTATCCGATGGTTCGGATGGCCGCTGTCCTCACCGCTGGCACCCGCTCGATCATCGATGCAGTGTTCGGCACCGATACGGTGGACGCACTAACCTACGCCCACCAGGCCATCGCGTGCCTGGCCTCCGGGATGGTGCTGCTGGGGGAGAGAAACTTCGCTAGCTACAGATTCTTCGAGGCAATCGCCGCCACGGAATCAGACTTCTTGATCCGGGCCAAGACCAGTTCAACCTGGGGTTCCCCGCAAGTAGTGGACACGTGATCTGCCTCACGCTGCTTGCGTGCGTGCTTCTTGGTTGTTGTTTTCCTGTTGCAGGGCCTGTTTGAATTCGACCGGAGGGACCATGCCCAGCGCCGTGTGCAGCCGGCGGCGGTTGTAGACGACCTCGATCCAGCGGGCCAACCTCACGCCTGGCCTCGACCGCGTCTGCCAGACCCTGCGGTCATAGAACTCAGCCTTGAGCGTCGACCAGAACGACTCGCTCATCGCATTGTCCCGGCACACCCCGGTCCGCCCCCTCGACTGGCGCACATGCAGCTCGACGGCGACCTGATGCATCTGCGCCGAGGTGAACTGAGAGCCGCGGTCCGCATGCAACACAACGTCGCTCGGCAGCATCTGGCGCAGCGTGTGTGCCATCCGCAAGGCCCGCTCCACCAGGTCCGTGGCCTGCCGCTCGTCCATCGCCCAACCCAGCACCCGGCGCGAATGCCCGTCCCTGATCGCACACACGTACACGAAGCCCTCCCAAGTGTGCAGGTAGGTGATGTCCGTGATCCACACGGCATTGATCCGGCCCTGGTCCCACTTGCGGTTCACCAGGTCTGGGATGTGATGGGTTGGCACCCCGGGAATCGTGGTGACCGGCCGGAACCGGCGCGGGCTGACCCCTTCCAGGCCCTGCCGCCGCATCGAGCCGGCCACCGTCTTCTCATTCACCACCGTGCCCTCACGTTCCAGCTGTGCCGCGACCCGCGGAGGCCCATACACCTCATCGGATTCCCGATGGACCTTGCGCACCTTGGCATCAAGCTCCCGGCGGGCGCGCGCCCGCGGGCCCGGCCCTTCGACCTGACGCTTCCGCCACGCATAGAACCCCGAGGTGGAGACTCCCAGCAGCCGGCTCGTCCGCGCGATCGCATAGTCAGCCTTCTCCGCTTCCATCAATTCGAACCGTTCTGATTCCGTGGCTTCGAGGCGAAGAAGGCTGCCGCTTTTCCCAAAAACTCGTTGTCCTTTTTCAGGTCAAAAATTTTCCCGCCGCAACCGCTTGAGCTCGGCCCGTTCGTCCTCACCCAACGCACCCGTCGGCTCTCCCGTGCCCCGACGGGTCTTCTCCAGCTTCACCCACCGCCCCAACGTCTGCTCCCCAAGCCCGATCTCCCCGGCCACCGCAGCAACCGACCTGCCCGTATCAATCACCAGCCCGGCGGCCTCCCGCTTGTACTCCTCGGTATAAGACCGGCGCTGCTTCCTCTGCTCGCTCATCACCGAACATCCTCCCAGCAGGATCCAAAATCCCGCCAACTCGGGTGTCCACATTCTTAGGCTCGCCCCAAGGGAGGACCGGATCCCTTTGGAGGCGCGGGCCGGTAATACAGCAAAACCCCGGTCCGGGTCGCGGGCAGGCAGTAGCGGCGGTGGCGCTTCCGCACCCACTGCAATGTATCTGGGCCATCGCTTTTTTGGTTACCCTTGGCGCGCAGTTGGTGTTGTCGCGCAGGATTTTTGGGATGCAGATCCCCCGGGACACTTCGGTGGCTTGGCCGTACACGACCACGGGATGGGCGCTCGACCGCAGTTCGAAGGAGCACACCACCGTTGTCGCCTGTCAACTAAAGCGGGCCGGGCTCGGCTCGGCCGGCTTCGCTACTGGCAGACTGTAGGCATGGCACGAGGAACTCTTCGCATTTTTCTTGGGGCGGCCCCAGGGGTGGGCAAAACGTTTGCCATGCTGGAGGAAGCCCGCCAGTTGTTGGGCAGCGGCCGGGATGTGGTGGTCGGTACCGCCACGGGCCACGGGCGCCCGGAAACCCTGGCTCTCATGCTCGGGTTGGAGACCATTGCACCCTGCCGCCTGCCCTTCGGCGGCGTGGAGGTCCGGGAGCTGGACGTGGATGCCGTGATGGTCCGGCATCCCGAGGTCGCCGTCATTGACGAGTATGCGCACGCCAACGCCCCCGGAAGCCGCAATGAACAGCGGTGGCAGGACGTCGAGGAGCTGCTCGATGCCGGCATTGATGTGCTCTCCACGATCAGTATCCAACACCTTGCCTCGCTGAGCGACGTCGTATCTTCCGTTATCGAAGAACCCCAGACGCAAACAGTGCCGGACGAAATCGTTCGACGGGCCGACCAGGTCGAACTTGTGGACATTTCCCCGGAACTGCTCAGGAAGCGCCTCTCCGAGGGACACATTTATCCGCGGGAGAGGATCGACGCCGCCCTGGCGAGTGACTTCCGCCTCGGCACTCTCTTCGCGCTGCGCGAGATCGCCCTCATCTGGCTGGCGGACAGGGTCGATGAAGGGTTGGCGAAATACCGGGCGAGCCAAGGCATCACCGCGAACTGGCCAGCGAGGGAACGGATCGTCGTCGGCGTCACTGGCGGCCCGGAGGGCGAAGTGCTCATCCGCAGGGCGTCTAGGGTGCTGTCGAGGGTCAACGGTGGCGAGCTCTTGGCCGTTCACATCCGCCGCGCGGACGGCCGACACGGGGAGTCCCCTCAATCCCTGGAGGCCCAGCGCCGGCTCGTGGCCGATCTGGGCGGCAGCTACCACACGGTGGCCGGTGAAGACGCGGCCGGGTCGCTGCTGGATTTTGCCCGCAGCGTCAATGCAACACAGATCATTGTGGGAGTCTCCCGCGGGCGCCTCAGCGGCCGCCTTCTGGGCGGCGGCGTAGGTGCCAAGGTTGTCCGGGGCTCGGGCGACATCGACGTCCACATGGTCTCCCATCCGTTGGGCACGCGGGGACTGCCCCGGCCGGTCTCGGGGTCGTTGGGCCGCGCCAGGACTACGACCGGCTTTATCTTGGCAGTGCTCATCCCTGTCCTGGCCACCGTGGTGCTGTCGCTTGCCCCGGAACTGAATTTCGCCACCGATGTCCTGGTCCACCTAACCGCGGTGATGGTGGTGGCCTTCGTTGGAGGTCTTTGGCCTGCGGTACTGGCTGCAGTTTTGGACTCGCTGCTGCTCAACTACTTCGAGACCGAGCCGGTCGGGACGTTCGGCATCAAGGATCCGCAGAACGTGTTCACCTTGTTGGTGTTCCTGGGTGCCGCTATTGCGGTGTCCCTCGTCGTTGGGCTCTCTGCCAGGCGGGCCCGGGAGGCTGCCCGTGCACGTGCCGAGGCAACGACGCTGGCGGACCTGGCCCGGGATGCCCTCATAGAAGACGACACTGTTGCCGCGTTCATGGACAAGGTTCGGGAGACCTTCCATGCCCGGTCCGCGGGCCTGTTTACCCGCCGCACGGATGCCGGCGGCAGTTGGGAACTTCAGGCCCATTCCGGTGAGCCCCCACCCGCTCCCCCGGGTTTGGGGGAAGCCGGATCCAACGCTGTCGAACTGGCCGACCCGGAGACTGCGCTGGTGATCTCGGGAAGAACACTGACAGCCGGAGACCGACGGCTGCTGACAGCGCACGGGGCCCACCTTCTCTTACTTCGTCAACGTCATTCACTCCAACTCAGGCTCAATAGCACCGCAAAACTGGCTGCGGGCAACACCATCAGGACATCCATCCTGCGCGCCGTCAGCCATGACCTCCGGACACCGCTGGCCGGAATCAAACTCGCTGTCACGGCCCTGCAGCGCCAGAAACTGCGCCTTCCCGAGGACATACAGGCTGAAATGCTCGACACCATCGAGTCCTACACTGACCGCCTTGACTCCCTGGTGGGCAACCTCCTGGACATGTCCAGGATATCCAGCGGATCCACGGCCCCTCTCACGGCCTCCGTCATGTGGCGTGATGCCATCGAGGACGCGCTTCGAGACGTCCCCGCAGCGGCCATCCGGATCGATCTTGCCCCCAATGTACCTGCCGTCGACGCGGACCTGGGCATGCTGGAACGCGTCATCGCCAACATCGTGGAGAACGCCCTGAAATACGCACCCGACTCCGACATTGTCATCGTGGGCCCCGCCATTGGTTCCGGGGTCGCCGCCATCGACGGACGCCCATGCGGGGAACTGCGTATAGTCGACCACGGTGCAGGAGTGCCCGCGAGCGACGTGACCGCCATGTTTGAGCCGTTCCAGCGGCTTGACGACGCCCCTGCCGTCCTCGGAATAGGTCTGGGCCTGGCCGTCGCGAAAGGTTTCACCGAAGCGATGGGCGGCCTGTTGACCGCCGAACCGACACCGGGAGGAGGGCTGACCATCGTGATCCGCCTGCCCCTTTCCTCCGCACCCCGAAGCGTGCGCCCGGACTCCCGCGGCGCAGGACAAGGCGAGCCATGAGAACCGTACTTATCGTCGATGACGAACCCCAGCTCCTGCGCGCGCTGCAGGTCAATTTGCGAGCCGAGGGGTACACGGTGCTGACCGCCCTTGACGGGACGACGGCGCTCCTGCACGCCGAAGGCAACCACCCGGACGTCATCGTTCTGGACCTTGGGCTGCCGGACATCAACGGCGTGGACGTTATCGCCAGGATCCGCCGCACCAGCAACACGCCCATCATTGTGCTCTCGGCCCGGCACGGTTCAATAGACAAGGTCCGGGCGCTCGATGCGGGGGCCGATGACTATGTCACGAAGCCTTTCGGCCTTGACGAACTGCTGGCACGTTTACGCGTCGCTGAACGCCGCCTCAGCAACTCCGACGGAGGCGAACCGGCCAGGACCGTGGACGTTGGGGACTTCGTGGTGGACCTGACCGGCCAGCGGGTGACCCGCAACGGGGCACCGGTCCGGCTGACGCCGCGGGAGTGGGCGATCCTGCAGCTGCTGGTCCGCAACCCGGGGCGGCTTATCACGCAGCAGCAGATGCTGGCGAGGGTCTGGGGGGCCGGCTATGACAGCGAAACCCATTACCTGCGCGTCTACATGGGACAGCTGCGCCGGAAACTTGAAACCGACCCGGCCAGGCCCAGGCATTTGCTGACCGAAGCGGGGATGGGGTACCGCTTCGAGCCCTAGGCGCCGCTGTCCGAACTCCAAAGCGACGGGTAGGCACGATCCTGCCCGCTGGCGTAAATGATTCGTCAATAAAACCACCTTTCCCGCTTCACGGGTAAATGCCGGGTGTTAGTTTCGGCTGTGATGGCGGTGCGTTGTGCGGCGCGGAAGGGAAGTCCATGACCACGTTGAGCAGGCCGCCGGCAGATCCGGCGGCCCCGCGGCCGCACGGCAAGGCCGCCGTGCGGAACTGGCTGCTGTTCGGGCTCCAGGACAGCAAAGGGACCCACCAGGGTCCGGGCGCGGTGACGGCCGCGCACGAAAAGAAGCATGCCTGGTGGCAGGTCATGTGCCTGACCGGCGTCGACTACTTCTCCACCCTGGGCTATCAGCCGGCAATCGCAGCCCTGGCCGCCGGCGTGGTTTCACCGCTCGCCACGGTGGTCCTGGTGGCTGTAACCCTGCTCGGGGCCCTTCCGGTCTACCGGCGGGTAGCAGTCGAAAGCCACCGCGGAGAAGGGTCCATCGCCATGCTCGAGCGGCTGCTGCCCAAGTGGGGCGGAAAGCTCTTTGTGCTGATCCTGCTCGGATTCGCAGCGACGGACTTCATGATCACCATGACCCTCTCGGCCGCCGACGCCAGCGCACACCTGATCCAGAACCCGCTCGCCCCCGGATGGCTCCACGGCCAGAACATGGTCGTCACCCTGTTCCTGCTGGCACTGCTGGCCGCCGTGTTCCTGCGAGGCTTCAAGGAAGCAATCGGAGTTGCCGTCATCCTGGTCGTCCTCTACCTCGGTCTCAACGCGGTGGTTGTGGTCACGACGCTCGTTGCCGTGTTCTCACACCCGGTGGCCATGGGCGACTGGTGGACGGCCCTGTGGACTTCCCACGGCGACCCGTTCATGGTCGCGGCCATTGCACTTCTCGTCTTCCCCAAGCTCGCCCTCGGTCTCTCCGGCTTCGAAACTGGGGTGGCGGTCATGCCCCAGGTCAGGGGGGACGAGGCGGACACCGAGGAGCACCCGGCGGGCCGGATCCGTGGAACGCGCCGCATGCTGACCACCGCCGCGATGCTCATGAGCGGCTTCCTGATCACCACCAGCTTCACTACCGTGATCCTCATCCCGGAGCAGGAATTCCAGCCCGGAGGACAGGCGAACGGACGTGCCCTGGCACTGCTGGCCCACCAGTATCTCGGCGACGGCTTCGGCACCGTCTACGACCTCAGCACCATCGGCATCCTCTGGTTCGCGGGCGCGTCCGCGTTGGCAGGGCTGTTGAACCTGGTGCCTAGGTACCTGCCCCGTTATGGCATGGCCCCGGGCTGGGCCAAGGCCGTCCGTCCCCTGGTGCTGGTGTTCACGCTCATCGGCTTCACGATCACGTACCTCTTCAAGGCCGACGTCGATGCCCAGGGCGGCGCCTATGCCACCGGCGTCCTGGTACTGATGACCTCCGCAGCCGTGGCCGTCACCCTCGCGGCCCGACGGCGAAAACAACGCAAACGCACCATCGGGTTCGGCGCCATTGCCGTGGTGTTCACCTACACCACTGTGGTCAACATCTTCGAACGCCCCGAAGGCATCCGGATCGCCGGCGTCTTCATCTTGGGCATCATCGCCATCTCCCTGCTCTCACGCGTGCGCCGTTCCTTCGAACTGCACGCCACGCATGTCCACATGGACCGGCAGGCACTGGAATTCATGTCCTCCACTCTCGACGGACCAATCTCAATCATCGCCCACGAACCGGTCCGGACGACCGCACAGGCATACCGGGACAAACTGACTTCCGCGATCGAAGTCAGCCACCTGCCCTTGTCAGACATGCAGGCGCTCTTCCTGGAGGTAGTCGTCGACGATTCCTCCGACTTCGAAACCGAGCTGCACGTGCGCGGCATCCTCCGGCACGGCTACCCGATCCTGGAGGTCCACGGGCCCGTGGTGCCAAACACCATCGCCTCGGTGATGATGCATATCAGGGACGTGACCGGCCTGATGCCTCACATCTACTTCCGCTGGACCGAGGGCAACCCGGTGGTGAACCTCCTGCGCTTCCTGTTCCTGGGCGAAGGCGAAATCGCCCCGGTCACCCGCGAAGTACTCCGTGAGGCCGAACCGGATGTCACCAAACGCCCCTGGGTCCACGTGGGCTGACCTGGGAGGAACGTGGCGATGAACACGAATCATGAGCCTGGCAACGGAGGGCTGAGGTTTGCCGCATCCCCAGACATCGTGGAGGGATACGGCGGCCAAGGCGTGGACGGAACCGTCTATTGCCCGCCGGAAGGCCACCATTTCCGGGACAGCGAGGGCGCCGCCTGGTGGATCATTTTCCAAACATCTCCCGCTGCAGGCTCACCAGCCTCCCAAGTACGCGGCGACGTCCTGGCGTGCAGTGCAGCACCCGACGAGATTGTCCACGTCCGCCTGTTGGCCCCAAACGTGCTCCGCACTGACGCCGACGCCGCGTTTCGGCACCCAGCACCCGACAGCTACGAAGACGCTGTAGAAACTGCCACCCGCATCCCCCGTCGAGCATCCACTTCGGTACCAGTGACCAAGAGAGACACCTGAGTCCCGCGAAGACAAACATGCGGGCCATGAGAACCAAAAGGACACCCTCCCGCCGATCCCGCTACCTACCAGCCGCCAGCTGCAACCAACACCCAAGGTGAACGTCGCCACTGACCGGCAGGAGTGGCGACCTGTGAGTTTGCCGTTTATCCCGGCTTACCCAACGCAAAATACGTTAGCAACGGCTAACGTATAACTGTGATCGACGTTCTTGAAACTGCAGCCGAACCCACCAGGCGGCGCTTGTTGCAGCTGCTGGGATGCGGGGAAGCGAGCGTGGGCGAACTGGCGGAGCACTTTCCGGTCAGCCGGTCCGCGATCTCCCAACACCTGCTGTTGCTGGCCACCGCCGGACTGGTCACGGCCAGAAAAGACGGCCGGCGGCGGTATTACAGCCTTGATCCAAGGGGGATGTCAAGGCTGCGAGATTCACTGGAGTCCTTTTGGACTGGAGTCCTTTTGGACCGACGAGCTGGACCGCCTGGCGGCAGACGCCGCCGGGCTTGCCGCACCATACAACAACCCCGTGCCTCCCAAGGAGAAATTCCATGCCCATTGACAAGTCCGTCTTCATCCCGGTTGACCCCGACACAGCCTTTTCCCTGATCACCGAGCCCGAGCGCCTGCGCCGCTGGCACACCGTCGCGGCCCGCGTCGATCTGCGGGTGGGTGGCGGCTACCGCTGGACCATCACGCCGGGCCATTCCGCCGCGGGGACATTCACCGTGGTCGAGCCTGGCCGCCGCATCGTCTTCACTTGGGGCTGGGAAGGGTCCGGGCCGGCCGACGGCAGCTCCACCGTCACCATCATCCTTGAACCGGCCGACGGCGGCACCACCGTCCACCTGATCCATGCGGGCCTCAGCGTGGAGGCCGCCGCGGGCCACACCGAGGGGTGGATCCACTACCTGGGGCGCCTCGAAGCCCTGGCCGGCACGGGCGACGCCGGCCCCGACGACTGGGCCGCCGCGCCGGATCCGATCAACGAGCTGGTCAGCGCCGAGGCCGCCCTGGCAGTGGCCCAGCGCGTCCTCGCCGGCCTTACGGCCGCGGACAAGGACCTCCCCACGCCGTGCGCCGAGTTCACCGTCTCCGCACTCGTGGAACACCTCGTGGGCTCGATCTCCGGCATCGGCAAGGCCCACGGTGCCGAGCTGGCGGACGATGCCGACGCCTCCCCCGAGGTCCGGGTCGCCAACGCCGCAGCCCCCACGCTGGAGGCCTTCAACGCCCGCGGGCTGGAGGGCGCCGTGGACATGGGCTTCGCAGTGCTCCCGGCAACCACCGTGGCCAACATCCTGAACCTGGAGTTCCTGGTCCACGCCTGGGACTTCGCCACGGCCACCGGCCGCACCCTGGAAGCCTCCCCCGTCCTCGCCGACTACGTCCTGGGCCTGGCCCGAAACACCATCGCGCCCGGCATGCGCGGCAAAAGCTTCGCCGAGGTGACCCTCGTGGAGGAGTCCGCGGAAAGCCTCGAGCGCCTGGTTGCCTTCACAGGACGCCAAGTGTCGAACGCCTGATCCAGTCCATCCAAGGGAGGCCTCCATGGTCAACGTCGTGACCGGCATCCTCACCAATGCACCGCGCCCCCGGGTGTCTGGCTACGCCGCCAACCCCGAAAATGTGCCGGTCCGGTACCGGAACATCGCCTCCTCCAGATGGCGGGGCGAACCCCTGCCGGCCCCCGGTGTCCGGGCGGCCTTTTAGGCGCAATTCCTGCGCCGCACACTTGACTACGCGTGCGACATCACGCAGTACGTCCCCGGCGAAACGCTCGTCATGTGTACCAGCCAAGGGCCGTTCCCGATGCGCTATACATGGGTCGACGAAGCAGGTGCACCAGGATGACACTGCACAACGACGGCCGGCACTCCGGCTTCGGCGTTCTGGCCGGGGCCACCATGGCCCCCATGGTGCGCCGGGCCATGCGCAAAGACCTCGCGAAACCCAAGTCCGTCCTTGAACAACCTTGAACCGCCACACAAAATACACCACGAGGAATGAAGGCAAGCACCATGAGCAAGTTCATCTACATCTACAACGGTCCGGCCCCCATGGACCAGTTCACCGAAGAGCAGTCTGCCCTGGAAATGGCCAAGTGGGGCGCCTGGATGGGCAAGGTCGGGGCGGCCATGCTCGACGGCGGGCCCCCTTTGGCGCCCGTGCCGCCGTCGTGGACAACGGCACCAGCGCCGAACCCTCCGCTCTGCAGGGCTATTCCATAGTCGAGGCCGAGAACCTGGACGCCGCCAAGGCCCTTGCCGACGGCCACCCGTTCCTCTCCGAGGGCAACGGCCGCTTCAGCCTGGAAATCTTCGAGCTTATCGACATGGGGATATAGCTTCCCCACCTGTCCAGGTCCGCGAGGACGCCGGCCTGGACCCCCCATGCGACTGCATTCCATGGCGCTGCCGATGACTTGTTGAAGACCCATCGCGAGCGTGTCCCTACCGGTCCCGGATCGGTGCGGGACCGCGGATCAGCGACAACACGGCAATGATGGCGTTGGCGGTGATGGGGTCGGTGTTGGCCCCAACTGAGACCCGGATCCGCGAGTAGGATCCCAGACTGGCTCACCCGCATCCTGCTCAGCTCCGCGAAGGCGCACTTGTACATGGCTGCGAACACGATTCCGGATGAGGTCGTCCCAGACGGTGACCCGGCCGGCGGGCATGACGCGGGGAACCCGGTACGCTCCCCTGGCGAAATGCGTAAAGCGCCCCATCCTCACAGGGAGGATGGTGCGATTTGCACTTGGACGACCTGCTCCGTAGTCGTGTTGCGCGGCGGGAGTTGCCATGCCAGCTTCAGCCTTTCGGCGTCAATGCATGCGCGCCGTTCGGGCGTTAGCCGGAGGGCCAATACAGCGGCAACCACACGGGCTCAGGACTTATTGAATTGATCTTGCACCACTGCGGCCCCAATGGGTCCGAGCAGAACGAGCAACCAGAATGCGCCATGACGGTTAAGCCCGGAAACGCGTTCAGTGCCGACGGAGAACTTCCACATCCACCAGAAGCTGACGACGGGAACGATGGGCAGCCATGCCGTCGGGACCTTCTGGCCCAGCGCGTTGATTTCATTTTTCGTTTTCACCTGCCAGACAAGGGAATAGATGCCGAACGTAACGAATGGCAGCAAAAGCGGCGTGGCAGGACTGCTGCGCATCTCGGAACTCTATGCCAGTACGGTGCACCCATGAGCCGCAATATGTCCATGTGTTTCAGCAAGGTATCCCTTGTTGGGACGAGCGG
>NZ_JAAMFN010000061.1 GCF_013376095.1 Arthrobacter sp. SDTb3-6 | reverse complement strand
CCTGGCCCGGCGTCGACCTTTCCCTAGCCTTGGTGCCGGCCGGGGATGTACTGCAGGGCCCACTTGTTGCCGTCGGGGTCGGCAAAGTTCACAAAGTGGCCCCAGGGCTGGATGTCGACGTCGCCCACGTCCACGCCGTTCGCCGTGAGCTGGCGGTGGGCGGCCTGGATGTCGTCCACCACGATCTGCATCAAGGGTGCGGTGCCGGGAGGGGCATCCGTGAGGCCCTCGCCGATGCAGATCGAGCAGGCGGAACCGGGCGGCGTCAGCTGCACAAAGCGGATGTCCCCGCCGGGGCGTTCGTCAAAGTCGGCGTTGAAGCCCACCTTGTTCACATAAAAGTCCTTGGCGCGGTCAACGTCGGAGACAGGCACAAACACGAGTTCAAGTTTCCAGTCCATGGGTTCACGGTAGTGCAGGCGGAACCGGGCCGGTAGTGCCCCGCGCGAAGCGGGCTGCGGCCATGGCCTGCCACGGGCCGCGGGCACATCGCACGCAGCCCGGCTCAGAAGAGCGCCAGGCGGGCACGGGCAATGCTGTAGACGCCATAGGCCATGAGGCCGGCGGCCACGATCCCCAGGACCGGCGCACCGAACGGCAGACCGACAAGCGCCTTGAGCGCCCCGTCCAGTCCGGAGGCGTCCCGGGGGTCGACGGTGGCGGCGGCGACGATGAACAGGACCCCCACGATCGCCACGGCAATGCCCTTGGCCACGTAGCCGGCAACCGCGAGCACGACGACGGCGTGTTTGTAATGCCCGTCCGGCACCGCGATGTCCTCCCGGAACTTCTGCCGGGCACCCTTGTAGATGAAGTAGCCACCGATCCCCGCCGTCGCCAGGCCCACGGCCACCAGGAGCGCCTCGCCACCCGGGAGGGACAGAATGGTGGCACTCGCGCTGCGTGTTGACGTGCTGGCGTGGGAGAAGCCGCCGACGGCGAAGGTCAGCGCCGTGCCGGCCAGTGCCAGGTAGGCCAGCGCCTTGCCGAACGACACCACGCTGCGCACCCACCGCTTCTTGGACGAGGTGCCAATGCCCAGCGCTGCCTGCAGCAGCAGCCAGAGGGCCAGCGCACCCAGCCCCACGACCGTCGCCCACAGGCCGAGGGTCCCGCCGGGCAGCTTTGTCAGCTGCGCGAGGGCCCCCGACTGGTCGGCTTCGCCGCCGTGGTGGGTCGCCACCCGGATGGCCACCCAGCCGATCAGCAGGTGGATGAGTCCGCTGGCCGCATAGCCGGCCCGGGCGACGACGGTGAGCGCAGGGTTGTTGCCGGCGGTGCGGGCGGCGCGCCGGACGTCGCCGGCGCTCATGACCCATCCACTTGAAGTTGCGAGTACGGGCCCTGCGGCTGTTCCCCGGGATCCAGGACCGTCCTGTGCGTGTCGATGGCGATGACCACGCCGACGACCACCATGGACAGGGCAACGGAAGCTGTGGTGTCGCTGATCCAGTGGTAGCCGAGATACAGCCGGCTGGCAATTTGGATCGCAATGCCGATGATGGCGATCGTGAACGCGCCCACCGTAAACCCGGTCCTTTGGCGGCGGCTGGCAATCAGAAAGGCCAGGAGCAGCAGGAAGTCCGCCGTGCCCAGGACGTGGCCGGAAGGAAAGGAATATGAGTGGTCTGCGCCGAAGAGCATCAGGTCAACCGGCGGCCTCGGGTGCCGGACCAGCGGGGCCAGTCCACCCGCCAGGATGACCCCCGTGACCATGCCCGCGGCGAGCAGAAACGGGCGCCAGGCATGCCGGGCCGCAATGGCCCATGCGACCACGACCACCAGGACGATGATGGGCAAGGCGATGGGCCCAAAAATGACGGCCAGTCCGATCATGACGGCCGTCAGCCCCGGGGACCTCAACGTCCTGAACCATGTCTCCACGGGTTCGTCGAGACGTTGGAAGCCCGTGTGCGTGAGCACGCTGATGAGCAGGAAGAGGAAGGCCGCCAGCCCGACGCCGATCAACACGCCTGCCGTGACCTGCAGGCGGTGTCGCGCTTCGGGTGCCAGGTGCCGCTCTTCAACAACGAACTTCCCATGCCATCGTGAGTACCGTGAACCGTCAGTGGTTCCATGTCCAGCCATGACCCGTCCTTTCCCTCATGTCAGCGTCCCGATCCGTCCGTCAACCCGGCCGTTGCCGGGCCGATGGCGACTTTGGCCAAGTATCCCCCGCCGCCGCTTCGGAAGAAAGGACGCAGGAGGTAATTTTTTTCGCCGGGCGGGGCATGGCGGCCCCGGCACCCCGGCGGCGCCGTCAGCGGCGGCGTCCCGGCCACAGCAGGTACAGCAGCGGAACCGCCGAGGCAACCATCAGCACGCTGCCAAGGACCGTGTCGCCGGCCCGGACCACGGAACCGGCGATGAGCAGGGCGCCGAACACGACGGCCGACGCCACCCCCTGCGCCACGCGGGTCAGCCGCGCCAGCTGCCGCTCAAGGCGGGGGTTGGAGACGGCCAGCGAGCCGTCGTCGATGCGGGTGAGGAGGCCGTCGAGGCGCTTGGGCAGGCGCAGGGCCGTCCCGGCGGCGTCGAGCGCCTGGGCGGCCGCGTCCCGAGCGATGTTGCCGCGCTCTTCCCGCAGCAGCCGCGCGGCATAGGGCTCCACCGAGTCCCACAGGTTGAACCGGGGGTCCAGCGAGCTGCACACGCCGGAGGTCAGTGACATGGCGCGGATGACCAGCAGGAAATTCTCCGGCAGCTGGAACGGCAGCGAACGGACCGTCTCGCCGAATTCCACCCCAAAATCACGGAATTCGCGCTGGTCCACCTCGCGAAGCTCGGCGAAACCCATCCCGCCAAACCGGGCGAAAAGCCCTGTCATCGCCCGCTCGAGCCCGGCGGTGTCGGCCGAGGGCACCAGCACACCCACTTCGGCGATGGCGGCCACCAGTCCCTTGCCGTCCCGGGCGGCGGCGGCAATCAGCAGTTTCCGCAGGCCGCTGCGGGTCTGGGGCGGGACCGCGCCCATCATGCCGAAGTCGATGAACGTCAGCTGCCAGGGATGTTCCGCGTCAGGGCCGGGCACGGGGGTGATGAACATGTTGCCGGGGTGCGGATCGGCATGGAAAAAGCCGTTCGTGAACAACTGGTCAAACATGACGGCGGCAAAGACGGGGGCCACCTTCACGGGGTCGATGCCGGCCGCACGCAACGCGTCCACGTCGGTGATCTTGATGGCCGTGACGTCTTCAAGCGTGAGCACGCGGCGGGTGGTCCGTTCCCAGACGATGCCGGGCACCTCCACCCTCCCGTCGTCGGCAAAATCGACGGCAAAGCGCTCCAAATAGGCCGCCTCGTTCAGGTAGTCGATCTCCTCGAGGCTGGTTTGCGCAAATTCCTTGACCAGCGCGGGCATGTCGGCACGTTCGGAGACCAGGCGCACGTGGCTGAGCCAGCCGCCCACCTTGCGCAGCGCGGCCAGGTCCGCGTCCACAATGGCGCTGATGCCCGGCCGCTGCACTTTCAGCACGACGCTTTGCAGCCCGGTGTCGGCAGCGTCGCCGGGAAGAAGCTGCGCCCTGTGCGCCTGCCCCAGGGAGGCTGCGGCGACGGGCGTTTCCTCGACCGAGGCGAACAAGGCCTCCAGCGGCGCGCCCAGCTCCGCCTCGGCCAGGGCACGGATCGCCGGGAACGGGACGGGCGGCACCTCATCCTGCAGCCCCTCAAGCTCGGCCGTGATTTCCGGTGGGAGCACATCGAGCCGGGAGGACATGAACTGGCCCACCTTGATCATCAACCCGCCAAGCTCCGCCGCGAGCACGTGGAAGCGCTGCGCGAAGCGCCGCATCCTCCTGGCCCGGCTGCGTTCGGCCACCCTGCCCAGCCCGAGGCGGGGCAGGAGCAGTTCAAACCACCAGATCACCGCCAGGTGCCACGCGGCGAAGCGCAGGATGCGCCGGTAGCGGGCGCGGGTGTCCCCTGCGCCGGGCACCGCATCTGCCCGGCCGCGTCGAGCCGGTCCCAACCCTGTCAGTCCTGGGCGAGAATGGCGTATAGCCGGCGGCGGGCCTCATGGAGCACCGCCACGGCCTCCTCCACCTGCTTGGATGTCCCGGTGCGGCCCACTTGGGCCACGGCCTGGGCAAGCTCGACGCCGGCCTTGGGCAGCGCTGCGAACCCGCCGCCCGATGTGGGACCTGTTGTGTCCCACGGCGCCGTCGCGTCGCTGCCCGCCGCTTCCTCCCTGCCCGCCTCGGTCAGTGAGTAGATCTTGCGGCCGTTGGACTCTTCGGCGGTGATCAGCCCTTCGTCGGCCAGCAGCTGCAGGGTTGGGTAGACGGAGCCGGCACTGGGCTTCCAGCTGCCGCCGCTGCGCTCCTCGATTTCATGGATGATCTGGTAGCCGTGCATCGGCTGCTCCGCAAGGAGCGCCAGCACTGCCGACCGGACTTCGCCGCGGCCGGCCCGGGTGCCGGAGCGCTTCTCAAACCTTGACCGCAGGTCGTCAACGGCCTGCCAGATGCCGTCCAGGCCGTTGGCGCCAAATCCGCCGGATGGGAATGAATTGTGCATCATGGTCTCCTCGGGTCAGTCACTAACGATGCATAGCGATAGTTAACGATATGCCCCGCCCGGACAAAGATCCATAGCCCGGGGAATCAAACGTTGCTGCTTTTATTCATGGACCCATGGCCGTCATTTGGACCCGACGACCAGTCGCCAACGGAGGCACGCTGCCTCGACTGCGATAGTGAACGATACATTCCTGCCCCGGCGCGGCACATGACAAATCCACCACACCCCGGCCCACGCATGGCGTTGCCGGGGTGGGGCATTGCCGGCCACGGACGACGTCGGCCAATGGGGACGGGTCCGGGCGTGTGTCCGGGCCCGGCTGGCCCGCAAGGATCCGAACGCGTTGAACACCCCCACTGGCCATGGCACCGAGGCAGCGGAGGCCGATGCCCGCCTTGGCCTGGCCGCCCGTGACCCACGCAAGGGGTCCCTTGTCCGCGCTCACAGCTCTCGGCATTTAGGGGCAGTGGACGGCGGAGGGACGTGTCACCGACAAGGATCCCCCGGCTATCCACCGCGGAAGGACAAGGGCAGAGTCTGGGCCGCTGGAGGTTCGGTAAACAGCAAGCGTGCCGCGCGTCCCAAGCGCAACGCCGCAGCCCGGGAATGTCGCCTTGCTTCCGCCGTCATGGACCGCGGCCACTCCTTCGCCGCTTGTCAGGCTGGATGCTTTTTCAACCAACCCCTCGTAGTACATGATGCGGCCGGCGCCAGCCGAACGGCCGGTGCGAACCTTCCCCGCGTTGGGGACTGCACCGGTGACCGTCGCCTGGCAAATAGAGGCATCTTGGGTGAACACCTGCCCCACGCTGCCGGCCACCGCGTGCACGGGAAACACGCCACCGGGATTGATTCGTAGGCGTCAGCTGCCAGGTACAGCACGCTGACTCCCTGCATCCGGAGGGCTGCCGGCGTGCTTCAGGGCCTGGGCAACCGACTGGCCCACGGAGAACGACGGTGCCCGCCGCCGTCGTACCGGCACCACGGATGCCTCTGGGATTCCACCAACGCTCGGCCCCCAACACCAGTGGCCTGGCCGGTTTTCTTCACGGAGCCTTTGCCCTGTTTTTGGGCAGGAACCGGCGTCTGGCGCGGCATGAAAAAGCCCGCCCGGGGTTTACGGGCGGGAGATGGGCCGGGCTCGTTCCTTGATGCTGAGAGGGCAGCCCGTCGGCTCAACAGCAAAGTCCCCAGCCGGATGGCGGCAGGCCCCCCAACGAAAACAAACCTATGGTCGACAATATAGATTTACTGCCGTCGTGGTGACATGATGGGATGAGAGGGCGGCGATGGCGCGGCACACCATATCAGGCGGGACCACCGAGGCGCACGGGACCTGACGGGGCGATAAGGGACGAGAGGACCATGATTCTTAAGGAAATTTCAGTCGAACGGTTCATTTTTACCTGCACCGGATGTGGGCATGCCTGGGTGGCCGACTATGACGCCCAACATGTGGAGGATGGCCATGGCCACGCGCGGGACTATTTCTTTCGAGACGGGATTCAATGCCCCGATCCCACGGGTCCGGGGGAAACGACATGCCCGCACTGCGGCCGGGCTTCGGTCCTTGCCCACCTCAGCGCCCGCCGGGCCAGTCCCGCAGTAACTGACCAGGCCCCTGAGGGCCCGGGGGAAATGCCCACCAGCGCCCGGACGGCTGCCCGGGCCAGCGCACCGCTGCTCCCTGGCGCACAGTAGTCACCGGGAACCTTGGAAGCACCATGGCCAGGCGCCAAAGCCCGTGGGTACTTCCGGCGCCAAAGCCCGTGGGTACTTCCGCGGATAGTGGGCCTGGAAGCTGGTGGGGCGGTGACCGCTCTTGCGGCGTGCCTATCCGCCGCCAAGCGTCATGCCGGCGTCAGCGCCGGCGCTGATCCGGATGTGGGTCTACTGGCCGCCGGGGCCATGGATAAAGGCTTCGGCGTAGTCGACAGCCTTTTTGAAGGCGTCGTTGCGCAAGGTGATCTGGTCCTGGCGCGGGGATTGGATGTAATTGGTTATCCCGGGGCGTAGCAGCCAGATGTCCCCAGCCGGTGGAAGGTAGAACACGGCAAACCAGCGGCGGGTGTCGTCGTCGTCCGACCATACCGGGACAACGGCCAATGCGGCCCCGGTGTCGGCGTTGATCCACTGGGCCCGGGGCAACGGCTCTTCGTGGAGTTCCGGATCCAGGAAAGGTCCGGTGCCCTTGCCCCAACGCTTTTCGAAGCGTTCATGGAAAACCGGTAGCAAGGGGGAGTCGAAGCGGTGCCATGCACTCATTGAAAGTTCCTCCTACCGGGGTGGTTCCCACCGCAGCGGACCGGCAACGATGGGCGGCTGCCCATGCGTGGGTGACCCCGGCTTGAACACGCGGGCCCCGTTGGAAGGGCCGGGATGGGATGCCGCTGCGCCCGCTTTTGCCAGCTGGCCGCGGTCATAGCGGGCCCGCTGGACCGGGTCCGCCAGGACGGTGTAGGCGTCCATGATCTGCGTCAACTGCTCCCGCTCGAGGCAAGCTTGCTCGGATGTAGCAGGCGACGGGCGGGTGTCTGGATGGTGGCGGCGCATCAGCGACCTGTAGGCGCGGCCAACTTCTGCGCCGGTGGCATCGGGTCCGAGGTGCAGCACAGCATAAAAGTCCGGCAATCCTGACACGATTGCTCACACGTCCTCTCAGCCTCCTGGCCCCATGGACCAAGGAGAGGCGTCCATTGGTGGTTGAAGCGGTCCCCGGCCATGGGGCGCCGGGGACCGCCGGTACGGGAGGGCATGGGCCAGTGGCCGCTTTTCATTGCGCGTGAGGCGCTGTGGCGTGCCGTATGGCTACCGCCCGCATCTCCTGACGGCCCTGGATTGCCTTCCCGGTCTCGGGAACTGCCTTTGCGTTTGGGATGCTCAGGCGTTGATGGCCTGGCGGTCGCCTTCGCTGGTGGCGATTGCGATCTTGCGGGGCTTGGCCTGCTCGGCCACCGGGATGCGCAGGCTCAGCACACCGGCGTTGTAACTGGCTTGGATGTTCTCCGCGTCCAGATTGTCGCCCAGGACCAGCTGGCGGCTGAACACGCCCCGGGGCCGCTCGGCGGCGAGCATCTCCTTCTCCCCGTCCAGGGCCGGACGCTCGGCCCGCACGGTGACCACATTGCGTTCCACATCCAGGTTGATGGACTCCGGGCCCACGCCCGGGAGGTCAAATTCAACCTCAAAGGTGTCCCCGTCACGCCATGCGTCCATTGGCATGGCGGCCGGTCGCGCCGCGGTTCCCAGCACCTGCTGGGCCAGCCGGTCGATTTCACGGAACGGGTCGGTACGCATCAACATGGCTATTCACTCCTTCACAAAGCCACTTGATCCGAGTGTCACTAGATTTTAGTGCCACCCAATGTCCTGTTCAGTTCTCTCACGCCCGCCACAACCTATCGTGGCTGACATAGATTTTTTATAACACGACAGGCATACTTGTGCAAGAGGCAATTCTTCAAAAATGAGAAGGCAAGTCGGGAGCGAAATAGCGTGGTGCCCAATCCAAACGCAGCTGGCGTGTACGCCATCTCCGTCGCAGCAGAACTCGTCGGGACAGGCCAGCAAAACCTCCGGCTCTACGAACGCAGGGGCCTGGTGGAACCGGGGCGCACCGAAAAGGGAACCCGCCGCTACAGCGAAGATGACCTGGTGACCCTGCGACGGATTGCGGAACTGCTCGGTCAGGGGCTAAACCTCTCCGGCATCCGGCTTGTCCTGGCCCTGGAATCGGAAAACCGGGCCCTACGGGCAAAACTGTCGCGCAGGGCTGCCGCCCCGGGCGCCGTGCCGCGGCGAACCCGGAACAAAACAGGCACGGCTGCGCCACGGTAAAGCACCGTATGGCTGATGGTCACAGGCCGCCAGCGAAAAATAATGGGCCAAGTGACGGACCAGATCACCACACGTTCGTGGCGAGGCAATCGTGGCAAACCGGACCGATTTCAAATGCGCAGTTTTGGGGCAAACATAAAGCCCTCCAATCCAGCGTTTCCGCAGGTCAGAGGGCTTTCGGGGTGGAGCTAAGGAAATTCGAACTCCTGACCTCCTGGTGGGCAGTTTCGCACGATAAGGGGCAACTACGGTTCGACGGTCAAGGCTTTGGCGCCCAGCCACCTGATTTTCCGCCAGAACGGGGACAGGGCCGCCCAATAAGGATTCAAGGGAATCTACAACTGCAAACGGGCACTGTGAAGCGGCTGGCAACCCTTTCTGCTCGAAATTCCCGAGTCCACGCCCAGGGACCGACCAGGGAGGCTGAGGGCTTGTTCCGTTCCGCTGGTTGTACGTTGGCACAAGTCGACAGTGGCGAACTGCAGGTTTTCGCCCGACCTCCCTTGGAGGTGCAGACCCCTGCTCACCTGCCGTTCGGGAATCAGCCGGGGCTGAGCGCCGGACGGCGTTCGGCGCTCAGCCCCGGACCCTTTGGACGCCTCAGTCGTTCCCAACAGCCGATTGGCTCAGTTGTCAGTCAGACGGTTTAGTGATTCGGACATCAGGCTTCCCATACGAGCCGTTGGCGTTTTTCAAGCGCCCGACGACGGCGGACAATCCACCGGAGCTGGAAGGACACGGGCATCTTTCAATGCTGCAGGACGGCGCGGAGGAAAGTCCGGGTCCGTTCCTGCTGGGGATTCTTGAAGATTTGGGCTGGCGGTCCGCTCTCCACTGCGCCGCCGTTGTCAAACATCACCACACGGTCAGATATTTCTTCGGCGAAGCGCATCTCGTGAGTGACCATCAGCATTGTCATGTCGGTGGTGTGGGCAAGGTTGCGGATTACGTTGAGTACATCGCCGATCAATTCCGGGTCCAGGGCCGAGGTCGGCTCATCGAAGAGCAGCACCTTGGGCCGCATGGCAAGGGCCCGGGCGATGGCCACGCGCTGCTGCTGGCCGCCGGACATCTGCGGCGGTGTGTGGTTCATGTGCTTGGCCAGGCCCACCAGCTTCAGCAGGTCCGCCGCACGCTCCTGCGCCTCCGCCCTATTCATGCCAAGGACATGGACTGGTGCCTCGATGATGTTCTCCAGGGCCGTCATATGCGGGAAGAGGTTGAATTGCTGGAAAACCATGCCGATCTTGCGACGGGTCTCACGCAGCTGGCGGGTTTCCCGAACTTTTTCACCCGCGTTGACACTCCAAAGAACGTCGCCGTCCACCGTGACCAGTCCCTCACTCGGCGTCTCGAGGGTCATCAGAATGCGCAGGATGGTGGTCTTGCCAGATCCGGATGGACCTATTATCGAGACCTTTTCGCCCGCGGCGACGTCGAAATTCAGCGCCTTGAGGACGTGGTTGGATCCCCAGTTCTTGCTGACGCCCTGGAACCTGATGATCGCGTCGGCCCCGACGCCGGTGGAGACCGGGGCTGCCAGGCCCGGTGCGACGACGGTGTCCTGCGGGACAGGGGGTGAACTGACGTGTGTTGACTCAATGCTGGGGCGCATAGCGCCGCTCCAATCTGTTAATCAGCCGCGAGGCCGGATAGCTGATGGCCAGGAACAGGCCGGCAGCCAGGGTGAGTGGTTCGAGATATCGGAAGCTGGCGCTCCCGATCGCCTGTGCGGCGGCCATCAGTTCCACCACCGTGATGGCGGAGAGCACCGCAGAGTCCTTGAACATCTGGATGAGGTAGTTGCCCAGCATCGGGACTACCGTCCGAAGTGCCTGCGGCAGGATGATCCGCCCCCAGGTCCGCACGCCTGGCAGGCTCAGGGCGGTCGCCGCCTCCCATTGTCCGGCGGGCACGCCCTGGATGCCGCTGCGATACACCTCGGCCATGTAGGCGCTGTAGTTGATGCCGATAACAACCGCACCCGTGGTGAATGCGTCGAAGCTGATGCCGTAGGCCGGGAGGACAAAGAAGGCGCAGTACGCCTGCACCAGTAGCGGGGTTCCCCGGACAAACACCACCAGGAAAGCGACCAAGTGCGAGAGCACTGGAATGGCCAGCCGTCGAAGGACGGCAAAGACCAGGCCCAGCACAGCTGCGATCAGGGTGCCCAGCAGCGTAATTTCGATGGTTACCCACAAGCCCTGCAGCAGCAGTGGAATGACCGAGATGGCAAAATGGTTGTCCCAGATCATGCGTCAACACCGACCTTGATCAACCGGTTTTCCTTGCGCTGGGCCACTAGGGCCTTACGGTCCAGGGCGAAACGCCGTTCCAGCCAGCTGGTCAGCAGCGTCAGCAGGTAGGAGAGAATGAAATAGATCACCAGGATGGTGAGGAAGATCGCTGTCGTCTGTCCGGTAGTGCTGCGGATCATCTGGGCCCGGAAAGTCAGGTCCGCCACCGTCACCAGTGAAACCAACGAGGTGTTTTTCAGAAGGTCCACCATGACGTTGCCGAAGGGCGGCAGCATGGCCGGGATGGACTGTGGAATGATGACCCGGCGCAGCCTTAGCGCCGGTTCCATTCCGAGCGCAATGCACGCCTCGGTCTGGCCCTTGGCCCGGCTGGCGATGGCGCCGCGGACAACTTCGGCGGCGTAGGCCCCCTCGTTGAGTCCCAGTGCCAGAACCGCTGCGGTCAGCGGGAAGAGCTGGATGCCGAAGAATGGCAGGGCAAAGAAGAACCAAAACATCTGCACCAGCAGCGAGGTTCCACGGAAGACTTCAATGAAGACGCCCGCGGGCCATCGCAGATATCTGTGCGTGGAGAGTCGGGCCAAGCCGGCTGCGAATGCGACCACCAGGCAGAGCGCCCCGCTGAAAATTGTTACCAGAATGGTGGTCCACAGCCCCTGCAACAGCAGCGGCGCATATTCTATTACTGCATACATGGGCTCTTCTATTCTTTTGTGGGACGCTGATCATCCGGCCGTCTTGCATAGCTCTTCCGTGGTGACGCCGACCACGGCGGACGGATCGAAGCCCCACTTGGTGAGGATGTCGGAGAATCCGCTGGTCTTCTTGAACGCCGCCAGCGCGATGTTGTAGGCATCATGAAACGATGCATCTGTTTTCCTAAAGGCGGCCCCCGAGCCCGTTTTAGGTGCATCCGTCACCGCCGCAGTGACATCGAAGCTGGTATCGTTCTTGGCCAGCGCCCGCAGGGACAGTGTGGGCAGCATGAAGGCATCCGCGCGGTTGGCCTTGACTGCTTCGATCCCGCTCCGTCCGTCGTTCACCTTGACCTGCTGGGAAGCAGGGACGTTCGCGGACTTGAGTACACCCTCCTCGAACCCACCAGGCAGCACCGCGATCCTCAGCGATTTGTCAGCCACAATGTTGGCCACTTTTGTGATGCCCTTCGGGTTGCCCTTGGGCGTAGCGAAGGATTCAGTGGATACGATAACGGGCTCGGAGTACAGCACCTGCCCGCAGCGCGACTGCTTCATGAACAATCCGGCGGCGATGACGTCCCAGCGGTTGGCATTCAGCCCGGGGATCATCGATTCGTAAGGGGTGATGATGCCCTGGATGTCCTTGATTCCCATCCGCTGGCAAACCGCACGGAGCACGTCCGGCTCGCAGCCACTGACGGTTCCGTCCGTGTTGACCTGTGTGTAGGGCGGTTCGTTGGCAATGCCCACGCGCAGGAAGCCCTGCGACTTGGCGATTTCCAGCAGGTTGCCCGCCCCGCCTGAGACGGTAGCACCAGGGACGACACTCGAACAGGCTGTCGCCCACCCCCCTACAGCGACGCCTAGAACAGCCACTCCTGTGCCCCGAAGGACGTTGCGGCGTGAAAGGTTCATCTCTACTCCATTCGCCCGGGCTAGCCCGGCCTCGTCAGCACCAGCCATCTTCTGTGACCTGTGTTACACAAAATTAGTGTGCGAATGTACTATTGTCAACAACCTGAATGTAATGTTGTAGTTTGTATTGAGTCATCGTTTCATTCGCCTACCGGGTCGGGCGTCAAGCCTTACGACAACGCGCCTCGCCACCGTGGAGGCATCACCGGCCCCCACTCGTATAGTCAGGCTTGCATCCCAGCCAGAAGGCTGTCTCTCGGCATCACCCCCGCCTGCAGCCGAGGCTGATTTGCAGTCGTAATCCACCCCCAACGGCGGCCGTAAGGTCGCGACCAAGGAGCCTAAAAATGATCATTGGTGTCCCCAAAGAGATCAAGAACAACGAATTCCGCGTCGCAATCACAGCCGCAGGCGTGCACGAATTCCGCACCCACGGCCACACGGTACTGGTGGAGCGCGGCGCAGGCCTGGGCCCCGGCATCACGGACGAGGAATACGCGGTTGCCGGTGCCGAGATTGTGGACGATGCCGATGAGCTCTGGATGCGAGCCGACATGGTCATGAAGGTCAAGGAGCCAGTCAGGGCCGAATACCACCGCTTCCGCAGGGGCCTGATCGTCTTCACCTAT
>NZ_JAAMFN010000060.1 GCF_013376095.1 Arthrobacter sp. SDTb3-6 | reverse complement strand
TTCGGCGTCCCCGCCGTCCGTCTTGTACGGGTCGGCGTCACCGGCGAACTCGGCGGTGGCGGAGAGTTCGGCCAGTTTCGCGTCGCGTTCCTTGGCCACGCGCAGCAGCGCCTCCAGGTTGGAGGCGTTGACGGGGATCTCGTCCGCCACGAACTCCAGCGTGGGGGTCAGGCGCACGGTGATGTTCCGGCCCACCTCGGCACGGAGCACGCCCTTGGCGCGTTCCAGTCCGGTCTTGGCGTCCGACTGGGCCGTCTCGTCACCGAAGACGGTGTAGTAGATGGTGGCGTGCTGGAGGTCGTTGGTGACGCGGGCGTCGGTGACGGTGATGCCTTCGACGCGCGGGTCCTTGACCCGCTTGCGGAGGCCTTCGGCCACGACGACCTTGATGCGCTGGGCCAGTTTGGCTGCGCGGGCTGAATCAGCCATGGTGTTCTCCTTTTCAGGGAAATCGTATCGGGGAAGGCAAAGCCGGCCAGGCGCCCGTGGGGGCGCCCGGCCGGCCGTTGCATGCTAGGCCCGCGGCTTCTCGCGCATCTCGAACGTCTCGATGATGTCCTCGACCTGCAGGTCGTTGAACGACCCGAGGCCGATGCCACACTCGAAGCCGTCGCGCACTTCGGTTGCGTCATCCTTGAAGCGCTTGAGCGAGTCAACGGTGAGGTTGTCGCCAATGACCTTCCCGCCACGAAGGACGCGTGCCTTCGAGTTGCGGCGGATGATGCCGGAGCGGACGATCGAGCCGGCGATGTTGCCAAACTTCGAGGAACGGAACACTTCACGGATCTCCGCGGTGCCCAGCTGGACTTCCTCGTACTCGGGCTTGAGCATGCCCTTCAGGGCCAGCTCAATGTCATCGATGGCGCCATAGATGACCGAGTAGAAGCGCATGTCCACGCCCTCGCGGTCGGCCAGTTCGGCCACGCGCTCGGCCGGCTTGACGTTGAAGCCGATGATGATGGCGTTGTCCACCGTGGCCAGGTTGACGTCGTTCTGCGTGATGGCTCCCACGCCGCGGTGGATGACGCGCAGTTGCACGCCTTCGCCGACGTCGATCTTGAGCAGCGAGTCTTCCAGGGCCTCGACGGCACCGGACACGTCACCCTTGAGGATGAGGTTGAGGGTGTCAACCTTTCCTTCGGCCACGGCCTGGTCGAAGTCTTCCAGGCTGATGCGCTTGCGGCGCTTGGCCAGGGCGGCGTTGCGGTCGGCTGCCTCACGCTTTTCAGCGATCTGGCGGGCCGTGCGCTCGTCCCCGGTGACGAAGAACGTGTCGCCTGCACGCGGGACGTTGGACAGGCCCAGCACCTGGACCGGACGCGAGGGCCCGGCTTCGGTGATGGTGTCGCCGTTCTCATCAAACATGGCGCGGACGCGGCCGTGAGCGGTGCCGGCGACAATGGTGTCACCGACGTGCAGGGTACCGGACTGCACCAGGACGGTGGCTACCGCACCGCGGCCCTTGTCCAGGTTCGCCTCGATGGCGATGCCGCGGGCGTCCTTGTTCGGGTTGGCGCGCATGTCCAAGGCGGCGTCGGCCGTCAGCAGCACCGCTTCGAGGAGTTCCTCGATGTTGGTGTTGTTGCGGGCGGAGACATCCACGAACATGGTGTCGCCCCCGTATTCCTCGGGCACCAGGCCGTATTCGGTCAGCTGGCCGCGGATCTTGTCCGGGTTCGCGCCTTCCTTGTCGATCTTGTTGACGGCAACCACGATCGGCACATTGGCGGCCTGGGCGTGGTTGAGCGCCTCAACGGTCTGGGGCATGACGCCGTCGTCGGCGGCAACCACCAGGATGGCGATGTCGGTGACCTTTGCGCCACGGGCACGCATGGCGGTGAACGCCTCGTGGCCCGGGGTGTCGATGAAGGTGATCCGGCGGTCGTCGCCTTCGTGCTCGTGCACGATCTGGTAGGCACCGATGTGCTGGGTGATGCCGCCGTGCTCGTCGGCCACAACGTCCGACTTGCGGATGGCATCCAGCAGGCGGGTCTTACCGTGGTCCACGTGGCCCATGACGGTGACAACCGGCGGGCGGACCTCAAGGTCCTCGTCGCCTTCGGCTTCCAGCTCGGCCTCGAAGTCGATGTCGAAGCCGCTGAGCAGTTCGCGCTCCTCGTCCTCGGGGGAAACAACCTGGACCTTGTAGCCCAGTTCTTCACCCAGCAGGGCAAAGGTGTCTTCGTCCAGGGACTGCGTGGCCGTGGCCATTTCGCCCAGGTGGAAGAGCACGGTCACCAGTGCTGCCGGGTTTGCCTCGATCTTGTCGGCAAAGTCGGTGATGGAGGAACCGCGGCGGAGCCGGACAACGGTGCTGCCGTCTCCGCGGGGCACGCTGACGCCGCCCAGGGACGGAGCGCTCATCTGTTCCAGTTCCTGGCGCTTGGCACGCTTCGACTTGCGCTGCTTGCCACGGCCGGCGCCGCCCTTGCCGAAGGCACCCTGGGTGCCGCCGCGGCCGCGGCCGCCCTTGCCAAAGCCACCGCCGGCAGGAGCGCCACCCGGTGTTCCGCCCGTGGTGCCCGGTGCCCCGGGACGGCCGCGCCCGGCGCCGCCGGGACGGTCGTTGCTACGGCCGGGAGCCGAGGGGCGTTCGGTGCGGTTGGGCATCATGCCGGGGGTGGGGCGTGCGCCACCGGGACGCGGAGCGCCCGGACGGGGACCGCCTGCACCCGCTGCGCCGGCGGGACGCGGGGCGCCGGGACGGGGTGCGCCAGGGCGCGGGGCACCCGGACGGGGACCGCCTGCACCGGCTTCGGCGCTGCGCGGTGCCCCGGGACGGGGCATTCCCTGCGAGGTGGCAAACGGGTTGTTGCCGGGGCGCGGCCCGCCGGCGCCGGCCGGGCGCGGGGCCCGGTTGCCGTCACGATTTTCGCCACGCTCGGGGCGGCCGGAGCGCGGCATGCCCTGGGAGGAGGCAAAGGGGTTGTTGCCCGGACGCGCTCCGCCGGTTGCGGGTGCTGCCGGGGCCGGAGCCGCCGGGCTGGCCGGTGCGGCGGCCTTGGGACCGGGCACTGCTGCCGGGGCGGGAGCGGGCGTTGCCGCCTGCGGTGCCGCGGCTGCCGGGGCCGGCGCTGCGGCAGGCTTTGCTGCCGCCGGTGCGGGGGCAGCGGGCACTGCGCCCGGCTTTGCCGCCGCAGGTGCGGCCGGAGCGGGCTTGGAATCCGCAGCCTTCGGGGCAACGGGGAATGCGTCGCGAAGCTTCTTCACGACGGGGGCCTCAATCGTGGAGGACGCCGAACGAACAAACTCGCCCAGTTCCTGCAGCTTGTTGACTGCTTCTTTTGAGGTGATGCCGAGCTCTTTTGCAAGCTCGTGTACGCGGGCCTTGGCCACATTTCTCCTGTCTCGGCCCGCACCGGACAGGTACGAACCGCTTAATTCTTACTGCAACATTCCATGTCGGAATGGGCGGCGTGAGAGAGCACGAAGATGCTCATTTTTGGGCACTCATCGCTGGGTACTCATCGGGTTTCCATCGGTTTTCTGACCCGCTTTCACAAAGGGACAATGTCGGTTCGTAGTGATTGGATGCCGTCTCCTGACAGTTGTGCGAGCTGGGCGGCAAGCTCACCGGCATTGGTGGCACCCGGAAGGGCGCGCCCAATGGCGCGGCGCTTGAACGCCAACTGCAAACAGTCCGGGCTGGGGTGCAGCCACGCGCCCCGGCCAGGCATGCGGCGTCGTACATCAACCAGTGCTTCCGGTTCCCCGGATGCACCGGCTGAACGCACCAGCCGCACTAATTCGTCCCGGGCGGCGGTTTGCCGGCAACCAATGCAGGTCCGTACAGCTCCGGCAAAGTCAGGGGCGCTCCCCCGTGCCTTGACAGCGTTCTTTGCCAACTGTGCGGTGCCTTACAAATCGTAGTCGCAGACGGTCCGTGGACCCGGTCCCCACCAGTCTACCGCCCGGAGCGGCAGCTACCTATTCAGCGGCGGCGTCGGAACTGATGTCGATGCGCCAGCCGGTGAGCTTGGCAGCCAGGCGGGCGTTCTGGCCCTCCTTGCCGATGGCCAGCGACAGCTGGTAGTCAGGCACGACGACGCGGGCGGACCGCGCGCCTTCATCCACGATAGTGACGGAAATCACCTTCGACGGCGACAGGGAATTGGCGATGAACGTCGCCGGATCGTCGTGGAAGTCCACGATGTCGATCTTTTCATCGTTCAGTTCGGTCATGACGGCACGCACGCGGGAGCCCATCTCGCCGATGCAGGCACCCTTGGCGTTGACGCCGGCCTTGTTCGCCTTCACGGCGATCTTGGACCGGTGCCCGGCTTCACGGGCCAGTGCCACGATCTCCACGGTGCCGTCCGCAATTTCCGGCACTTCCATTTCAAAGAGCTTGCGGACCAGGCCGGGGTGGGAGCGGGACAGGGTGATGGAGGGGCCCTTCAGGCCGCGGTGCACGTCGACGACGAAGGCGCGCAGCCGGTTCCCGTGGCGGTAGTTTTCCCCGGGGACCTGCTCGTTGGGCGGCAACACGCCCTCGACCGTGCCCAGGTTGACCTGGATCATGTTCGGGTTGTTGCCCTGCTGGATCTGGCCGGAGACGAGTTCACCTTCCTTGCCGCGGAATTCGCCCAGGACGTTGTCGTCCTCGACGTCGCGCAGGCGCTGCAGGATGATCTGGCGGGCCGTGCTGGCGGCAATGCGGCCGAAGCCGGCGGGGGTGTCGTCAAATTCGCCGATCCGCTCACCGTCCTCGTCAACTTCTGCCGCCCAGATGGTGACGTGGCCGCTCTTGCGGTCCAGCTCTGCCCGGGCCTGCTCAATGGCGCCCGGGGACTTGTGGTAGGCCATGAGCAGCGCCTGCTCGATGGTGGGGATCAGCAGATCCAGGGGGATTTCACGTTCGCGTTCCAGTATCCGCAACGCGCTCATATCAATGTCCATGGTCAGCTTTCCTCTCCGTCGACAGCGTCGCCGCCGGTCGGTTCAAATTCCAAATCAAGCTCGGCCTGGTCCAGGCGAGCAAACTCTATTTCAACAACGCCACGCCGGATTGCTGAGAACAACACTTTTTCAGGCTCGCCCTGCTTGGCCTTCATGCCTTTTTTCACGGGCAGTTCCGGGAGCAGCTGCACACCGTCGTCGTCCACGGCCAGGATGCGTCCCAGCAGGTTTTCCCGTCCGACGGCGTTGACCCTGACCATGCGTCCTGTGGCCCGGCGCCAATGGCGCGGTTCCGTCAGGGGGCGCGTGGCGCCCGGGGAGGAGATTTCCAGGTTGTACGGCTGTCCGTCGTCGTTGGGGTCGGCATCCATGGTCTCGGACAGCACCTTCGAAACGTGGGCGATCGCGTCCAGCCCGACGCCGCCGGTTTCGGTCTCCGGCAGGTCCACCACCACGGAAACGGTGCGGTGGGCGCCGGCCACCTGCACCTTGACCTCTTCCAGGAACAGCCCGGCTGCCGCAACGGTGGGTTCCAGCAGGGCGGTCAGCCTCGTGGCTTCTGCGATGGGGTCGACGACCGAGTGAAGGTTCCCCGAGCTTCGGGCCGCTTTGGGCCTGTCCGGCTTGGTCATGGAACGACCGCCTCCCTTAAATGATGTTGTGGATATCTACAATACCGAGTTTCCCGGCATGCCGCAGGACGTTTTTGCTGTGAGTAAGAACGCATGCCGGGCCGGTGGACTCGTCCGGGGTGGGGCCGGCGTGCACGGGGCACCCACATCATGAGAACATCAACAGTTGTGACTGATTCCGACTCCCCCGCCGAGCCCGCCAAGGACCCATCCGGGGAATCGGCACCCCCCAAAGCCCTGCCCCGGCCGCGCCGGACCGGACCGCGCCGGGCGTCGTTACCCGCGGGTTCCCCCGCCCGGGTGTCCGCTGCGCCGTCGCTCCTGGTGCTCGACGCCGGCGGACTCGTCGCCGTTGCGCCCGACGTGGGGGCGCCGGCACCCGAGGCGGAAATGGCGCCCCCGCCCGAGACGGTACCCAAAGCGGCACCCACACCCGAGGTGGACACCCAATCGACGCCTCCACCCGAACCCGACACCGACACCGACACCGACACCGACACCGAAGCGGCACCCACACCCGCGGTGGACACCCAATCGGCGCCTCCACCCGAACCCGACACCGAAGCGGCACCGCTGACCAGGCGGGCACGCCGGCTGGCCGGGGACGCCGGCCCGGCAGCCGACGTCGTGCCCCCGTCACGGAAGGTGCCCGTTGCGCCGGTTGCGCGGCCGGCCCCCGCCCGGGCCAGGCAGCCCAACCGGGCGTGGGCCTGGCTCCGGGGGCTGCTCTTCCTGATCCTGATCAGCGTCATCGTGGTGGGCGCGGGCACTGTGGTCACCGGACACGACACCGCAGCCGGACCGTCGGTGACCGAGGTGAATCGGGGCGCAGCCTGGGCCCGGACCTCGGTGCTGCTGGCCCAGGCCCGCGCGGCGCACGACGCCCAGAAGGACCCTGCCGTGAAGGCCTTGCTGGGGCAGGGTGCCGACGCCCTCAAACTGCAGCTCGCGGCCCTGGACGGCCCGCTGCCGGCAGACGGCGCCGCACCTCCTGCCGCCGCGGCTGCCGCGGCCGGGGTCACGGCCACCAGCTTTGCCAAGGAGTTAGCCGGGAGCGCCAACACGCTCCTGGCCGATGCCCTGACGGCCGGGGGCGCCATGGGCAGGACCTTTGCCGCCGCGGGAACCAACAGGCTGCTGCTGGCATCGGCCTTGGACCGCCAGCTGGGAAGCCCGGCCCCGGAGTCGGCGTACCTGCCCGCCGCCGTGCAGCCCGTCCCTGACGACACCGCAGCCTGCAAGGCAGTACGGCAGCCACAGCCAGGGAACAGTGGCGATGCCGCAATCACTGCCGCTGCCCAGGCCGAACAAAAGGCTGTATATGCCTACCAGGTGGCAGGTTCCAGGCTGCCCGAGCCGGGCTTCAGCCAGGCCCTGGGGCTGGGCTCGCTGCACCAAAACAACCTGGATCTCCTGAATGCAGCCCTTGCACAGCACTGCCTGCCCGTCGTGGCGCCCGCGCCCGGCTTTGTGCTGGCCCCGGGGTACACAACGGCCCCGGCAGCCGCCCTGGCAAAGCTGGAGGGCGGGCTCGTCCTGGTATACGGCGACCTTGCCGCCTTCAGCCCCGCCTCAGCAGGCTCCCAGTCCGCCGATTTCCCCGCACCGGACATCCGCGCCATGGCTGTGGCCGGGATGGTGCAGTCCGCCAGCCGGCAGCAGGAGTGGGGCGGCCCCCTGGACGCGCTCCCCGGAATTGCCGCCGGCCCTTCCAACGGCGGCCCGACTGTACCGGCCTCCGTACCAGCAGCACCCTAGACCCCCGCGGGTTCCGGTCACAGGGCAGCCAAACCTCAGCGAGGACATCCTCACCTTGCTAGCGCCCGTTTCGCCCCGGTGGTTTGCTGGAATCATGAAACGAGCAGAGGATTTGGTCTCCCGGCCGCGCCTGCCCCGCACGGCCGAGATTGCCCAACGCCTGAACTGGCTGCGGGCCGGCGTTCTCGGAGCCAACGACGGCATTGTTTCCGTTGCCGCCGTGGTGGTTGGCGTTGCCGGCGCCACGGCCGCCACGGGACCGATCGTCACGGCAGGCATGGCCGCACTGGTGGGCGGTGCCATCTCGATGGCCCTGGGCGAGTATGTTTCCGTCAGCAGCCAGCGGGACAGCCAAAAATCCATGATTGAGGAAAAGCGCCGCGACCTGGCACAGAACCCGGGGGCCAACCTGGCGGGGCTGGCCGCCTTGTATGAGGACAAGGGGCTCTCCCGGGAAACGGCAACGCTGGTGGCCCGCGAGCTCACCGACCACGATGCCCTCGGCGCGCACCTCGCCGCCGAGCTGAACCTGGACGAGGACGACGTCGTCAGCCCCTGGCATGCTGCGCTTGCGTCCGCCGTCGCCTTCACGCTCGGGGCCATTCTGCCCATGCTGGCCATCCTGCTCCCGCCGGCCGCCGCCCGCGTCCCCGTGGCGTTTGTGGTGGTCCTGGCCGCCCTCGCCATTACGGGGTGGATCGGCGCTGTGGTCGGCGGCGGTTCCAAGCCGCGGGCCGCCTCCCGCGTGGTCCTGGGCGGCGCACTGGCCCTGGCCGCCACGTTTGCAATCGGCAGCCTGCTGGGCGCCAGCGGCTTGGTGGGTTGACGATAGGCTGGCTGCATGCCCGCCGCCGTTGACATCCCGGAAGACCTGCACCGGCGCCACGCCCGCAGCCCCGAAGGCCGGGCTTGGCTGGCCGGACTGCCCGGGCTGGTGGACGCAGCGCTGCAGCGTTGGCAGCTCACCGTGGACCTGGTGCCGGGCACGCCGCCATGGCACGGCCACACAGGGATCGTGGCGCCGGTGCGCCGCAGTGACGGAACACCGGCTGCCCTGAAAATCGCCTTTCCCTACGAGGAAACGCTGCTCGAACCCATTGCGCTGCAGCTGTGGAACGGGCGCGGCATGGTGCAGCTCCTGGAACAGGACGCCGCCACCTGTTCCATGCTCATCGCCCGGCTCGACGACCGGAAGTCCTTGATCAGCCTGCCCATGGCGGAAGCTGTTGAAGTTTGGGGCGGCGTGGTCCGGCAACTGTCCATCCCGCCCGACGCCCGGGACGGCTGGGCCCGCATGCCGCACATTGCCGCCACGGCTGAACGGTTTTGCGACGAATTGCCGGCGCGCTGGAACGACCTCAACCGGCCCTTTCCGCTGTGGCTGCTCGAGGCGGCCCTGGAAGTCTGCCAGACGCGCGGTGCTGTCGGGCGGCGCGAATCCCGCGACGTGCTGGTCCACACGGACCTGCATTACCAGAACATCCTGGCATCCCTTGATGGCAGCCGCTACCTTGGCATCGACCCGCAACCGCAGGTGGGGGACGCCGAATTCGCTGTGGCACCGTGCCTGTGGAACCGGATTCCCGAACTTCCGCACCGTGACGCGGAGGCCGCGCTCCGACGGCGTTGCGCGGACCTCTCCGCCGCCGCCGGCCTGGACGCAGACCTGGCAGCCGCCTGGGCCGTGGTCAGGGAAGTGGAGAATGCGCTCTCCTACCTGGAAACCCCGCATCACGGCGCGGACGCCCAGCGGTCCCTCTGGGTGGCGGGCACCATGGCGGGCAGGTCGCTGCCGGGGCTGCCGGCCGCGCACGACCTGAAAACGCTCGACTAACGCTCCAGGACGGCCGCCATCCAGGCCCCCACGCCGTTTTCGTTCCACACATCCATGCCGAGTTTCACAATGAGCACCGCGACCACAGACAGAAACACGATCCGGATGAACTTGTTGCCCTGCCTGACCGCCGTGCGTGCGCCGAGGTAGCCGCCGGCCATGTTGGCGGCCCCCAGCACCAGTCCCACGCCCCACAGCAGGGATCCGTGCGGCAGGAAGAACATCAACGCCCCTGCGTTCGTGGCAAGGTTGACGATCTTTGCCTTGGCACTGGCCTCCAGGAAGGCATAGCCCAGCAGACTGACCAGTGCGATCACCAGAAAGGAACCCGTGCCCGGGCCGATCATCCCGTCGTAAAAACCAATGACGGCACCGATGCACCCGGCCAGGATGTAGTGCCGCCGGCCCGAGTGCCGCAGCGCCGTCAACCCGCCCATGCCCGGATTGAACGCCGTAAACAGCAGTACGGCCACCAGCGCGACAACGATGATGGGCTTGAAGACCGAGCCCGGCAGGCTTGCCGCCACCACGGCACCGCCCACACTGCCCAGCAACGCAATCCCCGCCATGGGCAGCGCCGTGCGCAGGTCCGGTTTCACGCGCCGGTAGTACGTGACCGAGCTCGTCGCAGTGCCAAAGATCGACCCCATTTTATTGGTGGCCAGCGCCTGCACGGGCGTGACCCCCGGAACCATGAGCATGACCGGCAGCTGGATCAGCCCTCCCCCGCCCACCACGGCATCGATCCAGCCCGCGGCAAAGCCCCCCACAATGATCAGCAGGACCGTGGCGGTGGTGATGTCCTCAAAGCCGGAAATCATGCGTTCCCCCTGTCATCGTGGTGGCTTCGGCGCCGGCCGTGGTTGGCTTCGGCGCCGGAGCCAACCACACCGGGCCTCGACGCGCCCGACCAACGAGGCGCGGCTACTGGTGGTCGAGGATGTACTTGACGGCGTCGGCGACGGCGACGTTTTCGGCGTTGCCTGTGGCACGGTCCTTGATTTCGACCAGGCCGTCCACGAGTCCGCGGCCCACGGCCAGGATGGTGGGTACGCCAAGGAGCTCCGCGTCGCCGAACTTCACGCCGGGGGAAACCTTGGGGCGGTCGTCGTAGATGACCTCCAGTCCGGCGGTTTCCAGGTCGGCCGTCAGCTGTGCCGCCGCTTCGAAGATCTCGGCGCCACGGCCCACGGCCACGACGTGGACGTCGGCCGGTGCGACGTTTACCGGCCAGACAAGTCCCTTGTCATCGTGGTTGGACTCGGCCAGGGCGGCCACGGCGCGGGTGATGCCAATGCCGTAGGAGCCCATGGTGACCACGGTCAGTTTGCCGTTTTGGTCCAGCACCTTCAGGTCCAGGGCTTCGGCATACTTGCGGCCCAGGGCGAAGATGTGGCCCATTTCGATGCCGCGGGCCGCCTCCAAGGGGCCGGAGCCGTCGGGGGCGGGATCGCCCTCGCGCACTTCAACGGCCTCGATGGTGCCGTCCCAGCCAAAGTCGCGTCCGGCCACAAGGCCGAAGACGTGCTTGCCCGGTTCGTTGGCGCCTGTGATCCAGGTGGTGCCGGAAACGACGCGGGGGTCGACCAGGAACAGCAGCTTCGTGGACGACTCGGTGCCCAGCACGGCGGCGTCCAGGGACAGCCCGGGGCCGATGTACCCCTTGACGAGGCCGGGGTGCTTCTTGAGGTCCGCCTCGCCGGCGGCCTCCACGCCCACTTCGCCGCCCACGGCGAGGTGGGCGCCGATGTTGGCCTCGATGCGCTTGAGGTCCACGGCACGGTCACCGGGCACGGCAATGACCACGATCTGGCGTTCGCCGGTGGGCAGGTCGAGGGCCAGCACGACGTTCTTCAGCGTGTCGGCGGCAGTCCACGCACCGCCGTCGGGCTTGGGGGCCAGCTCATTGGCCGCCGCGACGAGGGTTTCGATGGTGGGGGTGTCAGGGGTGTCGCGGACGACTGCGGCCGGCGCATCGGTGAAGTCGATGGCGTCGGGCACCACGGTGGTGACGGCCTCAACGTTGGCCGCGTAGCCGCCGGGGGAACGGACAAAGGTGTCCTCGCCGATCGCGACGGGGTGCAGGAATTCCTCGCTCCTGGACCCTCCCATGGCGCCGGCGGTGGCGGCCACGGGGATGACTTCCAGGCCCAGGCGTTCAAAGATGCGCAGGTACGCGCCCCGGTGGGCCAGGTAGCTGGCGTCGAGTCCGGCGTCGTCAATGTCAAAGGAGTAGGAGTCCTTCATGATGAACTCGCGCCCGCGCAGCAGGCCCGCCCGGGGGCGTGCCTCGTCGCGGTACTTGTTTTGGATCTGGTAGAGCGAAAGCGGCAGGTCCTTGTAGGAGGAGTACAGGTCCTTGACCAGGAGGGTGAACATTTCCTCGTGGGTGGGGGCCAGCAGGTAGTCGGCCCCCTTGCGGTCCTTTAGGCGGAAAATGCCGTCGCCGTATTCCACCCACCGGTTGGTGACCTCGTAGGGCTCCTTGGGCAGCAGCGCCGGGAAGTGGACCTCCTGGGCGCCGATGGCATCCATTTCTTCACGCACGATGGCCTCGACCTTGCGCAGGACACGCAGGCCCAGCGGGAGCCAGCTGTAGATGCCGGGGGCGGCCCGGCGGATGTAGCCAGCGCGCAGGAGCAGCTTGTGGCTGTCCACCTCGGCGTCGACGGGGTCCTCACGGAGGGTGCGAAGGAAGAGTGTGGAAAGGCGAAGGGCCACGCGGGATGTCCGTTTCTTGAGCAGTTGTGCGCCCGCCATGCATTGCGGGCCAGTACCAATCTACCGGTTAACAGCAAAACGGCGGCACACCCGCCGCGGTGAAAGGCCGCAGCGGGCGCACCGCCGACATGTGCACGTGGGGGTCAGCCGGCCTTGCCCTCGAGGGCGACGAGGACACCGGCCACGGCAAAGTACTTGTTGCTCCCGAGCTCGCGGACGGTCTTGATGCCCAGCAGCTCCTTCAGCGAAGCGGCCTTGGCGTCAGTGATGCCGGCAAGTGCGGCGGGTGAAGCGTCGAGAATTTCCTTGAGGGACTTGTCTTCAAATTCCTTGTCCAGCGCCTTCGCCAGATCAACAGCAACAGCCATGTGCTTGTCCTTCCATCGAATAACAATGCTCCACCAGGTGGAAGCCGCACCCGAACGGCGCCGCCTCTGTCACGCTATGCCACCGGTGCGGGGCGGGGCAAGAACCTTGGCTGGGTAATTGCCGTGAACACGCCCGGGTCCCGCCGGAAAGAATCGTGGACCTGCCGTGGACAACGGGGCCGCGGGGCGCTAAATTTAATTCATCAGGTGATGAATTACATCCTTGGGAGGTTACATGTCACACAGGGCAGAAATGCCGGTGCCGGGCCCCGCGGTGCACCCGCCGGTCCCCGCCGCCGCGGCCCGGGGCCGGGCACCCGGAACACTCAGCGCAGCGTCGGCCGACACCGTCGGGGACAGCGTCGCCGTTGAGCACCTGCTGGTGCACAGGGGCAAGGCGGATGTCCTGCAGGACATCAGCTTCCGCATCCCCGCCGGACGCATCACCGGCCTGCTGGGTCCCTCCGGCAGCGGCAAGACAACGTTGATCAGGGCCCTCGTCGGCGTGCAAAGGATCACTTCCGGGCAGGTGCAGGTGCTGGGACTGCCGGCCGGGGACCCGGCCCTGCGGCACGACGTCGGCTACGTCACCCAGGCGCCGAGCGTGTACCGGGACCTGAACGTCCTGGACAATGTGCGGTATTTCGGCGCCATGCACGGCCGCAGCCGGGCGGACGCCCTGGAGGCGGTGGCCGCCGTCGGGCTTGATGGCTTCCTCAGGCGCCGCGCCGGGGACCTCTCCGGCGGGCAGTTCAACCGGGTCTCGCTGGCGTGTGCGCTGGTCGCCAAGCCGAAGCTGCTGTTCCTGGACGAGCCCACCGTGGGCCTGGACCCGGTTCTGCGCGCGGACCTGTGGGCCCAGTTTGCGCAGATGGCCGCCGGGGGCACCACACTGGTCATTTCGAGCCATGTCATGGAGGAGGCCGGGCACTGCGATTCGCTGCTGCTGCTGCGCGAGGCCCGGCTGCTGGCACAGCTCACCCCGGCCGAGCTGCGGCGGCGCGGCGGCACCGATGATTTGGAACTGGCCTTCCTGCGGCTCATCCAGGCCGGGGAAGGCAACCAGGCAGGTCCGGCCTTGGCGGACGCCGACGCGGCAGGAACGCCCAAGGGACGCGGAGGGAAACGATGAACTGGCGGATGATGTGGGCCACGAATGTGCGGGTCCTGCAGCAGCTCAAGGGTGATCCGCGCAGCATCGGGCTGATCGTGGTGGTGCCTTCCGTGCTGCTGGCCGTGGTGTATTGGCTCTACCAGAACGAGACGCTGCCACCGGGCGTGCCGCGGACCTTTGACCGCGTGGGCCTGATGATGCTGGCCATCTTTCCCTTCGTTGTGATGTTCCTGGTCACCTCGATCACCATGCTGCGCGAGCGGACGTCGGGCACCCTGGAGAGGCTGCTCTCCACGCCCATCCACAAGGGCGACCTGTTGTTCGGCTATGCGCTGGCCTTCTCCCTCATGGCGGCCCTGCAGTCGGTGGTGGCCACGGGCGTGGCGTACTGGGTGTTTGGCATGGACATCCGGGGCAATGCCGGGTGGGTGGTGCTGGTGGCGGTGGTGAATTCCGTGCTGGGCGTGGCGCTGGGCCTGCTGTGCTCGGCGTTTGCCACCACGGAATTCCAGGCCGTCCAGTTCATGCCGGTGGTGGTCATCCCCCAAATTCTGCTCTGCGGCCTGTTCGTGGCCCGTGACCAGATGAATTCCGTGCTCGAAGCCATCTCCAATGTGCTTCCGCTGACGTATTCGGTGGATGCCCTGCAGCAGATTGCCGGCCATGCCAAGGCGACCGGCACCATGGGCACGGACCTGGTGGTGGTGGCCTGCTTTGTGGTGGCCGGACTGCTGCTGGCCTCCCTGACCCTGCGACGCCGGACGGCCTAGTCCCGTGCACACCCCGCCACAGCGCGGCCGACGCCGGGGACGCACCACCTCGCGTGAACAAATCCTGGCCAGCGCCCGGAAATTGTTCGCCGAGCACGGCTTCGCGGCCACCAGCCTGCGTGAGATCGCCCGTGACGCCGGCGTGGACCCGGCCATGGTCCACCACTGGTTTGCCGGCAAGGAAGAGCTGTTCAACGCGTGCGTGGAACTTCCGGCAGACCCGGCACAGGTGCTGGGCACGGTCAGCGAAACGCCCGCCGAAGCCCGCGGGGAGGCCTTGCTGCGCGCACTCCTGCGCTTGTGGGACTCCTCCGCCCAGCCGGCGCTGCTTGCACTCCTGCGCAGTGCCATCAGTTCCAGGTCCCAGGGCGCCCTGATCCGCCAGGTCCTCGTCAAGCGCATCCTTTCGCGGGCCCTGGCCGGGCTGCCGGGGACGCCGGCTGAGCTGGAACGGCGCGGGGCGTTGGTGGCCAGCCAGCTGATGGGCGTGATGGTGGCCAGGTACCTGCTGCGGGTCGAGCCGCTGGCCTCGGCCGGACACGACGAGCTCGCGGCCCTGGTGGCCCCGGTCCTCCAGCACTACCTGACCGGCCCGCTGCCCGGAAGCGGGGCCCTTCCGCAATGATCGCCACCGGGCGCCGGCGCCATGGGGAGCCCTGCCCATGGCTGCCACCCGGCCCCGCACCCTACGGTTAAAGCCCACCACGAAAGCCAACCGCAGGAGTTCCCATGACGCAGGCCCTGCAGGGCGCGGACCCGGAAGCGCTGCGCCAGTTCGCGCGCGAGCTGGACGGCGCGGGCCGGCGGCTCCTGGAACTCAAGACGGCCTTGGGCGCCCGCATCGCCCACAACCTGCAGTGGGAAGGGCCAGACGCCTTTGTGTTCCGCCACGCGTGGCAGTCCTCCTACGCCCCCGTCATCAGCAAGGCGGCCTCGATGCTGGCAGAGACGGCCAGGCGGCTGGACGCCCAGGCTGCCAGCCAGGAAGCCGCCAGTTCCACGTAGCCGCCACCACCCCCACCTTCCAA